>NZ_JBFTHD010000001.1:0-981262 GCF_056394065.1 Achromobacter sp. 10T422
AGCACAACGAACACAGCTCCTGCTGGATACGCGTCTCGCAGAACTGGGCGGGCGCGGGCTGGGGCCACATGGCCATTCCGCGTATCGGGCAGGAAGTCATCGTCAGCTTTCTGGATGGCGATAGTTCGCAGCCGATCATCACGGGCCGCACGCATCGGTCGATCAACCCGCCGCCGTATGAACTGCCGCGTCACAAAACGCGCATGACGATCAAAAGCCAGACGCATAAAGGCGATGGCTATAACGAGCTGCGGTTTGAAGACGAACGGGATCAGGAAGAGATCTACGTGCATGCGCAGAAAGATCAGAACATCCATGTGAACCACAACGAAACCACCTTCGTCGGCCATGACCGCAGCGAGCAGGTGGAGCACGACGAGACCATCGTGATCGGCCACGACCGCAAGGAGACGGTGGGCAATGATGAACAAGTGAACATCGGGCACGACCGGCGTCACGACATCGGCCAGGATGATTTTCTGACGATCGGGCGTAATCACACGGTGATGACGGGCAAGGACCGGACTGAAGACGTCGGCAACAACCGGCGCGACAAGACCGCGGCGAACCACTGGATTGAAACCGGTGGGAATGTGGAACACACCGTGCAGGGGCATCATCAGTTGCACGCGGGTCAGCGGATTGCGCGTAAGACGGTGGTGTATGAATTGCAGTCCGCCCAGCGCGCCGTTATCAAGGGGCCGGGCGGGACGATCACGATTGATGGCGGCGGCATCACGATTGAAGCCGTCGCCATCAAATTCAAGGGGCCAATCAGCCAGCAATCAGGCGGAGCCAGCGCGCCATCCATGGCAGGCGCGCCGAACCCCGGCCTTGCCATGGATAAGCTGTGCGCCATGCGCCCAGATGGCAGTTGCCCACGCGTGCCCTGCCCCTGCGGCATGGGAGCCGCATGATGCCGCCCATGACGTCGCATCCGGGATGGCCACGCCGCATCGTGCAGCCCGCGCAAGCGCCCAGCGTCGAGACATTGGCGGGTTCGGGCCAAGGGTGGCTTTGGCTGGATGGTGCGCAGGACGCTGATCTCGAAGAAAAGGTGGTGGCGTTGACGCCCGGATTTGATCACCACTGGTTATGGCGCGACACCGCGTGGGCCTACTCGTCCCCCGGTTACCGCCACGGGCCGCTGCTGACGCGGGTCAATGCCGATCTGCTGCAACGGTTTGTTGAGGACTGGGCACCGCGGCAAATGGGAGTACTGATCTTTGCGCCCGATGATGCTCACGCCAGCCCCCACCTGCAAGCGTTGCACCAGATGCTTGCGCCTGACGGCCTGCCCCTGCGCTTCAACCTGACCGCCACCCGCCAGCTGGAAGAGCTATGCGAGGGGCTGGCGCCGCACCGGCTGGCTGAATGGTTCGGCCCGATTCGCGGCGTGATCTGGCGCACGCCCGACGCGGACGGCGCGCAATGGCTGCGCATTGACCTCCCGGATTCTGATGCTGCCGCGTCGATGTCCGGCTATGAGGATATCTACACCCTGCACGAAGCCGACGAAGACGCGATCAACCAGGCGAGCTTTGAATGGTTCATGCGCGAAACCGTCCGGCGCACCCTTCCCCCAGACCTCGCGGCGACCGATCCCGCAGCGCACGCCAAGTTGCTGCGTCAATTCTCCATCTTCGCGACCGAGGCAGGCCAGATCGGGCTGGTCATCGAACGCGACGTGCGCCACTACATCGGGCTGCGGCTGCGCTTTCCCCAACAGCCTTTCGAGAAGGACACCGAGTTGCGCACGATCTTGGCGCAGCAAACGGTTCCCGGCCTGCAACGCCTGCATCACGCGGAACAGCGCCTGAATCAGATTCACGCCGTCTCGGCATCAGGACTTGCAACATGACCCACACGTTTCCGGCCTGCCCCAAGGCGCTGCAACCGCCCCACCCCAGCGCCAAGCAATTAGGCAAAGCCATTTCCCCGCCGCCCTGCGAACGGGGCACCCCGCTGTATCCCTTGCGGTATGGCATCACGGACAAGCCCGTTAACGCGGAGATCTTTCCCACACTGACCGCCGCGCTTTACCCCAAACTTGTCGACGGCAAGACATATGGATTGCGCGTGCTGCGTCCGCGCAGCTATGTGTATCTTTTCTTTAGGCAGCACGGGCGCATGTGGACGCGTCATTACCAGGTCACCGACAACATCCGCTTCGCGCCCATCTGGTGGACCGAGGCCGACTACGCCGCCGACGTGCCCGGGCGCGCACAAGCCCCCGACGAAGCCGGCGCGGCGCGCTTTCTGCTGGTGCCGCCCGACGTGGAAGATGACACCGTGCATGTGCGGATCACCGACACGATCCTCAGCCACGCGGCGCTATGGCGCATCGAGAACGACACTGCAGGATGGCGCAGCCTGCTATCCACTCCGGTGAATTTGGAGCAAGTAGCGCAAGCCAACGTCTTCCCAGCGTCGTTGCTGACCCAAGTGCCGGAATTGGCGCCAGCTCCACAAAACGCACCCAAACCGTATCCGTGGAGCGAAAGCCAGCCGGACACCGACGGCTTTCAATCCATCCTGAACGCCATGAGCGCCGCCGCCCGGCCCCGCACTGACCTGGTTCCCAAAGCCGTGGCCGTTCATGACCTGGCGGGCATGCTCAGCGAGCTCAACGTGCTGGTGGGCAGCCGTCTGGATCAGCTTCAAACCTATAGCGCCGACGCCGCTCGCAAGCTCCGCGTATCGAAAATGATCGACGAACTTGGTAGCCTGAAAAGGCGCGAGGCCGAGCTTTACGCGGAAAAGAACGACGTCATTCGCAGCGCGATACCTTCTCATATCCCCGGAGGCGCCAACGAAGCTGCGCGCGAGAGGTTCTACCAGGCCGGCTTGGCCGCCCAACGCAAGCGTCTTGCCTATGCCCGCAATACGGAGCGCAAGCGGTTTGAAGACGCGCATCCCGAAAAACTCAAGCACCACACTGACGCCGTCACCCGCGCCGCTACCGACCTGTGGACGCTGTTCAACCAGCAACGCGCGCAGTACGACGCGATCATCGCTACCCACGCGCCGGACACTATTGGCCATCTTGATTTGCGTTGCCTGGTCGGCCACACCCTTCCCGCGCTCATCCACTGCAAGGCCGGCAACGATTACCTGATTGAACAGGTTGGCCCCACCGGCCCGACCGGCCTGCTGGGAAAAGCCGTCTTCGGTACACCGCAAGTTATCAGCTACGCCGAACTCAGCGCGGGCCCCATCCGACAAGCCTCCAACGCCGCGCTGGCCGCCCTGCAAAAAGTCCTGGAAGCTCTGCCCGCCGACGGCGCATCCCATCAGTTGAGCGTCATGCTGGGCGCGCTGGTCGCCCAAGGCCAACTCAGATCCCCCGGCGCGTACTGGACTAGCGTGTACCGCCCGATCATGGAGGTGCTGGACGGCGCCATCGCCCGCGCTCACGACGTCCCCCTGTCCGACGTCGGCAACTGGGTGCGCGACCAAATGGGCCTGAAAGGCGTCAACGGCTTCCGCCCGAAAACCGTGGACCGGGCGGCCCAAACGCTTGTCACCCTTTACGACACGCAGGACGTACAAGAAAAACTCGCCCAAGTCAGAACGCTGCCGCAGCGTATTCGCTTCTGGCACAACGTCCAGCTGTCGCTGGGCGGCGTCGCGGTGTTTGCCACGGTGTACAGCGCGGGCGAAGCGTTCCGGGCGCTGGGGAAAGAAGACGGGTTGACGCTGGGGAATGCGCTGAATGCAACCGGGCGAGTGCTGGGCGTCAGCGCAGCCGGGATGGCGATGACGCGGATGCACTTTGAGAAACAGCGGGATTTGGCGAAGTTGCGGGGCGATTCCGGTGCCGCCGCGGCTTATCGCGACCTCGCAAGCACTTGGGAGTTACGAGTAATTGCAGCAGCAGCCGTGGCTGCTCTTGCCATTGGAGCCAAGGACTGGTGGCATGCTGCGATAAAAGAAACGGGAGAGACGGCCGGCATTAGTTTCCTCAGTGGATCGGTGCAGATCACAGCTGGCGGCCTTGGGATGTTGCATCTGGCGGGAAAAAGCAAAGCGCCCTTCCTTCAGCGATGGGACCGGGCAAACTCTCGAGTGTTGAAAGGTGGCGCAAATATTGCTCGGATGGGAGCGGGCCAGATTGGCTGGATTCTCCTCGCAGCGGAAGCACTCTACATAATTCTTCAAAACCATCATCAAACCGTTGCTAACGAGGCAAAGATCACGAAATGGATTGCACGCAGCATTTGGGGCATCCAGGGTAATCACGCCCCATTCGCCAGTGATGAAGAAGAACTCCACGAGTTCCACCGCCTATTTCAAGAACCGACCATCGAATCGGAGGCCGACATCTTCGGAATCGCTCGCAGCCTTGCGGCGATTAATTTGATCACCAGCGTAGTCGGACTTCCCGAAGATGCTCGAACCATCACGGTCCGTCTTCCGGGATGGCAGCCGCAGATCAGCCACTACACGATCACTCAACATCAAGCCGCGAGTGCGGGAGACTTCATCGGAACGACCAAGCACTACGAAGATCCAAAATTGGTCTCTGTTGAGAATGGCGTCGGCATCATCCACATCACGACGAATACGCTGATCGGGAAAACCAACGTGGAGTACCGACCCAACGGTTTCACGGACGCCGACTTCGTGATGCAAGAGAGCCAGCTGTGGTGAAGAAACTTCGCGACGTTGATCCTGCGACGGTTCCCGACGCCAAGGCGGAGTTCATCCGGCAATGCGCAGCGCTGGACGAGCGTATCGATCATGCTGCTTTGCCCGATATCACCTATGCCATGGAGCCCGCACAAGTTTGGCTCGACGACGACGTGTCTGATCCTGAGCAATTTAACAACCGCTACATCGAACCCCGGCTCGAAGGTCAAATCACATTCTTGATGCAGGTGTCCACGCTAGGCGTTCCCTTCTCATTGATCATCGTCTTCGTATTGGCCCCGCTCTTCGGCGAGTTTCATATAAAGGGGGCCGTTATCTGCATCCCCTTTTTCTTCTTTGCATGGTTCTTCCTTTGGATGGGTACAGAAATGGCCCAATCGCGGGTTCGATTCAATCGTCAAGCGCAGGTCGTGCATGTGAGCTACGGAAAGGCTGTCTTGCATTTGCCGTGGCGCGATGTCAGGCCGTACACCGAATTTGGACATGACTATCGCCTTCGACTGTATTTTCCCGTGCCATATCTCGCGATGATGCAGCTCCCCTTTCAAGACCCAGAACGCGTCAGAAGAAGTAAGGCGCCATTTTGCCTCGGCGGCGACTTCGACAAATACGACCATCTGTTCTTCGACAAGAACCTTCAACGTCTGGAGTTCATCCGCCGCTATATGGAACACGGCCTAGACGCGATCCAGCCAAACCCCAGGTGGGTCAAAGAAGGATTAGTCGACAAGCCCACCGGTGACAATCCAGTCGTTCGAACAGGCAAGCTCAGCGACATCTTCCTTATCTGGGATATTTGCTTCAACCTCATCAGCCTCAAACCCCTGCTAGACCGCTGGATCAAGCACAAAGCCAACTCATTCCGCTGGCCCGAAGAAGTCGAGCGCCTATGCGCGCCCGGCGCTGACCTGTCCGCCTACGACACCCGCCCCGTCAAATCCAGCACCCGCTATTTCTACCGGTACGTCGGCATGGACAAGGGCGTGATCTTTGTCGACCATCGAGGCCGGCAGGTTCAGCCGCGCAGCAGCGGGGCTTAAGCAGCATGGCCACCAAGCCACTCCGCATCATCGACCCTGCTACCGTCCCCGACGCCAAGGTGGAATTCATCCGCCAATGCGCAGCGCTGGACGCACGTATCGATCACGCCGCGTTGCCGGATATCTCCTACGCCATGGAGCCAGACAAAGTCTGCTTTTTTGACGATGTTTCCGACCCGGCGCAATTCAACGATCGCTATATAGAACCCCGAGTGGAAGGCCAGATCACGTTCCTGATGCAATTGTCCACACTGGGTGTTCCCATGTCACTGCTAATCGTCTTCGTCCTGGCGCCCTTGTTTGGGGAGTTCCACATCAGGGGCGCATTGATTTGCATCCCATTTTTTCTCATGGCCTGGTTCTTTCTTTGGATGGGAACGGGAATGGCTCAAAGCCGAATTCGGTTCAATCGGCAAGCCCAGCTGGTGCACGTGACCTACGGCGATTACGTCGTTCATGTCCCTTGGCGCGATGTCAGGCCATACACCGAGATCGGTCATGACTATCGCTTGCGTCTGTACTTTCCTGTTCCGTATGCCGAAATCATGAGCCAACCTGATTTGGACCCCGAGCGCGTAAGGACAAGGAAAGTGCCGTTTATTGTCGGAGGAGAGTTCGACGCGCACGACCACTCCCTGGACGGCAACCTTACCCGTCTGGAATTCATCCGCCGCTACATGGAACACGGGCTGGACGCCATTCAACCCAAACCCGAATGGGTCAAAGACGGATTAGTCGACAAACCCACCGGAGACAATCCAGTCGTTCGAACAGGCAAGCTCAGCGACATCTTCCTTATCTGGGATATCTGCTTCAACCTCTTCAGCCTCAAACCCCTCCTAGACCGCTGGATCAAGCACAAAGCCAATTCCTTCCGCTGGCCCGAGGAAGTCGAACGCCTATGCGCGCCCGGCGCTGACCTGTCCGCCTACGACACCCGCCCCGTCAAATCCAGCACTCGCTACTTCTACCGCTACGTCGGCATGGACAAAGGCGTGATCTTTGTCGACCATCGCGGCCGGCAGGTTCAGCCGCGCAGTACCGCGGGATGATTGGAATCGGCACCGCGAACCCCGCCCGTGCGCCACACGAGCCCCGCGCTGATGACCAGCGCCAGCGTCAGCAGCCCGCCCGCCATCGCGGCGACGCCCGGCCATTGGCTTGCGGCCCAGAAGTGGCCGCCCCAGGCGCCCAGTACGCTGGAACCCACGTAGTACACCAGCAGGTACAGCGATGCGCCCAGTGCCTTGTAGCCGCGCGCCATCTGGCCGACCCAGCCGCTGGCTACGGCGTGCGCCGCGAAGAAGCCGAAGGTGAACAGCACGATGCCGGCGATCAGCACTCCAAGGGAATCGGACAAGGTCAGCAGCAAGCCCGCCAGCGCCAGGCCGGTGGCGGCGGACAGCATGGGGCCGCGGCCGTGGCGGTCAGCGAGCCGGCCGAAGAACGTCGAGGCGAAGATGCCCACCAGGTACACCACAAAGATGAAGCCGATGAACGTTTGGCTGAGCGAGAACGGCGGCAACAGCAGGCGAAAGCCCACGTAGTTGTAGACCGTGACGAAGGCGCCCATCAGCAGGCCGCCCATCGCAAACAAGGCGCACAGCGGACCATTCTTCATGTGGGTGCCGACACCGGCGCGCATGTCGCCCAACACGCCCGCCCAACCCCGGCCGCGTTGCGGCGTGAAGCGGCGCGACGCGGGCAGCAGCCACACGAACAGCACCGCCGCCACGATACCCAGCACGCCCAACGTGCCCATTGCCGCGCGCCAGCCAAAGTGGTCAGACACCAAGCCCGTGATCACGCGGCCAGACAAGCCGCCGAACGCGCTTCCGCTGATGTACAGGCCCATGACGAAGCCCAGCGTGTCCGGCTCGACTTCTTCAGCCAAGTAGGCCATGGCGACGGCGGGTACGCCGCCCATCGCTACGCCCTGCAAGGCGCGCAGCGCCAGCAGACTGTGCCAATCCGGCGCCACGGCAGCGATGGTGCCAAGCACGGCCGACGCGAAGAGTGACAGCGCCATGATGCGTTTGCGCGGCAAGGCTTGCGAAAACAGGCCCACAAAGAAGATCGCAATGGCCAACAGGCCCGTGCATAGCGAAAGAACCAGGCTGCTTTGCGCGGGCGATACGCCGAACGCGCCGGTGAACATCGGCATCAGCGGCTGCACGCAATACAACAAGGAGAAGGTGGAAAAGCCGGCGGCGAACAAGGCCCATTGGGCGCGGCGCAGCCCAGGCGTGCCGCGCGCCAGGTATTCGGGCGATGCGGCGGTGGAGGAACTGGCAGAGGGGGTAGACATCAGGGTTCTCGAATGACAACGGGCATGTAGCCCGTGCAGTAAAAGTAGACTTTTCCCCTGCATATGTCCAATATATGAAACCCACCCCACCTATATTTTAAAACGATGGAACTCCGCCACTTGCGCTATTTCACGGCCGTTGCCGAAGAGCTGCATTTCACGCGGGCGGCGGCGCGGCTGGGGATCGGGCAACCGCCGCTTAGCCAGCAGATTCAGCAGCTGGAACGCGAGATCGGCACGCCTCTGTTTCTGCGGCTGCCGCGCGGCATCGCGTTGACGGAAGCCGGCGCGCAGTTTCTGGAAGACGCACGCGCCATTCTGGCCGGCGCGGATCGGGCCATCGACACCGCCCGCCGCCTGGGGCGTGGCGAGCGCGGCGCCATCACCGTCGGCTTTACCGCGTCGGCCGTGTTCCACCCTTACCTGCCGCGCGCCATTCGCGCCTATCGCGACCGTTATCCCGATGTCCGCGTCACCCTCACCGAAAGCAACACCATTTCACTGCTGCGCGGCCTGCGGCTGGGCGAAGTGGATGTCGCGTTTGTGCGGCCCCCCTATTTGCTGGACCCGGAGTTTGAATCCGAACGCGTCCTGGACGAACCCATGCTCGTCGCCCTGCCCCCAGACCACCCCTTGAGCCGGCGCCGCAGCGTGCCGATCGCGGCGCTGGCGGACGAGGATTTCGTGTTGTACCCGCGCCCCATTGGTGCGGGGCTGTACGACGCCATCCAATCCGCTTGCCAGCGCGCGGGCTTTGCGCCGCGCGTCATACAAGAGGCGCCGCAAATGGCGTCAATTGTTAGTTTGGTGGCCGCGGGCGTGGGCATTTCGGTGGTGCCGGCCGCGATGCGGCACATGGGTGCGGAAGGCATCGAATACCGGCCCATCAAGGGCGACGCGCCCCACGCCTTGCTGGACATGGCGTATCGCCGGCACGACCGCTCGATCGCGGCCGTCAACGCCGTCGACATGCTCCGCCGGCTGGCGCATCCGGAGCGCAATTGAGTGCAAGCAAAATTGGGGCGGTATTGCCCTGTCGCGTTTGTCACTTCCTGTAAACCCGCTGAACGCACGGCGGAGTAAATTGGCGCGCTATTGGCGATCCGTCCCTGACATCCGGCACGGATGTCGCGGACCAACTCAACGAATCAACCTTCCTAAAGGTGACCTAGTGCGACGTACCCTCCTGGCCTTGGCCATCGCAACGATTCCTGGCCTGGGCGCGGCGGCCGGGCTGGCCTCTTCCATTGGCGCGGTGACGGTCTACCAGGACCGCGCCGTGGTGACGCGCACCGCCACCAGTGACCTTGCTGCCGGTGAACATGAACTGGTGCTAGAGAACCTGCCCGCCACGCTGCAAGAGAATTCCTTGCAGGTCTCGGCCAAGAGCACCGGCCAGGCGGCGCTGCTTGACGTCAAGGTGCGTGACGCGTTTCTAGCTGACACCCCGAACGAGCGCGTGCGGACGCTGCAGGAACAGGTGCGCAAGCTGGAAGGCCAGTTGGCCGAGCTGGACGATGAAGCCACCGTACTGGACAACCAGCGTGAACTGGTTCTGATGATGCAGCGCGGCGCCACCGAGCCGTCCAAAGACGGTGCGCGCCTGACGCTAGACGAACTCAAAGCCATTCAGACGCTTAGCGCCGACACCCTGAGCAAGACGCTGGCCAGCTTGCGCCAGGTGGCCGAGCGCAAAGCCGTGATGGAACGCGAGCTGAACGCCTTGCAGAGCCAGCTGAATGTCGTGCAGGGGCAATTGAGCCGCCGCACGAAAACGGTCACGCTGCGCGTGAACCTGGCGCGCGCGGGCAAGGTGGATCTGGCCGTGTCGTACGCCGTGGGTGGCGCTCGCTGGACGCCGGCCTACGATGCCCGCCTGCGCCCCGCCGACCGCAATGTCGATCTGGGCTATTTCGGTGTGATCCGCCAGAACACCGGCGAAGACTGGAACAACGTGAAGCTCACGCTGTCCACCGCGCGGCCCGCGCTGGGCGGCGGCGCACCGGCGCTGCAACCGTGGATCATTGACGTGGCGCCCCCGCCCGCGCCGCCGCCACCTCCCCGTCCGGTCGCCGCACCCGCCCCCTCCGTGGCGGGCGAAATGATGCAAAAGCGCATGCGCCCCGCGCCGCAGGCCTATGCGGATGCCGCCATGGCTGAACCCGCGGCCGAGGCGATCGAGGTCACGACATCCCAATTGCAGAACGATGCCACCAGCGCGTCGTTCCAGATCCGGAACCCGGCGACCCTGCCCTCGGACAACACGTCGCAACGCGTCGCGATCGCCAGCGCCAAGCTGCCGGCGACGTTGCAGTACCAGGCCTCGCCAGGCCTGCGTGAAGCGGTTTTCCTGACCGCTCAGGCCAGCAACAACACCGACTTTCCCTTCCTGCCCGGCCCCTTGAACACGTTCCTGGACGACGCGTTCGTGGCCTCAAGCGCCATGAAAGCCGTGATGCCGGGCGAAAAGGTCGAGCTGGCGCTGGGTGCGGACGACGGCATTTCGATCAAGCGCCAGCTGGTCAACCGCTTTACGGAAAGCACGGGCTTTTCGGGTAGCGGAAAACGCGTGACTTACGAATACAAGATCACCGTGAAGAACAATAAGGCAACCAAGGAACAGGTGTCGTTCAAGGATCGCCTGCCCGTCTCCCGCAACGAGAAGATCGTGGTCAAGCTGCTGTCGCCCGCCGACCGCGACGTCAAGCGCGAAGAAGACGGCAAGCTCGTCTGGGAATGGGAAATGGAGCCGGGCAAGTCCCGCGAAACCGTCCTGAAGTTCTCGATCGACTACCCGGGCGATATCGACGTTTCGGGCATCTGAGTACCGCCCTTCAGGGGCGGCACGCAATAAGGCGACCACATTCTGGCCGCCTTGTTGCATTCTGGCCGCCTTGTTGCTTTTCAATGGCTGCGGCAGAAATCGATGAAGGCGTCGGCCTCCAGCGGCAGGCACAGCCCGTACCCCTGGGCCACGTCGCAACCCAGCTCACGCAGCAGTTGCAGGTCGCGTTCTTGTTCGACGCCTTCGGCGACCACGCGCCGGCCTAGTACGCGGCCCATTTCGATGGCGGCCGCCACCACCGCGCGCGACGCCGCTTCACGGTGCATGTGCACGATAAAATCCCGGTCGATCTTCAGTTCAGTAAACGGCATGGCCGAGAACAGGCGCATCGACGCGATGCCGGCGCCGAAGTCATCCATGGCCAGTTCGAAACCCCGCACGCGCAACAGATTCAGCACGGACGACAGCGCCAGCCAGTCATTGACGGGCTCGTCTTCGGTCAGTTCGATCTTTACCAGCCTGGCGGGCAGGCCGGCCTGCGCGACCCGCTTTTCAAGCAGCGCCGCCATATCGCGCGAGCACAGCGTGGAGGACGACGCATTGATGGCGATTGGCACGGCGATGTCCTCGTCGTGCATGCGCTGCAACACTTCAATAACGCGATCTGTCACCCGAAGGAACAACATCCGGTCCATGCCCAGACGATGCGCGGCCGGCACGAAGTCGGCTGCGGCAATGGGGCCGAGCGTGGGATGGTCCCAGCGCGACAGCGCTTCGGCCGCCAAGACCTCGCCCGTTGACAGGCTCATTTGGGGTTGCAGCACCACGCTCATGCCCTCGCCGGTGATCAGCGCCCGCCCCAATTCCGCTTCGATCACTTCGCGCCGGACCGACTGCTGGCGCGGCGAGGCCACGTCTTCCGCGGCCAGCGCAACCTTGATGGCCTGCTGCATGGCCGTGCGCGAAACCGGTTTGGACAGCGCCTGCGCCGACGGGCAACCGGCCTGCAACGCCAGCCTGACGTGGGACTCCAGCAATTCGTCGGCCAAACTGCTGATCCAGATGATGGGCGGCATGCTTTTCAAGCGGCCCACGTCCACCAGCCGGCGCAATTCATTGGGCAGGTGCGTGCCATCGCCGTCACTCATGACGATGTCGCTGATCACCAGATCATAGAATTGCCGCCCCAGCGCGCTGACGGCTTCGGTGCTGCTGCCCACGCCCGCCACGCGCCGATAGCCCAACGCCAGCAGCATGTTCTGCAGATATGCGCGTTCGACGGGGTGATCTTCGACCAGAAGAATCCGTCGGGTGCCTCCGGCTTCGGTTTTAGGCATTACGTTCCGTCCTAGCTTATAGGGCGGGGCCTCTGCAGGCAGCCGCTTGAACTTTCCGGACTCAATCCTACGGCATCCGCGTCGACTCTGTCGTGATTGGAAAAGGGTTAATGCAATTTCCGGGCCGATAGGCGTAGGTTTGGGACCAACTTCCCGCCATCGGCGCGGCCCGTTGTCCGAAGGCAGCGCACCGGCTTCCTCCGGACGGACGCCGCCTTCCGGCGCGCGCGTCGCCCGCCAGTGCGATAATGGACGTCTTTTCGCATCTACGGCACGGAGCATCCCTTGACCCGCATTGACGACCCCCAGCACGACCGCGAGGTCGGCACGGCCGACTCGACCCAGGACAACACGCGCACCGACGACACCCGCATCAGCGCCGTGCGTCCGCTGATTTCGCCCGCGTTGCTGCAGGACGAGCTGCCCGTTTCCCCCGCCATCCAGACACTCGTCGAGCAAAGCCGCGCCGAAATCGCCGACGTGCTGCACGGCCGTGACGACCGCCTGCTGATCGTCGTGGGCCCCTGCTCCATTCACGACCATGGCCAAGCCATGGATTACGCCCGCCAATTGCGCGCCGCCGTGGACCAGCACAAGAAAGACCTGCTGATCGTCATGCGCGTGTATTTCGAAAAGCCGCGCACCACCGTGGGCTGGAAGGGCTACATCAATGACCCGCGCCTGGATGGCAGCTTCCGCATCAACGAAGGCCTGCGCCGCGCCCGTGAACTGCTGCTGGACATCAGCGGCCTGGGCCTGCCGATTGCCACCGAATTCCTGGACTTGCTCAGCCCGCAGTACATCGCTGACCTGATCGCCTGGGGCGCCATCGGCGCGCGCACCACCGAAAGCCCCAGCCACCGCCAACTGAGCTCTGGCTTGAGCTGCCCGCTGGGCTTCAAGAACGGCACCGACGGCGGCGTGCAGATTGCAGCCGACGCCATGGTCGCCGCCAGCGCCAAGCATGCGTTCATGGGCATGACCAAGATGGGCATGGCCGCCATTTTCGAAACGCGCGGCAACCAGGACACGCACGTGATCCTGCGCGGCGGCAAGCAAGGCCCCAACTACGACGCCGCCAGCGTGGACGCGTGTTGCGCCGCGCTGCGGGCCGCCGGCCAGCGCGAACAGGTCATGATCGACTGCTCGCACGCCAACTCCAACAAGTCCCACTTGCGCCAGATTGATGTGGCCAACGATATCGCCGCGCAGCTCGCCCAGGGCGACGCCCGCATCACCGGCGTCATGATCGAAAGCCATCTTGAAGAAGGCCGCCAGGACTTGAAGCCGGGCCAGCCGCTGCGCCGTGGCGTGTCGATCACGGACGCTTGCCTGGGCTGGTCCCAGACCGAGCCCGTGCTGGACACGCTGGCGCTGGCCGTGCGTCAGCGCCGCGAAAAGGCGGCGGCGTCGCGTTAATGGCATTGCGGCCCCGGGGTTGCAGCCTCGGGGTACCGCCGCGAGGTACCGCTCCGGTGCCCCCCGCCCTACGCGCTACTAGCGGCGTAGCGCGTAAGGCGCCGGGTCCATATCCGGCGCCTGCCCCGTGATCAAGCTGGCCATCAGCTTGCCGGTCACCGGCCCCAGCGTGAAGCCATGGTGCGCGTGGCCGAACGCCATCCACAAGCCCGGATGCTTGGGCGCAGGCCCGATGACGGGGCGCATGTCGGGCATGCAAGGCCGGCACCCCATCCACGGTTCTTTTTCCACGGCCGCCCCCAGCGGCAGCAACTGGCCTGCCAACGCGCGCGTGCGTTGGATCTGGATCGGTGACGGCGGCGCATCGCGGGACGCGAACTCGGCGCCCGTCGTCAACCGCACGCCCAACGTCATCGGCGTCACCACGAAACCGCTATCGATATCCGCCACGGGGTGCGACAAGGCCGCGCCGTCTTCCAGCGTGTAGTGCTGGTGATAACCGCGCTTGACCGCCATCGGAATGCGGTAGCCCAGCGGGCGCAACAGGTCGGCCGACCACGGCCCCAGCGCTACCACCACATCGCGGGCGTCGACCATCCCCTGTACGCTTTGCACCTGCCAGCCCTTGCCCGCCGCCTTCAAACTGCGGGCATCGCCCCGCACCAGTTGGCCGCCGCGCTTCTGGAACAGGGCGGCATAGCCCCGCGTTACCGCGCCTGGATCAGACACATTCACCGGGTCCAACCAATGCACCGCGCCCACCATGCGCGATGACAGCGACGGCTCAAGCGCCGTCAACGCCTGGCGATCCAGCACGCGATAGTTCAGGCCGTAGGGCGACAGGGCTTCGGCTTCGGCAATGGCGCGCGTCATGCCGGCCTCGGTGCGGGCGCCATCGATCCAGCCATTACGGCGAAACAGGTGGGTGATGTTGGCGTCGTCTTTAAGCGCGTCATGCTCGGCCACGCTGCGTTCGATCAGCGGCAGCATGGCGTCCGCCGCACGCGCCAGCCGGGTGGGCGATGAATGCCACCAGTAGCGCAGCAGCCACGGCGCGATGCGGGGCAGAAAGCGGGGGTGATAGCTCACGTCCGGCGTATTGTTGCGCGCATAGCGCCACAGGCTGCGCCAGTCACGCGGAAAGGCGTACGGAATGACGCTGGCCCGTTCGATCAGGCCCGCATTGCCGTAGCTGGTTTCTTCACCGGGGCCGCGCCGGTCCAGCAGCACCACGGAACGGCCGCGCGCCTGCAAATGCAGCGCCGTACTCACGCCCACGATGCCCGCGCCTAGAACCACAACGTCTGTTTTCATGCGCCGAATTCTGCGCCAGCCCCACGTGTTCGGCAAGACATTGCGCGCGTAGAATTCGCCATGGCTTTGCATGCTTCATTGTCTATGCCTTAGCGCCATTCCCTAGCGCTATTCCCTAGCGCCACGACCGCCCCCGGACCCGCATCAGGACCGCACCATGCCCCTTCCCCCTTTGCAGCCCGTCACGCTTCACGGCGACATCGTGCGCCTGGAACCCATGGCCCTGCATCATGCCGATGCGCTGGCGGCGGTGGGCCTGCATCCTGAGCTGTGGCGCTTGCAGCCCGAGCCCGTCGCCACGTCCGACGATATGCGGCGTTATGTGGAACGGGCGCTGGCCGGCTGGCGCGACGGGGCCTGTCTGCCCTTTGTCATCGTGCAGCAAAGCACCGGCCAGATCATAGGCGCCACGCGCTATATGGATATTGCGCTGGCGCACAAACGGCTGGAGATCGGCGCGACGTGGCTGACGCCCGCCAGCCACCGTTCGGGCGCCAACTCGGAAGCAAAATTCCTGTTATTGCAGCACGCCTTTGAAACAATTGGTATCATGCGCGTGGTCTTCAAAACGGAATTGAGCAACACGCAGTCGCGGCAGGCCATTCTGCGCATCGGCGGCATCGAAGAAGGCGTGTTTCGCAAGCATCTGATCGCGCAATCGGGGCGCGCCCGCGACATGGTCTATTTCGCCATCCTGGATGACGACTGGCCGTCCGTCAAAGCGCGTCTGATGGCGCGGATGCATCGCTCGGCGTAACCCGCGCGCATTGTTCTTTTCACAGGCGGTTCCGCATTTCTGCAAGCGGCGCCGTCGATGCAGTACCGCAGCACCGGTGGATCATCGGACGCCATTGTCCGCCCCGCCTTTTTCAAGTCAGGTATGGATAGTTCTCCCCTCCTCCCGGCCGCCGGCGCCCAGTCCCGGCACAGCATTTTTATCTACACGGAAGAACAGCGGGGCAACCAGCTGGTCGAATCCCTTGTCATCGGCATGCTGTCGGACATATCGGGTTCCGACAAACTTGTCGTGGCGCAAGACCCGCATAGCGGCCTGAAGTTCATCTATCGCGTCGACCATGAAAGCGGCAATCTGGATGCTGCCGCCATCACCGAACACGAGCCTGATGCGTTCAACGGCAAGACGTCCGTGCAGATCAACGCCATGTCGTATCGTCTGGGCACGGCTGAGAACGCGATGAAATTGCTGCGGGGCAAAACGCAGTGGATTCAGGACAAGGGCGCCGTGCTGTCCGTCCTGCTGCAGAACGCGGCGGCACGCAAGACCCGCTTCGCCTCGGCGCGCATCGAACGCGACCGCATGCGCAAGGTGCCACAAGGGGTGCCAGTGGAATACCTGCCTACATAAATCGGATGGCGCCAGTGGAGTGAGTTTTATCCACAATTTCTGTGGATAAAACTCGCCCGCAAGCACGGTGGATGGCCGTTCGGGCGATGCGCAACGGGCTGCGCATTTTTTGATCAGGCGCTGTTTGCGCAGGGCTTGGATCACATCCGTCTGGTTTGCCGCGCCGCCGCATCGTCGATGATGATATTCTCCGCAAACATCAACGATACGAAACGTATCATCCCCGTATCACCCATTCGGCGTTGCCCCCCGCGCAAGCGAACCGTCCCCACACCAAGAAACCCAGCATGTCAGGAGCGAAAAGCGTGTTTGCCCTTGGAGCGCTTTGCGTGCACACGCAAGCGGCGACACCGTGACGATCATCGTCGTTGACGACCACGGAGACTGGCGCGACACCATCGCCGAATACATCCACGACCTGGGTCTGGACAAAGTCATCCTCACCGCGGGTTCGCTGGCGGAACTGGATCAGTTGCTGTTGAGCGTCACGCCCGGCATCCTGGTGCTGGACGCCATGCTGCCCGACGGCGATGCGCTGACGCGCGTGTCGCATCTACGCACCACGTATCCGGCGATGGGCATCATCATGCTCACCGGCCGCTTGCTCAGCGAAGACAAGGTGTCGGGCCTGAGTCTGGGCGCCGACCACTACCTGACCAAGCCCGTCAACCTGAATGAATTGGGCGCAACGCTGGTGTCCTTGTCGCGCCGCTTGCGCGTCGTGCCTGCGGCTGACGACGCTCAGTCTGACACCTGGCGCTTTGACCCCGCGCGGCGCATGCTGACATCGCCCGGCCAAGTGTGCGTGGACATCACCGATACCGAAAGCCGGCTGATCGGCGCCCTGATCCAGGCCGCGCCGCTGCCCTTGACGCGCGGGCGTCTTGTTGAAGCGCTGGGCGCCAGCGCCGACGCCTACGACACGCACCGCCTGGACGCGCACATGCACCGGCTGCGCCGCAAGCTGCGCGCGCTGGCGGGCGGCGACATCGGCATCCGCACGGTGTATGGCGTGGGCTATGTCTGCACGACGCCGGTGCAGATTGTTGGCAACCTCAAACCCTGATCCGCATCCCATGACGCTTCCCATCCGCCCCCGCCGCTCGGTGCTTTACATGCCCGGCGCCAATGCACGTGCGCTGGACAAGGCCCGCAGCCTGGATGCCGACGCGCTGATTCTTGACCTGGAAGACGCCGTTGCGCCCGACGCCAAGACGCAGGCCCGCGAACAAGTGGCCGCCGCCTTGCGAGAAGGCGGATATGGACGCCGTGAATGCATCGTGCGCATCAACGCACTGGACACGCCCTGGGGCCACGACGACATCAACGCCATCGCTCAGGCCGGCGCGCATGCGGTGTTGCTGCCCAAGGTGCAATCCGCCGCGCAGCTAACGGCTTTGGCTGATGCGCTGAACGCAGCCGGCGCGCCGCCGGATTTGCCGCTCTGGGCCATGGCTGAAACGCCGTTGGGCTTTCTGCGTCTGGACGCGATTGCGGGCGGCCACGCCCGCTTGGCCGCCATTGTCGTCGGCACGTCAGACCTGGTGAAAGACCTGCACGCGCGCCACACGCCTGGCCGCGAAGAAACGTTGCTGGCGCGTTCGTTGGCCGTGATGGCCGCGCGCGCGCACGGATTGGCCGTGCTGGATGGCGTGCATCTGGACTTGCAGGACGACGCGGGCCTGGAAGCCGCGTGCCGCCAAGGGCGCGATCAGGGCTTTGACGGCAAGACGCTGATCCATCCCAAGCAAATCGCCCCAGCCAATGCGGCATTCGCGCCCACGGAAGATGAATTGGCCACAGCGCGCAAACGGCTGGACGCCTGGCGCGCCGCGCAAGCCGCCGGCTTGGGCGTTGCCGTGGTCGATGGCGCCTTGGTGGAAAACCTGCACGCGCAAGAAGCGGAACGGGTGCTGACGCTGGCCGCCGCCATCGCCGCGGCATAGCTTGCCTTGTCTGAGGCATCGCTTGCCTTGCCTGCGGCACAGTTTGCCTTGACTGCGGCACAGCTTGCCTTGCCTGAGGCATAGCCGCTTCCACGCGCCGCATCGCCCCCCCCTTCCTGGGGCAATTCCGCCCCGTTTTCCACCGCCCGATGCGCTGAGGCGCGCGGCCCGGTACAATACTGCCCACGATCCGACGACGCGCTTATCCGGCGTCCCGTCCCTTCGCCTTTCGCGCCCGATAGCCCCAAGCAAGTTCCCGGCATGGCGCGAACCCTCTCCGGTTCCCTTTTTTGCGCCGCGCCATTGTGGCGGGAGCCTTGCCGCGCGGTTGCCGCGCCACCCCCTGCCCCAAGATTCATGATCCGCTTCCAACAAGTTTCACTCATGCGCGGCGTCAAGCCCTTGCTCGACAAGGTCGACCTGCTCTTGAACCCCGGCGACAAGATCGGCCTGATCGGCGCCAACGGCGCCGGCAAGTCCAGCCTGTTCGGCCTTTTGCGCGGCACGCTGCACGCCGACCAAGGCGATCTCGACTACCCGTCCAGCTGGCGCATGGCCTATGTTGCGCAGGAAACCCCCGCGCTTGACCGCCCCGCCATCGAATACGCCATCGACGGCGACGTCACGTTGCGCAAGCTGGAAGCGGAACTCGCCGCGCTGGAAGCCGAACCCGAAAGCGCCGAGAACGGCCTGCGCATGGGCGACATCTACGCCGCGCTGGCCGACGCCGACGCCTACACGGTGCACTCGCGCGCCGAACAGCTGCTGACCGGCCTGGGCTTCACGCAAGCACAGATGCATCTGCCGCTGACAAGCTTTTCCGGCGGCTGGCGCATGCGCCTGAACCTGGCGCAAGCGCTGATGTGCCCGTCCGACCTGCTGCTGCTGGACGAGCCCACCAACCACTTGGACCTGGACGCCATCATCTGGCTGGAAGACTGGCTCAAGCGTTACCCGGGCACGCTCATCGTGATCTCTCACGATCGCGATTTCCTGGACGGCGTGGTCAACGTCATCGTCCACATCGACGAACGCAAGCTCAAGCGCTATTCGGGCAACTACTCGTCGTTCGAACGCCAACGCGCCGCCCAGCTGGAATTGGCGGCCGGCATGATGGAAAAGCAGATGCGCCAACGTTCGCACCTGCAATCGTTCATTGACCGCTTCAAGGCCCAGGCCAGCAAGGCGCGTCAGGCGCAGAGCCGCATCAAGGCCTTGGCCCGCATGGAAGAAGTGGCCCCGTTGCGCGCCGCCGCCGAATTCTCGTTCGAATTCCGCGAACCGCTGCGCGCCCCCAACCCGTTGCTGACCATGGACAAGGTCAGCGCGGGTTACCGCGTGGAAGACGAAAACACGCAAGCCGTGTCCGACAAGATCATCGTGTCGGGCATCAATTTCTCGCTGCAAGCGGGTCAGCGCATCGGGCTGCTGGGTATCAACGGCGCGGGCAAGTCCACGTTCATCAAGACCATCGCGGGCGATCTGGAATCGTTGGCGGGCGACACACAATTCAACAAGGGCCTGTCGATTGGCTACTTCGCCCAGCATCAGGTTGAAATGTTGCGCCACGACGAATCGCCGTTGTGGCACATGATGAAGATCGCGCCCACCGTGCGCGAACAAGAGCTGCGCAACTTTCTGGGCAGCTTCAACTTCAACGGCAACATGGCCACCAGCTCCATCGCGCCGTTCTCCGGCGGCGAAAAGGCGCGCCTGGCGCTTGCGCTGATCGTGTGGCAGCGTCCTAACCTGCTGCTGCTGGACGAGCCCACCAACCACTTGGACCTGGAAACGCGCGAAGCCTTGACCACCGCGCTGGCGCAATTCGAAGGCACGTTGATGCTGGTCTCGCACGATCGCCATCTGCTGCGCGCCACCACCGATGAGTTCATCATCGTGGCCGACGGCGTCGTCAAACCGTTCGATGGCGACCTTGACGACTACAAGGACTGGCTCTACAAGACCAAGCTGGCCGCCAAAGCCGCCTGATCGCGTTACAATCCCGCGAATTGCACGCAGCTGTCTCCGCTAGACGGCTTGCAACGCAACCTTCAACCCCGTCCCGCTGTACGCGGGACGAGTTTTTTCAGCGCTCGTAGATGACGATCAAAGACCAACTATTTCTCGCCAGCCAGTATCTTGCGCCCCATCACCTGGTGTCGCGCTTCTTCGGATACGCCTCAGACTGCCGGGAACCCGCGGTCAAGAATTGGATGATCTCGCGCTTTGTCCGCAAGTACGGCGTGGACATGAGCCAGGCCTTGCAAGAAGACCCGTTGGCCTACGAGTGCTTCAATGACTTCTTCACGCGTGCGCTCAAAGACGACGCGCGCCCGCTGGACGACGAGCCCGGTTCGGTGCTCTGTCCGGCTGACGGCGCCATCAGCCAGATGGGCGCCATCGAACAAGGCCGCATCTTCCAGGCCAAGGGCCACAACTACGGCCTGGTGGACTTGCTGGGCGGCGACGCCGAACGCGCTGCCCCCTTCCAGGGTGGCGAATTCGCCACCATCTATCTGTCGCCGAAAGACTATCACCGCGTCCACATGCCGGTAGCCGGCACGCTGCGCGAGATGGTGCATGTGCCGGGCCGCTTGTTCTCGGTGAACCCGCTGACCGCCCGCAATGTGCCGCGCCTGTTCGCGCGCAACGAACGCGTGGTCTGCATCTTCGACACGGAACATGGCCCCATGGCTGTGGTGCTGGTGGGCGCGATGATCGTTGCGTCCATCGAAACCGTCTGGGCAGGCTTGGTGACCCCGTTCAAGCGCCGCGTGAAGTCCGTGCGCTATGACGCCGCCGCGCGTGCGCCGATCCATCTGGCCAAGGGTGCGGAAATGGGCCGCTTCAAGTTGGGCTCGACCGCCATCGTGCTGTTCGGCCCTGACAAAATCCGCTGGGCCGATACCCCATCGGTGACGGGTCCGGTGCGCATGGGCGAACTGCTGGCCTTGCCGAAGTTTTCGGGCTGAAACGCACGGTGTCGAAGTTCATTGAACTTGGGTGATGATTGGGACCATCACATCTCGAGGCCCCCATGCCAGTGCGCCTGCCCTACCCTACAACGGCTGTGAGCTAGACGCGGTTGACGAACGTCTGCCAGCGGCCAAGACCTGACATAACCACGCGACGGCCCAGGCGGACAGGTCACGGGAATGCGGTGCGCCGGCTGGCGCACCGCGCCGCTTGAGTGCCGCCCGCATGGCCTCGGCAACACGGATGCCATAAAGATACGCCCCCGTCAGGGATAGCGTGGTCAACAGTAGCCCAAAAATGAACCACAGCACGCGCACAGGCCACCCGCCGAACGTGCCGAAATGGATCGGGTCCGCGAGCTCGCCGCTGCGCTGGTGCACACTCATGTCCTGCCCGCCGTTGCGCCCCAGGATCTCGCCTGAAACGAGCTCGACACCGATGACGTTGGCGCGCTCACGCAACAGCAATCCATTCGCCTGCCCTTCCAACAACAGGGCCTTCCCGTTGGGGGTCGGCCGCAAGCTGGAGATCTTCAGATCGGGCCACGCCGCCTGTGCCGCGGAGATTGCCCTGTCGACGTCATCGGCCGCCAACGGCGCGTGCTTGGCATTGCCCTTGAGCTGCACAATCGCGGGAAGAAGCGGCGCCTTCGCCCCCAGCGACTCGACCAGATACCAGAACGCAGTCATGCCAATAAGCAGCATGAAACCGAGACTCCAGACGCCGGCCAGCCGATGCACATCACCCCAGGTCAATCGCGGTTTTCCCTTGCGCGGCCATGTCAGAAAGCCGCGCCACCAGCGCTTGTAGATGAAATGGCTGCTGGCCAGCATCAACAGGAGCGGGATGGACATCAGGGCGACCAGCGGCACGCCGAATCTGGGGGCAGCATGAGGTTGCGATGCGTGTCCCGCAACCATCGTTGCGCGCTCCACCACGAGGATTGCCCAGTCACTTGCGCGGTATGCGGATTCACCCACACCCGTAGCAATTCGCCATTGTCCTGACGCATAAGGGCCTCGGCCGCAAAGCGCTCGCCGTGCGGCGCGGACAGACTGCGCAGACGCAGACCGGGGTGCGCGCGGGCGGCATGACGCATGAAAGTATGTGAAGACATCGCAAGGCAAAATTTTCGAGCGCATTGCCGCGCTCGCCGTGCATTGCAATGCTTATAATTAATCGTTGTTATTCTCATTCGCATATCGCGGTGCGCTTTCAGAAAGCGCGCTGTGGCGCATCCTCTCCACCGCTTCACCTCCCCTGCCGTCCCTTCATGCCCTTGCATCCCTATCCGGCATTCGCTGCCGCCTTGGCGCTGGCCGCCTCCTTTGCCGCCGTTGCACAGAACTCCGATTCCGCCGTGGAACTGCCCGCCGTGCGCGTAACTGGCGACGACGCAGGCCAGGAAAGCCTGTTCAACCCTATCACGCCGCCCACGGTCACCAAGTCGTCGGTTCCCCTGGCCAAGACGCCGCAGTCGATCACCGTGGTGCCCCGGGCGGTCCTGGACGCGCAGCAGGCGCAGACCCTGGCCGACGCGCTACATAACGTGCCCGGCGTCGTCAGCAATCAGTTTGGCCGCCGCGGCTGGGACGACCTCATCATCCGCGGCCAGGTCGCTTCGGATTCCTTGTTCCTGGACGGGCTGCGCACAGCGGCAAGCAACCGCATCGCCGAACAACTGTTCGGCGTGGAGCAGGTAGAGGTGTTGAAGGGCCCCGCCTCGCTGCTTTATGGGCAGGTCCTGCCCGGCGGCCTGGTCAACATGGCCAGCAAGCGCCCGCGTGCCGAAAGTTTTGCGGAAGTGGCCACCACCGTGGGCAGCCACGATTTCCGGCAGGCTACGCTGGACATGGGTACGCCGCTGTCGGACAACGGCAAGGCGGCATTTCGCATCAATGCGTTGGCCATGAATTCGGATGACGAAACAGACCACGTGTGGTTCAAGAATCGGTTCATCGCCCCTTCGCTGTCTTTGGATCTGGGCGCGCGAACGGATTTCACCATCCTCACCAGCTACCAGGAACGCCGCTACATCCGCCAGCAGGGATTGCCGGTCGCCGGGTCAGTCCAGTCAAATCCTAATGGCCAGATCCCCCGAGACCGCTTTACCGGCGAGCCCGGGCAGGACCCCTATCGCGGCTACCAAAGCCGCGTGGGCTATGCGCTGACGCATCGGTTTGACAATGGCTGGACGGTCAACCAGAACGCGCGCTGGCAGTCATTTACGCTCAATGGCCAGTTGGTCGCCAATGGCCTTTTGCGCGCGGACAATCGAACGCTGCGGCGCACCGCCACCGACCAGCACTGGGACGGCGACACGATCACGCTGGATACCAACGCACAGCGCGGATTTGAAACCGGCTTTGGCCGCCATGACATCACGGTTGGCGTGGATTACCTGCGCACCCGGGAGAACAGCCTGTCGTACAACTGCTCGGTGCGGGACCTGGACGTCTACCAACCCGTATACGGCAGCGCCATCAACTGCCCTGCCAATCCGCGCACCGACAGCAGCACCACCGTGCGCTCGATTGGCCTGTATGCCCGCGACCAGATCGCGCTGGGAGAGCGATGGAACGCGGTCTTCGGCCTGCGTCATGACAGCGCCACCACTTATTCGACGGAACATCGCACGCAGGCGCGCGAAGACAGCAGCGATAACGCCATCACGGGTTCAGGCGCATTGATGTACGAGGTCCTGCCCGGCGTGCGGCCTTATATCAGCTACGCCACGTCGTTCTATCCCAACAGCGGCACCAGCGTAGACGGCGGCACATTCAAACCGGAAAGCGGCAGGCAATGGGAAGCCGGCGTGAAGTTCGACCTTAACGACGGCGCCACCAGCATCACCGTGGCGGCGTTCGATCTGGAGCGCCGCAATGTTCTCCAATCCGATCCGCTGAACGACGGCTACAGCATTGCGGTCGGCAAGCAACGCACACGCGGCGCGGAATTGGGATGGGCAACGGACCTGACCGACGGCCTGAGCCTGATGGGGGGATACGCGTATCTATCGGCCGTCGTCGTTGACGATGGCGGCCAGCAGCCGTCCACCAACAATACCCGCCTCAACAGCGTTCCGCGTCACAGTTTCAATCTAACTGCGCGCTATCGGATGCACGGCGACGTGGCCGGCTGGGAACTGACCGGCGGGCTTCGCGGTGAAGGAAGCCGTTATACCTACGGCTATGACCTCCCCGGCTATGTCGTTGCCGACGCAGGCGTGGCATATAACGCGCGCCGCTGGCGCGCAGCGCTAACCATGAACAACCTGTTCGACAAACCCTATTACGCAGGCGGAGTACGCAACGCGGTCGCGCTGGGCGATGGACGCATCACCCTGTTAACGCTGTCGTACCGCCACTGATCGCGGAGCGGCTGGGGGATGGGGCGGCAAGCGCGTGAGCGTCTGCATCCCCTGTATGAACTGCTGCGGGCCGATGCGGCAAGTATGAAAGCTGGGGCTTCTATCCGATATACATTCACTAGATGGCTGCATCTCGCCAGCCCGCGACGCGACGCCCATTCCAGCCATGGACGTCTGCTTACGGCCAGAAGCAGCCTGTGGTCGTAACTGAAAGCTGTCACTCAACTTCCAAGAGTCACACCAAACCAACCATAGTGCGAACGAAAAAACAGGTTTGATGGTTTCAGCCTTGTGCGGCAGGACTTCTCGACTAGCTAATGGCCCCTCCTGGAGCAGGCCGACTTGCTGTAATTTTGCCGAGCTTCTCTACTACTTCGGCTCGACTCACGAACAGGCCTTTGACTATCGGCTCCTCAGTTAGGCGGTTGGTGAAATATTGCTGCCCACCTCTCACTCAACGAATTTTTACCGTCAGGTGCCGAAGGAGACGGTCTGACTTCAAGGGTGTTCGATAGTTGCCCTTGCAGCGAGAGATGTCCAAGCTCTCGCCCGCGAGCGGGTCGGGGGGATTCACATCTATTGAGCGGCGATCAAGAAAATCAAATGCCTTTTCTAATGAGTTCGTACACCACCCTGGCAGATAAAAGGCATGCAATTTTATGAAAATGATCGCCCTTCTGCGGGCCACCGTCGTCTACGACTGCTTTGGCGCTGAAAAACCTGGGTTGCGACGACGACAAGCGTGCCGTCTCGTACAGTGCGTACGACTCCATCTCGAACGCGGTAGCTTTCCGATGTTGGGCTTTGATAGTTGCCAAAAATTCATCGTCCGCAACGACTGCACTACCGCTGGACGTCGGCGCCAACAGGACTTTCGGCGATAGATGTTCCATGTTTTCTGGCAACTCACTTCGCCCAGGCCGTATATCTCTGCATACCGCCTCCATAAATTCGCCGGCGTGAATAATCTCTATGAGTTTTAGCCGCACGTCGGGGGGAATTTGGACACTATATAGCTCGGGTTCAAATCCATCCGCGCCCCATTTCCCCGCGTCGTGTTGATGACAAATCTCAGGAATAACAATATCGTAAATATTCGCCTTGCCTTCTATCCCCGCACAAATGCCGCTCATGCAAACCAATGCGGGCTGAAAATAATCAATCGCCTTTGTCGTGGCGATCGCGCAGCTAACCAGCCCCATGCGAGGTGCGAGAACTACAGCACCCTTGCGATCACCAATCGTAATCGTACGCAGCTCGAGGCCAAGGAGACCAAACGGCGGTCCCAGATTGTACCCAGCGTCCTCAAATCCCTGCGCCTCCTTCGGCAAGGCGCAGATTATGAGGAAATCGAATCGGCGCGGAGGGACAGACGATTGAATTTTTTCTCTGAGCGGTGCAACCCAAAGTTGATTCGCGGGCTCGAACGTAACGATCGTTATGTCCTTGGAATTCAGATTTTGATAATTGTCGTCGGCCGCACCTACAAACTGCGTTAACGCCAACACGGGCGTTCGCCAATTTGGGCAATGATGATCTCGCACCGCATCTATGATTTGTGCTGTCAAATCCGTCTTTTCAATGCCGCGATAGGCGGGCACGACGAGATCGACCACTACAAGGTCGAATTTCTCTCGTTCAATTTGTTTATGAAAATCTTGAAAATTGGCAACCCAGACGACGATCGAATCGGGCACACACGCTTGCACCTGACCCAATATCTGCTCGTACTTTTGGTTTTCATCTTCGAGTATGAGTATCTTCATTTTATTTTATAATTTTCGCAATAGCGGTTTTCCACGCTTCATTCTCTTCCGAATATTCGATGCATTCTAAAACTTCACAATCGATGAGAGCACTGATCGCGGCAGCAGCATCACGGACGGGATAGTGAACGCCGCTGACTTCCACTTCGTGAAATTGTGTCACGACGACGCAGGGATCCTTGCGTCCGAGAGCTTTCAGTTCCAAGAGGATCTCAAGGCCGCCGCTCAAAAGCGACATTGGGGCACCTCCGCCCGGCAAACTTTGGTGGCTCGGGATGGCCATATCAACCATGATGAGGTCATAAACACTGCTGTTCACCCGATCAATCGCATCCACCAAGCTTCCGACCTCATCGAAGACAGCCGTTTCAATGACTTTGCAGATGAACTCTCGAATGTTTAGTGCTTTGAAGCTATCGTCTTCGATGAGAAGAACTTTATACATGTCAGTGCTCGAGCTTGTAGGACATTGATACAATCACATGTTTTGACACACACCCAAGAAATTCCACGGAAAAATTCGGATCTGACCTTGCAAGCTGATAAAGCTTACGAATGCCACTACGGTCTTCTGAAACCTGCGCATTTTCGAGATTGTCATCCGGATTAACTTTCAACCTCGAACCAACGTAATCCGGCGAATCGCCTTCACGAATCTGAGAGGATATAGTGATGCTGGCTGCAGATTGTCGGCCATCAGAATTCCTAACTATCTTGAAAAGTCGACTTACCGAGCCGTTCGGATGCCCATGTTTCGCTGCGTTGTATATTACGACATAGAAGGCATCATACAGGACGTGATACGGGCCACCCACAATCTCGAGATCGGTTTCGTCTTCAATTTCCTGAGCGACACAAAAACTCGGAAAAGTGTCTTGAACCTCTGCAACGACGGCTCTAAACAACAAGGGCAACGAGGCTTTAGGCGACACGCTGACAGGTCTTTTAAACCAACCGTACATTGCTGTTAGTTTTTCATTTATATGATGCGTGAGATCTCTACAAAAGGCAGCAGCCAAATCCGTGCGAAATGCATGTGCCTTTATTTTTACCAATAGATCTGATCCAATTAATTCGGGTTTCTTTCCTTTCAGAAACGCGTTCACACTCCTAAGATCTACCTCTAGCATCCGCCAGCAATACTCCACTAATATCTGCGGCAAGGCCTGGGATGTTTTTCTCTCCGAGTAGTCGCGCCACATGGCTTTGGCGCAAGCATTTGCGATTTCAATCTTGTGAAGGTCGTCTAAATCGGGTTTTAGGAGCGCCTGTCTTTTGCTCGGCGACTCCACGTGAAGCCTGTTTACGATTATCTCGTTTATAAGATTCTCGTAGCGAACCTGCCAAGCCGCCCATATTTCCCTAACCTGAGGCTCCCCCAAAAGCGCCTCGTATTTCGGGGACTTGGATAGATTAATAAGTGACGAATACAAATGCCCTTTGAACGTGCCGTGACGGATTCTTCGGCCCAAGTAGGACGCAATGCCAAAAACTGTGCTACCACAGAAGGATGCATAGCAACGGCTAATTATATGCAGCATTTGTGGGTTAACCTCCCCAGCGCCAGGGCTTACGTGATCCATAGACGTTAATACCGCATTTAACTCGCGCATCAACTCATCGTTTATCCATTCCAGAAAGCGACTTGCATCGACATAGATTCTGTTATCGTCTATCTCGTTCCTCAACTTGTTTATCTGATGGTCGATAAGCAATGTTCGGGCGCGGTCTAGGTAGATTCTCTCGCCGGTCATGTCTCCCATAAAACGATGAAGCGCCGCTCGTGTCTCCGTAATCTGAGATGCGGTGGGAATGATTCTGGAGAGCTTGGCGATGAAATCCTCTGTGAACACCTCATACATGTATTCCGCCACCACGCGCGATCTTGTGGAGACCGCCAACAGAAAGTCAGGCAGCCGTCCGTCGTGGCGCTCTATCACCAAGTGTTGCAGGATCCGGCGAAGTTGATGATCGTCCGCCTCGTTCCTGCTTTTCCTCGCCAAAAGTAAATAATAGATTAACTTCACAATTGGCGACGACGCGCAGGCAGCAAGATTTTTGAGAAAGGCTGGATTAACAGTTTTGGAAAGGTCGCGGGTCAAACTCATCAGAATAATGAGTCCGTCTTCGGAAATATCTGCGTAACCCTCACACTTAGCCACCAAGTAATTGAAAACGGCGGAACGAGTGGTGTAACCATCACGTTCTAGTCGAGAAAGATACACGCAGTTATGACGAGTCATTTTCTGGGTATACGGCAGCTCTTCAAGTGTGATGTCAGCCACCCACCCGCCAATTCGAGCTATGAGGCTCGGACTTAATTCGATATACGGCGACTCTGGAAGGTCGTAGAAATGATCTTGTAAAGTGCGGTACTCAACCACACGGTCATTCTCTAGCCAAGCACTGGACCGCTTGTAAAATAACTCTTCACCATCCTCGACATCAACGTACTGACGCGCGATGCTTGATAAATCGGAGATGCCTTCAAATTGGTCGAATACTTCATGTAGCCCAGCGTAGTCACGCGAGTCAAAAAAATGTCGATTCACCTTTGCAATGACGATTGCGTCAAGAAGTGAAGATTGCATGCTGCTATGAAGAATCTCAGAAAAATCATCCGCATCTCTACCGTGCGGATGAAACGCTAACCTGAGAATATCACGCGTGAATCTATTTAGGTCTCCCTTGTTGGGAAGATTGAGCATAGACCGCTTCATACTCAAAAAATCTTGCCCGTCTTGATAACAATTGACCAAAGAACTAGATATCAAGTTGTTAGTTCTTATGCCCGCATCCTCCAAGAACGAATGAACCTCAGGGACAACATCCTCTTCTTTTTTCACTACGGACACTAATGCTGCCTTACGCAACAACAGATGGCTCGCTCCAGCTTGTTCGTAGGTTTCTCCAATGAGCCTTGAGGCCAATGTTAGATTACCTTGCAAGATCGCAGAATTCACGTGCCGAAATAAATCGACGGCCAATTTCAATTTTTTAGCGTGTAATTTACATAATTCGTCTATCAGCGCAAGTTTCTTGGGAAGGGCCAATATCTGAAGCCGGCGATAATTTTCTTCGATCTCAGGCTGGGCCGGGAACAGTTGAGGCAAATATATGCTGCTCACTTGACCAAACGCGTTCAAAACAACATTTATCTGTATTAACTCTTGGACCGAACGCTTTTGGCGAAGCGAATTCAATATACGAACACCCTCTTTCGCTTCGGACGCTACGATGGCTCTGACCTGATTACGCGCCCGAATATCTAATTTTTTTAACTCGGGATAGATTGAGACGCGGCTGCTCATTGAACAAATTTCCCTAATGTCTGAGTGTTTTCTTCGCTATTGCGTTAGGTTATACCGTTCGTGACGCAACGGGCTGCACAGCCTGAGATTGCGGTGTCTCGCGCTAGATTGCCGATCAGAATATCTCTGCCTGAGCCACGAGCCCATGATAGTACGTTACTTGCTGTTTCAACCACTGCGCTTTCGAGCCAATAACTTACTGCGCTGTGCGCTCGGCTTGCCGACGAGGCGGTTTTGCCTATCTGCGGYGGCGGACATGTGGAGTGAGAGCGCGGTATGTCAAGCGCTGGAGTGGGCCGACGGCTCACCAAGAGCTGGATATTCGATCACTGGAATGGGCCGGAAGCGCCCTTCTTGGGCGAGCACTCAATCTCCCTATTCTCCAAAGGAGATCGTCGCGTCGACCGCCTCGTCGACGTCATCGAGGAGCTTATGAAGTTCACTCTACTCACCCGCGCCGTCGCGCCATACCTGGTGGATCGCGACACGGAGGCAAGAAGGCTGCCACCGCTAAGACTGCACGGACGCGACAGCACTCGATATCGCTCAGCAGACTAGATCGCTAAAAATTGTGCTTTCTCGCGGGCTGCCGAGCGCCCGCTTTGGGTCGGAAGCGGTCTGCTGGCTCGAGGTACTTTCCGCCTAGGTTACGGCCAACTTCAGTGAACCAAATCTCAAGTTGAATGAACTTCGGACACCCGGCGCATCTATGCGCCAAAAAGCGAATAAGGTTTTCTTTATTAATTCGCTTTCAGCGATAAAGCGGCGTTGCTAGATTACGGGCTTTGCCGGCCCGCCATGACATCCAACGCCCTGCCCGCCACCGCGCCCGATCGCGCCACCGACCGCGCCACCACCACCCGGCCCTTGCCGCGCGCGCTTGCGCGCATGTTGTCCCTGGACGATTTCGAAGCTGCCGCACGCAAGCGCTTGCCGCGGCCCATCTTTGGCTACGTTGTCGGGGCCGCGGAAGACAACCAATCACTGCAAGACAACCGCCGTGCGTTCGCGCAGTACGGCTTTGCGCCCCGCGTGCTGGTCGATGTGTCGCACCGCACGACGCAAACCGAATTGTTCGGCCGCACCTACGCCGCGCCCTTCGGCATAGCGCCAATGGGTATCAGCGCCTTGTCGGCCTATCGCGGTGACGTGGTTCAGGCCCGAGCCGCCCGCGAAGCGAACATCCCGGCCATCCTTAGCGGCACATCGCTCATTGCGTTGGAAGACGTTATCCAGGAAGCGCCCGGCACCTGGTTCCAGGCCTATCTGCCGGGCGACCCGGCGAAGATCGACGCCCTGGTCGAACGCGCCCGCCGCGCTGGCTACGAAACGCTGGTGCTGACGGTGGACATCCCCGTGTCGGCCAACCGCGAAAACAATGTGCGCACGGGTTTTTCCACGCCACTCAAGCCCAGCCTGCGTTTGGCTTGGGACGGCCTGACGCGGCCGCGCTGGCTGGCCGGCACCTTTCTGCGCACGCTGCTGGCGCATGGCATGCCGCACTTCGAGAATTCATTTGCGACACGCGGCGCGCCCATCGTGTCGGCGTCGGTGCTGCGCGACTTCACCGCGCGCGACCATCTCAGCTGGGAGCATGTGGCGCGCATCCGCCGCCAATGGCCCGGCACGCTGATCATCAAGGGCATTCTGCATCCCCACGATGCGGCGTTGGCGCGCCAGCATGGCGCGGACGGCATCATCGTGTCCAACCACGGCGGGCGCCAACTGGATGGCGCGATATCCCCGCTACGCGCGCTGCCAGCGGTGGTGGATTTGGCGGGCGGCATGGCGGTGATGATGGATAGCGGCGTGCGCCGGGGCGGCGACGTGCTCAAGGCGCTGGCCTTGGGCGCCCGCTTTGTGTTCGTGGGCCGGCCTTTCAACTACGCGTCGGCGGTGGGCGGACAGGCAGGCGTCGCACACGCCATCAACCTGCTGCGGGCCGAAGTGGACCGCAACATGGCGATGCTGGGCATCAACAGCGTCCGGGAGATGGACGCCAGCCTCCTATGGCGCGACGGCTTGCCCGGCGCATCCGGCCCATTGCCATGAACCGGGGACGCTAGCCCGGCATAGAATGGCGTTTCCTTTGCTACGTGCGCGCCGGGTCAAAAGGCCGGCGCGCCTCTCGCCCGCGCCGTGTCCCTACGCCAATCCTCGTTTTTTCTGCGCTTTCTGACGCTTGGGGCATTGGCCCACGTCTATGTGGGCGCCCGCTTGATTCCCGACGCGCTCCTCAGCGGCGCAGGCGCTGCCGCCGCCATCCTGGCCTTGCTGCTGTCGTGCATTCTGATTCCGCTGGGCATGCTGGCGCGTTCCTCCGTGAACCCGCCCTGGGGCGACCGCATTGCGTGGGTCGGGCTGATTGCGATGGGCCTGTTCTCATCGTTCTTCGTGTTGACGGTGGTGCGCGACGTCGTGCTGCTATTGACGTGGCTGGCGAATCTGGTGATCGGCGCAGCGCTGCCCTGGATGCAGATTCGCAGCATCAGCGCCTGGACGGTTGCCGTGCTGGCGCTGGCCAGCACGCTGATCGGCTTCTATAACGCGCGCCGCCTGGCGCGTGTGGTGGACGTGGATGTGCCTGTGGCCGGCCTGCCGCAAGACCTGGACGGTTTCACCATCGTGCAGATCAGCGATATTCACGTCGGCCCCACCATCAAGAAGCGCTATGTGCAGGCCATTGTCGATGCCGTGAACGAACAGTTGCCCGACGTGATCGCCATCACGGGCGATGTGGTCGATGGCAGTGTCGAGCATCTGTCCGAGCAAGCCAGTCCGTTGGGCGCCCTGCGCGCGCCTTACGGCGTGTATCTGGTCACCGGAAACCATGAATATTATTCAGGCGCGGCGGCGTGGGTCGCCGAGTTCCGCCGGATGGGCCTGCGCGTGCTGATGAATGAACACGCGGTGATTCATCCGTCGGGCTTGCCCGTGGTGGTGGCCGGCGTCACGGATTACAGCGCCGGCGCCTTCGACCCGCAGCAGCGCAGCAACCCCAAGGCCGCGTTAGCCGGCGCGCCCGCCGACGCCTGCGCCAAGATCCTGCTGGCCCATCAGCCGCGCAGCGCCGCCGCCGCGGAACCCGTGGGCTATACCTTGCAGCTGTCCGGCCACACGCACGGCGGCCAGTTCTTTCCGTGGGGGTTCTTTGTGCGCTTCCAGCAACCGTTCACGGCCGGCTTGCATCGCCTGGGCAAGATGTGGGTGTACACCAGCCGTGGCACCGGCTACTGGGGTCCGCCCAAGCGGCTGGGCGCGCCGTCCGAAATCACGCGCTTGCGCCTGCGCACGGCAAAAGGCCGCGTCTGAGAACGCGGCCCTTCGCTTTCGCAATACCCGAAATACTGGCGATGCCCGAAATACCGGCGATGCCCGAAATACCCGCGATGCCCGCTGGAAATCAGCCCGCGGTATCCGGTAGCGGCCCACGTTCCAGATAACTGGTCAGCGCGATATCGCTGGTGGTGTTGGTGATGCCGTCGATCTTATGAATGCGCGCCAGCAGCAGTTCCAGCGCCTGGGTGTCGCGCACGCGCACCTTCAACAGCATGGCGCTCTTGCCGGTGATGGTGTGAATCTCTTCCACCTCGGTCAGCTCGGCCAGGCCCAGCACTTGTTGCGTGATGCTCCAGTTATTGGTGTCGACGTGCACAAACGCCAGCAAGGGCCGGCCAATGCGTGCGCCGTCCAGCTTGGCGGCAATGCCTTTGATCAGGCCGTCACGCTTCAATCGCTTGACGCGTTCGTGCACCGCCGGGGCGGACAAGTTCAGTAATTTGCCCAATTCGGCGTAGCTGGGCGTCGCGTCGTCCGCCAGCAGCGTTAATAGTTTTCGGTCGCGATCGTCAAGGTCTGCCATCGGAATCAGGTTCTGCCTTACGGCATTCGAACTTTTATGGAATAAGGAATTATTGGAGTTAACCCTTATTTTATTCCAATAAAATTCGGGCCATGCAGAATCGTAGCAAGCAAAACCCCCGGGCGGCCTCGTCCGTACCCGCCCTGATGTTCGCCGTTAGCGTCGTTGGCTCCAATGGCCTGGCGCTTAGCCCGATCTTGAGCGATGTCGCGCGTTCCTTCTCGACGTCCCCGTTGACGATCAGCACAGCCATCTCCGCCTATGGCGCGGCCACCGCGGCCAGCGCGTTCTTCCTGGCCGGGCGCATCGACCGCATCGGCATCCGCCGGTCGCTATTAGGGGCGATGGTGGCGCTGATTGCCGCCCTGCTTCTGTCCGCCGCCGCGCCGCACTGGATCGTGCTGACGCTGGCGCAAGCGCTGGCGGGCGCGGCGGCGGGCGTCATTCTTCCTGCGGCTTATGGGTCTGCGTCGCTGGTGGCGGCCCCGGGTCAAGAGGCGCGCACGCTTGGGCGCGTGATCGCGGGCTGGTCGGTGTCGCTGGTAGTAGGCGTGCCGTTGTCTGCTCTGATTTCCGACGCCGTGGGCTGGCGCGCCACGTACGGCGTGCTGGCCTTGTGCGGCACGGTTGCCTTGCTGGGCCTGCGCACGCTGCCTGAGCGCCGCGCCGAAAACGCCGCGCCGTTGCGCTTGTCGCGCCTGCTTGCGCCTTTGTCGTATCGTGATGTGCCGATTCTGTTGTTGGCCTGCCTGGCGTTTTCGTCGGCGTTCTACGGCGTGTATGCCTTTCTGGCGGATCACGTGCGCACGCTGCTGGCGCTGTCGGCCGGCCAAGTGGGGTTTATCGCTTTCGCCTATGGTGCGGGGTTCTTGCTGGCCGGTATCGCGGGCGCGCCCTTGATCGAACGCTTGGGGCCGCGCCGTGCCTTGCCGCTGGCGTTGGCGGCGATTGCGCTAGTTTATCTGGGCTTGTTGCCGGCTGCGCATTCGCTGGCGGCGGTGCTCGCCATCGCCACGCTATGGGGCGCGGCGTCGCAACTGAGCCTGAACCTGCTGGTGCTGTTGCTCTCGCGCGCCCGGCCTGAAGAACGCGGCGCGGTGCTCGGGTTGAACACCTGCACGACCTATCTGGGCGCCAGCGTCGGCACCGCGGTGGCCGGCACCCTCTACACCCATGCCGGGTTTGAAGCGCTGGGCTTGTGCGCGTCGGCCGCCGTCGGTATTGCGGCGCTAAGCCTGCACTGGCGCTTGAACGGCCGCCGCGCCGCACGCAGCGAAGCGGCCGCCTGACCTGGCGCCCCAGCCCGCTTTACCAGGGGAATGAAATCAGGTCGCCGTACAGGCGCTTCAGCGTGCTCTTCACTTCCGGCGAATTCTGATAGATGGCAATGAACTTCAACAGGCGCGGGTCTTGCGCCTTGTCGGGCGTGGTCACCCAGCGGATGGCATAGCGGCGAATGCTTTCCGGGTCGGTGTTGTCGAACGCCAGACCATCTTTTTCATTCAGGCCGGCCTGCTTGGCAAACGTGGTGTACGTCACCGACGCAGTCACGTCGTCAAACGTGCGCGCCGATTGCGAGCCTTCGATCTGCACAAACTTCAGCTGCTTCGGGTTGGACACCACGTCCTGCAACGTGGCCTGATGCGCCACACCCGGCTTCAGCTTGATCAGCCCGACGGATTCCAGCAGCAGCAACGCGCGGCCCGTGTTGACGGGGTCATTCGGCACAGCGATGGTGGCGCCGTCCGGCACCGTATCGCCCTTTTTCAGCTTCTTGGAAAACAGGCCGATCGTGGTCGAGTAGCCGTAGGCGATGGGCGTCAGGTTGGCGTTGCGGCGCTGGTTGAACAGCTGCAAGAACGGCTCGTGCTGAAAGAAGTTGGCATCCACCGAGCCATCGGCCACGGCGATGTTGGGCAGCACCCAATCATTGAACTCCACCAGCTTGACGTCCAACCCTTCCTTTTTGGCCTGGGCAATGGCCAGCTCGGTGGCTTCGTTCGCCACGCTGGGAATCACGCCGATGCGCAGGGGCTTGTCTTGCGCCAGCGCGGGCGCGCACGCCGCCACGCTCAAGGCCGCCACGGCGGCGCCGCGCGCGAGTTTCAACAGCAAGGGGTGCAAAAACATGAATGCCTTCCGGTAAATAGGGAAAACCGGGCGCCGCCCGGCATAGGCGCTATTGTGCAGCAGCTTGGCCGCCCCCCGCCCAATAGCCTTTGTCACGCAATGGCAATGCCATGGCGCGGGCGACAGCGCTAAGATGACCGCACCGATGTTGGCTGTCATTCGCCTCGGGAGGCCCCATGAACGACGTTCTGACCACCCTGCCCAGCTTGCGGTCCGCCGCTCGCCGCCGCGACCAGATCGAAGACCAACTGGGCGCGCACAACTACCATCCCCTTGACGTCGTCATCGCGCGCGGCAGCGGCGTCTGGGTCTATGACGTAGAAGGCCGCAAATATCTGGATTGCCTGTCAGCGTATTCCGCCGTCAACCAAGGGCACTGCCATCCGCGCATTCTGGCGGCCATGGTCGAGCAGGCGCAAAAGCTCACGTTGACGTCCCGCGCGTTTCGCCATGACCAGATGGCGCCGTTCTACGAAGACCTGGCGCGCTTGACCGGCGCGCACAAGATCCTGCCGATGAACAGCGGCGCGGAAGCCGTCGAAACCGCCATCAAGGCCGTACGCAAATGGGGCTACGAAGTGCGCGGCGTGCCGGAACACCAGGCCGAAATCATCGTCTGCGCCAACAACTTCCATGGGCGCACGCTGGGCATCGTGGGCTTTTCAACGGACCCCGACGCCTACGGCCACTATGGCCCCTTCGCCCCGGGATTCAAGGTGGTGCCTTTTGGCGATTACGACGCCTTCAATGCCGCCATCACCCCCAACACCGTTGCCTTTCTGGTGGAGCCTATTCAGGGCGAAGCGGGCGTGGTGTTGCCGCCGCCAGGGTATTTCACGCGCGTGCGGCAGCGCTGCACCGAGCAAGGCATCACGCTGATCCTGGATGAAATCCAGACCGGCCTGGGCCGCACGGGCAAGCTGCTGGCTGAAGAACATGAAGGCATCGAAGCCGACGTCACCTTGATCGGCAAGGCGTTGTCGGGCGGCTTCTATCCGGTGTCGGCGGTGCTGTCCAATGCGGACGTGCTGGGTGTGTTCCAGCCCGGCCAGCATGGCAGCACCTTTGGCGGCAACCCCTTGGCGTGCGCCGTGGCCCGAGCCGCGCTACAGGTGCTGACCGACGAAGGCATGATCGACAACGCCGCGGCCATGGGCGCCTATTTCCTGGAGCGGTTGCGCGCTTTGCCCGGCCCGGTGCGCGACGTGCGCGGACGCGGGCTGATGCTGGCGGTGGAACTGGAGCCCGACGCGGGCGGCGCGCGCCGCTGGTGCGAACGCTTGCAGGCACGCGGCATGCTGGTCAAAGACACCCACGGGCACACGCTGCGCCTGTCGCCGCCGCTGATCGTGACGCGCCAACAGATCGACTGGGCGTGCGACCAATTGACCGCGGTACTATCCGCCCCTTGATGAACCCAACCGGAGTCCGCACTTTGCAGAACACCGCCACCCTGCCCACTCAAATCACCCTGATCGGCGCGCCCACGGATATTGGCGCGGGCGCTCGCGGCGCGTCGATGGGCCCGGAAGCCTTGCGTGTGGCCGATCTGGGCGCGGTCATCGAAGCCCAGGGGTTTGAAGTCACAGACCGCGGCAACCTGTACGGGCCGGCGAATCCGTGGCTGCCTCCCGTGGACGGCTATCGCCATCTGGAAGAAGTCACCGCCTGGAACCAGGCCGTGCACGACGCCGTCTACGCCGAACTGAGCCTGGGCCGCATGCCCATTCTGCTGGGCGGCGACCACTGCCTGGGCATCGGCTCCATCAGCGCCGTCGCGCGCCATTGCCGCGAAGCAGGCAAGAAGCTGCGCGTGCTGTGGCTGGACGCGCACGCCGACTTCAATACCCACGCGCTGACGCCCACCGGCAATATCCATGGCATGCCGGTGGCGTGCCTGTGCGGCTATGGGCCGGAACAGATCACCGGCATGTCGGGCCAGACGCCCGACATCGAGCCCAGCTGGGTGCGCCAGATTGGCATCCGCAGCGTGGACCAGGGCGAAAAGCGGCTGGTGCATGAAGCGGGGCTGGAAGTGTTCGACATGCGCTATCTGGATGAGATGGGCATGCGCGCCACGATGGAAGCGGCGCTGGCCGGCCTGGATGCCGACACGCATCTGCACGTGAGTTTTGACGTGGATTTCCTGGACCCCGACATCGCGCCGGGCGTGGGCACAACCGTGCCGGGCGGCCCGACTTACCGCGAGGCGCAGCTCTGCATGGAGATGATTGCCGACACGGGCTTGATGCGTTCATTGGATGTGGTGGAACTGAACCCCGCCTTCGACGTGCGCAACAAGACGGCCGAACTGGCGGTGGACCTGATCGAAAGCCTGTTCGGCAAGTCCACGCTGATGCGGCGCGGCAGCTGATCCACGGTTGATCTGCGGTTGATCCGCCGTTGATCCGCCGTTGATCCGCCGTTGATCCGCCGTTGATCGGCCGTTGATCCCCCCGTTGGGCCTGCGCATGCGCAGGCCCCCACCGCTACCCTTCCCGCGTGCGCCGGATGGCCTCTGCCGCCGCCTGTAAATGGTGCAGGTTCGGTTCACGCTGCGCCCAGACGCGCGGTGTCGGGCCCGCCATGCATAGCGCATACCATTCACCCCCCAGATCCAGCGCCACGGCCAGCCCGGTCAAATCTTCCACGCTCTCCCCCACGTTCGCGGCCCAGCCCTGCGCCTGGACCCGCTCTACCTCGGCACAAAGCGCGTCGCGCGTGGCCAAGGTGTGTTCCGTATAGCGACGGAAATCGGCGGCGGCCAAGACGCCATCGCGTTCTGTTGGGGGCATGCGCGCCAAGATCGCTTTGGCCACCGCGCTGGTATGCAACGGCCGCCGTTCGCCCGGCCGCGCCGCGTAATGCACGGGCTGCGTGGATTCCACGACATCCAGGAACACCACCGCGCCATCCTGGATCTTGCCCAGCATCACGGTTTCATTGGCGGCGTCGCGCAACGCCAGCAGATGCGGGCGGACCTGTTCCAGCCAGGGGTCACCCGTCTGAATCAACGCGCTCAACGCCTGCAATCGCGCCGTGGGGTAGTAACCCCCGCGGCGGCGCACTTCGTAGAGATAGCCGCGCGCGACCAGCGTGCGCACCAGGGCCAGACAGCTGGACATCGGCGCGCCCAGGCCTTGGGCCAATTCGGTCAGCGGCAGCGGCCGGCGGGCCTGCGCAAACAGCTCGATCACATCCAGCGTGCGGGCAACAAGTTTCACTTCCATGGTGGCGACCCCTGTTCGGATTTACCTGAGCGAAATGCCTGAATCTGCTAGGTAATCCACTATGTTGACTTTTCATATGGGCGAACCTAAATTCTTGCACAGGAATTTTTATTCACCAATAAGAAATAAATTTCAGCCGGCTGGAGAACCGGCGCCCCGCCAGCGGTCTCGCGTCATCACCAAAAAACTCAAACATTCGGCCCGGATGGGGCTGAGGAGACAGAAAGATGCGTATCAAACCCCTGTTGGCGGCTGTGGCCGCCGCGACGGCTGCATTCGGCCCGTTCGCCGTCACGCCAGCCCACGCCCAATCGGACGTCGTCCGCCTGGGCGTGTCCAATGACCGCTCTGGCATTTACTCGGACCTGGGCGGCCTGGGCTCTGAGATGTCCGTGCGCATGGCCGTTGAAGATTTCGGCGGCAAGGTGGCGGGCAAGACCGTGGAAGTCATCGGCGCCGACAACCAGAACAAGGCCGACGTGGCCTCGGCCTTGGTGCGGCGGTGGTTCGACACGCAGGGTTTGGTGGCGGTGRTGGACGGCGGCGCCAGCTCTGCCGGCTTGGCAGCCCAGGGCGTGGCCAAGGAAAAAGGCGGCACGGCGCTGATCAGCGGCGGCTTTGCCGGCGACTTCAGCGGCAAGCAATGCAGCAATCTCAGCACGCAATGGGCGCCCGACACCTATGCGCTGGCCAACGCGGTCGTGAAAAGCGTGGTGGAAAGCGGCGGCAAGTCCTGGTACTTCATCACCACCGACTACGTCTTCGGCAAATCACTGGAAAGCAATGCCACCCGCTTTGTGCAGAACGCGGGCGGCAAGGTGGTGGGCAGCACCCGGCATCCGCTGGGCGCGATGGATTTCGCGTCGTTCCTGGTGCAGGCGCAATCGTCCAAGGCCGATGTCGTGGGCCTGGCCAGCGCCGGCGGCGACCTCGTCAACCTGATCAAGCAGGCGCAGGAATTCGGGCTGACGGGCGGCAAGCAGCGCATGCTGACCTTCCTGACCTTCATCAACGATGTGCAGGCGATGGGCCTGCCCGTGGCGCAAGGCCTGACGTTTCCCACCGGCTTTTACTGGGACGCCGATGAAGACACCCGCGCCTGGACGCAGCGCTGGCAGAAGAAGATGGGCGTGACGCGTCCGCCGTCAATCGTGCAGGCGCTGAGCTACGTGGCCACCACGCATTATCTGCAAGCGGCGCAAGCCGCCGGCACCTTCGAGGCCGCCGCCGTCAATCAGAAGATGCGCGAGTTGCCCATCACCACCAAACTCATCAAGAATGCCCGTATCCGTCCTGAAGACGGGCGCGTCATCATGGACTTGTATCTGGTCGAAGTTAAAAAGCCCGCCGAATCGAAATACCCGGGTGACTTCTACCGCATCCTGTCCACGGTGCCGGGCGACAAGGTGTTCGTGTCGCTGGCCGATAGCGAATGCCCCCTCATCAAAAAGTGAATCGTCAGCGCTTCGCCCCAGGTGTAGGCTGAGGCCCCGGACATAAGAAAACCCAAGGAGACTTTCCCATGAAGTGTTATTGCGTCGTCAACTTCCGCGAACCCTTGCAGGAAATGGAGCAGCCTACGCCCACGCCGCAGGGCACGCAGGTGCTGCTCAAGGTTCGCGCGGCGGGCGTGTGCCACAGCGATATCCACTTGTGGGAAGGCGGCTACGACCTGGGCCAGGGCCGCACCCTGGCCCTGAAAGATCGCGGCGTGTCGCTGCCGCTGACGATGGGCCATGAAACCGTTGGCAGCGTGGTAGCGGCCGGGCCCGACGCGCAAGGGCTGTCGAACGACCGTAACTACCTCGTCTACCCGTGGATCGGCTGCGGCAAATGCGCACCGTGCCTGGCGGGCATGGAAAACCATTGCAGCGCCCCCGCCTGCCTGGGCGTGCACCGCGCCGGCGGCTACGCCGACCACATCGTCGTGCCGCATCCGAAATACCTGATCGACATCGGCGACCTGGAACCCGCGCAGATCGCGCCGTATGCGTGCTCGGGCCTGACGACCTACTCCGCACTGAAGAAGATTGGCGCCGACGTCTACCGCGAGCACCCGGTGGTGATCTTCGGCGCAGGCGGCCTGGGCCTGATGAGCCTGACGCTGATCAAGGCGCTGGGCGGCGCGGGCGCCATCGTGGTCGACATCGACCCCGCCAAGCGCCAGGCTGCATTGGAAGCCGGCGCACTGGCCGCGATTGACGGCGCCGCGCCCGATGCCGCGCAGCAGATCATCAAGGCGGCGGGCGGCAAACCCGTGCAAGCCGCGATCGATCTCGTCGGCGCGCCCGCCACCACGTCGCTGGCGTTCGACTTCCTGACCAAGGGCGGCAAGCTGATCATCGTGGGCTTGTTCGGCGGCGCTTCGTCGTGGCCGATCGCATTGATCCCGATGAAGGCCATGTCGATCATCGGCAGCTATGTCGGCAACCTGACCGAACTGCAAGAGCTGATGGACCTGGTGCGTGCAGGCAAAGTGCCGCCGATGCCGGTGCACCGTCACGCGCTGGCCGAAGCCGACAGCGTGCTGGCGTCGTTGCGCGCAGGCAAAGTGGTGGGACGCGCGGTGTTGACGACGGAGGCCTAAACGCAACAAAGGGGAGCCATGAGCTCCCCTTTTTGCTTTTGATCGGGCTATTTTCAGCCCGGCCGCAGCCTGGAGTCGTAGATAAAACGTTCGCGCCGCACGACCACAATCTGCTCAGCATCGGGATGACCCGGATTGATCAGGACGTTGCAATCCGGCACGCCCCGGTAGCCGACGATAGCGCTGGGCAACTCCAACAAGGCCGACACCCCGGATTCCACCCAGTTGTCGCCTACCGCCTGCGACGCCTCGGCAAACGGCACGGCCTCCCAGAACGGAAAGTCCCGCTGTAATTGGTCGACCGTGAGCACCTGCCGGGCGTCATACACCGCGCGCGGCACAGCCACTTCGATCAGATAGCGGTTGGCCTGTTCGGATGCGCGCACAGCGAAATGCACGACGGTTTCCAAAACGGCCAGCGCCACGCTTGAAGAGGTGTACACCACCGCCGTACCCGGGCTGTTGTAGCGTCCGCCCACCGCCGCAGCGCCCGCGCCGCTCAAGTCATCGGCGCGGTACGTGCCGGCGGTTGTGCCGATACGCCATAAGGAAACGTAGTCGCTCATGGGGTCAGGCGTAGACGCCAGCCGCCGCGCGGGCCAGCGTGTCTTCAACGATGCGGCTGCTGGCATCCGACGTCAGCAAGGACAAGGGCTTGACGTTGCCCAATGCCGGCACGGGCGTGTTCAGCCACAGCACGGCCTCTTCGTCGCTGCCCAACACTTGCCGCGCCACCCGCGCCACGCGGGCAACGCGCGCCAGGCGGTCGGATTCGCCCAGCGGCAGCATCTGACCTTCGCGCGTCCAGCGCGACAACGAGGCCGCCTTGACCTCGGTGATCGCCATGATTTCGGATTTGGGCACTTGAAGGAAGTCGGCCGCGTCGTCCACCATTTGCGCGGGCAGCCCCCGCCGCACATCGCGGGCCATGTCGCTAAGCGGGCTGTCCACCAGTTCCTGAAACAGTTGCTTGGCCCGGGCCGCGGTCACACGGCGCGGCGGCCGCTTGGACGATGCGTCACGTTTTTCAGCGGCTTTGCCGGTGATTGCGATGGTCATGGCGGGCTCCCGTAGCGTCGCTTCCGGCCTGTCGCCAGAAGCGCGTATTTTCCAAACAGAATTTATGATATCCCATTTGGAATGCGCTAAACAAGGCGCGGCCTGGCGGGCATGCACCGAATTTGGGCATATCATAGGCGGCGTTACACACGATCACTTTTAAGGACTGGCAATGACGGACCGGCAGCTCACGATACTCGCGGCGTTGAATCTTATGGTGGCGGTGGGTGCTGGCGCCTTTGGCGCACACGGCTTGAAGCGCATGCTGACCCCCGAATTGTTGTCCGTCTGGCAAACCGGCGTGTTGTATCACCTGATCCACGCGCTGGGCCTGTTCGTGATTGCGCTGCTGGGCKCCCGATTCGGCTCGCCGCTGCTGTCCGCCGCCGGCTTCGTCATGTTCATGGGCATCGTGCTGTTCTCGGGCAGCCTGTATGTGCTGTCGCTGACCGGCATCCATTGGCTGGGCGCGGTTACGCCCATTGGCGGAACGGCTTTCCTGGCTGCGTGGGCGATGGTGGCGCTGGCCGCCTACCGCGCGCAGGGCTAACCCCTCTGCGCTGATCCGCACGACCACCGCAAGCGCCCCTTGCACACGCGGGCTGCGCCCCCCTTTCCCCACGGCGGCAGGAACCGCCGCCCTAGCAGGTTTCCGATGTCTTCCTCGACTGTATTACCCGCCGCCCGGGACCATTCCGCCGCCGCAGGCATCGCCTGCGTGGTGGGCGGCATCTTCTTTCTGACGCTCAGCGACGCCAACGCCAAGTGGCTGGGAGAACATTACAACCCGCTCCAGATCCTGTTCCTGCGCGCCTTGATCGCGATGCCCTTCGTGACCGCGCTGGCCCTGTGGCTGGGCGGCCGGCGCGTGTTGCGCACGACACACCCGGGCCTGCATCTGACGCGCGGCGCCATCAACGTCGTGTCAGCCTGTTGCTTCTATCTGGGCTTGCGCGCGCTGCCGCTGGCCGAAGCCACCGCCATCGCCTTTGCCGCACCGCTGTTCGTGACGGCGCTGTCTGTGCTGATCCTGAAAGAGCGCGTGGACGGCAAGCGGTGGCTGGCGGTGCTGGCCGGTTTTGCCGGCGTGCTGATCGTGGTGCGGCCCGGTTCCGCTACTTTCCAGGCGGCCACCCTGTACCCGCTGACAACCGCGCTGCTGTATGCCGTGATGATGATCACCGCGCGCGGCATCAACCGCGGCGAAGGCATGCTGACAACCACGTTCTATATCGTGCTGGGGCAGTTGGTGTGCAGCGCGGTCGCCCTGCCGTGGGTATGGCAGACGCCCGCCATGGAGCATCTGCCCTACTTCTTCGGCATTGCGCTGTTCAGCACATTGGGCCTGGCGCTGATCACGCAGGGTTTCCGGATTGGCCCGGCATCCGTCGTTGCGCCCTTCGATTACACCGGCTTGATCTGGGCCACGATTCTGGGCTGGATCTTCTGGCGTGAAGCGCCAGATGCCTTTGCGTACCTGGGTGCGTTGTTTATTGCGGGCAGCGGCGTGTACATCGCGGTGCGTGAAGCGCGAGGCAAAGGCAAACGCCGCGTCAAGGCGTAAGCGAATAGCGGCGAGCAGTGCGCGTCGGCGTGCGGCTCGCCGCCAGGCATTGCGCTTTGGGCGGACGCGATTCGTTGCCGCTACGGATTGCCGCTACGGATTGCTGCTACGGGTTGCTGCTACGGGTTGCTGCTACGGGATGCCGCCACGGGTTGCTGCTACGGGTTGCCGCTACGGGATGCCGCCATTGGTTGCCGCAATTCGTCGCCGCTATTCAGTAGGCGGCGGAAAATTCCGTCGCAGTACCCGCGCCACGTTCGGCTCCAGCGCGGCCTCGCGCGCCACCGCCGTCAAGGCCGGGCATTCCGCGGTAAACCACGCCTGGCCGGGGCGCCAGTGCGTCATCACCGTCACATACAGGTCCAACGCCGAAAAACGCTTTCCCAGCATGTGCGGCGTGCCCGCTTGCCGTTCCAATTCCTGCCACAACTCTGCCCGCCGGGAATGCACGCGCTCGCGCAATAACTCGGCGGCCGCACCTTCCGTTGTCCATTGCGKAGGGTTGTCGCCATACGTGAACGTCGGGTAGATAGCCCCCACCAGCCGCAACAACAGGTTCAAGAAATGCGCGCGCTCGGGCTTGTCCGCTGCGGGCGCCAAGCCTGCCTGCGGGGCCACGTCATGCAGATGCAGAATCATCGCGGCGCTTTCAGTCATGACTTCGCCATCCGGCGTAATCAGCGTGGGCACCTGCCCCAGCGGATTCAGATGCAACAAGCGGTCGCGCTCAGGGCCGGGCTTCAAATACGGCACGTCCGTCAGCTTGTGCGGCACATTGGCCAGCACCAACGCCATTTCAACGATGGCCGAACCGCAGCCCAGAGATCCGATCAGCTCATAGGTCTTCATCGCTTACCCCCCTGATTCGGCCGGCGCCACCCGCAGCAATTGTCCAGGCGATGCGTCGGTCAATACATACACATACCCGTCCGGCCCTTGCCGCACGTCGCGTATCCGGCTCTTGCGGTCCACCAGCAACCACTCCTGCCCCACCACACGGTTGCCATCCAGCGTCAGGCGGATCAGGTTCTGATTGGCCAACGCGCCAATGAACACCGATTTCTGCCAGGCGGGAAAACGATCCGCGTTATAGAAAGCCATGCCGCTGATGGCGGGCGACTTCGCCCACCAGAACAGCGGCTGCTCGGTGCCAGGCGCGGTTTCGCCTTTGGCTTCAGGAATGGGCTGGCCGGAATAGTTGATGCCATAGGTGGCCAGCGGCCAGCCATAGTTCTTGCCTGGCTGGATCAGATTGATCTCATCGCCGCCGCGCGGGCCGTGCTCGTTTTCCCACAGCTCGCCCGACCAGGGGTTCAGCGCCATGCCTTGCGGATTGCGATGCCCATACGACCAGATCTCGGGGCGGGCGCCTGCCTTGCCCACGAAAGGATTGTCCGCCGGCACCGTGCCATCCACCTTCAGCCGCACCACCTTGCCTTGCAGCTTGTCCAAATCTTGCGCCGTCGGGCGCTGGTTGTTTTCGCCCAGCGAGATGAACAGATAGCCCTTGCCGTCGAACACCAGGCGCGATCCGAAATGCAACCCGGAAGACAGCTTGGGTTCTTGGCGGAACAGCACCTTGAAATCTTGCAGGCCGGTCGCGTCGTCCGACAAGCGGCCCCGGCCGACGACCGTGCCGCTTTTATCACCATCCGATTCCGCGTAAGACAGATAGACGTAGCGATCCGTCGCAAAGTCGGGCGACAGCGCCACATCCAACAGCCCGCCCTGCCCCGACGCCGCCACCTTGGGCACGCCCGACAGCGGCTTGGACAAACCGCCCGGGGTGCGCAGCAAGCGCAACTTACCGGGCCGCTCCGTGATCAATACGCCACCATCCGGCAGAAAAGCCATGGCCCAAGGATGATCCAATCCGCCCACCACGGCCGTAACGCGCGCGGCCACCGACGGCGGCTCCTGCGCGGCGCGCGCAGGCGCTGCGGCATATAACGCACCGGCCACAATCAGCATCGAGGAAACAAAAAGGGGAATCGCGCGCGGGCTCGCGGCGGTGCGTGACTGCATGGACATCTCCGGCGGCAACGGGGTTGAATGCGGGCAGGGACGGCATAACAAATGGCGCAACATGTGACGCGTCCGTGACGCGAAACGCACCGTCGGTGGCGTACCATAACGCCCAAGGACGGGTGCCTCCCGTTCTTCCTCTCAGGAGACTCCATCACATGAAACTGTACTACATGCCCGGCGCGTGCTCGCTCGCTTCCCACATCGTTCTGGAGTGGGTGGGCAAGCCTTACGAGACGCATCAGCTCAGCCGTGAAGCCCTCAAGGGTCCTGAATTTTTGAAAGTGAATCCGCTGGGCGCCGTGCCCGCGCTGACCGACGACGGCTGGACCGTCACGCAAAACGCCGCCATCCTGGAATACATCGCCGAACAATCGCCGCAGAGCAAACTGCTGGGCGACGGCACCGCCCGATCGCGCGCTGAAGTCCGCCGCTGGCTGGGCTTCATCAATTCCGACATCCACAAAACCTTCTCGATGATCTTCGGCGCCGGCCGCTTCGTGTCTGACGAAGGCGCGCAGAAGGAACTGGCCGGTTCGGCCTCCAAGCTGCTGACCAAGCTGTTCTCGCAACTGGACGCCCAACTGGCAGGCAAGCCGTATCTGGCGGGTGACGCGCCGTCGATCGCCGACGCCTACCTGTACGTGGTGCTGCGCTGGGCGCACGCCAAGGAAGTGGATCTGTCGGGCCAAGAGAACCTGGCCGCATTCTTCAAGCGCATGGAAGCCGACAAGGCCGTGCAGACGGCGTTGAAGGCGGAAGGGTTGTAAGCTCGACGCGCTTTTAAGCCCTATGCCGTTTTAAGCCCTATGCGCTTTTAAGCCCAATGCGGTTATAAGCCCAATGCGGTTATAAGCCCAATGCGAGACCGCGCCGGCCCTATCTTTGCCGGCGCCCTCGCAAGCTTCAATGGTCTTCGGGCACGTCGTCTGACGCCCCCCACCCCGCCCCTTCCAGCGTCTTCTTCACTGCCGCCAAAAACCGCCGCGCCAGCAACGGCGGCGCGCTCAGGTTGGAATGCGTCGCCCAGACCTCGACGCTGGCCTCAGGGGCGATGGGGCGCAACACCATGTGCGCGGCCTGATCGGGCGTGACGCACCACGCGTCCACCAGCGCCGGGCCCAAGCCCTGCTGCACAAACGAGCATGCCGTCACCGGCGAATGCACTTCGATTGCCGCCGCGCACAGCGGGCCGCCGCCAAAGAACGTCGTCAGCGCCCGGCCCAATGGCGTATCGCGCGGATAGCCGATCCACGCGGCGGATGAGAAATCCTCGGGATGCACCACGTCGTGGCTGGCCAGCGGATGGGTCACCGGCAGCACGCAGACCACCGGCACCCGCGCCAGCCGGATCGACGTCAAGTTGGGATGATCGGGCGGCTGCATCGAGATGCCGATATCCGCCTGGCCCGACAAAAAATACGCCGCCAGCTCGTCAAACGTGACGCTGCGGTAATCGACCCGCGCATCCGCATTGCGGCCCCGGAAGCGCTCCAGCGCCATCGGAATCAGCCGCTGCCCGTAGCTGGCGCTGGCCACAATCTTCAGCATGCCCGCGCCCGATTGCCCCAGGCTTGCCGCCAGATCATTCACGCGCTGGATGCCGCCATACACCTGCTCCACTTCCGCATACAGCCGCCGCGCTTCCGCCGTGGGCGACAAGCGGCTCTTCACGCGTTCGAACAGCCGATAGCCCAAGCGGCTTTCCGTCAGCGCCAGCACGCGGCTGACGGCGGGCTGCGAGACGTGCAACATGCGCCCCGCCCCACTGATCGAGCCGGACATCATGATCGCCCGGAACACTTCAATCTGGCGCAGGTTCAAGGGCCGCCCCGCGCTTGGAGCCACCTCGTCCGCGTAGGCGTCCGCATCCATTTTTTTCCCCTTGCATCGATAACGCAGGATTATAGGAGTGCCACATTTTTCGATGATGCAGCGCGGCAAGGCGGGTGTAATCTGCGCCCCTTAACACAACAAAACAAGGGGAATACCACCATGCAACGCACATTCTTCCGCACGCTTTCCGCGCTGGCCGTTAGCGCCGCGCTGATCGGCACCGCCTCGGCGGCGGGCGCCTACCCGGACAAGCCCATCACCTTTGTGGTGCCGTCGGCGGCCGGCGGTTCGCCCGACGTGCTGTCGCGCCTGATCACCACGCAACTGGCCAAGGATACCGGCGCCACGATGGTCGTCGAAAACCGTCCGGGCGCAGCTGGCAACATCGGCATCGCGCTGGTCAAGCGCGCCGCCGCCGATGGCTACACCGTGGGCTACGGCAACATCAACACGCTGGCCGTGAACCGCTCGCTGTTCAAGCGCCTGCCCTACGACGTGGACCAGGACCTGACGCCTGTTGCGCACATGTTCGACCTGTACAACGCGCTGATCGTGCCCGCCGACTCTCCCGTCAAGAGCGTGCAGGACCTGATCGACCGCGCCCGCCAGCAACCCGGCCGCCTGTCTTATGGCGCATCGGGCGTCGGCACCACTGGCCACATGGGCGGCGAGCTCTTCAAGAGCATGGCGAAAGTCGACGTGATGTTCATCCCCTACAACGGCGGCCCCGCCGCCATTCAGGACTTGCTGGGCGGCCGCCTGGACTACCTGTTCGTCAACACGTCGGAAGCCACGCCGCTGGTCAAGAGCGGCAAGGTGCGCGCCATTGGCGTCAGCAGCCTGAAACGCTTGTCGCTGATGCCTGACGTGCCGACGCTGGACGAGTCCGGCCTGAAGGGTTACGAAACCGTGGCCTGGGGCGGCGTTGTCGCCCCCAAGGGCACGCCGCCCGATGTGGTTGCCACGCTGAACGCGGCCATCCAGAAAGCGCTGCAAGCGCCGGAAGTGCGCACGGGCCTTGCCACGCTGGGCGCCGAACCCGCCACCGGCTCGCCTGCGGAATTCAAGCATCTGATCGATCGTGAAACCGCCAAGTGGAAGAAGATCATCGAAACCGCCGGCATCGAAAAACTGGACTAAGCAGCCCCATGACGGATCGCACCTTGCAGGCAGACTTCATCGTGGCGGGCGCCACGCTTATCGACGGCTCGGGCGGGCCGGCCGTTCAGGGCGACCTGGCCGTGCTGGGCGAACGGATCGTGGCGGTGGGCAGTTTCGACCACCCCGCAGGCGTGCCCGTGATTGATGGCCGGGGCCAGGTGTTGGCGCCGGGCTTCATCGATTCGCACACGCACGATGACGGCTACCTGCTGGCGCATCCCGACATGCTGCCCAAGGTGTCGCAAGGCATCACCACCGTGGTCACCGGCAATTGCGGGATCAGTCTGGCGCCGCTTGAACGCGCCGACATCCCCCAGCCGCTGGACCTGCTCGGCCCCGCGGAGTTGTTCCGTTTCAGCACCTTCCGCGCCTGGATGGACGCGCTGCGCGAAACACCCGCCGCGGTGAACGTGATTCCGTTGGTGGGCCACACCACGTTGCGCGTCGCCGTCATGGACGACACCTCGCGCGCCGCTAACGCATCCGAACGCGCCGCCATGCGCGCGCTGTTGCAGGAAGCGATGGACGCCGGCGCCTTCGGTGTGTCCACCGGCACGTTCTACCCCCCGGCCAGCGCCGCGCCCACCGATGAAATCATCGACGTGTGCCAACCGTTGAAGCCGTCGGGCGATGATGGCCACGGCGGTACCGACGGTCGCGGTACCGACAGCCGCGGTGTCGACCGCCGCGGCATCGGCCGCCGCGGTACCGACCGCCGCGGCAACGGCCGCCGCGCCATCTACGCCACGCACTTGCGTGACGAGGCCGACCACATCGTGCCCGCCATGGAAGAGGCGTTGCTGATCGGGCGCGAGCTGGATTGCCGCGTGGTGTTCTCCCACCACAAGCTGGCGGGCGAGCGCAATCATGGCCGCACGCGTGAAACGCTGGACATGATCACCCGCGCCGCCGCCCATCAGCCCATCTGCCTGGACTGCCACCCCTACCCAGCCACGTCCACCATGCTGCGGCTGGACCGTGCACGTCTTGCCAGCCGGACGATGATCACGTGGTCCAAGGGCTACCCCGAAGCCACGGGCCGCGAATTCAGCGACGTCATGCAAGAGCTGGGCCTGGATGACGAAGCCGCCGTGGCGCGTCTGGCCCCCGCCGGCGCCATCTACTTTTTGATGGACCCCGCCGACGTGAACCGGATCTTTGCGCATCCGCTCACGATGGTCGGCTCGGACGGCCTGCCCTTTGACCCGCATCCGCACCCCCGCCAATGGGGCACCTTCCCCAATGTGCTGCGCACGATGGTGCGCGAACAACAACTGTTGTCGCTAGAGGCCGCCATCCACAAGATGACGGGTCTGGCGGCTGACCAATATGGCATCGCTCAGCGCGGACTGCTGCGCGAGGGTTATCATGCTGACCTGGTGCTGTTCGATCCCGCCACGGTGACAGATGTGGCCACTTTTTCAGCTCCCGTTCAGGCAAGCCAAGGCATCCACACGGTGTGGGTCAACGGTAAACCGGTGTGGGATGGGGAACGAACCAGTACGCAACGCCCGGGCCAGGTTCTGACGCCCGGTGATGCATTACCTCGGAGTTCATAAAGTGAAGACGTTTTCCCAGGGCTGCTACCTGGGTGTATTGGGCGGAATGGGTCCCATGGCCGGCGCGGCCTTTGCCCTTCGCCTGGCGGCGCTGACCCCCGCCGCGATTGACCAGCAACACATCCCCACCCTGCTGCGCAACGATCCCCGCATTCCTGACCGGTCCAGCGCCTATATGGCCGGCGGCGAAAATCCGCTGCCGTACATGGTGGGCGGCGTGCGCTTTCTGGAACAGGCGGGCGCACAGCTGATCGCCATCCCGTGCAACACGGCGCATCTTTGGTACGACGAAATCGCCGCGTCCACCGGCTTGCCGGTGCTGCACATCATCGAAGCCGTCATTGACGACCTGCGCCGTCTGGGCCTGCCGCGTGGCCGCATCGGACTGATGGGCACGGCGGCAACGCTGAAACTGGGCCTGTACCAACAGCACCTGGAAGCACAAGGCTACGAATGCATCGTGCCCAACGATGATGAAGTCGAGCGCTACTGCATGGGCTCGATTCGCGCCGTCAAGGGCAACCGTCTTGAAGAAGCCTTCGAGCCGGCCGCTGAATGCATCGCCCGCCTGAAGGCGCGCGGCGCGGACGCCGTGGTGCTGGGCTGCACCGAACTGCCGCTGGCTGTGCCGCACGCGCTGCGCCCGAGCTTGGGCGTGACGCTGACAGACTCGATTGATGCGTTGGCGCGTGCCGCAATTGCGCATTACGAAGCGGACTTGGCGAAGCAGCAGATCGCGGCCTAATCCGCTACGCCCGCTATCGACGAAAAAAAAGGCGCATCTTTCGATGCGCCCCACTCCCTTCGCGGGGAATGCGTCAACTTGATTTCCGGCCGCCTGTTTAGCCGCCCAGATACGCCTTGCGGACTTGGTCGTTGACCAGCAGATTGGCGCCGGTGTCTTGCAGCACGACCCGGCCGTTCTCAAGCACGTACCCACGGTCGGCCACGCCCAGCGCCTTGTTTGCGTTCTGCTCCACCAGGAACACCGTGACGCCCTGCTCGCGGATCTCGCGGATGATGTCGAAGATCTGCGCAATCACCAGCGGGGCCAGGCCCAGCGTCGGCTCATCCAGCAGCAACAGACGTGGCCGCGTCATCAGCGCGCGGCCGATGGCCAGCATCTGCTGTTCGCCGCCCGACATCAGCCCCGCGCGTTGCGCGGAGCGTTCCTTCAGGCGCGGGAACAAACCGTAGACGTGTTCGATGCCCGCCTCGATTTCAGCGCGCTTCGAAAAGAAGCCGCCCATCATCAGGTTTTCGGCAACGGTCAGGTCCTTGAAGACGCGGCGCCCTTCCGGCGAAATGGCGATGCCATTGCGCATGATGTGGTGCGTGTCCTTGTTGGTGATGTCCTCGCCTTCGAACGTGATCTTGCCTTCACGCGCGCGGGGGTTGCCGCAAACCGTCATCAGCAGCGTCGTCTTGCCCGCGCCGTTGGCGCCAATCAGCGTGACGATTTCGCCTTTGTTGACGTCCACCGACACGCCGTTCAACGCCTGGATGGCGCCGTAATAGGTGTGTATGTTTTCCAGCTTAAGCATCATTCCTCCCCCAGGTACGCCTTGATGACGCGCTCGTCGTTGCGCACCGCATCGGGGGTGCCGGTCGTGATGGGCTTGCCGTGCTCCATGACGAGGATACGATCCGAAATACCCATGATCAGGCTCATGTCGTGCTCGATCAGCAGCACGGCCACGCCGAACTCACGCCGCAATTGATCGATCAGCGATTGCAGATCGCGCTTTTCCTGGGGGTTCAGGCCAGCGGCCGGTTCGTCCAGCATCAGCAGACGCGGCTTGGTGATCATGCAACGCGCGATCTCCAGGCGGCGCTGGTGGCCATAGGCCAGGTTGCCCGCTTCACGGTTGGCGAATTCGCGCAGGCCCATGAAATCCAGCCATTGCGCCGCGCGCGACAGCGCTTCCGACTCCGACTGCCGATAGCCCCTCAACTTCAACAAGCCCGGCAGCAAGCGCGATTCAACTTGCGTGTGCTGCGCCACCAGCAGGTTTTCCAGCACGGTCAGCTGCTTGAACAGGCGCACGTTCTGGAACGTGCGCACCAGCCCGTGGCGCGCCACCTTGTGGCTGGGCAAACCGGTGATCGGCTTGCCGTCCATGATGATCTCGCCTGCCGTCGGCGCGTAGAAGCCGCCCACGCAGTTGAACACCGTGGTCTTGCCGGCGCCGTTGGGGCCGATGATGGCGAACACCTCGTCGGACTTCACTTCGAACGCCACGCTGTCCACGGCCAACAGGCCGCCAAACCGCATGGTGAGTCCGGATACTTTCAGCAATGCCTCGCTCATTTAGACAGCTCCACGTGGGGACGCTTCATGGGCAACAACCCCTGCGGACGCCACATCATCATCAACACCATCACCAGACCGAACATCAGCATCCGGTACTCGGCGAACTCGCGCGCCAATTCGGGCAGGACCGTCAACAGGATGGCCGCCAGAATCACGCCCACCTGCGAGCCCATGCCGCCCAGCACCACAATGGCCAGGATCAGCGCGGATTCAATGAAGGTGAAGGATTCCGGGTTCACCATGCCTTGGCGGGCCGCGAAGAACGCGCCGCCGAAACCGGCGAACGTGGCCCCCAGCGTGAACGCGGACAGCTTGATGCGCGTGGGGTTCAACCCCAGCGAACGGCACGCGATTTCATCTTCGCGCAACGCTTCCCAGGCTCGGCCGACCGGCATGCGGATCAAGCGCGTGGAGACAAACAACGTCACCAGCGCCAGCAACAACGCCATCATGTACAGATAGATGACCATGTCCTGGTTCTGGAACGTCAGGCCGAAAAATTCATGGAAGGTCGTGCCGCCTTCCGTACTGGCGCGGCGCGTCATTTCCAGGCCGAAGACCGTGGGCTTCGGAATACCGGAAATACCGTCCGGGCCGCCCGTCAGCGTGTTCAGGTTGATCAGCAACAGGCGGATCATTTCACCGAAACCCAGCGTGACAATGGCCAGATAGTCACCACGCAGCCGCAACACCGGAAAGCCCAGCACGAAGCCGAACAACGCCGCCATCGCGCCCGAGAACGGCAGCGCTTCCCAGAAGCTCCAGCCGCCCCAGTGATACAGCAAGGCGTAGGTGTAGGCGCCCACGGCGTAAAAGCCCACAAAGCCCAAGTCCAGCAGCCCCGCGAAACCCACCACGATGTTCAGGCCCAGGCCCAACATCACGTAGATCAGCACCAGCGTCGCGATGTCGACCGAGCTGCGGCCGGCGAAGAATGGCCAGACGACGGCGATGGCCAGCAGCAATAGCGCAAGCCCCTTGTGGCTCTTGGCGGGCGCCGACGGCAAGGTCGGCAGTGACGTCTTCAGCTTCTTGAACGGAATGGCGATCCAGGGGCGCAGCATCTGGAACACGAACACCACGGCCGCGGCAAGCGCCACCAGACCCCAGTGCGATTCCATCGAGGTGCGAGCGCCCTGACGGATCAGTTGCAGGCCAAAGACCGGGGTAACGATGACTGCCGTCAGCACGGCCGCCATCGTGGCGTTTTTGATATTGTTTTTCGACATCAGACTTTTTCCACCTCAGGTTTGCCCAGCAGCCCGGTGGGACGGAACAGCAGAATCAGGACCAGCAGCGAGAACGCCACGATGTCCTTGTACTGTGACGAGATATAGGCGGCCGCGAAGGTCTCGGCCAGGCCCAGCAGCACACCGCCCAGCATCGCGCCAGGAATGCTGCCAATGCCGCCCAACACTGCCGCGGTAAAGGCCTTGATGCCGGCCAAAAAGCCGATGAAGGGATTGAGCTTGCCAATGGTGATGGCGATCAGTACGCCGCCCACCGCCGCCAGAATCGCACCCATCACGAACGTGAACGAGATCACGCGGTTGGTGTCGATGCCCAGCAGATTGGCCATGTGCATGTCCTGCGAGCAGGCGCGCGAGGCGCGGCCCATGCGGGAATACTTGATGAACAACGTCAGGCCGATCATCAGCACGACCGTCACCACGATGATCATGATGCGCGAATACGGCACCGTCACGTCGAAGTCGGTACCCATGTGGAACTGCACGGCGCCGGATACCAGCGAAGGCACGGCCATGTCGCGCGCGCCTTGGCCCAGGGCCACCCAATTCTGCAGGAAGATCGACATCCCGATGGCCGAGATCAGCGCCACCAATCGGGGGCTGCCTCGCACGGGGCGATACGCCACGCGCTCAACCGAGAAGCCGTAGATACCGGTCACGGTAATGGCCACAAGCAGCATGGCGGCAATGATGAACGGCACCGGCAAACCGCTATTGGTGCCGATGGACGTCAAGGTGACCAGGCCTACATAGGCGCCGATCATATAGATTTCGCCGTGGGCGAAGTTGATCATACCGATGATGCCGTAGACCATTGTGTAGCCGATGGCAATCAACGCATAGATCGCGCCCAGGGACAATCCGTTGAAGAATTGCTGGGTAAGTTGGGGTATGAGGTCAGACATATTTCTCTTGCTCCAAATGGTTCCGGCCCCGGTAGTAAGACCCGGAGCCGGAAACCTGGGCGTATTTTATAAGGGCCTGTTGTCACCGATAGCCGGCCGCACAGCGCTTTTGGCGCATCGCTACGCGGATTACGGCACAACGAAGACAGCAGGCCCTACACGCCGGCACCGGCCGGCGGGATCGCGAGTTTACAGCTGGGTCTTCTTGCCGTCCTTGTCCCATTTGTAAACGGCGAATTCGAAGTTCTTCAGGTCGCCCTTGGCATCGTATTCAACCTTGCCAATGCCGGTGTTGAAGGTGGTTTTGTGCATGTAGTCCGCAACCTTGGCAGGATCTTCGCCCACGGCGTTGATGCTGTCGGCCAGGATTTGCACTGCGGCGTAAGCCGGCATCTGGAAGGCGCCGTCCGGGTCGCGCTTGGCGTCCTTGAAGGCCTTCACGATGCTTTCGTTGCCGGGCAGCTTGGTGAAGTCAGCCGGCAGCGTGACCAGCAGGCCGTCGATGGCCGGGCCGGCAATCGCCACCAGATCCTGGTTGGCCGTGCCTTCCGGACCCATGAACTGAACCTTCAGGCCCTGTTCACGCGACTGGCGCAGCAGCAGGCCGAGTTCGGGGTGGTAGCCGCCGAAGTAAACCAGGTCGACGCCTGCCGACTTCAGCTTGGTGATGATGGCCGAGTAGTCGCTGTCGCCAACGTTGATGCCTTCAAACAGCGCCACGTTCACGTTCTGCTTGGCCAGCGCGTCCTTGACTTGCGTGGCCACGCCCGAACCGTAGGTCTGCTTGTCGTGCAGCACGGCAACCTTTTGCGGCTTCAGCGTCTTGGCGATGTATGCAGCAGCATACGGGCCTTGCTGGTCGTCGCGGCCGATCGTGCGGAAGAAGTAATGCGGCTTGATCGTGTCCGTCACCAGCGGCGACGTTGCGCCCGGGGTGATGCCGACGATGCCCTCTTCCTCGTAGACCTTCACGGCGGCAACCGTCACGCCCGAGCACGCATGGGCCACGGCGAACTTGGCGCCGGAGTTGACCACGCGGTTGGCGGCCGGCACGGCCTGCTTGGGTTCGCAGCCGTCGTCGATCAGGATCGGCTCAAGCTTCTTGCCCTTGACGCCGCCCTTGGCGTTGATGGTTTCAATGGCAGTCAAGGCGCCGGCCTGGATCTGGTCACCGTATTGCGTGTTGGGACCGGTCATGGGCTGGGGAATGCCGATCTTGATCGTGTCGGCGGCGTGCGCGGCGCCAGCCAAGGCAAGTGCCCCAAGCGCCATGGCTACCGGGGTAAGGCGATTCAGAAACTTCATGCGGAGTTCTCCAGCGAGGTTTTGAGCGGCTCTGTTCGAAATGGTTTGTCGGGTGGGTACCCCGCAATCCGTATCGCGCGTCGCCGGCTTCTTGGGCAAAAACACGGTGTGGGCGGTATTCTGGAAGCAAGCCGCCATACTGTCACTGCGTGTAATCCCCAATATTTTCAATCCAACCTTTAATCGTGACGGATAGCCGGGACAAGCCCATGAAATCACTGGAGAAATCGCAAATTCTCCTTATTTAACAACTGGCGCGCAGCAAGAACTTGTGCTTGCCCCGATATATGAAAAATCATTAATACAGCGTTCGAATACGCATTTAAATACAGTGCTTACGCAGGACTTACGAATAATGATTATCGGGTTAATAAAAAGGCGCGTATCCGGCGGGTTGAACCGCCGCGATACGCGCCTTGTTATGTCGCGCTGAAGGGGGTGGAGGTCAGCCCATCAGGCGTTGGCCGGCTTGGCCAGGTTCCACATCAGCGCACGGAATGGCGCCAGCATGCTGATATTGACCACCAGTTTGATGGCCAGATCGCCCATCATCCAGGTCGTCCACGGCGCCCCCGTTGCGGCAAAGGCCACGCTGAAGAACACCGCCGTATCCAGAATGGCGCCCAAGACACCGGACACCAGCGGCGCGCGCCACCAGCGTTGGTCACGCAGGCGGTCAAACACCTGGATATCGACCAATTGCGCGCAGATATACGCAAGACCCGAGGCCAGCGCAATGCGCGGCGACGCCACCCAGAACGACACGACCAGCGCCGCCGCAAACCCGAACCAGACCACGCGGCGCGCAGCGCCCGGGCCGAAGCGGCGATTCAGCACGTCGGTAACCAGGAAGGCGACCGGATACGACAGTCCGCCCCACGTCAGCCAATCGTTCAGCGGCACCTGCACCAGAATATTGGAGCCCACCACCACCAGCAGCATGCACAGTACGGCAATGCCGAACTGCGTGCGGCTCATCGTGGGAAAGCCCCGGCTTGCCTTGCTCATTTCCCGAATTCCTCTGCCAGCTCGCCCGAACGCCGGGCCGCGGCGGCCATGGCGTCTTCAACGATGCCGCTAAACCCTGCAGCGCCAAATGCGGCCAACGCAGCGGCCGTGGTGCCGCCCTTGGACGTGACGCGCTCACGCAGCACGGACAAGGGTTCAGCCGATTCCGCCGCAAGCTTGGTGGCGCCAGCCAGCGTGCCCAGCGCCAATTGTTTGGCCTGCGCTTCGGTAAGACCCACCTTCAAGCCGCCCGACACCAACGCTTCCAGGAACAGGAACACGTACGCGGGGCCGCTACCTGACAACGCGGTCACGCCATCCAGCGCCGCGTCGTCCGCCACCCACACCACCTGCCCCACGCTGGCGAGCAATTGCGCAGCCAGTTCGCGGTCGGCTTCGCCCACGCCATCCAGCGCGGCAAGACCGGTGATGCCTGCGCCCACCAGTGCCGGCGTATTCGGCATGCAGCGCACCAGACGGTTGAACGGCGCCTCGGGCGTGCCGAGCCAGGCCGCCAGCGTATCCGCGCGAATTCCCGCGGCAACGCTTACCACCAAGGTGTCGTCTTGCAACCACTGACGCGTAGAAGCCACAACATCTTTCATGTTCTGTGGCTTGACCGCGAACACCCAAACGCGGCATCGCGCCAGGGCCTCGCCGGGGGCCACCGCCGTGGTCATGCCACGGGCCTGCCAGGCAGCGTGGCTATCCTCATTAATGTCAATGACATGGATGTTCCCGGCGGGGCATACTTTGCCAGCCAGACCGGAGGCCAGGGCGGCCGCCATATTGCCGCCGCCAATGAACGCAATCGAAAGTTCGTTTTTCATAGCCGGGCATTGTAAACGGTCAGCTTCGTTGGGGAAAAAAAAGAAAATGTTCGTTCGCGCCTAAAACGCGCAATTTGACAGGCGTTTGGAGTGATGTGAAAGTCACGGTTTTGTCACAAACAATTCATAAGGTGTCGTGTTTTCTGTGCCCGGACACCCCGGTCGCAACACGCCCAACTGGAGGAAACCTCACCATGCGATCCCATCGTATTGCTTTAACCTTTGCCGCCATCATGACGGCTTTCGCAGGCGCCTCCGCGCATGCCGCCACCGAGATCCAGTTCTGGCACTCGATGGAAGGCGCGTTGGGCGACCGCGTCAACGGTCTGGTCGACGAGTTCAACAAGAAGAACCCTGACTACCAGGTCAAGGCTATCTACAAGGGCAACTACGGTGAGTCCATGAACGCCGGCATCGCCGCGTTCCGCGCCGGTAACGCCCCGGACATCCTCCAGGTGTTTGAAGTGGGCACCGCCACCATGATGTACGCCAAGGGCGCCATCAAGCCCGTGCAGCAGATGTCCGAAGAAGTCGGCAACCCGATCGATCCGAAGGAATTCATTGGCGCCGTGGCCGGCTACTACTCGTCGGCCGACGGCAAGCTGGTGTCGATGCCCTTCAACAGCTCGACCGTTGTCTTCTACTACAACAAGGACGCCTTCAAGAAGGCTGGCCTGGATGCCGACAAGCCGCCCAAGACCTGGGAAGAGCTGGCTGCCGCCGGCCAAAAGCTGAAGGCCGCTGGCCAGGAATGCGGCTACACGACGTCGTGGCCGTCGTGGGTCCAGCTGGAAACGTTCTCGGCCTGGCATAACGTGCCGTACGCCACCAAGGACAACGGTTTCGGCGGCCTGGACGCGCGCATCGCCATCAACACCCCGCTGCACGTGCGCCATCTGGAAAACCTGGCCAAGCTGGGCAAGGAAGGCATCTTCATGTACGGCGGCCGCGGCGACGAGCCGAACTCGCTGTTCATCAGCGGCAAGTGCGCCATGATCACCGGTTCGTCCGGCCTGCGGGCCAACATCGCCAAGAACGCCAAGTTCGAATTCGGCACCTCCACCGTGCCCTACTACGCCGACGTGCAAGGCGCCCCGCAGAACACCATCATCGGCGGCGCTTCGCTGTGGGTCTTCGCCAACAAGAAGCCGGAAACCTACAAGGGCGTGACCGCGTTCTTCAAGTTCCTGGCCAGCCCGGAAATCGCCGCACGCTGGCACCAGCAGACGGGCTATGTGCCGGTCACCAAGGCTGCCTATGAGCTGACGAAGAAAGACGGTTTCTATGACAAGAACCCGGGCACCGAAGTCGGCGTGAAGCAATTGAACGTGGAAACGACCGCACAATCGCGCGGCCTGCGCCTGGGCTTCCTGCCGCAGATCCGTGAAATCGAAGACGCTGAAATCGAACGCATCGTGTCCGGCAAGGTTGCAGCCAAGGACGGCGCCGAGAACATCGTCAAGCGCGGCAACGAGCTGCTGGAAAAGTTCGAGAAGAGTGTAAAGTAACGCCCTTTCCGGGATTCCGTCTGGGCCAAGTCAAGCCTGAATCTTCAAGCATGGCAAGGACTTAACGGCCAATCCGGATACGAGCGCAAGGCTTAAAGCCCTGGTTTTTTTAGGGCTTTAAGCCTATCGTATTTTTATGAAAGCGGTTTCAAGCGGCGGTTAATCCAACCGCCGCTTTTCTGTACCTTGGGTTCCCCCTATGGAAAAACGCGTTGTATTTGGGCATAAGACCTTGCCCTATCTGCTGCTTCTGCCGCAGCTGATCATTACTGTGGTCTTCTTCTTCCTGCCTGCCGGACAAGCCATGTGGCAGTCCATGCGATTGGAAGATGCCTTCGGGTTGTCGTCCGAGTTCGTCGGGCTGGACAACTTCATGGAACTGTTCTCGCAACAGGCCTACCTTGATTCCTTCCGCGTCACCGCCGTCTTTTCGGTGCTGGTGGCGGTTGTCGGTCTGGGCGTGTCCTTGCTGCTGGCAGTCATGGCTGACCGCGTGATCCGCGGCGCCGGGCTCTACAAGACGCTCCTGATCTGGCCTTACGCCGTTGCGCCCGCCGTGGTCGGCGTGCTGTGGCTGTTCATGTTTTCGCCTTCCGTGGGCATTCTGGCCGTCGCGCTGCGCAAGTCCGGCGTGGACTGGAACCCGCGTCTGGATGGCAACCAGGCCATGATGCTGGTGCTTGTCGCCGCCGTCTGGAAGCAGATCTCGTACAACTTCCTGTTCTTCCTGGCTGGCCTGCAATCGATTCCGCGTTCGCTCATTGAAGCCGCCGCGATCGACGGCGCAAGCCCGGCGCGCCGCTTCTGGAGCATCGTGTTCCCGCTGCTGTCGCCCACCACGTTCTTCCTGCTGGTCGTCAACATCATCTACGCCTTCTTCGACACCTTCGCAGTCGTGGACACCACCACGCAGGGCGGTCCTGGCACGTCGACCTCGATCCTGGTCTACAAGGTGTATAGCGACGGCTTCCGCGGTCTGGACCTGGGTTCGTCCGCAGCCCAGTCCGTGATTTTGATGTTCATTGTGGTTGCCTTGACGGTCGTACAGTTCCGCTACGTCGACCGCAAAGTGCAGTATTGATTTTGTTCGAGGCTAATAACAATGGTTGAACGCCGTCCCTGGCTGGATATTCTGGCCCACTTCATTCTGCTCTGCGGCGTGGCGATGGTGGCATTTCCGCTCTACATCACTTTCGTCGCGTCTACCCAGACTGCTCAGGAAGTGGCGCAAGCGCCGATGTCGCTGATTCCCGGTCCGCACTTTGTCGATAACTACATGCAGGCGCTGTTTGGCGGCTCGTCCGGCGGTTCGTCGGGCGCGCCCGTGGGCCGCATGATGTACGTCAGCCTGATCATGGCGCTGTCGATTTCCATCGGCAAGATCGCGATCTCGCTGCTGTCGGCGTTTGCGGTGGTGTACTTCCGCTTCCCCGGCCGCATGTTTTTCTTCTGGATGATCTTCGTCACGCTGATGCTGCCCGTTGAAGTGCGGATTGCGCCCACCTACAAGGTGGTGGCTGACCTGGGCATGCTCAACAGCTACGCGGGCCTGACGCTGCCGCTGATCGCATCGGCCACGGCCACGTTCCTGTTCCGCCAGTTCTTCCTGACGGTGCCGGACGAGCTCATCGAAGCCGCGCGTATCGACGGCGCAGGCCCCGTGCGCTTCTTCTTCGACGTGCTGCTGCCCCTGTCCAAGACCAGCATCGCCGCCCTGTTCGTGATCCAGTTCATCTACGGCTGGAACCAATACCTGTGGCCGCTGCTCATCACCACGCAGGAAGACATGTACCCCGTCGTCATCGGCATCAAGCGGATGATCAGCGGAGGCGACAGCGTGACCGAATGGAACATCACCATGGCCACCGCCATGCTGGCCATGATTCCGCCGGCGCTCGTCGTCATCCTGATGCAGAAATGGTTCGTCAAGGGTCTGGTCGACACTGAAAAGTGACGCTTGCCCATCCGCACCCACCCGAACACGACTCCGAACACGAATAAACATGGCTACTCTCAGCTTCCGTAACGTCAAGAAAACCTATGCCGGCAACGTGCCGGTCATCCATGGCATCGACATGGATGTCAAAGACGGTGAGTTCATCGTCATCGTCGGCCCGTCCGGCTGCGGCAAGTCCACGCTGATGCGCATGGTCGCCGGCCTGGAAACCGTGACCAGCGGCGACATCGTGATTGACGACAAGGTCGTCAACACCTTGGAACCCGCCGAACGCGACATCGCGATGGTGTTCCAGAACTACGCGCTCTACCCGCACATGACCGTGTTTGAAAACATGGCTTATGGCTTGAAGATCCGCAAGTTCTCCAAGGAAGAGATCAAAAAGCGCGTCGACATCGCCGCGCAGATCCTGGAACTTGGCCACCTGCTGGACCGCCGCCCGCGCGCGCTGTCCGGCGGCCAGCGCCAACGTGTCGCCATGGGCCGCGCCATTGTGCGTGAACCCAAGGTGTTCCTGTTCGACGAACCCTTGTCGAACCTGGACGCCAAGCTGCGCGTGGCGATGCGCTTGGAAATCATGAAGCTGCATCGCCGCCTGGGCACCACCAGCCTGTACGTGACGCACGATCAAGTCGAAGCCATGACCTTGGCCCACCGCATGATCGTGATGTACCAGGGCGTGCCTGAGCAGATCGGCACCCCGATGGAAGTGTTCGAAAAGCCGGCCTCGACGTTCGTGGCTGGCTTCATCGGTTCGCCCCCGATGAACCTGATGGAAGTGCAAGTGGCCGGCGACGGCACCGTGCAAACCGCTGACGGCATGGCGCTGGCGATTTCGCCGCTGCAAGTGCCGGCGCAAGTGCGTGGCCGCAAGATCATCATGGGCATGCGTCCGGAGCACATGCTGCTGAACACGCAAGGCGTGCCGGCCGAAGTCGAGATGGTTGAAACGCTGGGTTCGGAACAGCTGGTCCACTGCCGCTGCGGCAAGACCACGCTGGTCGTGCGCTGCACGACGCGTCAGTTGTCCGAGTCGTCCGCCAAGGTGGGCGACCGCGTCAATGTGGGCCCGGACGGCCGCCACCCGCTGCACTGGTTCGAGGCCGACACCGGCCGCCGCGTCAAAGACCTGTAAAGCGAAAAACCCGGGCTTCTGCCCGGGTTTTGCATTCAGGCTCCTGCCCGGCCTCAGCAGAGATCGGGTACCCCCCTTCTTTCAATACGTGTACGTCACCATCGTGCCGATCGTGTATTGATTGCGTTCCTTCACGATTGGGCTATCGGCCGCGTCGCCAAACAGCCGGCGCGCCTCGGCCGCCACGGTCCATGACCAGGCCTTGCTAAGCGGCAACGCCCACGTCGCCCCCAAGCTCATGCTTTCCAATCCCCCTTTCGGGTCGTAACGCCGGTAGCCGGACTTTGCCGACTGCTGGCTGCTGACGCCGTACCAGGTGCGCATGTAGTTGCCGTCGCCCAAGGTGCCGCTCAACGCCAGGGACAATGCGCCCGCAGACCCTTCATACACCGTCGTGCTCGCGCCCAGATTCAACAAGGTATAGGCGCTGCCCACGTCGCGGTCGTCGCCCTTCTTGAACGCGTGGCCCAAGGTGGCCGACAACATCACCGGCCCCAGCATCGTCTCGGCATCCATCCCGATCTGCGCGCGGCTTTTGATGTCGCCCATGCCACGCAGTTTGTCTGACCCCTGATAGCCTTTCTTGTGATCCTTGCGCGACGCGCTGGGCAAGACGTAGAAGCGGAACGTGCTGTCCAGCGCCTGCGTTTCCCAGCCCAAACCGTGGTCGGTGCCAAGAAAGAAACCGTTGGGGCTGCGCACGCCCGCGCCGAAGATGGGAACGGCCGAGCTTTCGTCACTGCCGCTGTAGCGCGGCGCCACCCCCACCCCCAACGTGCCATAGAACGTCCATTGCCCTTCCGGACGCTCTTCCCCTGTGGCCACTGTCAGTCCTCTTGAGCTTGCCCCCCGTTGCCCGTAAACGGAACTGGCTTCCGCCACGACGACCTCACCCGCCGCTGACGACAGGCCGGGCGCACTGGCCAACAAGCTTGCGGCCAGGACGCGGCGGGTGACAGGCGAACACAGGAACAACGGGAAAAATCGCTGCATTTCGGAATCCGGAAAATGAAGGAGAAAAGCAAAGTTGAAAAACGAAGGTGAATAGCGAAGGTGAAAAGCACGGTTGAAAAGCCCGCGCCGGCGCACCACGCATCTGCGCGGGCGAAATTTCTAGGGGGTGTCGGAACCTTGTTTGGCCTGACGCATCATGCGCATGGCCATCGTCGACACCGCTGCCACCAACGGCTCGCCGGAATCGGAGTTGCTCATGACCAGCACGGCAAGCTTGTCCTGCGGGGCCAGCACCCATCGGGAATGGAACGCTTCGGTGGCCCCGCTGTGTTCACGCACGGTCATCGCGCTGACAACGTTGTCGCCACAGGGCGCGGCCAGCCACGACAAGGCGAAGCGGCAGCCCAGATCCAGGCTGCTGCCCCCCACCGTTTCCAGGCCAAGCAGCGTCTGCGCGGATTCCTCTTTCAGCACGCGCTTGCCCTCGGGTTCTCCGCCTGCGTTGCCGACGCTTTTGCCGCCCTCTTTGCCACCCTCTTTGCGGCCCTCTTTGCGGCCGTATTTGCTATCGCCTTGGCCGCCGTACATGCCATCTGCAAACAGCATGCTGGTAAAGCGCGCCATCTCGGACGCGCTTACCCATAGCCCGTCTGCCGCCTCATTGGGCTGCGGGGCCTCTGTCCATGGCTGGCCGCGCCGGTAACCTGCGGCGCGCTGCTCCAACATGCGCTCGTGCGGCTGAAACCCCGCACGCGGCATATTCAACGGTTGGAATATCGTGCGGCGCACATAGCCATCGAAGGGTTCCTCGGCCACATGCGCCACCATGTCGCCTAACAGGGCATACGCCATGTCGGCGCGGGCGCGGCCCATCGTGTCCTCCAGCGTGTCCGGATGCAGGCTCAGCAGATTGCGGGCGGTGTAAGGCTCGGCGCCCATCCACTGCATGGCGTTACGGCGCGGCGCCACATGCCAGTCCGGCAAGGCATCACTGGCCGGCGCATCCAGCCGCAGCCGCTTATCGTCGGCGGCGCGAAGCACGCCCGCGGCGGTAACGATCTTGCTGATGGCGCCCACGCGATACAGCGTGTCGCTGGTGGCGCTGCGATGCCGCAGCGTGTCCGCGTACCCAAACCCCGTGCTCCACACAACGCGCTGATCGTCCACGATGGCGATCGACACGCCCGGCACCTTGGACACACCCATGTCGTAGGGAATGCGCTGCGACAAGTAGTCCACCACCGCCGCGTAATCTCCCTTGGCGATGGTGGCCGGCGCGGCGGGCGGCACGCTCTGGCAACCGCCTGCGGCAAGCAGCAACGATCCAATGGCAACCAGGCGGCTTAGGGAGAACATGGCTAGCGGCAAAACCTGTGTAAGGTGAATGCCGTGATGCTATCCACGCGCCCGAGCGCGATCTTTCCCGCTTTGTATGGAGTTTGTGAAGATTCGGCGCGCCGTTTGTGAAGTTTCTTTACGCCTGCGCCGTCGCCCGTTGCCGCGCGCTCAGGCGGCTTTCCAGCTGATCACAAAACGGGCGCCACCCCACGGGCTATCGGACGCTTGCGCCGAACCGTTATGCCAGCGCGCCACACGGCTGACGATGGCCAGACCCAGGCCGGTGCCACCAGTGCCTCGGTCGCGGCTTTCATCCAGGCGGATGAAAGGTTCGAAGATACGATCACGATCGGCGGGCGGCACGCCCGGGCCATCGTCGTCCACCGTCAGCACGTATTCCTGCGGCGCCGGGCTGGTCAGCGCAACCTGAACCCGTCCGCCGGCATGCCGAATCGCGTTCTGCAGCAAGTTGAGCAACGCGCGCGTCATGTAGCGCTGATGCAACCGCACCTCGGCCGTATCGCATTGCGCGACCACGCAACGCACGCCCGACAATCCAGCTTCAAAGGCCGCGTGCTGCACCACCGAATCAAGCCAGCCGCGCGCATCCTGCGCCTGTAGCGGCACATCGTCGCTCTTGTGCTCCAGGCGCGCATACATCAGCAATTCCGACGCCATGCCGTCCAGCTCGGCGACATCGCTCTTCATTTCTTCGACCAGGCGCTTGCGGGCTGCCGGGTCGGCCTCGCGGTCAATCATGTCCAGCTCGAACGACAGCCGGGCAATGGGCGTGCGCAGCTCGTGCGATACCGCATTGGTCAGCTCGCGCTGGTTGCTGATCAGCGTGCTGATGCGGTCGGACATCTGATTGAAGGTGTCGCCCAGCGCCCGGATGCTGGAATAGCGCGACAGCCGGGCCCGCGCCTGCAAGTCGCCCTGCCCCATGCGCTGCGCAGCGGTCTTCAGCGCTTCCAGATCGCGCCAGATCGGCAACGCCCAGACCAGCATGAACGCGCACAACAGCAGGCCCAACGCGGAGTAGATGATGACAATCACCCACGTGCCGACCGGTGGCTCGGGTGGCATCTTGACCAGCAGCCATTGCGCGCCCGGACCGGGAATGGCGGCAATGAAGCTCATCATCTTGTCGCGCAGGAAGAACCCGCCCGCCTCGATGGTGCGCCGCTCGTCATCGGTCAGCGCGAAATCCGCCGCGTTGTAGTCGGCGGGGTCCAGCACCTGCAAGATCAGCCCGTAATGCGGCGCCAAGGTGTCGCGGACATAGTCGCGCCGCGCCTCGGGCGCAACGCTGGCCAATTCCTGCTTCAAGCTGTGCAACTGGCCGCGCACGGCTTCGCGCGTGTAGTCCACATTGACCGGTTCGAAGAAATAATTCGCCGTCCGGTCCACCACTTCGTTTGACAGCACAAACCCAATCGCCAGCACCACGAAGAGCCGCAGGACGAACTTAAGCATCACTGCCCTCGTGCGCCTTGGGCGAGAACAGATAGCCCTTGCCCCACACGGTCTTGATGCGCGCTGGGTCGCGCGGATCATCATCCAGTTTGCGGCGCAGCTTGCTGACGCAAACATCCACGCTGCGGTCCAGCCCGTTGAATTCGATGCCGCGCACCGCGTTGAGCAGATCGTCGCGCGTCAACACCTGCCCGGCCTGGCTCGCCAACGCCCAGAGCATTTCGAATTCCATGGTCGTCAGATCGACCTCGACGCCCGCGTGCACCACGGCGCGCGTGCGGCGGTCGATCGAAAGCGGCCCAAACTCCAGATGCTCCGGCGGCTCGTCCAACTGGTTGTGGCGGCGCATCAGTGCTCGGATGCGCGCAAGCAGTACGCGCGGCTCAACCGGCTTGATGACGTAATCGTCCGCGCCGGATTCCAGGCCCAGAATCTGGTCCAGATCGTCTTCGCGGGCGGTCAGCATCAGGATGGGCGCCGACGAAAATGCGCGCAGGTCGCGGCAGACTTGCAGCCCATCCCGCCCGGGCAGCATCAGGTCCAGGATGGTGATGGCCGGCTCGTGCCGGCGGAATGCCTCCACGGCATGATCACCGCGATAGGCCTGAGCGACATTGAAACCGTGCTGCTCCAAAAACTGCGCAATCAGGCGCGAGAGTTTTGGATCGTCTTCGACTAACAGGGCCTTGGTCATGGGGTCCGGACAAAAGAAGGTCAAAAAAACCGGACCGGAAGACTAAGGCTTCCGGCCCGGTTGTCATGCGCTGGCTGGCGCATCCGATGCCGCGGGCGCTAAGCCCGCATGGCATCACTTGTAGACGGTCTTGGAACCATCCTTGTGCCAGGTGAACACGTCGAACTCGAAGTTGTTCAGGTCACCCTGCTTGTTCCACGACACCTTGCCGATCGGCGTATCGAACGAGTTGGCGTGCAGGTACTTGGCGACCTTGGTCGGGTCGTCGGAGCCCGCGCCCTTGATGCCGTCCGCAATGACTTGGGTGGCCGTGTAGGCCGTCATCTGGAAGGCGCCGCCGGCGTTGCGCTTCTTGGCTTCGAAGGACTTGACGATGTCCGCGTTGGCGGCGTTCTGCGTGAAGTCGGCCGGAAGCGTCAGCAGCATGCCTTCGACGGAATCGCCAGCAATGGCGTTGATGTCGGGGTTGCCCGCGCCTTCCGGACCCATCCACTTGGCCTTCACGCCTTGTTCGGCGGCCTGGCGCAGCAGCAGACCCATTTCGGGGTGGTAGCCGCCGTAGTAGACGAAGTCCACGCCCTGGCTCTTCAACTTGGTGATGACGGCCGAGTAGTCGCTGTCGCCGGCATTGATGCCTTCAAAGATGGCGACGGGCACGCCGCCCTTTTCCAGATCGTTCTTCACCGCCGTGGCAATGCCTTGGCCGTACGACTGCTTGTCGTGCAGCACGGCGGCCTTCTTGGGCTTGATCTTTTCCAGCACGAACTTCGCAGCCGCCGGGCCTTGCTGGTCATCGCGGCCGATGGTGCGGAAGATGAACTCGTAGTTCTTGCCGTCCGTCACGGCAGGCGCCGTGGCCGAAGGCGTAACCATGACGACGCCTTCGTTGTTGTAGATGTCGGCAGCGGCGATGGTGGCGCCCGAGCACACGTGGCCCACGACGAAACCGATCTTGCTGTTCACGACACGGTTGGCGGCAACCGGGCCTTGCTTGGGTTCGCAGCCGTCGTCGATGACCACGGCTTCCAGCTTCTTGCCGTTGACGCCGCCCGAGGCGTTGATGCGTTCGATTGCGGTGTCGACGCCCTCACGGACCATGTCGCCATACTGCGTGACGGCGCCGGTGGTCGGGCCAACCACGCCGATCTTGATGGTTTGCGCGTGCGCTCCCGCGGCAAACGTCAGGCCAGCGGCGACTCCCAGCGCCGCGATGACCGGGGTCAGACGAAATACTGGCTTCATGAGTGGACTCCCTTAATCGCTTGTAATCGTTGGTTTTTTAACCGGGCGGACGCCGGATATCGATATGGTCACGCCCCGTTACGGTGCATTTGCACGGCAAGCATACACCGAAAAAACGCACTATTTAGAGCCGATYCGGCACGGCTTCGGGCGCATCGCCGGCGGCTGAGTGCCGCATCGCGGTGCGGCGTCGGCTTATACCCGTCACCGTATATGCAAAAGACGATTTATTCGTTTGAGTTACTAACGTGGCGCGGCATGATGGCCGCCATGAGACTCCAACCGATCATCGTCCCGGGCTGGAAAAACTCCGGACCCGACCACTGGCAATCGCGCTGGGCTGCCCTGCTGCCCCACGCCGTGCGCATCGAGCAACGCGACTGGGAAAACCCGTCGGCGGCGGAATGGATTTCCACGCTGGCGGCAGAAGTTGACCACGCGCGCAGCCCGGTGCTGCTGATCGCCCACAGCCTGGGCTGCCTGATCAGCGCCGCCTTGCCTGTTCCCTTACGCGCCAAAGTGGCCGGTGCGCTGCTGGTGGCACCCGCCGATGTCGAACGCCCCGATGCGCCCGACTGCCTGCGGGGCTTCGCCCCCATCGCCCGCCAGCCCCTGCCCTTTCAAAGCGTCGTCGTCGCCAGCGACAATGACCCCTACTGCCGGCTGGAGCGCGCCCGCAGTTTCGCGCAAGACTGGGGCAGCCGCGTCGTCATCCTGCCGGGCGCCGGGCATATCAATGCGGAGAGCGGGCTGGACGATTGGCCGCAAGGGTTGAAGATATTTGGCGCCTTGCGCCGGCGAGCTTCCTGGCGGATTCCAACGCCTGCCAAGCGCATTTCTCCGGTGCCGGTCTGCGGGTTGTCTTGAAACAAATGCGTTTTGTTGCATCTTCGCGCGCGCCATCTGGCGCGCGTCGTCTTTTCTGTACTGACAACTTCGTACAATTGCGATCTTTTGCCCGCTGTTAGCACGATGTTTTGGCAAATATTGCAATTTTTGCGGCGGATTACGAAATTGGCGTCAGCTTTGGCTACGCCTGAATCGTTTTGATTAATCTTGCCTGAAATAAGTTACAAATGATTGATATCCTACCCGCCCAGAAGCGTAGAGACAGCAAAATGACAGCTGAGCCTCAAATGTTTCCTGTGGGGGGCTCGGGGTTACATACCTAGGCCAAGGGCAGTCGTATCTTTGGCATACAGTAAAATCATTCCGTTTAAATCAATTTGTTTCCGCGGCTCATCCGCAATCATGCCCCGCCCTTGCCCAAGCGAGCGGAAGAGAAGGCATGTGCCGAGCGGCGAAGCACAAGAACTAAGTAATGACCATAACGAGCATTCAGATGGCGCGCCGGCAGCAGCGCCAAAGCAGTGTCCAAAGCAAGGGGGCCATCCTCGTGATGGCGGCGGAACGGAGAACCAGCAGCTCGGGCCACACCGACGGCCACGCCTGACGTCCGCATCCGGATCAACACTTGATCTGGTGCGGCAGGCGATCGGCCTCTTCGGCACCCAGGCCCTTACCGGCCCTCTTTCCCCCTGCGGCGTGACCGCAAATTCAAATTCCCTGTCGGCTTCCCGTTGGGGTAGAAGGACACTGCATGGCTAAGCGCGTTGCCGTCATCGGACTCTCGTTCCGATTCCCCAGCACCACCACGGACAGCTACTGGCCGGCCCTGCTCGATGGCCGCAATCTGGTCACCCGCGTGGCGGAAGACCGGTGGTCGGCAGACGCCTATCTGCACCCGGGCAAAGAGCATCCTGGCACGGCATATACGTTTGCCGCCGGCTCCATTGGCGACGTCTCTGGCTTCGATGCCGGCTTTTTTGGTATTTCCCCGCGCGAAGCCGCCCTCATGGACCCGCAGCAGCGCCTGCTGCTGGAAATGAGCTGGGAAGCCATCGAACAGGCAGGCGTGCGCCCGTCGACGCTGCGCGGCACCAATTGCGGCGTCTATATAGGTATCGCCAGTTCCGATTACGCCTACCGCCTGGCTGAAGATCTGAACGCTGTCGACGCCTCCATGGCAACCGGCAACACCGCCAGCATCGCCGCCAATCGCCTGTCGTACTTCTTCGACCTGCGCGGCCCAAGCATCGCCATGGACACCGCCTGCTCGTCATCGCTGGTGGCCTTCCACCAAGCCTGCCGCGCCATCGTCTCCGGCGAATGCAGCCAGGCCCTTGCTGGCGGCGTGAGTCTGCACCTGCACCCTTACGGCTTTATTACATTCTCCAAGGCATCGATGCTGTCGCCCCGCGGGCGCTGCAACGTGTTCGACGCGGCGGGCGACGGCTATGTCCGCTCGGAAGGCGGCGGCGTATTCCTGCTGAAGGACTACGATCAGGCCGTCGCGGATGGCGACAACATCCTGGCCGTCGTTGCCGGCTCCGCCGTCAACACCGATGGCCGCAAGTCGGGTCTGACCGTCCCCAGCGCCGATGCACAAGCCACGCTGATGCGCCAGGCCTACGAACAAGCAGGCATCTCGCCTGCTGACATCGACTACCTGGAAGCCCACGGCACCGGCACCGCCGTTGGCGACCCGATCGAAACCCGCGCCATCGGCGCGGCCCTTGCGCAGCAACGCAGCAAAGACGCGCCGCTGCCTATCGGGTCGGTCAAAAGCAACCTGGGCCACCTGGAAGCCGCTTCGGGCGTGGCCGGTCTGGTCAAGGCGATGTATGTGCTGCGCCACCGCGTCGTGCCCGCCACCATCGGCATCAAGACGCTGAACCCGAAGATCGAATTCCAGAACTGGAATCTGGACGTCGTCACGCAGAACCGCAAGCTGCGCCAAACGGGCAAGCTCGTGGTGGGCGTCAACTCATTTGGTTTCGGCGGCGCCAACGCTCACGTCATCCTGGAAAGCGCGCCCCCGCGCAGCCCCGCCTCCGAAGGCAAGATGGCCAAGACCGCGCCGATTCCCGTCATCGTTACGGGTAAGTCGTCGCAGGCGCTGAAGGCTGCGGCGCGGCAAATGGCTGACGTGTTGCGTGGTCAACCCGCCCGGTTCCTTTACAACGCCGCCTACCATGCCGCCATGCGGCGCGACTGGCATGGTGAACGGGCCGTCGTCTTCGGCACCCAATGCAACACCGTCGCCGACCTGCTAGAACAATTCGCCAGCGACGCCGACACGCATCACGGCGTCGTGGCCGGCACGGCGCTTAACCGCGCCCACGGCCCGGTGATGGTCTATTCCGGCAACGGTTCCCAATGGGCGAACATGGGCCGCCGCCTGCTGGCTGACCCCGTCTTCGCCACGGCGATCGACGAAGTCGACGCCCTGTTCTCGCAATACGCCGATTTCTCGTTGCATAAAGAATTGGCCGGCGAAAATGGCGACGACCGCTACGCCCGCACTGAAATTGCCCAACCCGCGCTGTTCGCGCTGCAAGTCGGCATCACGCGCATGCTGGCGCAACGGGGCGTCGTGCCTTCGGCCGTTATCGGCCACAGCGTTGGCGAAGTGGCCGCAGCCTGGGCCTGCGGCGCGCTTACGTTGCCCGACGCGGTCTGCGTCATTTTCCAGCGCAGCCGGCTGCAAGGCCAGACGAAGGGCCACGGCCGCATGACGGCGCTGGGTATCAGCGGCGAAGAGACACAAGCGTTGATCGCCTTGCACAACTTGGGCGACCAGTTGTGCGTGGCGGGCTTCAACAGCAGCCGCGGGTCGACCGTAGCCGGTTCGCCTGACGCCCTGACCATCCTGGAAGCCGCGTTGGCCGAGCAAGCGCTGTTTTTCCGCCGCCTGGACCTGGACTACGCCTTCCACAGCCCCGCGATGAATCCCATCGAGGCCGGCATCCGTGACGCCCTGGCGCAAATCCAGCCCCGGTCAGGCGATATCCCGTTCTACTCCACGGTCACCGGAGCCCCTCTCGACGGCGCTGAGCTCACCGCCGATTACTGGTGGCGCAACGTGCGCGAGCCGGTTCGCTTCGAACAGGCCGCCAATCAGCTGGCAGCCCAGGGCAATAACGTTTTTGTCGAGGTCGGCCCGCACCCGGTGCTGCGCTCTTACCTGAACGACACCTTCAAGACCGCTGACATCCAAGGCCGCGCACTCAGCACGTCCACGCGTGGTGGTGATGACCCCGAAAAGATCTGGAACGCAGCCGGCCAGGTCATCATCAGCGGCGCGCAAATTGATCTGCAATCGCTCTTCCCGTGGGAAGGGCCGGCGGTTGAACTGCCCTCGTATCCGTGGCAGCGCGAGCGCCATTGGCATCCCACCACGCCAGAATCACTTGGCCTGCTGTCACGCCGCCTGGTGCATCCCCTGCTGGGTTACCCCATGCAGCAGCACGATCACACCTGGGAAAACCAGCTGGATACGCAGTCGCACCCGGCGTTGGCGGACCACATTGTCGGCGACGCCGTCGTGTTCCCCGGCACGGGCTTTGCTGAAATCGCGCTGGCCGCGGCGCTGCAATGGCAAGCCGGCGATTGCGCCGAACTTGAAGAACTGGAAATCCACGCTCCGCTGCTGCTGAACGCGTCACCCAGCAAACTGACGCGCTTCCTGCTGGACGATTCCGATGGCCGCTTCCGCATCACCGCCAAGGACACCAATAGCTCGGAGCCCTGGGTGAAGCACGCCAGCGGCCGCCTGTTGCGTGAACCCGGCTTGGCGCGTTTGCACCAAGATCTGCTGACCCTGCCCACCCGCGCCCCCGACTTCACTGGCGACACGCACAATGCGCTGACCCGTGCCGTGGGCCTGGATTACGGCCCCGCCTTCCGCGCGGTGTCGCATGGCTGGCAAGAATCTGACACCAGCGTGTTGGCCGTGCTGCAAGCCCCCAGCAGCCTGGAAGCCGAACTCGGCGCCACTCACCTGCATCCCGCCCTGCTGGATTGCGCCTTCCAACTGATCATCCAGCTGCTGCGCAATGACCCGGCCATGGGCCAAGGCATTGCCTTCGTTCCATCGAAGATCGGCCGCCTGAGCCTGCGGGCCAATGCTGGCCAACCCGCCGCTGCCCGTGTCCGCCTGGAACGCCGTGCGCCGCATTCGTTGACCGCCAGCTTTGAACTCTTCAATGCAGCAGGCGAACAGATTGCGGCCGTTGAGCAAGCCCGCTTTCGCAGCATCCGCTTGCGCAAGCCCGCCGCCGATCACCTGAGTTTTCTGGACGCCGTCGCCACGCCGCGACCGCATGCGCCATTCGGCCCGAACCCGCTGGACCACGACGTCCTGCACACGGCACTGCGCGACGCGATCGCCGATTGCGCCCAGCACGGCGCCCACGCCCGCTACTCGGAAGAAGTAGACCCGCTGCTGGAAAGCCTGTGCGATGGCTTCTCGCTGGACGCCTTGCGCCAGATCGCGCCTGACGGCCTGCTGCTCCCGCAAGCCCTGATCACGGAGTTGTGCCGCCACGCGCCGGATTCCGCCTTGCTGCTGCAACACACCATCGCCCGTCTGACGGCGGCTGGCTACGCCGAGGCCTCAGCCGCAGGCATCCACCTGCCGCCCAAGGACGAAAGCGAAAGCGGCACGGGTGATATCTGGAACACGCTGCTGCGCGAATATCCCGACTACGCCCAGATCGTTCACGCCGTTGGCCGCGTTGGCCTGCACTTGCCTGCCTTGCTGCGCGGTGAAGCCTCGCTGGATGACGTCTGCCCGCGGGCCAGCACGCCCGCCTCGATCAGCCGCAGCGCGCTCGGCGCCGCCAGTGGCCAGCGCCTGGGTTCCGCTTTGAACGCGGCCCTGACGCAAGCACAAACCAATCGGCTGCCTGGCCAACGCCTGGCCGTGATCGAAGTCGGCCAAGCCGCGCCGCTGTTTGCCTCAAGCTGCTGCGACGCCCTGGACTTCAACGTCTCTGACTACTGTTACGCGTCGAACAACCGCGACGTGCTGGACCATGTCGTCCACCAGCAGTCGGAACGCTATCCAAACGCGCAGACCGAATTCATCGGCGAAGGCGGCGCCACCGCCACCGCGCGATGCGACCTTGCCCTTTTCCACTGCGAGTTCGATACGCTGGAAGCCGCCCGCGCCGCCCTGCGCCACGCACGCGCCAGCCTGCGGCCCGGTGGCGTCCTGTTGCTCTGCGGCGCCCATCCCGCTGCCTGGGGTGACTTCGTCTTCGGCGCCCGCCCCAGCTGGTGGCAAACCAGCGAAGACGGCGCACAGCTGTCCACACAACAGCCCGCCGAATTCTGGCAGGAAGAACTGCAAGCAATGGGCCTGGATTGCGACAGCCCGATGGCCTTCGCGGATTCGTTCGCCAGTGGCGCTTATCTGCTGACGTCGCGCTTGGGTGAACACGCGGATGCGGCGCCCCACACGGCCGCGAACATCGAACCCGCCAACTGGCTGATCCTGGCGGATCGCAACCCTGAGCATGGCGCAGGTCTGGCGCAATCCCTGAACGACAAACTTGCCGCTCTTGGCCACCACGTGCGCATCGCCACTGCGGTTGATGCCGACGCGCTGGACGAACTGCTGCGCAACGGCGCCACCGGCCCAGTCAACCATGTCGTTCACCTGGACGGTCTGGCGTGGGCTGACGCTCACGAAACGCCCGAAGAATTGCTGGCCAAGCAAACGCGACGCTGCGGCCTGGCCGCCGCCGTCATCCAGGCATGTGAACGCAGCCAGACCAGCGCAACGGTCTGGCTGATCACGGCCGACGCCGCCCAGTACTTGTGCGGCAAGGCCGTTGCCAGCGCCGGCATGCACGCGTTGAACGACGCGTCGCTGTGGGGATACGGCCGCACATTGGCCAACGAGGCCTCTAACTTCCGCATCCGCTTGGTTGACCTGCCGCTGGCGCAAGCCGGCCTGCTGACCGACAGCGTGGTGCGTGAGCTGACGCATCTGGACAACGAAGACGAAATCATCCTCGGCGCAACCGGTGCGCGCTTCGCCCCGCGCTTGCAACAGGCTGCGCGCCCCGCGCAGGCATCCGACGCGTCCCGCGCGTCCCAGGCCATCCGCCTGGGCTTTGAATTCCCTGGCCAGTTGCGCAACCTGCGCTGGGAATCCTGCCCCGCACCCGCGCCTGCCGATGACGAACTTGAAGTCCGCATCGAAGCCACCGGCCTGAACTTCCGAGACGTCATGTACGCCTTGGGCCTGCTGTCCGACGAGGCCATCGAAAACGGTTTCGCCGGCCCCACATTGGGCCTGGAATTCTCGGGCACGGTCATCCGCGTGGGCGCCGATGTGGACGGCTATGCCGTCGGCGACGCCGTCGTGGGCTTCGGCCCCGCCAGCTTCGGCGACCGCGTGCTGACCAAGCCCAGCGCCATTTCCCATATCCCCGACGGCTTCTCGTTCGAAGCGGCCGCCACCATTCCCAGCACCTTCTTCACGGTCTACTACGCGCTGCACCACCTGGCGCGCCTGGAAGAAGGCGAGAAGATTCTGATCCACGGTGCCGCGGGCGGCGTCGGCATCGCCGCCATCCAGTTCGCGCAGTGGCTGGGCGCAGACATCTACGCCACCGCCGGCTCCGACGAAAAGCGCGACCTGCTGCGCCTGTTGGGCGTGCGTCATATCTATGACTCGCGTTCCCTGTCGTACGCCGATGAAATCCTGGCTGACACCGATGGCCGCGGTGTCGACGTCGTGCTGAACTCGTTGGCCGGCGAAGCCATCAACCGCAACCTGCGGGTGCTCAAGCCATTCGGCCGCTTCCTGGAGCTGGGCAAGCGCGATTTCTACGAGAACACCCGCATCGGCCTGCGCCCGTTCCGCAACAACATCAGCTACTTCGGCATCGACGCCGATCAACTGATGAACGAACGTCCCGACCTGACGCAACGCCTGTTCGGCGAGATGATGGCGCTGTTCCGCAAGGGCGCACTGCATCCGCTGCCCTATTCCGTCTTCGACGCGAACGACATCGTCGACGCCTTCCGCTACATGCAGCAGGCCCGCCAGATTGGCAAGATTGTCATCACGTATCGCAACGGCATCAGCGGCGTCCATGCGCCCGCCATCCATGCGGCCTCAGGTTTGACGCTGCCCGCCGACGCCACCTACTTGGTCACCGGCGGACTGGGCGGCTTCGGGCTGCGCACCGCACAATGGCTTGCCGACAAGGGCGCTCGCAACCTGATCCTGATCAGCCGCAGCGGCCCCGCCAGCGAGGACGCGCAGTCCGCGCTGGCAGCCTTCGCCAGCCAAGGCGTGCAAGTCCACGCCGCAGCCTGCGACGTCACCAACCGCGACGCCCTCGCCCGCCTGCTTAACGAAACGGCCGCCACCCTGCCCCCGCTGAAAGGCGTGGTGCACGCGGCGGTCGTCATCGATGATGGCTTGGCGCGCAGCGCCACCCCCGCTCAAATTCAACGCACGCTCGCCGCCAAGGTGCTTGGCGCGCAGTACCTGCACGAGCTGACCCGCGACTTGCCGCTGGACTTGTTCGTGTTCTATTCGTCGGCCACGACGCTGTTCGGCAACCCCGGCCAAAGCAACTACGTCGCCGCCAACACGTGGCTGGAACGGTTGGCCGCCCAACGCCGCGCCGACGGCCTGGCCGCAACCTGCGTGCGCTGGGGCGCCATCGACGACGTCGGCTTCCTGGCTCGCAACCAGAAGATCAAGGACGCCCTGCAAGGCCGCATGGGTGGCGGCGCATTGGCATCCCAAGTCGCCCTGGATGCACTGGAAGACATGCTCGTCACGGACGCCTCGGGCCTGGGCGTACTGGAACTGGACTGGCGCGCCCTCAGCCGCTTCCTGCCCACCGCCGGCTTGCCCAAGTTTTCGGACATTGCACGGCGCGCTGGTGAAAGCGGCGATGAAGACGGCGGCGCCGACGACATCGCCCAGATGATCGCCACCTTGGACGACGCCACACTGCATGAGCGCTTTACCGACATGCTCAAAGCCGAGATCGGCGAGATTCTGCGCGTGTCGCCCGACAAGATTGAATCCACACGCTCTGTCTACGACATGGGCCTGGACTCGCTGATGGGCGTGGAACTGGTGGTTGCATTGGAGAACCGCTTCGGTATCCGGCTGCCGGTCATGGCGCTGAACGAAAGCCCCACGCCCGCAAAGCTGGCTGAGCGGTTGGTGTTGTTGCTGCGCGATGAGCATGACGACGCGACAAGCGATGCGGTGACCGCCAGCGTGCAACAGGTGGTCGCCAGCCACGCCGCCGAAGTCGGCTCCAGTTCCGTGTCCGAGTTCGTCGACGAAATCAAGATGAACGGCAGTCTCCCCATGCAACGCATGATCCAGTAGGCCAGAATTAATTGAGCACCATGAAAAAGTTGCCCGGCCTGGCGGCCGGCATCAAGGACAAACTCATCCAGCAAGCGCTGGAGCGCAAGCTGCGCCAGGCGTCTACGCCGGCCGGCCAGACGCCCGCGCGCCCCGCTGAAAAGAAGCCCGAGATTCCCGAAGAGCATTACCGCTTCCACCTGCATCCGGGCTACCAGCAACTGCGCATCATCAACGACGGCGCCAAGCGCCTGGGCGTGAAGAACCCGTTCTTCAAACTGCACGAAGGCACCGCCGGCGCCGACACGCACATCAGCGGCCGCGAATTCGTCAACTACGCCAGCTACAACTACCTGAACATGTCCGGCGACCCCGTCGTTGCCGCGGCCGCGAAGGCAGCCATCGACCAATACGGCACATCGGTATCCGCCAGCCGCCTGGTCTCAGGCGAACGCCCGATACACCGCGAACTGGAAAAGGAAATCGCCGCCTTGTACGGCGTCGACGACGCCATCACCTTCGTCAGCGGCCACGCCACGAACGTGTCGACCATCGGCTACCTGTTCGGCCCGCGCGACCTGGTGCTGCACGATGAATTAATCCACAACAGCGTCCTACAAGGCATCCAACTGTCAGGCGCGCGCCGCCTGCCCTTCCCGCACAACGATTGGGAAGCGCTGGATAGCATCCTGAACGAACAGCGCCACCAGTTTGAACGCGTGCTGATCGTGCTGGAAGGGATTTACAGCATGGACGGCGACTTTCCGGCGTTGCCCCGCTTCATTGAAATCAAGCAGCGCCATCGCGCGTTCCTGATGGTGGATGAGGCGCATTCGCTGGGCGTGATGGGTGCGCGTGGATATGGCATTCGTGAGCACTTTGGCGTGGATGGCAAGGACGTGGATATCTGGATGGGCACGCTGAGCAAGACGCTGGCGGGCTGCGGCGGATATATCGCGGGGGAGACGGCGCTGGTGGAGCATTTGAAGTTCCTGGCGCCGAGTTTTTTGTATAGCGTGGGGATGCCGCCCAGTGTTGCGGCGTCGGCGTTGGCGGCGTTGCGGCGGATGAAGGAATTGCCGGAAAGAGTGGCTGCGCTACAGGCGCGGGGGAAGTTCTTTTTGGAACAGGCTAAGGCGGCGGGGATTGATACCGGGACGAGCACCGGGTTGGCGGTGGTGCCGGCGATTATGGGGAGCTCGTTGAAGGCAACGCGGATTTCAGCGGCGCTATTTAAACAAGGGATTAATGTGCAGCCGATTCTGTATCCGGCAGTGCCGGAGAAGTCGGCTAGGTTGAGGTTTTTTATTTCTTGTATGCATACGGAAGAGCAGATATCTCGGACGATTCTCGCTTTCGCGCGACTATCCTGAGTCACTTTTGTAGATGAACCAACGCCCGAATATCGATCACCCATTTACTTGTGACTATTGGAACCTACTCCCGCCGGCTGTCGCAACAGCCTGGAATGAACGCCCTGCTCGGACAGTCAATAGCGTATTTGCGTCCAGGCTCGCGCCCATCCAATCGTAATTTGAGCGCACTTGCCGGCTGGGGATTCCGTCCTTCTACGACCCGCCCTCGCGCGATTGCTCAAAGTTGCGGCCTGCCCTTTATAGGCTTGGAGGACGGATTCTTGCGCTCGTACGGCACGGGCCCTGACTATCCCGCCCTATCCCTAGTGGTGGACGACCTTGGAATCTATTACGCGGCTGACCGTAGTTCCGCCCTGGAATCGCTCCTTGCGTCGGACACGGACGTATTGCAAGGGCCGGGGCAGGAGTACGCAAGTGCACGCGATCAGATCTTGGAGAAAGGTCTCAGTAAATACAATCTCGCGCCAGACCTTCAAACGCTACCCGGCCCCACTATTGCCAAACGCGTGCTTATCATCGATCAGACTGTCGGGGACGCCAGCATCAAATATGGACTGGCCAATGACAAGTCTTTTGAAGAAATGCTCAACGCGGCGCGTGAAGCGCACCCGGACGCGGTTCTGTACATCAAAACGCATCCTGAGGTTAGCGGAGGGGCGAAACAAGGCTACCTATCCAACACACCCGAGGACAGCCACACCATCCTGCTGCGGGATCCTGTCTCGCCGGCTAGCCTGTTGCCGATGATGGATCACGTCTATGTCGTGACTTCCCATTTCGGCTTTGAAGCGTTACTGCGCGGCATCCCCGTCACTTGTTTTGGCCTTCCTTGGTTTGCTGGCTGGGGGGCAACCACAGACCGCATAAGCTGCCATAGGCGTACCCGAACACGAACCGTAGACGAACTATTTGCGGCTGCCTATCTTCATTACACGCGCTACTTGAATCCTGAAACCTTAGAACAGGGTTCAATTTTTGACGTGATTGATTGGCTGGACCTTCAGCGGAGGATGCAGCGGGCTCTACCCGGTCGCAGCATCGCAGTTGGCTATCGACGATGGAAAGCGGAGAACGTCCGCTCATTCCTTAGCCCCAATCACGACTCCGTGCACTTCGTCCCAGACGCGCAAGCGGTCCGGAAGCTAAATCCCAGTGCGAACGACCGGCTGATCGTCTGGGGAGCATCTGCGCCGAATATGATTGACGCTTTGGCCCGTGAAACGGGAGCCAGACTGCTTCGCATGGAGGATGGTTTTATACGATCCGTCGGATTGGGATCGGATTTTGTGGCTCCGCATGCGTTGGTCATGGACGGCCATGGATTATATTTCGATGCGCGCCAGGGCAGCGACCTCGAGACCCTTCTGAATACCAGGAAGTTTACTGAGCGAGATAATTTTCGAGCGGAAAAGGTGCGTGCATTGATCGTTGAAAACCAACTGACAAAGTACAACATCGAACCTACAGAGTCCCCCTCTTGGGCTGGAGTGGCCCAGCGAGTCATCCTTGTGCCCGGCCAAGTTGAAGATGACGCTTCCATCCAGTACGGCTGCGGACCGGTCCGCGATAACCTTTCTCTGCTCCAAGCCGCCCGTCGAGCCAATCCCGATTCTTTCCTGGTGTACAAACCGCATCCCGATGTAGCCGTTCGGAACCGCAGGGGCAAGATACACGCCCATGACGCCCTGCAATATGCCAACCACATCGAGACGAAAGTATCGATCGTCAGCTGCATAAAATCGAGCGACGAGGTGCACACGATGACTTCATTAAGCGGCTTTGACGCCTTACTTCGAGGCAAAGCAGTCGTCACATATGGAATGCCATTCTACGCAGGGTGGGGTTTGACCACAGACCACATGGAAGCGCCGCGACGTGAACGGTCATTGACGCTGAACGAGCTTATTGCAGGTGTGATGCTTCACTACCCCGTCTATTGGGATTGGGTGTTGAACGGATACACCACCTGCGAAACATCGCTTCGCAGAATCATTCAGCAACGATCCGAATTGCTGTCCGCGAATCGGTTGTCGAGCGTCAGAAAATCCTACATACAACGACAGCTCCACAAACTTCGTTTGTGGGCCAAAGCCGGATTTTTAGTACAGCGATGAGCAGCAAGCAGCGATTTCTGTTCTTGCAAGGGGTCTGTTCCCCTTTCTTCCCGGCTTTGGCTAAGGGGCTCCGCCAAACGGGCTGCTCGGTGCACAAGGTAAATTTCACTGTCGGTGATCGAGTCTATTGGCGTCAGGGCCACGAAACATCGTTCCGAGGGCCGATGAGCAGCTTGACGGAGTTCTATCACCAAGAATTCGAGCGCAAGGGCATTAGCGATATAGTGCTTTTCGGCGACTGCCGTCCCGTCCATCAACCTGCGGTAGCGCTCGCCAAGCAGGCCGGCGTGCGCGTCCATGTCTTCGAAGAAGGCTACTTCCGCCCTTACTGGGTCACGTTGGAACGAGATGGCGTAAACGGGCACTCGGCACTGCCTTCCGACCCCGACTATTATCGCGAGCGGGCTAAAGAAGTTCCTGCCTACGACAACGGCGTCGCCTTTATATCCCCATTTTGGAAGCGCGCCGCATATGATATCGGCTATAACTTCTGGGCCGGACTAAATCCCATTCTTCATCGTGGCGTACAAAGTCACGTACCTTACAGTCCAGCCGTTGAATACACCAATTATCTGCGCAAAGGAATGGGCGCTCACATCTACCGTCGCCGCGCCCAATCGGTTCAAACGCGCCTTACGCTCGATCCACAGGTTCAGCCCTATTACCTATTCCCGCTGCAACTTGCGACTGACTCCCAGATCATATTTCATTCCAAATATGAAAATATGAGCGAGGTCATTGAAGAAGTGATCCGATCCTTTTCCGCACATGCCCCCGAGAACACCCTTTTACTTATAAAAGCTCATCCGTTGGATCCCGGCATCGTGAATTACGCGAAGCAGATTCGGGCTCTGAGTACGGAACTTCAAATCGGACGGCGCGTACTCTACATCGATGGAGGCCACTTGCCGGCGTTGATCAATGCCGCCAGGGCCGTTATTACCGTTAACAGCACCGTTGGTGGATCCGCTCTCCTCCATGGAAAACCAACGAAGACGCTGGGGCGTGCTATCTATGACATTCCCGGCCTGACTGACCAAGGGCCGCTCAGCAACTTCTGGCGCGAACCGCATAAACCGGATGTCCAGCTTTTCAAGAATTTTCGTAATGTTGTTATTCACGATACGCAGATCAATGGCGGCTTCTACTGCCAATCGGGTATAAATTTATCCGTCAAGAATTCCCTTCGAAAACTTATTCTGTCATTTTCGCACACTAGAGCACCATGAATAGACAAGAAGAGATTAAGCTCGCGGTCGTGGGTCTGGGATATGTCGGCCTTCCCCTCGCTGTAGAGTTTGGCAAGATCCGAGACGTCGTCGGCTTCGATATTAACGAGCCTCGAGTAACCGAATTGAAGGCTGGCCGTGACACCACATTGGAAGTCAGCGAAGACGAACTGAAGCAGGCGCTCGGTCTCAGCTTCACCACGGACAAATCCAATCTAGCCAATTGCAACTGTTATATCGTTACAGTGCCGACTCCAATAGACGAGTTTAAACGCCCCGATCTGACGCCTTTGCTCAAAGCCAGCGAAACAATAGGCAAGGCGCTGAAACGCGGCGACGTAGTCATCTACGAATCCACAGTCTATCCTGGCGCAACCGAAGAAGATTGCGTACCTGTGCTGGAACACGCCTCTGGCCTGCGGTACAACGTCGATTTTTTCGCGGGTTACAGCCCTGAACGGATTAATCCCGGCGACAAAGAGCATCGCGTGGCCGATATCAAAAAAGTGACATCGGGTTCTACACCAGAAATCGCTGAACTGGTCGATTCGCTTTACCGCACAATCATCCGGGCAGGCACGCACAAGGCTTCATCGATCCGAGTCGCCGAAGCCGCCAAGGTCATCGAGAATACACAACGCGACGTCAATATCGCCTTGATCAACGAACTCGCGCTGATCTTCAACAAGATGGGTATCGATACGGAAGCGGTCCTTGCGGCCGCCGGAACCAAGTGGAATTTCTTGCCGTTCCGCCCTGGCCTTGTTGGTGGCCATTGCATCGGTGTCGATCCCTACTACTTGACCCACAAAGCTCAGTCGGTAGGCTATCACCCCGAAATCATCTTGGCTGGCCGCCGCCTGAATGATGCGATGGGTTCATATGTAGCCAGTCAACTAATCAAAGCGATGACTCGGAAAAGAATCCACGTGGACGGTGCGCGCATCCTGATTCTCGGCTTTGCGTTCAAGGAAAATTGCCCCGATCTGCGCAACACTCGAATAATCGATATTGTGCGGGAGCTGCATGATTATAACGTGCAGGTCGACATTTACGATCCGTGGATTAATGCGGATGAGGCCTTGCACGAATATGGCATCAAGCCTATATCAGAACTTGAAGAAGATACCTATGATGGAGTCATCGTCGCCTTGGCCCACAAGCAGTTTCGAGAAATTGGCGCATCTTCGATACGCAAACTCGGAAAAACCGATAATCATGTCCTGTATGACCTGAAATACGTGTTCCCTGTAGACACGTCAGATCTTCGCCTATAGCTTCATATCGTTCGAGCTAGCGTCTTTCTTAATTAAACCAGCAAAATCGTTTGATAGAACCCGAGCCGTTAGTGAAAAATAGTTCATTCTTCTTTTATGAAAACTGGCTTCGGAACGGGTTCCGCTGGAAGTCGCCCTACCACGCCATCGCCTTTCGGGCGGCTACTAAACTATTCCCAAGTGCAGCCCATCTGTTACTTGATCACGGATTCCTAACTCGGGCCGCCGACCTCCTCTCTTCCTCAAGCTCCAATGCGAAACTGCTCACTGCGCAAGCAAGGGTGGCATATTTAAGTGGCGACCATGCGAGTGCCGTGGCATATTCGTTCGCTGCCTTAGATTCGCGAACCAATGCGGCGGATCAGCGGCGGGTCGTGAAACTCTTGGCTCGCATTTCGCCAAATGAGCTAATTGCCTGGTTGGACCGACGGGGCAAGCACGATTTGGCGCTGCGTATTCGCGCCGCCAGAGACGTTGTGGAGACTGGCGGTCTACTATTCCCGCAGCCTACGGGAGACGAGCGTCTATTGAACGCCAACCGGAAAAGAAATAGCGCTGAAAAGCTGTTCATACTGAACAGCTTTTGGGAGGAAATGGGGCTCTCGTCAATTAAATTGAGATCTGATACACCTGAGTTTGACATCAACTGTTTCTTGAATTCGCGTGCTGACCATCAAGTTAGCTTGGCAGAGAACGCCGATGTATCAGTAGTGGTGGCCGTTCACAATGGTGCCGCGTACATCGAATCCTCATGCATGTCAATATTGAATCAACGGGGCATCTTGTCGGAGTTGATAGTTATAGATGACGGCAGCACTGACAATACCTGGGAAATACTCGAAGAATTAAAGCAACGGTATGTGGGGCGGGTGATGTGCAAGCGCCTGGAACAAAATATAGGCACATACAAAGCAAAAAATATCGCTCTAAAGATGTGCAGACGCGAGTACATTGCATTTCAGGACGCAGATGATTGGTCACACCCTGAACGCCTTAGCACAGCCATAAAATGGCTCCGCGCAGACAGTCAGAACGTAGCCGTCACATCGCGCTACGTTCGCCTTGATAAAATCGGTGTTTTTAGTTCACCAGCAGTGTGGCCAATTCGCCAGTGGTCCCCAAATACTCTAGTAATGCGTCGCAAAGAAGTGATAGAAAAAGTCGGTATCTTTGATGAGGTCAGTGTAGGAGCAGATACCGACTACTTCGAGCGAATTCGCGCTACATTTGGAGATGGGAGAATTAACTTTCAAAAAGAAGTAATGCTTATTGCAATGAAACTCCCATCATCATTGATGCACAACAAGACTACTGGCATAAGTCAAAACGGCTATTCAGCACCCCGAATCGCCTATCGGGAGAAAAGAGCCGAAAGACTTTTACACTGCATATCCCTTCGGCGCGACCCCCATCACGACAATCTGCTCTAGCTCCCCATGCAACGGTGCTGTTCTATTTGCATCCTGAGCAAAGATACATGCAGAAATGAGCAAGAAAATATGCCCCATTACGGCGACGATAACCTGCGCATCGACGGCAGATCATCTACATTGAACAGCGTCTTCAACTCATCGGGAAGCGCGATTTCCGTGAAATTCTGGGCTCTGTAGCTATCATCAATCTATTTTCCACTGATGCGGAAAAACTCAAGAGGCGCCTCCCCCTAAAATAACATGAGCGGTTATTTTGGAAACGCATCACCGAAACAACGGACGCCTGACTACACCAGTCCATTACTACAATCGGCATAGCTTAAATTAAACACTGAATCACTCAACTAAAGCAGCGTTTCCACCCGAGCGGACATCTCTTCAAGAGTTAAAGGCGTGTGACCCGTGGAATCGACCCGTGCAGGAATAACTTCGACCCTCAAATTCTTGGAAGAATCGAGCAGAACACTATTTCGAAGATATTCGACGTGCTCTTCGTAATGATGAACATCAGATTCTTTGATGACCACCAACCCATTAGGGATATGATTAAGGCTCCGCATTAACTCAACCACATCGAGCCTAATCAGGTACTTTTTATCGATTTCGGCTATCGATTTTGTTCCGTAACATACTTGCGCCAACCGATCCATATGCGTAGTCCACATGTATTTGGGAAGACATGTTTGGGGGTTTTCTGAAAAAACCACACACGCCTCAGGATTGAACCCGACGGAAGGCGCCAGCGCGCCGGCCTGGAGCGCCACAAAACCGCCCAAAGAAGAGCCGCAGAACACGACTTTCTCGTATCCGAATTTCTGCTGCAGCGTCAAGATGTGCGCAAGGGATCGAAGAAGTACCCAATCGTCCTTGTTTCCCTGAAACCACGCGCCCAGAAATTCGTTATTCAGGCGCAACGTCGGGTCTGACACACAGAGCACATCTGCCCTTTCTATGTTCTCAGCCCAGGACCATCTATGGAAACTTGGTACATGCCGCTTACCGCGCACCAGTGCCGATGGGAAAAAGACAAACAGGTTCTTTCGACCTAAAGCATGCAGAAAATAATTGAACTTCCAGCCCGCCTCGACGAATTCGCAAACCGTCGAAGGAGCATTAGAATTTATGGTTATAGCATCCCACGAGGGGGCCACTCTCGCTTGCGCCAAGCTAGTCAATGTTTACACCTTGTTAGTCAAAAATCCTTCGCGCGGGATGTACATCACGAATCATCACAAGCGCGAGGTCGAAGCCGACAAATTGTGGCTGTATGGACCGAATCTAACGAAGCCGAGGGAAAATCTCGGAAACGTTGACATGGTCCGCGAATAGAGGAAGAGATGGACTTAGTGCCTTGCGCGCGTCTTCCTGCTGCTTTTCAAGCACACGCAGGATAGCCTTGTAACCCCAAGGTGCACCCTTTTTTAGCTCATCCACAATCAGGCGCTCTTTATCCTTAAATTCACCAAACAATGTCGAGTTATCTTCCGGCATTTCATTTTCGACTAGCCAACCCGAATGCCGAGCGAGGCACAATAGCGGAACATTTTTTCCCATTGCTTCATTTGCGAAGAATATGTCCACCATCCCTCCATTTCTCCAATTTGATGGATTCAACGTGTCAAAAACGGATGAATGAAATGCGACAGTCCCGGTTCCCAAATTATTGACCAAACGGGGTTGACTCATTTCGTCCTTAAAGTGATACACAAAACGCCGACGAAAATATTTCTCGACAGACTCCTCATATACGACGCCGTGAAGGCCCACGATCACTTTGTTGCCATATGCGGCCAAGTCTCTAATCATGGCTCTAACATAATCGAAAGGATAGACGAGGTCATCATCGCAAGTAAAATAGTAAAATTCGCCCTTGCTCTTCAGGTCATTGAAATTGACAAACTTGGCGTTATCCCGATGATCCTCCGGAAAATCACGCGAATGGCTCACTGTGATTTTATTTTCATTAAGAAGAAACGCCGGGGTTTCCTGATACTTGTCAAGATAGACGTACAAATGGTCCACTTGCGGAAGCAACCTGGAAACGACACATTCCAATTGTTTAATGCGCTTTGGAATACTACATACCGACGCGTAGACCCGCTCGCTCGGGGCGACAATGGCAGTAATAGATTCTGGATATTTGGCTACGGGTCTTAAGGGGGAAGCAGGAAAATTCTGCTTATACCACTCACGACGCTTCCTAGGATCATCAAAACGGCTCTTGAACTGCTTGACGTAATCCTTCCGCTGCTTGGAGCTGGTTTGTTCGACAGAGCCGTCTGCATTGAAGGTAAGCATATCGGCGACCAAGGATCCCGATCTCAGTTCGGCCAAATATAGCGAAACATCCAACTGCCGGATTCGATTTTTTCCATAAAGATGCTGCATGCGCTGGAACCACTCATCATCACCGGCTTTTCGGACGGCATCGAAGAAACCAATTTGATCGAATGCTTCCCGCCTTACCGCTAGGGTAATCAAACCATATTTAGAAAGAGTATTAGCAACAGGTACAATGCGGCCAGTCTCTGGATTAAAGCGGCAGTATTTTGTTCGAGTTGCTATTAGATCCTTATCATGCAGCAATGGTGCCACCTGCACCGTCACTCGATCCGGATGCGAGTAATCATCCGAGTCCTGAAACATGATAATCGAGCCACGTGCAATAGAGATTGCCGCATTCTTGGCAAGATACGTCCCGCTATTGCAATTTAGTCTCAACACGCGCAACGCTTTAGGCATGCGGCTAGCCAATTGAACCAATAGTTCCCATGTGCCATCCGTGCTCCGGTCGTCGCAGACAATCACCTCCACGTTGGAGTAGGACTGATTGATCAGCGACATAACTGCGTTTTCAACGGTGTTTACCGCATTATGGGACGTCATGGCGAACGTGACCAGCGGCAAGTCGACAGATGGAACGCCTCGAGGAAGGGTCTTTAAGCCCCTAAATTCGGACAATGATTGGATAGCAAAGTCCGTTGCCAACGGCGTATTTACAGACTCGGTGTCGGCTGGTGCCCGCTGCGGTGCAATCGCGATAGTTGCGATTGGCTCCCCGGGCACTACCGGCGTGACGGCTGCCCCCTTGACACCGGACAAGTGCTGACGGCAAAGCTCAATATTCGCACTAAACAAATGGAGGCCATAGAGCTCGCCAGCTTTAGAAAAAAGCTGTAGCGCTGCTTCGTATTTTTTATTCTTATATGCCAATATTGCTTCTTTAGCAATGCTCATAAAAACCATCCATCCGCATTCGAAATATTGAACCGTACATCGTAAGACATCCGGCACTCTAACAATAATTGATCATCCACGCCGGGCGCGTATCAAGCATGCTTTTTTCTCCATGGCCAAATCTATTATTTCTACATGTAAACCACGGCTTTTGATGTCGACGACCCATTTCTCGGCCACTTCTTTTTCATCCTCACGAGAGTAGTCGTCAAGCAGAACATCAACCGCAACATCCTTGAAAAGATCAAGAATCACTGGCACAGCCGGGTACCGTGCATGCTTGCCCGTGGCGGCGGTAGGGCCATCTACTATGACAAGCATTGACATTCCCTCCGGCTTGACGGAGCTCAGATAGTTGGATAATGCCCGCGTGCAGTCGTAGTATTGATATACCTCTCCATCCGCCGCCGCATAAGGCACCAGCGGTGCATGAACTAAACTCACATGCTCGCTCAATTGGGATTGCTCCAATTCATCGGCAGTCTGCTGGCAATACACCTCGGAATGTTCAAAGGTGATCTGAGCCGCCGATGGACGGCCCGAACGTCGCAGCCGATACAAAGTCTTCGCAATCAGTACAGTTGAAGATCCCGATCCAAATTCAATCACCAGATCGTAATTCCGCTTTACGAGCGAGTCGATTATGAAAAGGGCAAAGTCGGGACTGACAGGCCAGCCGTGGAAAGGCGGCAGATGCTCACCGTGCAAAAGGTAATTCTGGATATTCAGATGCGCCTCAATCTGCTGAGTTGAGTTGGATATCTCGGCCCTGACAACTCGTTCCAACCCCTTTCGGGTCGTCACCAAGTCTTTTACATGCCTGTCGGCATCAGCATCCAAACGTTCCTTGATGCGGCCAAACTCTTTTTTGATTATGTCTGTAATCAAAGCGCTATCTCGCGCAGTCCCTACGCCATTCCCCACTTCCAGAATCGACTTCTTGGAATTTAGAACCTCTTGCGTCACGGCATCGCATCTTTCCTCCAGCACCTTACGGACTCCTCGGATGTCCTTTGCGCGACGCTCGGCCTCATCCACCAACTGCTCGCTTAGGCGCGAAAGCGAATCAGCCATGTTGTGAATACTCAGAGCCGTATCTTTCTCTGCGGTGAGCTGTTCCATCAAGCGCGCATTTTCCGCTTGCACAACAGAGAGGTCTTTCGCAAGCCGAGCGCACTTTTCCTTTGCTGAACTAACTTCGCCGGCCGTGAGTTCTATCTCCCTGAGCATCCCCACCTTGGCGGCTGCGGACTGTGCATGCTGCAGCCGAAGCTCCTCAGCGAGCTGTGCTATGGTCCCAACGCCCTTCTCATAGAGACGACGCCATTCCCTCACAAAAAATAGCCGGACCACACCAGGGTGCTGTTCGGCATATTCGGCGCGCAAGACAAAACCCTTCTGATTGAGCACATCAATAGCAGCAGCGCGCGAAGGGCTCCATGATCCGTCAGGCAACTCATCCACGAGCGCGCGGCACTCCACGACATCCAAATGCTCAGCCTGCACATCGAGGCCGCTCAACAGATCGGCGGCCGGGATGCAGTCAATTGTCAGCCAGTTAAATGAAACGCCTGTCGACGCCGCCTCCTCTTTTAGCACCGTCTCAAGCGTCTTGGCGTCAATGGAGTGACGCGCCCGTTCTGTCAAATTGCGCCAAAGACCTCGAAGCTCCGCTGGGGCAACCAATCCGCTTTCTCGAGAGCTGGATGCCTCGAAAAAGCATGTCGGGCCAGCTGTCGGCGCAATCAGAATGTTGCGACTATGCCGGCCCTGGTGGTGAGCCAAATTCTGGCGCAACTGAAAAAAAACGTGCTCAACAGCCTCCACTGCGACAAGGCAGGGCACTTCCGAGKAATCAATCTCGGCAAGTTCCGCACCCGTACCTGCACCGATGTACAGCCATCCACTAATTGGAAAACTAATACATAAATGATCGCGGATAGTTTCGACCGCGAGCTGTTCTTCCAATTCTTTCCCCTTGCATGATCAGATTTAGCAGAACGCTAATATCGAAAATTCTAGTTCTTTGCAGACCTATATATATTGAATTCTCGTACCGCCTGCTTTAAAGCGAATGGCAGTTTCAACCAGCCGGCGAGTGATCTCGTATTTGCCAAATATGCGGATCCGAGCCGATAGGAAAGGTGTCGAGTGACTCTGAATGCTTCATCAGCATCGCGGTAGCTCGAAATGGGCGGAAGTCCGAGTTCTAACGGCTGGACATGCTTGTAGTCATTTTGTAGGTCTTTTAGTGCCCCAAGCATGCCTAGGCGGCCACCCCAGGATTTCGATCGTTGAATCATTAACGCACCCAGCTTATAAGCTAGCTGCTCTTTTACCCGCTCGGCAGCCCCATACAACGGTTGGACACTTTCTTCCTTCAACTTCTTGGCTTCAAGATAGTACTTTTCGAGCTCTTCTTGAACTGCATGAAGCTGATCTAACAATTGCTCATGACTTTGTTGAGCACGTGCAGCGTCGCTCCGAGAAATATCAACGGCACTTTGCAATGCGACATTGGCTTCCAGCAATTTTTCGTTATCCGTTTTCAGCTGCACGGCCTTGGCTTCACCTTCAGCCTGTACGAGACGATACTCAGCCAATAATTTCTGCATCCTGGCGGCTTCTTCGCGCTTCTCGGCGTCGCGCTCGATCGTCATCGCGTCCAGCATGCTCTGCAGTCGTCCTGTCCGCTGCTCCAATTCTCGGAACCCTAGCCATGCTGCCCTTACATTAGTCCCTTCGTCAAAATCACGCTGGGACGACAAGTTCGCGCTGGATTGAAGTTCTTCGTATAGCCGACCTACCTCTGGATATTCGGCTAATAGCTGCTGATCAAAATATTCACTCAACATGCTGCTACGAAATGACCCTTCACTTCGAGCGGATTTGTTTGGACGGCTTATTTCGCGTGCCGCATCGATTTCCGACGGATGAGGGAATGCTGCCGGCGCTAGTTCCGCTTCCCCATCGCCATCCAAAACGGAAACGTCCAGCCCACTGACAATCTGTGAAAGAAAAGCTGCAGGCGGTTCACTTAGTGGAGCATTTAATCTCGTGCGAAGCTGTTGCAGATACGCGTGCACGGATGACAAGGCTTCATCTGCATGAACCAAAATGCTACGGTCGCGATTGTAGTTGTGGAATCGCAAAATAGCAGAATTCACCATACACCAGTCGCGAAGCTGTTTGTCCAATAGCGCATCATTTTGTTCACGCGAACCTAAAGCGGCCTCCGTCAACGCCGTTCGCGGGTCGGAATAGACCAACACGAACTTCATTGAGGGATCCAGGGTCTTCCAGTAATCCAGAAGATGAACTGCGTTCGGATCCGACCACCCCCAGAAGTCTTGGTCGATATTGCCCAGCATTAAATCCAACACAAGGCCTTGCCATACGGGGCCGGGAGTCAGTTGGCTTAGAGCTCCTGGGGCGTGGCTCTTATCCCGTTCACCATCCAGGGCGCTTGCCTTGAGTATGGTAGAACCGATCTGCTGGGGACTGAATCCCTCCTTCCGGCTCGGTAAGGGGGTAGCCATGCCGCACTGGTTCAGAAGATCTTCGATGTCCCCGCAGGCTGCGGAAGGATGACCAACGATAAGAAGCTTATTCATAAAAATATTGATCCCTGCTGATTGCAGATTCGCAATCGATTCGTCTTAACGGCAACGGCGACCCACACCATTACAATATGGTATAAGCCTCGATTCCCTCTTCAACGTTATCAAACTGCTTTACCTGACCATTGTTAAGCAGCAAAACGATGTCGCACAGAGAGCGAACTTGAGTCATTCCGTGCGTTACCAATATGATGTTGGCCTTGTTAGTTTTCTTCTTAAATTCTGCAGTAGCTTTTTTCTTAAAACTAGCATCACCCACTGACATCGCCTCATCAACGAGGTAATAGTCGAAATCGAATGCCATACTCAGGCCAAACCCTAAACGCCCCCGCATGCCCGACGAGTATGTATTCACTGGTTGATCAAAGTACTCTCCCAGCTCAGCAAAGTCGGCGACGTACTGCACGACTTGCGCCATTTTCTCCCCTTGAGCGCCATACACGCGCGCCACGAATTTCACATTCTGGCGGCCCGTCATAGAGCCTTGAAAGCCCCCACTCAACCCTACGGGCCAGGAGATCGAATTCTTCGTTACGATTCTCCCTGAGTCCGGGGAATCTTGACCGCCAAGCAGGCGCATCAGCGTAGACTTTCCCGCGCCATTTCTCCCAATGATCGCGACATTCCTGCCTTCTGGAATCACAAAGGAAAGGTCACGGAAAACATATTTCCTGCCTCGAGGTGTTCGGTATGATTTACTGACGGAGCGCAATTCGATCATATTGCCTGCAGCTGCTCACGCCTGTGTCGATAGAGCAACGTCCCAAGAAAAAAAGTTATCACCGCTACTGATGCCGAGTATTCAAGACTAACGCCGCTCACACTGGGGTAATAGAGAAACGTGGCCTCCCTTGCCCCATCTATCAAGTGAAGAAAAGGATTCCACCACAACCACTCCCTGACATGCGGCGGAATAACCCAGATGGGCACGATCACGCAGGATAAGAAGTACAGCGGCATAAACAGAATCTTAATAAACCCTTTCAGATCAGGCATAGTTTCCGCGATTACGCAAAAAACCAATGCCAATCCAGTCGAAAACACGATACCCGTCAAGAACACTGCGAACCATTTTAGAGGATAGTGAATTGCCACATCGTACCCCCCCCAAAAACCCAAGACGAAGCTCATAGCGAGATATATACATGCCATCAATGCGCATTCGACGATAGCCCTAGCTATGATCGTATCAAAAGGCTTTATCTGCCGATACGCAAAAAGAGCCTTGTTCGCTGATACGGCTTCCATCCCCTTCAACGCAATGTTCTTGAAAAGTAGAAAAGGTATGATCCCAGTCAATAAAAACATGGGGAGAGGCGGCCCATAATGAGCTTGACCTCGCACAAGCGTGAAAATCGTCAGTAGCACTAGTATGTGGGCTAGCGGTTCAAACAAGAACCAGAATGCACCTAGCCTATTCACTCCAAAACGCCCTCGCACCTCTCGAATCACCAAAGCAAACAGAACCGAGCGCAAAATGTTGAATGGCTTTCTTTTTTCCATAATACCCCGCGAATACTAGTTTCTATCTAATTTTCGGATTATCTGGAAAACCCCTCAACGGTCCGGCCCAGCACTAAGACCTGCACAATAGGCGATATGATTTTCTGCCATTCATAGACAGCTGCATTCGTAACGTATATGGCATCTTCAGGTTGAACCAGGAACTGTCTGGCAATGAACATCGCGGCAGGTTCTTTCAGATTCAGACGAAATACCTGCGCGCGCGAAACGATCTCATCGGAGTCGGGCGATTTCTCATCCACCAGGCGGAATACAAACACGCCGGCAGCGTCTGCCTTTACCTCGCTCAAGCCCTTGACGCTACCCAATACTTCCAAAAGACTTGGGTTGTTGGACGGTAGGTCATGCAGGCCAGGATCCCCCACCGCCCCCATGGCCACAAAGCGCTTACGAGCACGCTCAAGTACCACCTCAGCACCAGGAGGAACTACTTGGTTCTTTCCTGAGAGCAAATCCTGATAATTGAATTCGTACGACTTCTTCCCGGTGCGCACCACTACGCGCATCAAGTGGGGTTCGAGCAGCGGGCCGCCTGCACGGTTGATGGCGTCCAGCAGTGTGAGAGGCCCTTCCAATGCGGAGAATCGTCCTGGAGCTTTTACTGCACCTGCGACCAATACCGAACCGGAAAGATCTCCGGTTAACCCTACTCTGACTTGCGCGTCCGTCGTACCACCTTTGAGCTTCTGGCGGATCAGCGTTTCGACCTCTGACGGGCTTTTACCCGCGACGACCTGACGCCCAAAGTAGGGCAGCGAAATCATGCCCTTATTATCCACTCTGACGTTATCGAAAACCGTACCTCCAGTCGCTAATGGTGCAAACACCGCCCCCTCCACCGCGCTTTCCGCAATCATTACGCGCAGCACATCGCCTGGCACCAAACGTATATCAGGGACCTCTGGCAATGCCACAGCCGTATTCAACTCCCCTTCCCTCGGTCTCATATAAGGCGCAATCGTCTCTGCGGAAAGATCGATCAACTTATAGTTTTGTGCCTCTTCATTATTCATCACCGCTGAACGGGAGGGTCCTGCGGCAGACAGCAAACTGCCGCAGCCGGTCAAAATCAGGGGCATGCAAATTATGGAAGCACGCAGTGCAAAGCGGATATTAAGGATTTTCATGGATTCGACGGTGAGACTCAATCGCGATGATCTTCAATCGTAGCTATTACAAATCGCGCAATTCCGTAGAATAGAAGCAACGCGATGAACAAGGTGATCAAGTTGTAAATCCGCTGTGGGTAAATAGCTTTATCCGGCATGTTTGGCGAAACGATCGTCACTAGACTGCGCAGCTTCTTGCTGGCCTCTATTCTGGCTGACTCGACAGAGCTCACGGCGAACTTATAAGTCTCTTCGGCGATGGCCGCATCGATCGTCAAATTGCGATAGCGAGATGCCACAACGTTAAGCTTCTCACCGCCCTTTTCAGACAGCAGGCGTTTGCTTTCCACAGCTAACTGTTGCTCCATCGCGCTGATGCGATTTCGCTGCTGGCGCACCTGAGGAGTGTTGGAGTCCAAACTACCCAGCATGCCTTTCAGCGTAGTTCTTTCCTTAGTCAGATTCGCTTCCAACTCCGCTATGACATCGGCACGCGCTTTGGCAGTCGCTTCGGCATCGAGCAGATTATTGGTGCTTTGAAATACGAGCATGGCATCGCGACGCTCTTCATAGTTTTGCCGCGCTTTTGCAAGTTCACCCTGGGCGAACGCCATTTGCTCGCGGGCCATACGGTGGGACAATTCGTTCACGAATCTCTCGCTCTCGCTCAGCATGACTCGTAACGTCTGCTCCGCAAATTTTGGATCAAACGCCTGTACTTCCACTGCCAGCAAACCGGTTTGCTCGTCGAAATGCGCTGTCACCATGCGCTGATAGAACTCGAGAAGGTCTTCACGAGGGGAGTCCGCCAAAAGCAGATACAGCGGATCCCGCCAGTGCTGCGCATAATGCTCCGACCATTTCAGTTTTTCCTGAAGCACATTCAGCATGTCCTGGGAAGTCAGGAACTCACGCAAATAGAGCGTCTCTTCTCTCGACGTGGGATTCAGCCCGCTTAGCATGACCGCTAAGCCCGGTATTTGAGGTGTTTCATTATTGCCGACCTGGCGCACGGCGACCTGAGCCACACTGACATAACGATCAAGGGCAAAGAAACTGTAGTAAATGAGAGCCAACAGCATGGGAACGGCCACTAACCACACCGCAAGTCGGGTCGATTTAATTTTTTCGAAGTTAATCATTTAATAGTTCTGGACCACTACAAAACAATGCAGATATTGCTTTATTTTGCAATTTCTCCAATCTCTTTCCATGTAGAACGCTATGCGGCGCAAGGATTGTACTGGTTGGGCCCCGATTAGTCCTGTACCTTGCCACCAAAATACAGCAGAAATAACTGAATATTTCAAAATGTATAGTATCTACGATAACAGCGTATTAGCGTTGGGCCGGATTTACACAGAGGGTTCACACATCGACAACTGCTGCGCGGCGGCTAGACAAGCGGCTGCAAGCTCGGCGACATTGCAGTCTTGACGCCGCGGAACCTCAGCCCGTTGGGTAGTCCACATCAGGTAGTCCGTCGTACCGGCCGGCTCGCCCAGTTGCCTGTAAACCTGCGGCATGATCGGAACATGGTCTCCGAAGATGCATAGCGCTGCTGGGTGCCCACGAACCAGCAGTTCCGCACGTAGGTCTCCAAACATCTCGTCAGCGTTGCGCAGATGACGCGCATACGCGATCAAGTCCCCACAATCGTTTGGCAACTCTTCGCGAAGGACGTTGCGCGCATCGTCTTCGTTAGTGGCTTCCCAGTGCAATGGACCATGGTTTTCCATTGTTATCACGTGGATATATAGAGGATGACCAGGGCGGTCCCCCAGCAGTTGCAGCACGCGCTGGCCTAGGACACGGTCGCCCACATACGGACCATCACACACGGCGTCTGCGAAGGCGTCGAGGCCGATGAACTCATCGAAGCCCATCTTTGGCAGCACTCTGTCGCGGTTGTAAAAGCTACGATGATAGGGATGCACACATATCGTCCGATAACCCTGAGCCTTCAGGTGGGAAGCCAGCGTTGGAAATCCGTCGGCTGCCAGTCGGCGATAGGGGTTGTAGCGATGAATGCCCAAGTCGGCTCCCGCCATCCCTGAGAGAAAGCCAAATTCCGTGCGGACGGTATTCGCGCCCCAAGCCGGCACATCAAGCGCACCGTACTGCACCGCCTCTCCCCTGAGCTGATCGAAATTCGGGAGTAGATCAGTTCTCAAGTGGCCATACGCTTGCCGCGCATCGAAAAATGACTCGCTTTGTATGACCACTATGTCTGGTAACGTGCCCGCCTGTGGTGGAGGGCTTGCAGTGCTTGCAAAAGGCGCGCGTTTTCGCACGCTATCGGAAGACGCCCGCTCCGCCCTTCCGTATGCCCATACGCTACCTATCAGGCCCGATGTCTTCAAGTCGTGCACCGCCTCAAAAGACACCTGAACTCTTCGACCAGTTGTTAGCGCTATGGCTAACCCTGCGGCGGCCAGGCATAGGGAATGGAGCAAGAAAGGCACAAGCGGCGCCGTAGGATCGAACGTGTGCTCTTGCGGCAAATCCGCGAACGAAACAAGCCACACCCCGGCGCCAGCGGTTATGGAGTCTTCCAGCGCTAATCCAGCCCAAAGCGCAGCGCCGTACCCGCCCCCCGCTGCAAGAGCACGCCCCACTCCGAAGAAGGGCAAATAGAGCCGCGGATGTTTGATGGCATCCATGAAATACTCAAAATCCGGATAAACAAACGGCTCTTTCAGCGCCTTAAACTTCGCATTACTCACCAACACAATCAACAACTCGATCGCCAGCACATTAGCCACCGCAAAATACGGCCGTCTAAACAGCATCAGCTCCAGCGCAAACGCCAGCGTCCACCCCCCCACATGAACGCCCACCGCCGCCATCGGCCTCCGCCAGGGCGCAACAGGTCTGGGCGTCAACAACGCCTCCACCGCAAACGACAGCACCAACCCAATCAGATAAGGCGGCAGCAGCGGGATCCAGAATGCGTCAATCACCGTAGCCCATCCTCTTCAGTATCCACCCCGACACGGCCGGATGGATCACCGACAGCAGGAAGCACCCCAGATTCAGCGGAAACGGAAAACTGATCCTCGCCCTATTCCGCTGCAATCCACGGCGAATCACCCTGGCCGCTTTATCCGCTTTCCACAAAAACGGCTTGGGGCCAGGCATGTCGAAGCACATCTGCGACTCCACGTACCCCGGCATGACGACGTTGAACTTGATGCCTTCACCGGCAAGCGCGTCGCGCATGGCTTCGCCGTATACCTTCACCGCGGCCTTGCTGGCGCTGTAGCTAGGGGTTTCCGGCAAGCCTCTCCAGGCCGCCAACGAACTGATCAATGCAATCTGTCCATGCCCCAGGCGACGCATGGTGGGCAGCACGCCGTGGACGGTGGCGAAGACGGCTTTGACGTTTACGTCCAAAAGGCGATGGACGTCTTGCCAGTCCTCGCCCTGCCCGTCCGGCCCCGTGTTGATGTTGACGCCTGCGTTGGCGACCACCAAGGTGGGCATTTCGGTTTCGCAGACCTTGGCCAACCACGCCAAGAGGGCGTCGTGATCGCGCACGTCAAGTTCATACGTGATGACGCGCGCGCCCAGCGCGCCGCAACGGTCGGCCAGTTCTTGGAGACGAGCGGCGTTGCGGCCTTGCAGGATCAGGGTTTTGGCGCCGGCGCTGGCGTATTCCAGCGCAAGCGCCCCGCCGATGCCTCCGGTTGCGCCGGTGATGAGAACGCAGCGCGGAAAACCGGGCTCTTGGCTATCGGTGGTGTTCATGCTTGGGGGACTGAGTTGGCGCGGAGGCCAATGGGGGGTGCGGTGAAGCGGCAGGGCACGCGAAGCCCGCGCGGCGAAGGCGCGGCCATCTGGGTAAAGGCAAGACGTATAGCGAATGTAGGCGTGATCTGTGGCACGGTTACATGGACATGGCCGCCTTTCGGCGGCCATTATCGGGGTGTTCACAAAGTTACGGCCATCTCCCCGGATGGGAAGATGGCCGGCCATTGTAAGCGATCAATCGATCGATTTATTGCAATAAGCTACGCAACATCCACGCATTCTTCTCATGCACATCCAGCCGCTGCGTCAACAGATCCGCCGTCGGCTGGTCATTCGCCGCATCGGCCTTCTCAAAAGCCGCACGCGCCGTCTTGGCGACCGACTCATTGGCACTGACCAACAAGCGCACCATTTCCAGGGCTTCCGGCACCGATTCCGGCTCGGCGATCGACGACAGCTTCGAGTACTCGCGATACGTGCCCGGCGCGTAGTGACCCAGCGCGCGAATGCGTTCGGCGATGCTGTCCAGCGCGTTCCACTCTTCTGTGTACTGCGTCATGAACATCAGGTGCAGCGTGTTGAACATGGGCCCCGTGACGTTCCAGTGGAAGTTGTGCGTCATCAGGTACAGCGTGTACGAGTCGGCAAGCAGCTTGGACAATTCGCCGGCGACGGCGGCGCGGTCCTTGTCCGAAATGCCGATGTTGATGCGCGGAACGCTCGGGGTCTTCTTGGTGGACTTGGCCATTGCTAGCTCCTTAGTAAAAGTACGAGTGAAGATACTACTGCATCAATCTTGCACGGCTGCGACTTCGTCGGCCAGCATTTTGACGCCGGGCAATTCACATTCATAAACGGCTTGCGCCAGCGCCTCGATGGCGGCCAGGCGGGGGAAGCTGCGGCGCCATGCAAGCACCACCCGGCGTTCAGGCACGTGGCCCTCAAACGGCAGGTAGCGCAGCAGGCTGTTGCTGGGCGGATGCTCAGGCACAGCCGTCACCGGCAAGACCGTGACGCCGATGCCGGCCGCGACCATGTGGCGGATGGTTTCCAGCGAAGAGCCTTCGAAGGTGCGTTGAATACCATCGCTGGCGGCCGAGAAGCGTGACAGTTCCGGGCACACTTCCAATACTTGATCGCGGAAGCAATGGCCGCTGCCCAAGAGCAGCATGGTCTGCTGCTTCAGGTCTTGGGCGTCGATGGATTTGCGCTGCGCCAGTTCGTGGTCGTTGGGCACTGCGACGATGAAGGGTTCGTCGTACAGCGGCTGCATGACCAGGCCGGCTTCGGGCAGCGGCAACGCCATGATGGCGCAGTCGATTTCACCCTGACGCAGCAGCTCCACCAGGCGGACGGTGAAGTTTTCTTGCAGCAGCAGCGGCATTTGCGGGGTGCGGCCGATTTGCACCGGCACCAGCTTGGGCAACAGGTACGGCCCAATGGTGTGGATGACGCCGACGCGCAAGGGGCCGGCCAGCGGGTCGTGGCCCTGCCGCGCGATCTCTTTGATGCTGGCGCTTTCTTCCAGCACTTTCTGCGCCTGCGCGACGATGCGCTGGCCGATGGGGGTGACGCCCACCTCGGCGCCGCCACGCTCAAACAGCGTCACGCCCAGTTCGTCTTCCAGCTTGCGTATCGCGACAGACAGCGTGGGCTGGCTGACGAAACAGGCCTCGGCTGCCCGGCCGAAATGCCGTTCGCGTGCAACCGCGACGATGTACTTGAGTTCGGTGAGAGTCATGGTGGACTACGCCCCCGGGGGTTGTGCGCGGGCGTTTTGGCCCGCGCTTAAATGATTCAGGTGATGGACGGGCCGCATGGCGTCAGGTCCGTAAGAAGTCTTCGCGGCCGCGCATCCAGCGCGCCAGGTGCGCTTCGACGGCGGCCGGGTGTTCGGCGCGCAGCCAGACGGCGGCGTCGCGGGCGTCTTCGGCGATGGCGGCATCCGTCTCCAGGTCGGCGAAGCGCAACAGCGCCATGCCGGATTGACGCGTGCCCAGGAATTCGCCGGGACCGCGCTGTTCCAGGTCGCGCCGGGCAATCTCGAAGCCGTCCGACGTTTCGAACATGGCGCGCAGCCGTTCGCGTGCGACTTGCGACAGCGGCGTTTGGTAAAGCAATACACAGACGGACTCGGCGGTGCCGCGCCCTACCCGGCCGCGCAGCTGGTGCAACTGAGCCAGGCCGAAACGTTCGGCGTGCTCGATGACCATCAGCGATGCGTTGGGCACGTCCACCCCAACTTCGATGACGGTGGTGGCAACCAGCAGGTCGACCTCGCCTTCGCGGAAGGCTTGCATGACGGCGGCTTTTTCCGCTTGGGGCAGCCGGCCGTGGACCAAGCCGATGCGCAGGTCGGGCAAATCAACGCGCATGCCTTCGTAGGTGTCGACGGCGGTTTGCAGTTCCAGCGCCTCGCTTTCTTCAACCAGCGGACAGACCCAATACACTTGCTGCCCGCCACGCGCCGCCTGCGCGACGTGGGCGATAACTTCTTCGCGCCGTGCGTCAGACACCAGCTTGGTCAGCACGGGCGTGCGGCCCGGCGGCAGTTCGTCGATGACGGAGACGTCCAGGTCGGCAAAGAACGTCATCGCCAAGGTGCGCGGAATGGGCGTGGCGCTCATGTTCAGCTGATGCGGCACGATGCGGCCGCGCACGGTCTCGCCCTTCTTCGTCAGCGCCAACCGTTGGCCAACGCCGAAACGGTGTTGCTCGTCGACGATGGACAGGCCCAGCCGATGGAATTCAACGTGGTCTTGAATGATGGCTTGCGTGCCGACGACGAGCTGCACGCTGCCGTCTGCCGCAGCGGCGGCGGCTTCACGGCGCGCTTTGGCGGTAAGGCTGCCGCTTAACCACGCGACGTTGATGCCCAGCGGCTGCAGCCACGAGACCAGCTTGCGGAAGTGTTGCTCGGCCAGAATTTCGGTGGGCGCCATCAACGCCACTTGGGCGCCGCCGGCAATCGCCTGGGCGGCGGCGATGGCGGCCACGACCGTTTTGCCGCTGCCTACGTCGCCCTGCAACAGGCGATGCATGGGGTACGGCTTGGCCAGGTCGGCGGAAATTTCCTGCACCACGCGTTCTTGCGCGGCCGTTAATTTGAACGGCAGATTGGCGTACAGCTTGGCGACCAAGCCGCCGGCCTCGTTGCGCACCGGTAGCGATTCGGCTTCCTTGATGCGACGGGCGGCGCGCGCGGCGGCTAGCGACAACTGCTGCGCCAGCAGCTCGTCGAATTTGATGCGGCGCCAGGCGGGGTGGACGCGGTCCAGCAGTGCTTGTTCGGATTCGCCTTGAGCCGGCGTATGCAGCGCACGGATAGCGGGTTCAAAGGGAGGCAGGTCGTAGCGGGCGCGGGCTTCATCCGGCAAGGTGTCGGACAAATCCGCGCGATCCAGCGCTTGCGCGATGGCGCGGCGCAGCGGCAGCTGCGGCAGCCCTTCTGTTGTGGGATAGACCGGGGTCAGCGCCGTGGGCAGCGGCGCGTCCGCATTGGTCATGCGGGGGTGCACCATCTGCCGGCCAAAGAGGCCGCCGCGGACTTCACCGCGAGCGCGCAACCGCTTGCCGACCGCGATCTGCTTTTGCTGGCTGGGGTAGAAATTCAGCCAGCGCAATTGGAGTTCGCCCGTTTCATCCGCCAAGGTGGCGGTGAGCTGACGCCGAGGCCGGTACTGCACCTCGGATTTCGTGATCTCGCCTTCGACCTGGCCAGCAAAGCCCGGGCGCAACGAACTGATCGGGATGATGCGGGTTTCGTCTTCGTAGCGCAGCGGCAGGTGCAGCACGAAGTCCTCGGGCAGCACCAAGCCCAGATTCCGAAGCTTGCGCTCGGTATCCGTCATTGGTTTGCCGGCGCCTTTGGTATCGGCGCCGGGTCGCTTGGAAGCCACTGCCGCGGCCGGCATGAAGAAACGAACCTCTGGGCTTGACCGTCCGGGTGCGCCTTACAGGACCAGAATGGCTTCGACTTCGAACTGCGCGCCCTTGGGCAGGCTGGCCACACCGATGGTGGAGCGTGCCGGGAACGGCTGCGGAATGATCTCGGCCATGATCGAGTTGGCGGCGGTGAACTTGCCCAGGTCAGTCAGGAACAAGGTCAGCTTGACCACGTTGTCCAGCGTGCCGCCGGCTTCGGTGATAACGGCCTGCATGTTGGCAAAGGCCTGACGCACTTGCGCGTCAAAGTTTTCAGAGACCAGATCGCCGGTGCCGGGCTCCAGGCCGATCTGGCCCGAAAGGTAAACAGTCTTGGTGCCGGTAACGGCAACCGCTTGCGAGTAAGGGCCAACGGCGGCGGGTGCGGCGTCGGTATGGATGATTTGCTTGCTCATGGGCGGAATCCTTCAGGTGACGGATAGAAGCTACAACTATCGAAGTTTATCTAGCAATAGACGTTTGCGAAAGTGGCCGGATGACGCAGGGACGAATGAATCCCGGTTTCATGCCTCTGCCTGATGGCCGGCGCCGCCGATATCACCGCGATGGGCGATCAGCAAATCCACCAGCGCTTGGGCCGCGACCGACAAGCTGCGGCCTTTGCGCTGCACCAGATAGAGGGGCCGAGTCAACGCACGGCCGGCCAATGGCACCACGCGCAGATCGTCGCTGGCGAAATGAAAAAGCGTCATGGCTGGCACGACAGACACGCCCAATCCGGCTCGCACCAGCCCGGTTACGGTGGCCAAGTGCTCGACTTCAAAGACCGGCGATGGCGCATCGGCGCCAAACGCCTCGTCCAGATGTTTGCGCACACTGCTGCCGCGCGCAAGCTGAATGACGGGGTGGCGGACGATATCGCGCAAGCGCACTGACTTTTGCGCAGCAAGCGGATGATCGGCGCGGCACACCAGAAAATAGCGGTCGGCGTGCAGAAATTCGCTGTCCAAGTCCGTCATGTCCGCCCGCCGCGACGCCACCGCGAAGTCGACCTGCCCGCTTTGCACCATATTCAGACATGGTTCCAGCAAGGCGTCGCGCAGATCCAGCACGATGCCGGGGTGCTCATTGCTGAAGCGCGCCAGCAGATTGGGCAGCCAGCCGGCCGCCAATGACGGTAGCGCCGCCAGCGCCACGCGGCCGCGGCGTCGGGCGGCGTGGTCGCGCAGGTCTTCCATGACAAGATCCATATCCGCCAGAAGTCTGCGCGCGGACGCGTCCAGCACACGGCCTTCGGCCGTCAGTTCGACATGGCGGGTACTTCGGTCGAAAAGGCGCAGCCCGGCGGTGTCTTCCAGGGACCGGATCAGCGCGCTGAATGCGGGCTGCGTCAGGTGGCAGCGCTGCGCGGCACGAGTGAAATGCCGTTCTTCAGCCAGCGCCACAAAGGCGCGGAGTTGGCGTGCAGATAGATTCATGGCTTTCTTCTATCAATTGATCCGATTTTTCTATTTTACTGATGATCGGCAGGTGCCTATAGTGGCCTCGACACCCGCAAGGCCCGACTGGACTCCCCTATGCCTCAAACCCCTCTGCTTATCGGCTGCGCGTCAGGATTCTCTGGCGACCGGACCGACGGCGCCGCCGACGTGGTGCGCACCCTGGCTGCCCAGGGCGGCGGCACGCTGATATTCGAAACCCTGGCCGAACGCACGCTGGCGCTGGCGCAACTCGCGCGCAACGACGACCCCGATCGGGGCTACGAGCCGCTGCTGGACGAACTGGTATCGCCCGTGCTGGCGGATTGCCTGCGCCATGGCATCAACATCGTCAGCAATTTCGGCGCGGCCAACCCCGCAGCGGCGGCCCGGCGCATTGCCGCGATTGCCCGCGAACAAGGCCTGCCCGTGCCGCGCATCGCCGTCGTGCATGGCGATGCCTTGAACACGCCCGAGCAGCGCGCCCTGCTGCAAGACCGTTTGGGCGCCGGGCTGGCAGGGCAAGAAGTCGTCAGCGCCACGGCGTATCTGGGCGCGACCGAAATCGCCGAAGCCTTGGCGGCCGGGGCGCAAATCGTGGTGGCGGGACGCGTTGCGGACCCTTCCCTGACGCTCGGCCCTGCCATGGCGCACTTTGGCTGGGACGCCGCCGATTGGCCGCGTCTGGGCCGAGCGACCATGGCCGGCCATATGCTGGAATGCGGCCTGCAAGTCACCGGCGGCTACTTCTGCGTGCCGGGCCTGAAGGATGTGCCCGACGTCCACGCGGCAGGTTTCCCCATTGCTGAGATCGATGCCGACGGCGAATTCGTTATCGGCAAGGCGGCCAACACCGGTGGCGTGGTGGATGCCCGCACGGTGAAGGAACAGCTGCTATATGAAGTCCACGACCCCGCGCGCTATCTGACGCCCGACGTGGTGGCCGACCTGAGCCAGGCGCGCGTCGTCGAGCTGGGCGGCAACCGGGTGGCGGTGCATGGCATCACCGGCCACGCGCGGCCCGCCGAATTGAAGGTCAACGTCTGCTATCGGGGTGGCTGGCTGGCCGAAGCGGAAATTTCTTACGCAGGKGTGCAAGCTGAAGCCCGGGCGCGCCTGGCTGCGGACATTGTCCAGAAGCGGCTGGGTTCGACCTTCAAACTGCGCGCGGATTTGATCGGCGCGATCAGCATCCTGGCCGACGACGCCGGTGAAATGCGCCGCGCCCTGCCTGACTCGCACGCCCGCGATGTGCGCCTGCGCCTGGCCGGCGAACACGCCGATCGCGCCCAGGCCGAACGCATTTTGCGCGAAGTGAATGCGCTGTACACCTGCGGCCCGGCAGGCGGCGGCGGCGTGCGCACCGCGTTGCGGCCGCGTTTGAACATGCTGTCTTGCACCATCCCCCGCGACGCCGTGCAAAGCGGCTGGAAATTCCTGGAGGAAATCGCGTCATGACCCGCGCCCCCCACACGCAAAAAGTACCGCTGTATCGCCTGGGCCACAGCCGCTCGGGAGACAAGGGCAACATCTCGAACCTGAGCCTGATCGCCTGGGACCCCGAGTGCTACGACGTGCTGACCGCACAAGTCACCGAAGCCCGCGTCGCCGATTGGTTCGCGTACCGCCACCCCACTCGCGTAACGCGCTACCTGCTGCCCACGCTGCACGCCATGAATTTCGTGCTGGAAGGCGTGCTGGACGGCGGCGTGAACGATGCGCTGAATCTGGACACGCACGGCAAGAGCCTGTCCTTCCGATTGCTGGACCTGACGGTGGAGGTCAGCGCAGAACTGGCCGCCCGCCTGCCAGACATACCCAGCGACCGCCCCGCGGCCGCCTGATACCCCCGCCCGACCATAAAAAAACACCACAGGAGACACACAACATGCGCATTTCTTCCAAGGGCCGTCTGGCCCTGCTGCTGGCCGCCGCCCTGCCCCTGACCGCCATGGCGCAGAACTTTCCGGCCAAGCCCATCACGTTCATCGTGCCGTTTGCGGCCGGCAGCGCCACCGACCAGATCGGCCGCGCCATCGGCCAGGGCGTCACCGAGCAGACCGGCCAAGCCGTGGTGATCGAAAACAAACCGGGCGCCAGCGCCATGATCGGCGCGGCTGCCGGTGCGCGCGCCGCGCCCGACGGCTATACCGTGCTGATCACGACCAACACCACGCACGCCGCCAACGAGCATCTGTACAAGACGCTGACGTATCAACCCGTGAAGGACTTTGCGCCGATCTCGCTGCTGGGCAAAGGCGGCCAGATCATGGTCGTGAACCCGAACTCGCAGGCCAAGACCGTGGGCGAATTTCTGGCCCAGGCCAAGCAGTCACCCGGCAAGCTGAGCTTTGGCAGCGGCAGCTCCAGCAGCCGCATCGCAGGCGAACTGCTGCAGCAGATGGCAGGCGTGCAACTGCTGCACGTGCCGTACAAGAGCAATCCGCTGGCGGTCACCGACCTGCTGGGCGGCCAGATCGACATGATGATCACCGACACCGCCACCGGCCTGCCGCAAGTCAAGTCCGGCAAGCTGCGCGCGCTGGGCGTGACCGGTGTAGCCCGCTCGCCGCTGGCGCCGGACGTGCCGACCATCGCCGAAGCCGGCGTGCCGGGATACGAGATGGGCTATTGGTTTGCGGCCTACGCCCCGGCCGGCACGCCGCCTGACGTGGTGAAGCGCCTGAACGAGCTGCTGGTGAACGCGACCAAGACGAAGCCTGCGCAGCAGTTCTACGCGCAGACCGGCACGGACGCTGCCACGTCCACCCCGGACGAACTGGCCACGTTCCAGCAGGCCGAATCGAAGAAGTGGGGCGACATCATCAAGAAGGCCGGCATCCAGCCGGAATGATCGCCACGGCGTGTACCTGACGGGCATAAAAAAGCCCCATCGCATGCGATGGGGCTTTTTACTAGCGCAAGACGGTGACTTATTTGTCCACGAACGCGCGTTCAACCACGTAGTCACCCGGCTGGCCCACACCCGGCGACACCGTGAAGCCGCGCTTGTCCAGCATGGCGCTGATGTCAGCCAGCATATGCGGGCTGCCGCAGATCATGGCGCGGTCGGTTTCGGGGTTGATTTGCGGGATGCCGATGTCGTCGCACAGCTTGCCGTTTTCCATCAGTTCCGTAATGCGGCCCTGGTTGCGGAACGGTTCGCGCGTAACGGTCGGGTAGTACACGAGCTTGTCGCGCACCACGTCGCCAAAGAATTCGTTGTTCGGCAGTTCTTTTTCGATGAAGTCGGCGTAGGCCAGTTCGCTGACCCAACGCACGCCGTGCACCAGAATGACCTTGTCGAAACGTTCGTAGATGTCCGGGTCTTTGATGATGCTCATGAACGGCGCCAGGCCCGTGCCCGTGCCAAACAGGAACAGATGCTTGCCGGGCTTCAAGTCGTCGACGACCAGCGTGCCAACCGGCTTGCGGCTGACGAGGATGGTGTCGCCTTCTTTCAGATGCTGCAGCCGCGACGTCAGCGGGCCGTTCTGCACCTTGATGCTGAGGAACTCGAGGTTCTCTTCATAGTTGGCGCTGGCGATGCTGTAGGCGCGCAACAAGGGCTTGCCTTCAACTTCCAGGCCGATCATGACGAAGTGGCCGTTGTGGAACCGCAAGGCCGCGTCACGCGTCGTGGTAAAGGAAAACAGGGTGTCGTTCCAGTGGTGCACGCTAAGTACGCGCTCAGTGTTGAAAGCAGCCATGTCGAATTCAGTTAGGGCGGCTTCCGGGTGTGAGCCCGAGGGCGCCGCGTGGTCGTTCCGCTCCGCACAAAAGACGCGGCCGGCATTAGGGTAAGCCCTATTCTACAGGGTCTCGATGGGAATTGCTCTCATTATTCCGTAATACGCTTATGCCGAATTGATAGGGATCAAGCTTCTGAACCCCCTCCTGCGGTCATGCTGACGAAAAGTTGAACAGCGCAATGCTTCCTGTTATTGTCGCGGTCTCAGTTGATAATCGTTTTCGTTAGCAGACCGCTTTTCAAGCACTTTCAGCATTGGCAAGGGGTGCGCCCCTTGCAGCCCTAGCCGGAGTTTCCGACATGACCAAGCGTCCCCAATTGAATTCGCTGCTGCGCGCCCTGGCGCTGGCAGGCGCCGCCGCCTTCACCGTTTCGGCCAACGCCGCCGAAGAAGTCAGCCTGTACACCACCCGGGAACCCAAGCTGATCCAGCCGCTGCTGGATGCGTTCACGAAGGAAAGCGGCATCAAGGTCAATACCGTCTTCGTCAAGGACGGTCTGCTGGAACGCGTCAAGGCTGAAGGTTCGAAGTCGCCCGCCGACGTGCTGATGACGGTGGACATCGGCAACCTGCTGGACCTGGTGGATGGCGGCGTGACCCAGCCGATCAAGTCCGAAACCCTGGAATCCGTGATCCCCGCCAACCTGCGCGGCGCTGACGGCAAGTGGTTTGCGCTGTCGCTGCGCGACCGCGTGCTGTATGTGGAAAAGGACTTGAAGCTGGAGTCCTTCCGCTACGAAGACTTGGCCGACCCGAAGTGGAAGGGCAAGGTTTGCATCCGTTCGGGCCAACACCCCTACAACACCGCCATGGTCGCGTCGATGATCGCGCATGACGGCGCCGAAGCCACTGAAAAGTGGTTGCGTGGCGTGAAAGCCAACCTGGCCCGCAAGGCGGCAGGCGGCGACCGTGACGTGGCCCGTGACATCCTGGGCGGCATCTGCGACATCGGCCTGGCCAACGCCTACTATGTCGGCCACATGAAGAACGCCGAAGCCGGCACCGACGCCCGCAAGTGGGGCGACGCCATCAAGGTCATCCGCCCGACGTTCGCCAATGAGAAAAGCGGCGGCACGCACGTGAACGTCAGCGGCGCCGCCGTTGCCGCCCACGCGCCGCACAAGGCCAACGCCATCAAGCTGCTGGACTTCCTGGTGTCGGAGCCCGCCCAAGCGCTGTACGCCCAAGCCAACTACGAATACCCCGTCCGCAAGGGCGTGAAGCTGGACCCCGTCATCGCCAGCTTTGGCGAATTGAAGGTTGATCCGCTGCCCCTGACCGAGATCGCCAAGCATCGCAAGCAAGCCAGCGAATTGGTGGACAAGGTCGGCTTCGACAACTGATCGACCCGTGGCGCGCGTCACGCCCCTTGGCGTGGCGCAACCATGAGGCAGTATTGGGCCTGTTCCCTTCCTTTGAAGGGAACAGGCCTTGCCATTGATGCAATCGACCTTGAAGCATGCACACTGAATCTTTGCCCCGGCCGCTGCGTTTGCGCTGGACTGAACGCGGCGCTGGCTGGCTGACAGGCGCTGGACTGATTGCGCTGGCCGTCCTGGCCCCGGTGCTGACGCTGGCCTGGTGGGCGCTGGGCGGCGAATTGGCCCACTGGCAGCATCTGGCGACCTACGTGTTGCCCCACGCACTGGCCAACACCGCGATGCTGCTGGCCGGCGTGGGCGTGATGGTGACGTTGCTGGGCACGGGGGCCGCCTGGCTGGTCACCGCTTACGACTTCCCGACCCGCCGCATCCTGACCTGGGCGCTGCTGCTGCCGCTGGCAGTGCCAACCTACATCATCGCGTTTGCCTACCTGGACCTGCTGCACCCCATCGGCCCGATCCAGACCGCCATCCGCGCGCTGCTGGGCTATGACAGCCCGCGCCAGTTCCGCTTGCCTGATCTGCGGTCCATCTACGGCGCGATCTTCGTGCTGGGCTTCGTGCTGTATCCGTACGTTTACCTGAGCACCCGCGTCATGTTCATGACGCAAGCGGCCAGCCTGCTTGAAGCCGCGCGCACCTTGGGCGCTGGCCGGGTGGCCGTCTTCTTCCGCGTCGCCCTGCCCCTGGCGCGGCCCGCCATTGTCGTGGGCGTCAGCCTGGCGTTGCTGGAAACGCTGAACGATATCGGCGCGTCCGAATTTCTGGGCGTGCAGACGTTGACGGTGTCGGTCTACACCACGTGGGTCACGCGATCGGATCTGGCGGGCGCGGCGCAGATTGCGCTGACGATGCTGGCGATTGTGATCGGCCTGATCATGCTGGAACGCCATGGCCGCAAACGCCAACGCTATGCCAACACGCAGCGCATGCGCCCGATGCAGCCGCGCCGCCTGCACGGTGTTGCGGCAGGCATTGCCGCCTTGTTGGGCTGGATTCCCGTCGTGATCGGTTTCGTCGCCCCTGCCGCGTACCTGATCTATGAAACCTACAAGCGCCTGCACCTGGTGGGCGGCGTGTCGGACCAGTTGATCAACGGCTTGAGCAACACGCTGATCGTGGCGTTCAGCGCCACCATCGTCACCTTGATTTGCGGGCTGATTGTGGCTTGGGCCGGGCGCACCTTGCGCGAAAGCGCCAGCTTCAACCCGGCGCGTGCCTGCGCGCGTATCGCCAGCTTGGGCTACGCGGTGCCTGGCACCGTGCTGGCCATTGGGCTGTTGACCCCATTCGTGTGGATCGACACCGCTGTGGCCAAAGTATTCGGCGGCACGGGCCTGTTCCTGATGGGCTCAATGGCTGCGCTGGTCTGCGCTTATGTGATTCGCTTCCTGGCCATTTCCACTGGCGCGCTGGAAGCCGGGCTGGCGCGCATTCCGCCGTCGCTTGAACAGGCCTCGCGCCTGTTGGGCGAAAGCTCTGCCGGCACTTTGCGCCGCGTTCACCTGCCCCTGTTGCGGCCCGCGCTGGCCGCCAGCGCGCTGCTGGTGTTCGTGGACGCCATGAAGGAATTGCCGGCAACGCTGCTGCTGCGCCCCATGAATTTCGACACGCTGGCGACGTGGCTCTACGCCGAAGCCGCGCGCGGCACGTACGAGGAAGGCGCCGTCGCGGCGCTTGCGATCGTGCTGGCCGGCCTCTTGCCCGTCATCTTGCTGGCGCGCACCAATCTGAAAATGGGACATTGATCATCGTGCCCGATCTGTTAGAAATCGACCGCCTTTCCCTCGCCTACGAAACGCCCGCCGGGCTGAAACCCGTGGTGCAGGAATTGTCACTGGGCTTGCCGGCCGGCCACATCGGCTGCCTGCTGGGCGAATCCGGCTGCGGCAAGACCACCGTGCTGCGCGCCATCGCCGGCTTTGAGCCCGTGCGCGCCGGGCGCATCCTGCTGGATGGCACGGTCATCTCGTCGCCGAGCGAACAAGTTGCGCCGGAATTGCGCCGCGTGGGCATGATGTTCCAGGACTACGCGCTGTTCCCCCACCTGACGGTGGCGCTGAACGTGGCCTTCGGGCTGCGTAAGCTGGCGCGCCCCGAGCGCGCTCGCCGCGTCGACGAAATGCTGACGCTGGTGGGCTTGGCCCATGCGGCCAACAGTTATCCGCATGAGATTTCGGGCGGGCAGCAACAGCGCGTGGCGCTGGCGCGGGCCTTGGCGCCCTCGCCCGATCTCTTGCTGCTGGACGAACCGTTTTCGAATCTGGATGTGGACACGCGTGAACGTTTGGCGTTCGAAGTGCGCGATATCCTCAAGACCACCGGCCACACCGCCATCCTGGTCACGCACAACCAGGCCGAAGCCTTCGCCATTGCCGACCGCATCGGGGTGATGAGCAAGGGTTGCATCGCGCAATGGGATACGCCTTACAACCTGCACCATCATCCCCGCAGCGATTTCGTGCGCGACTTCATCCGCCGTGAAGCATTGGAAGAGCGGCGCGAGCAAGCGTTTGCCCGCGGCCGCTAGAGAGACAGCGATTGCGAATCTGCGATTTGAACTGCCCCCCGAAGGTTGGGTCCAGGCCCAAGTTCCGGGGGCAGTTCAATTCGTGTGTGTGTTCAGGCCTTGGCGGCATCAGTCCGCCGACAGCTTCACCTTCTGCGACAGGGCCTTGAACGACTCATACTGGCTGGCGGTCAAGCGCTGAACGTCTTCCGGGCTGGACCCGTAGGGCATGAAGCCCGCCTGCTCCAGCTTGTCTTTCACTTCGGGCAGCGCCAGCGCCCATTGGAAGGCCTCGCTCAACGCGCGCGTGGCCTCTGGCGACATGTTCGCCGGGCCATACACCGCAAACCACGGGTCTACAACAGCGCCCGAGTAACCCAGCTCAGCCAGCGTGGGCACATCCGGCAAAGCCGGTGCGCGCTTGCTGCCCGTGACCGCCAACGGATGCACCTTGCCCGCCTTGATATGCGGCAGCGATGCAGGCAGGTTGTCGAACATCACGGGCAAGTGCCCGCCCAACAAATCGTTCAACGCTTGCGCGCTGCCTTTGTACGGAATGTGCTGCATGCCTGCGCCCGTCAGCTGGTCGAACATGACGCCCGCCAAATGCATGGACGTACCCGTGCCGGGCGTGCCGAACGAGGTGCCGGGATGCTGCTTGGCGTAGGCGACCAGGTCCTTGACGCTGTCCACCTTCAGCGCGGGGCCGGTTTCCAGCACGACCGACGACGCGCCCAACATGCTGACGCCCGTGAAATCTTTGGTGGGGTCGAACGGCATCTTCGGGTAGACGAAGGGATTGAGCGCATTGGTCGAGATCGCGCCAAAGCCGATCGTGTAGCCGTCCGGCGCGGCCTTGGCCACGGCGTCCATGCCGATGTTGCCGCCCGCGCCGGGGCGGTTTTCAACGATGACGGGCTGGCCCAGTTTCTCGGCCACTTTCTGCCCGGCCGTGCGCGCCACCAGATCGGTGGTGCCGCCTGCCGTGTAGGGCACGATAAAGGTGATGGGCTTGGCCGGGTAACCGGCGGCAAGCGCGGTGGATGCGCCTTGAATAAGCGCAAGCGCGGCCAGGCCGCGCGCAAGGTTGAACGTGTGGCGATGCATGAGTCTCCATCCTGTTGTTATGAAGGTTTGGAGGCGCATGATACTGCCGCGCGAGCGCGCGCGGCAGCAGATTAACGCGGCATCATTACGCCCGGGCTTCGGGCAGCGGAATGAACTCGGTTTCATCGCCCGGCACCACCTGATCGAAGCGGGTGCGCTGCCAGTCTTGCTTGGCCTGTTCGATGCGGTCCTTGCTGCTGGACACGAAGTTCCACCAGACAAAGCGCGGGCCGTCCAAGGGTTCGCCGCCAATCAACGCAAAGCGCGCGGCCGTCTTGGCGCGGATCTGCACCGGGCGGCCCGGCGCGAAAACCACCAGGCGGCCGCTTTCAAACTCTTGCCCATCGATCTCGACCGTGCCTTGCGCCAGATACGCGGCGCGTTCTTCGAATTCGGCCGGCAGAACGGTGGTGGCGCCCGCCTGCAATTGCAGGTCGCCATAGAACAGCGGCGACAGCGTCTTCACCGACGACGTCTTGCCAAACAGCGAACCTGCCACGACCTGCGCGCGCACGCCCTCACCTTCAATCACCGGCTGCGCGTCCAAACCGTAATGCGTGAAGCCCGGGTCCGTTTCTTCGTGCTGCTTGGGCAGGCCCACCCAAATCTGCAGGCCACAGAGGCGCTGCGGCGCAAGCCGGCTTTCCGGCGACGAACGTTCCGAGTGGACGATGCCACGGCCCGCCGTCATCCAATTCACTTCGCCCGGCAGGATGGTTTGCGTATGGCCCACGCCGTCGCGGTGCACCATCGACCCTTCATACAGATACGTGACGGTGGACAGCCCGATATGTGGGTGCGGACGCACGTCAATGCCCGAACCGATATCAAAATCCGCCGGCCCCATGTGGTCCAGGAATACGAATGGCCCGACGCTGCGGCGCTGCGCCGACGGAATGGCGCGCCGGACGGAGAAACCGCCCAGGTCGCTGGTGCGCGGCACCACAATGGTTTCGATCTGGTTTTCGCCTGCTTCGGACAAGGTAGACATGTTGTAGCGCTCCGCATGAATAGGCCAACGGCCATCTTAAATCTCAGTCACGGCCAGATGGCCAAAACGCAATCGTGCCGGGCGGATCGTATCCGCCCGGCACGTGGGCTTACGCCAGGTCAAACACCAGCACTTCGGCCTGCTTGCCGCCCGACAGCTCGACACGGCTTTCATCCGTGATCGCCACGGCGTCGCCGGCGGACAGCTCGGTGCCGTTGACGACGATGCTGCCCCGGGCCACATGGATCCAGGAACGGCGGCCGGCCGCCAGGTTCAGCGTGGCGGATTCGTCACCATCGAACAGACCGCCATACAGCCGCGCATCTTGATGGATCTTCATCGAGCCATCTTCACCATCGGGCGACACCAGCGCTTGCAGACGGCCACGCTTTTGCGCATCGCTGAAGCTGCGCTCTTCGTATTCCGGGGCAATGCCAGTCACGTCGGGCTCGATCCAGATTTGCAGCATGTGCGTTTCGGTATCCGGCAGCGGGTTGAACTCGGAGTGCATCACGCCGCGTCCCGCGCTCATCCGCTGCACGTTGCCGGGCTGGATGGTCGAGCCGCTGCCCATGCTGTCCTTGTGCGCAATCGCGCCGTCCAGCACATAGGTGATGATCTCCATGTCCCGGTGGCCGTGGGTGCCGAAACCGCGGCCGGCGGCGATGCGGTCGTCATTGATCACGCGCAGCGCGCCAAAGCCCATGTGAGCCGGGTCGTAGTAGTTGGCAAACGAAAAGGTGTGAAACGAATCGAGCCACCCATGGTTGGCGTGACCTCGTTCGGCAGCGCGGCGAATCGTAAGCATTGTGGACTCCTGTTTCAATAATATGAATGATTGTCGGGTGCAGCGCTTCAGGCTTTTGTCCTGCTTGTTCCGCTGCATCCCTGGCATGAGTGATATTCTGCGCGTGCCGAACCCTGCGTTTGGCGCTATATTTTGACGAGTTCATTCAAATTTTTTGAACACCCCTCTTCCATGCAACCGATCACCCCTGAACTGCTGATTCTTGTCGACGCCATCGCCCGCCACGGCAGCTTCGCCAAAGCGGCCCGCGAACTGGGCAAAGTGCCCTCGGCCGTGACCTATTCCATCCGCAAGCTGGAAGACGGGCTGGACGTGTTGCTGTTTGACCGCTCTGGCCACCGCGCGCTGCTGACGCCTGCGGGCGAAGCGCTGTTGAAAGACGGGCGGCATGTTCTGCAATCGTTAGACGACCTGGCTTGCCGCGTCAAACGTATCGCAACGGGCTGGGAAGTGGAACTGCGCATCGCAGTTAGCGCCGTGCTGCCCTGGCGGCCGCTCTATGACTTGATCGATGAATTTCAAACGCTGGAAAGCGCGACCACGCTGCGGTTTTCCAGCGAAGTGCTAAGCGGAAATTGGGATGCGCTGACGTCCAACCGTGCGGATCTGGTCATTGGTGCGGGCGCGCATGCGGAGCCGACCGGGCCGTATCGTTCGCAGGCGATTGGCACCACGCAATTCGGTTTCTGCGTGGCGGCGCATCATCCGCTAGCGTCGCTGCCGCAGCCGCTCAGCCGCGCGGACATCACAAAGTACTGCGCGGTGGTGGTGGCCGATACGTCACGAAATTTGCCGCCGCAATCGCGCGGGATTCTGGCGGATCAACCCACGCTGGTGATGCCGTCGATGCAGGCAAAGATCGAAGCGCAGGTGCGCGGGCTGGGTTGCGGCTATCTGCCGCTGACGATGGCCGCGCCGTATTTGTCGCAAGGCTTGCTGGTGGTGTGCGACACGGATGAGGGCATGGCGCTGACAGAACACGTGGCGTATGCCTGGCGCGCCGAAGCGCCGGGAGAAGCGCTGAAGTGGTGGCTGCAGAAGCTGAAATCGCCGCGGTTATGTGAGAGTTTGTTGGGGATGGGGTGATGGGTTTCGCGCGGGGGTTGCTTGCTTTCTTGCGGTGGGTGGAGCGCGCCATGTCATCCCATAGGAATGGGATGCGCACCGCGCGCCCCCCATCTATCACTCGTCCTCGATCCCCAATTCGCGCAGTTTGCGCGTGATCGTATTGCGCCCAATCCCTAAACGCGATGCGGCTTCCACGCGGCGGCCGCGGCTGGCGTCCAGCGCGCTTTGCAGCAGGATCTTTTCAAACTGGCGGGTCAGCGTCGCCATCACTGCCGGCTCACCGCGTTCCAAGCGGTACTGTGCATCGCGCAGCAACGAATCTTGCCAGTTGCGTGGCGCGCCGTCGTCGACAACCGATGATGCCTGCACAACCGTACCGATGCTGGGCACGGACGCCGCCGGACGCAGCGGCGCCGACCCGGCTTGCTGCTGATGCTCCAGCGCACGAATTTCCGGTGGCAGATCCTGGCGGTCTACCGTCTGGCCGGGCGCCATCACCGTCAGCCAATGGCAGAAGTTCTCCAGCTGGCGCACGTTGCCGGGGAAGTCGAACTTCGTCAGCACGGCCAACGCATCCGGCGTCAAACGTTTAACCGGCACGCCCAGCGTGCGGGCGCTGGCGGTCAGGAAATGCTGAGCCAGGGCTGGAATATCTTCCACGCGCTCACGCAAAGGCGGCAGGCGCAGGCGGATGACGTTCAGGCGGTGGAACAAGTCTTCGCGGAACAAGCCCTGTTCAACGCGCTGCTCAAGCGGCTGGTGGGTAGCGGCCACGATGCGCACGTCCACGCGCACCGGCTGTGCGCCGCCCACGCGATAGAAGCTGCCTTCGGCCAGCACACGCAGCAAACGCGTCTGCAATTCAATCGGCATGTCGCCGATTTCATCCAGGAACAGCGTGCCGCCGTGGGCTTCCTCGAAGCGGCCGCGGCGCAAGTTGTTGGCGCCGGTAAACGCGCCCCGCTCGTGGCCGAACAATTCGGCTTCGAGCAGATCACGCGGAATGGCCGCCGCGTTCAGCGCCACGAAGGGGCCGCTGGCGCGCACGCCGTGGCCGTGCAACGCACGCGCCACCAATTCCTTGCCCGTGCCCGATTCCCCGGTGATCAACACCGTGACTTTCGACTGCGCCAGGCGGCCAATGGCGCGGAACACTTCCTGCATCGCGGTGGAGGACGACTGCGTCATCATCCAGCGTTCGTTGTTCTGCGCGGACTCGCCCTGCCCTTCGGGCGTTTCGGGCTGTGCGGATTCCTGCATGGCGCGCTGAATCAGCGCCACCGCTTCGTTCACGTCGAACGGCTTGGCCAGGTAATCAAACGCGCCGCCCTGGAAGGCGGACACGGTGCTGTCCAAGTCGGCGAACGCGGTCATCACAATGACCGGCAAGCCGGGATGCCGTTCTTTCAACTGGCGCAACAGCTCCAAACCATTGCCGCCAGGCATGCGGATATCGGACACCAATGCGACGGGCGTTTCGCGCGACAGCGCTTCCAGCACGTCAGCCGATTGGGAGAAACTGCGGGTGGGGACACCAGCGCGGGCCAGGGCCTTTTCGAGGACCCAGCGGATGGCCTGGTCGTCATCGACGATCCATACGGGTTTCATCAGTGTGCGGGCTCCATCGGTAGGACCAGGCGAAACTCGGTACGCCCGGGTCGGGATTCAAATTCGATGATGCCGCCGTGCTGCTGCACGAAGTCCTGGGCCAGGCTCAAGCCCAGCCCGGTACCGCCGGCCCTGGCCGTGACCAGCGGGTGGAAAATGCGGTCACGGATATGGTCCGGCACGCCGGGACCGTTATCAATAATGGACAGCACCAGCGCCAGCCGGTGTTGCCGGTGCGCCAGCATGACTTGGCGCGCAACCCGCGTGCGCAAGGTGACCACGCCCGGTTCCGTCTGCGGGCCTTGTGGCCGCGCGACGAGTTCTTGCGCGGCGTTGCGCGCCACGTTCAGCACGGCCTGCATCAAGCGGGCGGCGTCGCCCTTCAAGTCAGGCACCGAGGCGTCGTAGTCGCGCAAAATCGTGACGTCGTTGCGGAACTCGGCCTGAATCAGCGCGCAAACGCGCTCGCAAATTTCGTGGATGTTCACCGGCCGCGCATTCAGCGGCACACGTTGCGGGCCGCTCAAGCGGTCCACCAGCGCCTGCAGGCGGTCGGCTTCGGAAATAATGACCTGGGTGTATTCGGCCAGCGCCGCACTGGGCAGCTCGGCTTCAAGCAATTGCGCGGCGCCGCGCAAACCGCCCAAGGGGTTTTTCACTTCATGTGCAAGGTTGCGCAACAGCTCGCGGTGCGCTTCGATTTCATCAACCAGCCGATGGTTGCGGTCGGCCAGCACGCGCTGCTCGATCTCACGCGTTTCGATCAGTACCGGCCAGCGTTGGCCGGTCAGCCCCACCGTGGTGACGGCGACTTCGACGGACTCGGCGGCGCGGCGCAACGAGGCTAATTGCCTGACGTCGGCGTACCTGCCGGCGGCGGCGCGGTCGATGGAGGACTGGATGTTTTCTGGGGTGTCGAACAGCGTGGCGGCGGAGTGCCCGCAGAGTTGCTTGCGCGAGCGGCCGAACAAATCCTCGGCGGCGGCGTTGGCGTACTCAATGTGACCGCGCTCGTTGACCAGGAAAACGGACGTGGCAAGCAGATCGAGAGCTTCTACATTCATTTTTCAACGTACCCGAATGACAGGGGGGAAAGCGGAACGCGCCCGCGACGGCGGCGCCGGAACCCGGCGCCCTGCCCGCCAGGCATCGCCTGGCGGACAAACCGTCGAGCCGCGACCTGGTGGTGCGCGTGGTGTGGGCCCTGGTTTCTGCCTACATCATCGCGCTCCCCCCCGCCACAGCCTCTAAACGATCAGAGGCTGTAGTACATGTCGAATTCGACCGGGTGCGTCGTCATGCGCAGACGATTCACATCGCCCATCTTCAGGTCGATGTAGGCGTTGAGCATGTCGTTGCTGAACACGCCGCCACGGGTCAGGAATTCGCGGTCCGCGTCCAGGGCTTCCAGCGCTTGTTCCAGCGAGGAGCACACGGTCGGGATCTTTGCGTCTTCTTCCGGCGGCAGGTCGTACAGGTTCTTGTCGGCCGGATCGCCCGGGTGGATCTTGTTCTGGACGCCGTCCAGGCCGGCCATCATCAGGGCCGAGAAAGCCAGGTACGGGTTGGCCAGGGGGTCCGGGAAACGCGCTTCGACGCGGCGGCCCTTCGGGTTGCCGACGTACGGAATGCGGATCGAGGCCGAACGGTTGCGGGCCGAGTAAGCCAGCTTGACCGGGGCTTCGTAGTGCGGAACCAGACGCTTGTACGAGTTCGTGCCCGGGTTGGTGATGGCGTTCAGGGCGCGGGCGTGCTTGATGATGCCGCCGATGTAGTACAGCGCGAATTCCKACAGGCCGGCGTAGCCGTTACCTGCGAACAGGTTTTGGCCATCCTTCCAGATGGATTGGTGCACGTGCATGCCGGAACCGTTGTCGCCAACGATGGGCTTGGGCATGAACGTGGCGGTCTTGCCGTAGGCGTGGGCCACGTTGTGCACGACGTACTTGACGATCTGCGTCCAGTCGGCGCGCTGAACCAGCGTGCTGAACTTGGTGCCGATTTCCAGCTGGCCAGCGCCAGCCACTTCATGGTGGTGCACTTCAACCGGCACGCCCATTTGTTCCATCAACAGGCACATTTCCGAGCGCATGTCCTGGAACGAATCAACCGGGGGAACGGGGAAGTAGCCGCCCTTGACTGCGGGACGATGGCCGGTGTTGCCGCCTTCGAATTCCAGGCCGGTCGACCACGAGGCTTCTTCGGACTTGATCTTGACGAACGTGCCCGACATGTCGGTGTTCCACGTCACGCCGTCGAACACGAAGAATTCGGGTTCCGGACCAAAGTAGGCGGTGTCGCCCAGGCCGGAGGACTTCAGGTAGGCTTCGGCGCGCTTGGCCAGCGAACGCGGGTCGCGGTCATAGCCCTTCAGGTCCGACGGTTCGACAACGTCGCACGACAGGATCAGGGTCGGCTCTTCGCGGAACGGGTCCAGATTGCCGGTGGAGCAATCGGGGATGAGCAGCATGTCGGAAGCTTCAATACCCTTCCAACCCGGGATCGACGAACCGTCGAAAGCCTGGCCGCTTTCCAGCTTGTCTTCGTCGATCTGGCTGGTGGGCACGGACACGTGATGCTCACGGCCAACCGTATCGGTAAAGCGGAAATCCACGAATTTGACTTCGTTATCGGCGATCTGTTTCAGGACGTCTTTCGGGCTTGCCATGTCATCTCCATTAGATAAAAGGGTCGAGGGCTTTGCCGCTCGACTGGCATAAAAGAGGGAAGCAATAAGCGTGCCAGGTTTTTACCCCGGGATTCCCCGGGGAAAGCCGCACGGTCATGGAAAAATGTAGCACCACTTTGGTGCAAATAGTGGGGCATGATTGCCCCAGTTTGGTGCTGCACCACTACAGGAACATTTCCTGAAGGTCATTCAGGAACCGCCAACCCAATGGCGTGGCCTTCAGGCGGGTGGGATCGGCGTCCAGCAAGCCCCGTTTAGAGGCTGCCTCCAATTGGTGCGCAATGGCCGCCAGCGACAAACCAGTGCGCTCATTGAACGCGGTGCTGGGCACGCCGTCTTTCAACCGCAGCGCGTTCAGCATGAATTCGAACGGCAGCTCGTCAGGGCCGACCTGCCGGCTTTCCGATACGTGACTGCCGTCACGCGCCATCGCGGCTTGCATCCAGGAGTCGGGGCTGCGCAAGCGCGCCTCGCGCACGATACGGTCATGGAATGACAGTTTGCCGTGCGCGCCGGGGCCAATGCCCAGGTAGTCGCCAAATTCCCAGTAGTTCACGTTGTGCCGGCACCGGGCGCCGGGCTTGGCGTACGCCGACACTTCATAGCGCGCCAGGCCGGCAGCCGCCAGTTCGGCCTCGACGGCGTCCTGCATGGCGGCGCTGGTGTCGTCGTCGGGCAGGTCTTCGGGCGGAAACTTGGCGAAGACCGTGTTCGGTTCCATCGTCAGGTGGTACAGCGACAAATGCTCGGTGCCAAACGAGATGGCTTCGCGCAGGTCTGCCACGCAGGCGTCCAGCGTCTGCCCCGGCAAGGCGAACATCATGTCCAGGTTCACGCGCGATACCGCCTGTTGCGCCATGTCGATCGCGGCGCGGGCTTGCGCCGAATCGTGGATGCGACCCAACTTCTTCAGCTGGGCGTCGTCGAAACTCTGGATGCCCAACGAGAAACGCGTGACGCCGCTGGCCGCATAGTCGCGGAAGCGGCTGGCCTCGGCGGTGCCGGGGTTGGCTTCCATGGTGATTTCGGCGTCGGGCCATACGTTCAGACAGGCGCGCAGCATGGCCAGCAGTTCGTCCAGGCCGGCAGACGACAACAGGCTGGGCGTGCCGCCGCCAATAAATACCGACACGACCTGGCGGCCCCAGATGGACGGCAGCGCCTGCTCAAGGTCGCTGCGCAGCGCATCGAGATAGGCGCGTTCGGGAATCTCACCCGGCGCGGCGTGGGAATTGAAATCGCAATACGGGCACTTGCGCACACACCACGGCACGTGCACATAGATAGAGAGCGGCGGCAGGCTCGACAGCGTGGCGCCGGCCGGCACGCGCAGGCGCGAGGCGGGCGCGCCCATGTCGTTGCGGATGGGAATGATGATGGACATGCGGGTTTCCTGGGGCGGACGCGGCGGGCGCGCCCCTTAAGCCTGGCTGAGCTTGCTCAGCAGCTCGCGCAAGGCGCGGGCGCGATGGCTGACCCGGTTCTTTTCTTCGGGGTCGAGCGACGCGGCGGTGAGCGCCATGTCGGGCAGATAGAAATGCGGATCGTAGCCAAAGCCGTTGGCGCCTTCGGGCTGATCAATGATCTCGCCGTGCCACAGGCCTTCGCCAATGATCGGGCACGGGTCGTTTTCGGAACGGACCAGCGCCAACACGGCCACATACCAGGCGCGGCGGTCGGCCACGTTGGCCAGGTGCTGCACCAGCAACGCGTTATTGGCTTGATCGGATTTTTCGCCGCCATGCATCTTGGCGTAGCGGGCCGAATAGACGCCGGGCGCGCCGTTCAGCGCGGCCACGCACAGGCCGGAATCATCGGCCAGCGCGGGCAGCCCGGTCAGGCGGCTGGCGTGGCGCGCCTTGGTCAGCGCGTTTTCAACGAAGGTCACGTGCGGCTCTTCGGCTTCCGGCACGCCGAGTTCGCCTTGGGGCACCAGCTCAATACCCAGGGGAGCAAACAAGGCGGAAAACTCACGCAACTTGCCGGCATTGTTGGACGCCAGCACGATGCGGCGCAGGGATTCGGGAATCTTGGGGGAAGTCATAGCGCAAATTGTATAGGGCGTGGCCCTGCGCGCGGCGGGTGTTTGGGGCATGACCTTGCAAGGGGGATGGGCAAGAGCCCCAAGTCCGGAAAACGCGCAAGGTCAATGAGTCCGAAGACAGGCAAGGTCAACAAGTAGGTTGACAGCTATGTAACACCCGCCGGAAGATTGCGCGTCGCGCGAGCGGCAACAACGCAGACATATTTTGTTGTCACTATGGCCAATCTTGTCACTGATCGTATCTGAACGCCCTCGGCGATGACCTCACTTCACGCTATGCCCCGGCCAGCTGCGGCCCGCGCGCCCCACTCTTCAACGGGCGATGGGCCCGCATCCATCGGCTTGGCCGGCATTCTGCGCGAAGGGTTGTTGCGGCCGCGCTACCAGCCCGTGGTCGATTTGTCTCATAGCCGAATCTACGGCCACGAAAGCCTGATTCGCGGCCCGGCCGATACCGCCCTGCACTACCCGGACGCCCTGTTCGCTGAAGCCCGCCGACGCGGTCTGCACCCCCAGCTGGAGCTGGCCAGCTTTCGGGCGGGCGCCCAGGGGTTTCAGGATAACGAGGCCACCGGCAAGCTGTTCCTGAATCTGTCTGGTTCAGCGCTGATCCATTACTGGACGCTCTGGGGCAGCGACATGCCCATGCGGCTGCTCAAGGATTGCGCGCTGGAGCCGTCCAGCATCATCGTTGAACTGACCGAACAAGATCCGCTGTCCGAACACATGGGCGAACTGGGCAACGCGTTTGCCTGCCTGCGCGAGCACGGCATGCGCATCGCGCTGGACGACTACGGCGTGGGCAATTCGAATCTGCAGCTATGGTCGGAAATGCAGCCCGACCTGGTGAAAATCGACCGCTACTTCTTTGACGGCATCGGGAAGGATGACCGCAAGCAAAGCATGGTGCGCGCCATACTGAAGGTGGCCCAACACCTGGGCACGGCGATTGTCGCTGAAGGCATCGAGACCGCCGACGACCTGGCCATGGTGCGCGAGCTGGACATCCGCTATGCCCAAGGCTGGCTGCTGGGCCGCCCCGAAGAAACGATGTTGACCGAGCTGACGCCGCCGCTGCGCGATTCATTGCGCGTGCGCAGCACCGCGCCGCTGTCGCAACGGGCGGCCGGCGGTACCGCAGCCAGCCTGCGCGTGGAGGCGCCCGCCGCGCTGCTGAACAAGCACACCAACGACGACGTGCATCGCTTGTTCATCGAACACAAGACCATGCACGCGGTGGCGGTCGTCGATGCCGACAACCGGCCGGTGGGCATCATCAACCGCCGCGATTTTTCCGAACACTACGCGCAGCGTTATACCCGCGAGCTCTTCGGCCGCGACGCCTGCTCGACGTTCATGAACGCCGAACCGGTGCTGGTGGACCTAAATGTGTCCATCGACCAGTTGAGCCACGTGCTGATCTCGGAAGACCAGCGCTACCTGATGGACGGCCTGATCATTACGCGCGACGGCCGTTACGACGGCCTGGCCACGGGTGAAACGCTGGTGCGCTCGGTGACCGAAATGCGTATCGAGGCCGCGCGCTACGCCAACCCGCTGACGTCCTTGCCCGGCAACATCCCCATCAGCCGGCACATCGCCACCCTGCTGGAAGACGCGGCCGACTTCACCATCTGCTACGGCGACCTGAACAACTTCAAACCGTTCAACGACGTCTACGGCTACTGGCGCGGCGACGACATGATCATGTTGACGGCCGAAGTCATCAAGCACCACTGCGATCCGCTGCGCGACTTCGTGGGCCACGTGGGCGGCGATGACTTCGTGGTGCTGTTCCGCAGCGCCGACTGGATGGATCGCGTGCAGCGCATCATCGCGGAATTCAACGAGCAGGCCACCGACCTGTACGACGATCAGGGCCGCCATAACGGGGGCATCGAAGCCGAAGACCGTTACGGCGTGCCGCGCTTCTTTCCCTTCGTGACCTTGGGGGTGGGCGCGCTGACCGTCACCCCGTCGTTATGCGAGCGCATCCGCCCGGAGGACATCGCGTCGGCTGCCGCGCATGTCAAGCACAAGGTCAAGCATGGGAACCTGTCGCTGGTGGCCGAGCGCTACACCGGCGGCGCCCTGCCCCAATTGAGCGACTGACTGGCCGGCTGCCGCGTGCACGGCAGCCGCATCCTGCGCAGCCTGCGCAATCTGAAACACTGCGACGGCACGGCGCAGGCCTTGCGCCTGGATTTCCAGCGCGGCAGCGGCGGCCGCAGTCTGCTCGACCATGGCGGCGTTTTCCTGCGTGGACCGTTCGATGTCGGCCACCGCGTCATTCACCGACGCAATGCCCGCCGCCTGTTCGGCCGTGGCGCTGGAAATTTCGGCCACGATCTGCGTCACGCGGTCCACCGACACCACCATGTCGCGCATGGTGTCGCCCGCCAGGTTCACCTGACGCACGCCCGCCTCGACGCGCGCGGCCGAGTCTTCGATCAAGCCCTTGATTTCTTTGGCGGCCTGCGCGCTGCGCTGCGCCAGCGAGCGCACTTCGCCCGCCACGACGGCAAAGCCTTTGCCTTGTTCGCCGGCGCGCGCCGCTTCCACCGCCGCGTTCAGCGCCAGGATGTTGGTTTGAAAGGCAATGCTGTCGACCACGCCCACGATCTCGCCAATGCGGCGCGCGCTGTCGGCAATGCCCTGCATGCTTTGCACGACCTCGTCCACCGCCTGCCCGCCGCGTTGGGCCAGCTGGGTGGCGCTTTCGGCCTGCCGGCTGGCCAGGTCGGCATTGCCTGCCGTCATCTGCACCGTGTGCGCCAGTTGCGTCATATTGGCGGCGGCCTCTTGCAGCGAACCGGCCTGGCGCGCGGTACGGTCGGACATGTCTGCCCCGCCCGCGGCGATTTCGCCCGAGCCCGTGTGGATTTCTTCAACGCCATGGCGTACCGAGGCCACCGCCGCCGACAGGCCCGTCTGCATGCGGCGCATGGCGGAATACAGCACGCCGATTTCGTTGTCGCCGCGCGTGGCGATGGCGCCGGTCAGGTCGCCGTCGGCGATGCGGTCGAAGTGCGCACCGGCTTCGTTCAACGGACGCAGAATGCTGCGGCGAAACGCCAGGCGGATCAACACGGCCAGCAACAGCACCAGCCCCAGCACACCTGCCGCCACGAGAATCACGCGCTCCAGCGTTTGGCTGGCGCCCGCCACGGCCGCCTGGCCCTGGTCACGCGAATAGGTCTGATAAGCGTCCGCTTGCTTCACATACGCCGCACCGCTCACGGGCAGCGCCTTGTCCACCAGCCGATTCACTTCGATCCCGTTCCAGCCCTGGATGGCCTTTTGCATGGGGGCCAGTGTCTGGTCGGCAAACGCGGTGTAAGCCGTCAGCACCTGTTCAAACAACGGCCCGCCCTGCTCGCTGGTGTCCGGGTTGCCGCGCAGCCGCGCCAGGCTGGCTGCGGCTTGCTTCAACAGCGCATCCGCTTGCGCCAGGGATTGATTGCGCGCGTCTTCCAGGCCGCCTTCCATGCCGGTCTTGGCGTCCGTCAGCGCGGCGCGCGCCTGGAACAAGCGGCTGGTCATGTCGGCCAGGTCGCTGGCCCGTTCGATGCTGCCCCGGCCCAAGGCCTCGATGTCGGCGCGGTTGTCGCGCAGGACGGCGATGCCGGCAGCGGCCGCTACTGCGAACAGCACCACAAACAACGCCAGAATGGCGGAAACCGCCGTGGTGACCCTGAGATTTTTACGCATATCCATCCGTGTGTAGCCTGGCGCCTGGGCGCAGTGCTACGGATTATGGACACGCAGTTTGGCAATTTCTTGACACAACCTGGCCGCCGCCATGACGAACGCCGGTCATGAAACTGCGCTTTTGCGAACAGGAACCCCGTATTAAGGAATTGTGAATTGGCAGGGCCGCGCCCTTGCGGCACATTCGATGCTGTACCGAACCCTTACTTACCTCATATCAGCAGCCCTATGCCCAACGCCTCTCACGCTTATCAGGACATCCGCGAAGCCGTGCGCGACCTTTGCGCCCAATTCCCCTCCGAGTATTTCCGCAAGATCGACGAAGAACGCGGCTATCCCGAAGACTTTGTCCGCGCGTTGACCGAGGCCGGCTGGCTGGCTGCACTGATTCCGCAGGAATACGGCGGCTCGGGTCTGGGCCTGACGGAAGCCTCCGTCATCATGGAAGAAATCAACCGCAGCGGCGGCAACTCGGGCGCCTGCCACGGCCAGATGTACAACATGGGCACGCTGCTGCGCCATGGCTCCGAAGCGCAGAAACGCGAATATCTGCCGCGCATTGCGGCTGGCGAATTGCGCCTGCAATCCATGGGCGTCACCGAGCCCACCACCGGCACCGACACCACCAAGATCAAGACCACCGCCGTGCGCCGTGGCGACCGCTACGTCATCAATGGCCAAAAGGTCTGGATTTCGCGTGTGCAGCATTCCGACCTGATGATTCTGCTGGCGCGCACCACGCCGCTGGACCAGGTCACGCGCAAGTCCGAAGGCATGTCGATCTTCCTGGTGGACCTGCATCATGCAGTGAAACACGGCATGGCGATCCGCCCGATTCCGAACATGGTCAACCACGAGACCAACGAGCTGTTCTTCGACAACCTGGAAATTCCCGTCGAAAACCTGATCGGCGAAGAAGGCAAAGGCTTCAAGTACATTCTTGACGGCCTGAACGCCGAACGCACGCTGATTGCCGCCGAGTGCATCGGCGACGGCTACTGGTTCGTGGACAAGGTCACCGCCTACGCCAAGGAACGCATGGTGTTCGGCCGCCCGATCGGCCAGAACCAGGGTGTGCAATTCCCCATTGCGCGCGCCCACATCAACGTGGAAGCCGCCAGCCTGATGCGCTACGAAGCGTGCCGCCTGTTTGACGCGCACGAGCCTTGCGGCGCGCAGGCCAACATGGCCAAGCTGCTGGCCGCCGACGCATCCTGGGAAGCCGCCAACGCCTGCCTGCAATTCCATGGCGGCTTTGGCTTTGCCACCGAGTACGACGTCGAACGCAAGTTCCGCGAGACCCGGCTGTATCAGGTTGCGCCCATCTCCACCAACCTGATCCTGTCCTACGTCGCCGAACACATCCTGGGCTTGCCCCGTTCCTTCTGACACCAGGCCATCCGCTCATGACCGCTACTCAAGATACGCCCCACCTTAGCGCCGGCCTTGCGGCCTTTGCCGCGAACTTGCGCTACGAAGACATCCCCGCGCCGGTATTGCGCCGAGCCGAAGATTTGCTGTTGGACTGCCTGGCGTCGATTCTGGCGGGCGCCTCGGCGCGCGCCGTGCAAGCCATCGACCGCTACGCGGCCGCCATGGGCCCCACGGAAGGCCCAAGCGAAGTGCTGATCACGCGCCGCCGCACCAGCCCCCTGTTTGCCGCCATGGTCAATGCCGCCGCCGCGCACGTGGTAGAACAGGACGACGTTCATAACGGCTCGGTGTTCCATCCCGCCGCGGTCGTCTTCCCGCCCGCGCTGGCCGTGGCGCAGGCGCTGGGCAGCTCGGGCCGCGACCTGCTCGTGGCCGCCGTCGCCGGGTACGAAGTGGGTATCCGCGTTGGTGAATTCCTGGGCCGTTCGCACTACAAAATCTTCCACACGACGGGCACGGCGGGCACGCTGGCCGCTGCCGTGACGGTGGGCCGCTTGTTGAAGCTGACGCCCGAGGAGATGCTGCACGCGCTGGGTTCCGCCGGCACGCAGGCCGCCGGCCTGTGGGAATTTTTGCGTGACGCCGCCGACTCCAAGCAACTGCACACGGCAAAAGCCGCCGCTGACGGCATCACCGCGGCCTATCTGGCGCGCGAAGGCTTCACCGGCGCGCGCCACATTCTGGAAGGCCCGCAGGGCATGGCGGCCGGCATGTCCACCGATGCCGACCCGTCCAAGCTGTGCGACCGCCTGGGCGAACGCTGGGCGCTGGCCGAGACCTCGTTCAAGTTCCATGCGTCATGCCGCCACACGCACCCCGCCGCCGACGCGCTGCAACAAGCGCTGCGCGACAACAAGCTGACGGAAGCCGATGTGGAACGCGTGGTGGCCCACGTGCATCAGGGCGCCATCGACGTGCTGGGGCCGGTCGTCAACCCGCAGACGGTGCATCAGTCCAAGTTTTCGATGGGCACGGTGCTGGCGCTGATCGCGCGCAAAGGCCGCGCTGGGCTTGCCGAGTTCGATGCGGGGTTGGACGACCCGGCCGTTGCGGCGTTTCGCGGCAAGGTCGACATGGTGCTGGACCCGGAAGTCGACAGCGCCTATCCGCAGCGCTGGATTGGCAAGGTCACCGTCACCACGCGCGACGGCCGCACGCTGCACGGCCGCGTGGACGAACCCAAGGGCGACCCCGGCAACACGCTCAGCCGTGCCGAGATCGAAGACAAGACGCTCAGCCTGGGCCGTTACGCGGATGCGGCAACGGAACAGGAGCTGCGCGGCCTGATCGACACGATCTGGGGGCTTGAGCAGGTACAGAAGGTGGGGATGTTGCTGGCGCACAAGGGCGCGTGACGACACGCTTTTGCTGACACGCAATGACAAACAGCCGCGGAGAAGCGGCTGTTTGTCATTGGGCGAGAAAACGCCGCGTGGTCAGGTTCAACGCATGCGTCAGACCAATGCTGCGCGCTGCGCCTGAACCAGGCTGGCAATACCGCCTTCGGCCAGCACCAGCATCGTGTCCAATTCAGCACGCGTGAAGGTCGCGCCCTCGCCGGTGCCTTGCACTTCAACAAAGGCGCCGCTGCCCGTCATGATGACGTTCACATCGGCGTCGCAGGCCGAGTCTTCGGCGTAATCCAGGTCCAGTACCGAACGGCCTTGCACCAGGCCCACCGACACCGCAGCCACCGCGTCGCGGATCGGATTCACGGCCAGGTCGCCGCGCTTCATCAGCAACGCTACTGCGTCGGCTGCCGCCACCCATGCGCCGGTGATACTGGCGCAGCGCGTGCCGCCATCGGCTTGCAACACGTCGCAGTCCAGATGCAGCGTGCGTTCGCCCAGCGCCTTCATATCGAACACGGCGCGCAGGCTGCGGCCGATCAGGCGCTGGATTTCCTGTGTGCGGCCGCTTTGCTTGCCGCGTGCGGCTTCGCGGTCGCCGCGCGTGTGTGTGGCGCGCGGCAGCATGCCGTATTCCGCCGTGACCCAGCCTTCGCCCTTGCCCTTCAGAAATGGCGGCACTTTTTCCAGCACGCTGGCCGTGCACAGCACGTGGGTGTTGCCGGCCTTCACCAGCACCGACCCTTCGGCGTAGCGCGTGAAGCCGCGCTCCAGGCTGAACGGGCGCAATTCATCAACAGCGCGGCCGGACGGACGGGCGATGGTGGGCAGTGTGGTCACAGGCAGACTCCAGACAGGAACATTGATTCGCGGCATTGTACGGGGTGGCGCCGCAGGAAATCGCCGCTTGGAGTATCCTGCCGCGATATATCACCAGGAAACGCACATCATGATTCGCAGCATGACCGCCTTCGGCAACGCCCGAGCAGACCTAGAACAAGGCACGCTTGCCATCGAACTGCGCAGCGTCAACAGCCGCTTTCTTGACCTGTACTTCCGCCTGCCCGATGAATTGCGGCACGTGGAAACGCCCTTGCGCGAATTGCTGACCGCCAACCTGGCGCGCGGCAAGGTCGAGATCCGGGTTTCGTTCACGCGCAACGCCAGCACCGACCTGTCCAAGCTGGACCCGACGTGGCTGGAAAGTCTGGCGGAACAACTGCAAGCCGCACGCCGCATCGTCCCCGATATCGCCCCGCCCCGTCTGGTGGAGTTGTTCAATTGGCCCGGCCAACGCGGCAACGACGCGCTGGACCCGCAGATCTGGGGCGCCGCTTGCCTGCAAGCGGCCCAGCAAGCGCTGACGCAATTGCAGGAAGGCCGCGCACGCGAAGGCGAACGCCTGGCCGAAATGATGCGTGAATGCGCGGACGGTGTCGCGCGTGTCGTCGATATCGTGCAAACCCACCTGCCCCAACTGCTGGCCGACCATCGCGACAAGCTGGCCGCAAAGCTGCGCGAAAGCGTGGAATCCGCCTTCCCCGGCGGCTTCACGCATATTTCGGGCACGGAGTTGTCCGAGCGCTTGTCGCAGGAAGCCAACTTGTTTGCGCTGCGCATTGATGTGGCCGAAGAGTTGTCGCGCCTGCGCTCGCACCTGGAAGAACTGCGACACCTGCTGACGGACGGCGGCGGCAAGGCTGCATCCGGCAAGAAGAACGCGGGCAGCGCAGGCAAGCGCCTGGACTTCCTGTTCCAGGAAATGAACCRCGAAGCCAACACGCTGGGTTCCAAGGCGGGCAGCATGGAAGTCACCCGCGCCGCCATGGACTTGAAACTGCTGATTGAGCAGATGCGTGAACAGGCGCAAAACATCGAGTAATGCGCGGGCGTTTCTGACACATTCGTGACAAACGAGGGCCGCTTTCGCGGCCCTCGTTGCATTCCAGACTTTTCCTATTCGTCGAACGTCCGCAGCATGGTGTCATGGCGGGTTTATTTTAGGGTTCGACTAATCAGGAATCGCCATGTTCCGCAAGACCTTTCTGCCGCCCGTCGCCAACCTGCTCGCCTTCGAGGCAGTCGCGCGGCGCAACAGCGTATCCCGCGCGGCGGATGAGCTGCACTTGACGCAAAGCGCTGTCTCACGCCAGATCCATCAACTTGAAACGCAGTTGGGCGTCACGATGTTCCATCGCGTGCGCCAACGCGTCGTACTCAGCGAAGCCGGCCGGGCTTATGCCGCTGAAGTCCGCATCCTGCTGCACCAATTGTCCGACGCCACGCGCCGCACCATGGCTTGCACGCAGCGCGATGAACTCAATCTGGCGGTGCTGCCCACCCTGGGCACGCGCTGGTTGATTCCGCGCTTGGGGGATTTCATGGCGCTCAAGCCCGAGGTCACCATCAATTTCACCTCGCGCACGCTGCCTTTCGAATTTTCCAAAGAACCCTTCGATGCGGCCATACACTTTGGCGCACCCGACTGGGCCGGCGCGGTCTGCGAATACCTGATGCATGAAGAAGTCATCGTGGTGTGCAGCCCCGCGCTTCAACGGCTGCATCGCATCCGGCAGATTGCCGACCTGAGCGGCGTCGTGCTGCTCCACCAGATGTCGCGCGCAGCGCAATGGGCGTCGTGGCTGGAACAACATGGGGCGAACACCGCGCAGGCCCTGCGCGGCCCGCAATTCGAGCAGGTGGCGATGCTGGCACAAGCTGCCGCATCGGGGTTGGGCGCTGCCCTGCTGCCCCGCTTCCTGGTGGAACGCGAACTCAGCACCGGCGAATTGATCCAGCTATTCCCGCAGGCGCTGAACAGCACCGACGCGTATTACTTCGTCTACCCCCAGTCCCTGGCCCAAGCCCCGCTGGTCCGTGAGTTTGGGGCCTGGATACTCGGGCAGTGCCGCGCGCCCGCGGACGTGCCGCAGGCGCACGCTTAACGGGCCTCGCCTTAAAGGGCCGCGCTTTAACGGGCCAGGCTTTAAGGGCCTCGGATTAGCGGGCATTGGCTAGCGGGCCTCGGCTTAACGGGCCTCGCCGGCTGCGGGTTCGCCGCGCAATGCGGAATCCAGATACTGGCTACGGGCGCGCGCATCCGGGAAGCGCATGTCGCGATAGCTGACAAAGCGCGACCCGCGCGTCAGCCGGTATCCCAGCCAGATCAGCAGGAACAACGGAATGCCAATGTAGGTGGCGACAACGCCGCCCCAATCGATCCGGTCTTGCAGGAACGCCTGGTAGTTCTGGCCCAGCGTGATGATCAGGCACAGCACAAAAGCGAAGATGGGGCCGAACGGGAAGAACGGCGACACATAGGGCAAGTCCGCCAGGTTATGGCCTTGCTTCACATAGCCACGACGGAAACGGTAGTGGCTGATCGCGATGCCCAGCCAGGCGATGAAGCCCGTCATGCCGGATGTATTCAACAGCCAGATGTACACGGCGTTCGGGCTGAAGATGAACGTGAAGAAGCACAGCGCCGCGACGACCGTCGTCGCCAACAGCGCCCACAGCGGCACGCCATTACGCGAAATACGGCCAAAAATGCGCGGCGCCTTGCCATCGCGCGCCAGGCTGTAGAGCATCCGCGTCGCGGCATACATGCCGGAGTTGCCCGCCGACAGCACGGATGTCAGCACCACGGCATTCATGACGGACGCCGCCCCCAGCAGGCCGGCGCGTTCGAAAATGAGCGCGAACGGGCTGACGCTGATGTCCTCGACATCGTTGCGCAGCAAGTGAGGGTCCGTATAGGGAATCAACAGGCCGATCACCAGGATGGCCATCACGTAGAACAGCAAAATGCGCCAGAACACCTGACGCACCGCACGCGGCAGGTTGCGGGCCGGGTCTTTGGATTCGCCAGCGGCGATGCCGATCAGCTCGGTGCCTTGGAACGAAAAACCCACCACCATAGCCACGCCGATCAAGGCCGCGAAGCCGCCCGCAAATGGCGCATCGCCTACGGTCCAGTTGGCGACGCCACCGGTTTCGCCCCCGCGAATGATGCCCAGCAGCATCATCACGCCCATCGCCACAAAGCCCAGCACGGCCACCACTTTGATCAGCGCGAACCAGAATTCGGCTTCGCCGAAACCGCGCGCCGACATCGCGTTCAGGCCAAAGGTAATGGCCAGGAACAAGGCGCTCCAGTAGAAGCCCGGCACGTCGGGGAACCAGTACGCCATGACAAGCTGCGCCGCCACCAGATCGACCGCGACCGTAACGGCCCAGTTGTACCAATAGTTCCAGCCCAGCGCGAAGCCGAAGCCGTCTTCCACGTAGCGTGCGCCGTAGGTCGAAAACGAGCCCGATACCGGCATGGCGGCGGCGAGTTCGCCCAGGCTGGTCATCAGGAAATAGACCATGATGCCGATCAGCACGTAGCCCAGCAGCGCGCCGCCGGGGCCCGCCTTGGCGATCGTCGCGCCGGATGCCACGAACAGGCCGGTCCCGATGGACCCGCCCACGGCGATCATCGTCAGGTGGCGCGCCGACAAGGTACGGCGCAGTTCGGAAGGCGCTTGCGCCTTCGTCGCGTGCGCGCCGCCCGCGCGGCGGTCATCGTGTTCCGATGGAGACAACATGCATTCCTTAACGTCATGAAAGGCCCCGCGCGAACCGGCGCGCGCAGCCTCGGGATTACCAAACAACGCGCGAGGATAGCGCAAACGGCCCCGTCACGAAAAATGACGGGGCTCGGGGGACGCATCACCGTTTATTGAAACGCTGTTTCCATGAAGGTGCGCAGCTTGCGCGAATGCAGGCGTTCCGGCGGCATGTCGCGCAGCCGTTCCAGCGCCCGGATACCAATTTCCAGATGCTGGTTGACCTGCCGGCGATAGAACACGCTGGCCATGCCCGGCAGCTTCAATTCGCCGTGCAGGGGTTTGTCAGACACGCAAAGCAAGGTGCCATACGGCACGCGGAAACGGAACCCGTTGGCCGCGATGGTGGCGGATTCCATGTCCAGCGCAATGGCGCGCGACTGCGCGAAACGCTCGACCAGTTCAACGTGATCGCGCAATTCCCAGTTGCGGTTGTCGATGGTGGCGACGGTGCCTGTGCGCATGATGCGCTTCAGGTCCCAGCCCGACAGGCCGGCCACTTCTTCCACCGCCTGTTCCAGCGCCACCTGCACTTCAGCCAGCGCCGGCACGGGCACCCAGGTGGGCAGGTCGGCATCCAGCACGTGGTCTTCGCGCACATAACCATGCGCCAGCACGTAGTCGCCCAGCCGCTGGGAATCTCGCAGGCCGGCGCAATGGCCCAGCATCAGCCACGCATGCGGACGCAGCACGGCGATGTGGTCGGTGATGGTCTTGGCGTTTGACGGCCCCACGCCGATATTGACGAGCGTGATGCCGGAATGGTCGCCACGCACCAGGTGGTACGCGGGCATCTGCGGCAGGCGCGTGGCATGGGCTTCGTCGCCCGGGCCGCTTTCCCCCCGGCGCGTGATGCGGTTGCCCGGCTCGACCAGCATTTCGTAGTCTTCGTTGCCACTGGCCATCAGCGCGCGCGCCCGGGCGCAGAACTCGTCGACATAGAACTGGTAGTTCGTGAACAGGACGAAATTCTGGAAATGCGCAGGCGCGGTGGATGTGTAGTGCTGCAAGCGGTGCAGCGAGTAATCCACGCGCTGCGCGGTGAACGGGGCCAATGGCTTGGGCTCGCCTTCCTTGCCGCGCCACGATCCGTTGACGATGGCGTCGTCGGTGACGGCCAGGTCGGGCACATCGAAAAGGTCGCGCAAGGGGCGCTTCAGCGCTTCCAGGTGTTCGCCTTCGACATAGGCGCCTTCGGGGAAGGCAAAGTGCAAGGGGATGGGGGAATCGGATTCGCCGACTTCCACGGCAACGCGGTGGTTCTGCAATAACTGGCCGACCTGCTCGATCAGGTAATCGCGGAACAGTTCGGGTTGGGTGATGGTGGTCTGGTAGATGCCGGGTTCGGCCACATGGCCGTAGGACAGGCGCGTATCGATCGGGTCGTACGTTTCAACCACGATGCGGATGGCCGGGTAGTAAGCGCGGGCGCGTTCACGGCCGTTGCCGGAACCCTTCAGCACTTCACGGAAGGCCGCCCGCAGGAAGGCCGTATTGCGCGCGTAGATTTCGGCCAGCCGGTCGACCGCGGCGCGGGCGTCTTGGAAGGGCTCAAAGGGCAGCGCGTCGGGCCGGTTCATCGAAGACAAGGGGTGAACTGCATTCATCATTGAGCTTTACTCCGCTTTCTTGTCTGCCGATTATGCCCGAGGCGGCGAATCATGAAGTGCCATATTCGGGCACGCTTCGGGTACGCCAGCGTCGCCAATGATAAGGAAACAATATATCATTCCGTTTTTCCGTTTTTGGCCCCGCCCTGCTCCATGCCGTTTTCGCCAGGCCACCGCCGCAACACCCCGCCGCGGTTGACGCGATGGGGCGTGCTGGCTTGGCTGTGCCTTTGCCTGCTGCTGTCCCCGGTGGGCAGCCTGCACCATGCGTTGACGCATCTGGGCGAACCTTCCGCGGCCAGTCAGGACGATGCCCATCCCCATGAAAAGCTGGGGCATTGCGACCTGTGCCAGCTCTGGGACTTGCTGGACGCCACGCTGCCGTCTGCGTTCGAATGGGCGGTGGGCGACGCCCCCCACGCACACCCCGCGCGCCCTTTGCCAGCCGGCGCCATCGCCATCGGCAGCACCTGGTTTCAATCCCGCGCCCCGCCCGTCCAGGGCTGAAATCCGTCGTCTTCCCTGATTTCTATCTGCCGGCCTTGAGCCGGCGCCCTGGATTGCCACTATGAATTTCCCCTCCTTCCCCGCCCGGGCAGGCGTGCCGCTGCGCGTCTTTGGTTTGCGCCCCGTCGTGCTTGCCTGCTTGTCCGCCTTGCGCGTCGCGCTGCCCTCTGCGCTGCCCTCTGCGCTGCCCATTGCGCTACCCATTGCCCTGCCCTTTGTCTTCCTAGCGACGGCTCACGCGCAGTCCTCGTCCGACACGACAACGCTATCGCCCGTCGTCATCACCGCGAACCCGCTGGGCAGCGACGCGCTGGCCTCACCCACCAGCGTGCTGCAAGGCCAGGCGCTGGACTTGCGGCGCGGCTCCAATTTAGGTGAAACGCTGAACGGCTTACCTGGCGTGTCCACCACCAGCTACGGCCCCATGGTGGGCCGCCCCATCATCCGGGGGCTGGACGGCGACCGCATCCGCCTGCTGAACAACGGCGTAGGGACGCTGGACGCCTCTTCGCTATCGTTTGACCATGCCGTGCCGCAAGATCCGCTGTCGACCAACCGCGTCGAAATTCTGCGCGGCCCTGCTGCATTGCTCTATGGCGGCAATGCCATCGGCGGGGTCGTCAACACCTTGGACAACCGCATTCCCACCGAACCCATCGACGGCATCCATGGCGATGTGGGCGGCAGCTACGGCGGCGCCAATAATGACCGCAACGGCGCCGTGCAACTGGAAGGCGGCGACGGCACCTTCGCCCTGCACGCCGACGTGTTCGGTCGCAAGACCGGCACGCTGCGCATCCCCGGCTATGCCCGCACCGCGCAGCAACGCGCCGAAGACGGCCCGGATGCCGATCAGCCCCAGGGCCGCTTGCCCAATAGCGACGGTGAAGCCAGCGGCGGCGCAATCGGGATGTCGTGGACGGGGGAACATGGCTACGGTGGTTTGTCTTACAGCGGCTACGACGCCAACTATGGTTCGGTTGCCGAATCGGACGTGCGCATCAAAATGCACCAGGAACGCTTCGGCCTGGCAGGCGAGCTGCGCGACCTGGATGGCCTGTTCACCAGCGTCAAGCTGAACTTCGCCTATACCGATTACCAGCACAAGGAAATCGAAGACGGCGAAACGGGAACGATCTTCAAGAACCGGGGCTATGAAGCGCGCATCGAAGCCCGCCACGCCGACATCGGGCCGCTGCACGGGGTCGTTGGCCTGCAACTGGGCCAGACGCGCTTTTCGGCCTTGGGCGACGAAGCGCTGGTGCCCACCACCGACACCGATTCCGCCGCCCTGTTCGCTTTGGAAGAATGGACGCTCACCGATCGGCTCACCTTGTCGGCTGGCGCCCGCATGGACCACACGCGTTTAAGCCCGGCCGCGGGCGGCAACGACCGCTTTGACGATTCCGGCCGCCGCAGCTTCAACGCAGGCAGCTTTTCGCTGGGCGGCATCTATAAGCTGACGCCGCTGTGGTCGCTGGCCGCCAACGCCGCCTACACCGAACGCGCGCCCACGTTCTACGAGCTGTACGCCAACGGCCCCCACGCGGCGACCGGGCAATACCTGGTCGGCGACCCGAATCTGGGCAAGGAACGCGCCTGGTCGGGCGACTTGTCATTGCGATACAAGAACGACACCGACCACGGCAGCGTCGGCGTCTTCTACAGCAGCTTCGCCAATTACCTGGCGGAAACCAACACCGGGCGCTATCGCAATGATGATGGCGATGTCGTAGCCGCCAGCAGCGACGGCGCGCTGCCAGAAGCGCGCTACCAGGGTGTCTCGGCCCGGCTCTACGGGCTGGAAGCGGAAAACGTGACGCGCATCCTGCAACGAGATGGCCATGCGCTGGACCTGGGGCTGTCGGGCGACTACACGGTCTCTCGCAACCGCGACACGGGCCGGTCGCTGCCACGCATTCCTCCGCTGCGCCTGCGCGTGGCGCTGGACTACGGGTACGGGCCGTTCAGCGCCGGGGTCAGCGTGTCCAAGGCGTTCGCCCAGCATGACCATCCGGCAAACGACACATCAACGGCTGGCTACTACAGCCTGGACGCCAATGCCGGCTACCGGTTCAAGATGACTGGCGTGCAATGGCAAGCCTACGTGCGCGGCATCAACCTCACGAATCAGGACATCCGCTACGCCACCTCCGTCTTGCGCGATATTGCCCCGGAAGGCGGGCGCGCCGTGATGGTCGGTTTGCGCGGCAGCTTCTGATCCCGACGATTTTGCTGCGTCCGTTACGTCGCTCCCTCGGGGCGGCGTAACGAAATCGGCCGAATAATGCTGCATTGCACTACAAATGTAATGAAACTTTATTCCACTATAATTTGGCAGCTTCCAGGGCTTATTACGCCCTGGCAACGCCCCTTTCCGCCGGCTTGCCCCCTCAGGCAAAGCCATGCCGCCCACTCCGATTCTTGAAGTGACGTAATGACGCCGCCCACGCGAAAAGTCCGAATTGCCAATTTCAGCATTCCCGTATTTCTGTCAGCGCCCATTCTGGCCCTGACCCTCTCCTGGATACCCGGCGCCGCCCAGGCATCCATTCCCTCAGAGCAAGCCCGCCCGTCGCTAAGCGGCCTGCGCCTGGCGCAAGAGCCCACCGTTCCCACATTGCGTGAACGTGTCGTGCAAGCCGGCCTGGACGCCATCGGGACCCCGTACAGCTGGGGTGGCGACGACGCCGAAGGCTTCGATTGCAGCGGGCTGGTGCTGTATGTATTCCGCGAAATCGCCGGCCTGGAACTGCCCCGCACCGCGCGCGCACAGCGCAGCGAAGGGCAATCCGTGTCGAACAAGAACCAGCTGCGTCCTGGCGACCTGGTGTTCTTTGCGACGCGCGGCCGTGGTGTCACGTCGCACGTCGGCATCTACATCGGCCAGAACAAATTCGTCCACGCGCCGCGCCGCGGCACCAAGGTGCGCGTCGACGAAATGAAGAACCCCTATTGGACCAAGCGCTATGTCGGCGCGCGGCGTTACCTGGATACGCAACAGCCGGGCCAGATGCTGGCTCAAGCTACGCCTTAAAGCGTCGTCCAGGCTGTCGTAAGGGGGAAAAAAAGGCGCCTGCCGGGCGCCTTGCGATGGGGGCATCGAAGCCTGCCAAGGGAACATTCCCAGGCAGGCTTTCGCGCGTTCAGCCCCGGCCCACGAAGGGCATGTTCGTCGCCATGATCGTCATGAATTGCACGTTGGCTTCCAGCGGCAGGCGGGCCATGGCGGCAACCGCTTGCGCGACGTGCGCCACATCCATGCGCGGCTCAACCTTGGTGCTGCCATCCGCTTGCAGAATGCCCGCCGCCATGCGCTCGGTCATGTCGGTTGCGGCGTTGCCGATATCGATCTGCCCGCAAGCAATGTTGTAGGGCCGGCAATCCAGTGAAATCGACTTGGTCAGCCCGGTCACCGCGTGCTTGGTGGCGGTGTAGGCAATAGAGAACGGGCGCGGAGCGTGCGCCGAAATCGAACCGTTGTTGATGATGCGGCCGCCTTGCGGCGTCTGCGCCTTCATCACGCGGATGGCGGCTTGGGCGCACAGGAACATGCCGGTCAGGTTGGTGTCGACCACTTCGCGCCACACCGCCACCGGCAGTTCTTCGATCGGCATGGCGGGTGCGCCACGGCCGGCATTATTGAACAGCACATCCAGGCGCCCGTATTCACGCTGCGCCGTGTCGAACAGATCGCGAACGGCATTTTCGTCGGACACATCGGTGGGCACCACCAAGGCGCGCACACCATCTTCGCCGGCTGCCGTCCGGGTCGCTTCCAGGGGCTCGCGACGGCGCCCCGCCAACACGACGCGATAGCCCTGCGCCAGCAACTCCAGCGCCACTGCACGCCCAATTCCGGTACCGGCCCCGGTTACCAACGCCACGCGCGGTGGCTCGATCTCGTTCGAATGCATCGGATTCTCCTTGTTATCAATCGGCGAGATGCTACCGCAATCATTCCGGCGATGCTGCAAGCAAACCTTCCAGCAAAGACACAAATGTTCCCGCTATGCGCAAGCAAAAGAAACGCGGATGTGCACCATCCAGCGGCGGATTTCGCGTTGATCTGTCACAAGTCTTTATATAATTTATGGGCATTAGCTTATTACCCAAAATCAAATAACAAATCGGAGCAGGCAAGCCATGACCCCACGGTCCCTCCCCGCGCTGGTGCTCAGCGCCTTGTTCGCCACAGGCGCTAGCGCCCAAGGCGCGCCAGATGGCAAACAGATCAGCACGCAAGGCGCGAACGGCGCGCCGGCCTGTATCACCTGCCATGGTGCGCAGGGCGAAGGCAACCCCGCCGCCGGCTTCCCGCAATTGGCCGGCCTGGGCGCCAAATACCTGTCAGAACAACTGGAAGCCATGGCCAACGGTTCGCGTGTCAGCCCGGTGATGGCGGCAACCGCCAAAGCGCTGGACCCCGCGCAGCAACAAGCCGTGGCGAGCTACTACGCCAGCTTGCCCTCGCCGTTGAACATTGACCGGCTGGCCGCTACGGCCATGCATCCCGTCAAGCCCGCCGACACGGGCGCGTGGCTGGCTACACGCGGCGCCTGGGACAAAAACGTCCCAGCCTGTAATCAGTGCCACGGGCCTGGCGGCATCGGCGTCGGCCAGAATTTCCCCAGTCTGGCCGGACAGCCTGCGGCGTATATCGCGGGCCAATTGCGCGCATGGCAGCAAGGGCAACGGCCACCCGGGCCACTGGGGCTGATGCCCGCGGTCGCCACCCGTCTGTCCGACGCCGACATCGACGCCGTCTCCGCCTACTACGCCGGCCTGCCCAAAGCGGCCGACCTGCTTGCCGCGCAAACCCCTTCCACGGACGGAGCCAAGCCATGATCCGCCTTCCCCGCTTCCGTCCAGGCACGGCCTGTATTGCAGCCATGATTGCCTGCACCGCGCCGGCCTTTGCCGCCGAGCCTCGCCCCGCTTTCACCCCGCCCTCCGCCGCGTCCTTGCCCGACACTGAATTCGGCAAGATCGTCCGGCAAGGCGAGCAGATCTTCCTGCACACGCCACAAAAGGCGGGCAAGTTCGTTGGCAACGATCTCACCTGCGCCAGCTGCCATCTGGACGCCGGCCGCCGGCCGGACTCCGCGCCCATGTGGGCGGCCTATGTGCTGTACCCCGCCTATCGCGCCAAGAACGAGCACGTCAACACGCTGGCCGAACGGTTGCAAGGGTGCTTTCGGTTCAGCATGAACGGCAAGGCGCCTGCGGCTGACGACCCGACGTTGACCGCGCTGCAAAGCTATATGTTCTGGCTGGCCAGCAAAGCGCCAACGGGCGTCGTGCTGGAAGGCCAGGGTTACCGCAAGCTGCCGGCGCCCGCGCAAAAGGCCGACTACGTGCGCGGAAGCGAGGTCTATGCGCAGTACTGCGCGGTGTGCCACGGCGCCGAGGGCCAGGGCCAGAAGAACGGCAAACACTGGGTCTTTCCCGCGCTGTGGGGCGCCGACTCGTTCAATTGGGGCGCGGGCATGCACCAGATTGGCAACGCGGCCGGCTTCATCAAAGCCAATATGCCGCTGGGCCAAGCCGGCATGCTGAGCGACCAGGAAGCCTGGGACGTGGCCTACTTCATGAACGCGCATGAACGCCCGCAAGACCCGCGTTACAAGGATTCAGTGGCGGCCACCCGAGAGAAGTATCACGACTCGGACGACTCGCTGTACGGCATCGAGGTCAACGGCCACCTGCTCGGCAGCGATGCGCCGCCGCCTGGCGGAAAGCTGCTTCAAACCGCGGCCAAACCCGCAGGCTAAAGGGGTTCGCCCGCTCAGCCACATAAAAATCGCGCGGCCGGACAGCGGGTTTTCCCCCTGCCGCGCCGCGCGATTTGCTAGACTTCCGGTCTTAGCATCACACGCCGGTCAACTTCATGTACGCCAACCCCGGAAACGTCTTCATGGTCGTCGCGCCCAGCGGCGCGGGCAAATCCAGCCTGGTGAAGGCCTTGCTCCAGCAAGACCCCTCCATCGAACTCTCCATTTCCTGCACCACGCGCGCGCCTCGTCCGGGCGAAGAAGACGGCCGTGAATACCGATTCGTGTCAGTTGACGAGTTCAAGCGCATGCGCGACGAGCAGAACCTGCTGGAATGGGCGGAAGTCCACGGCAATTTCTACGGCACGCCGCGCGACCGCATCGACCTGGCTACCCGCGAAGGCCGTGACGTATTGCTCGAGATCGATTGGCAAGGCGCGCGTCAGGTGAAGCAGCGTTTCCCCGCCGCCATCGGCATTTTTGTGCTGCCCCCGTCGATCGAAGAACTCGAAAGCCGGTTGAAGGCGCGGGGCCAGGATGCACCCCAAGTGATCGCGCGCCGGCTCATGGCTGCGGGCGGCGAAATCGCCCACGCGCCTGAATGCGAATATGTTATTATTAATCAAGAATTTAGCGTGGCCTTGTCGGAACTGATGCAAATCGTCAGTTCCGCAAGGCTGCGCTTTTCGTCTCAGGCCGCCCGCCATGCCGAGTTGTTCGCACAACTTGGTATCCCGGCCGAACACTGAGCCGAACGCATTCTCCCTATCATCCATCAGCACCAGGTGTCCTAATGGCTCGCATTACTGTCGAAGACTGTCTGAATCAAATCCCTAACCGTTTCAAGCTCACGCTGGCCGCGACGTATCGCGCCCGCGAGTTGGCGCAAGGCCATGCCCCGCGCCTGGACAGCAAAGACAAGCCCACGGTCACTGCCCTGCGCGAAATCGCGGGCGGCCTAACCGGCGTGGAAATGCTGCGTAAAGTTCCCACCTGATAGTCTCCGGGGGGCGGCAAGCATGGCTTTTCCCGGGCTGAAGTACGCTTCATCTGGTCTGCTTGCCGCACTACGTGCCGGCTCCCGTCTTGGGCGCCGCACGGGCAAGAAAGACAAAAATCTCCCTACGCCACCGTCCGTCGCCGCGCAAGAAGCGGCGGACGCAACCGCTTCGCCGGTTGCATCGCTGGCGCCGCTGACCGAAATCATCGGCAGCTATCTCGACAAGAAAGATGTAGAGCGCGTGCGCGAAGCCTATCGCTTCGCGGATCAGGCGCATCTGGGCCAATTCCGCGCCAGCGGTTCGCCCTACATCTCGCATCCCATCGCCGTCACTGAAATCTGCGCAGGCTGGAAGCTCGACGTCAACGCGTTGTCGGCCGCCCTGCTCCATGACGTGATGGAAGACCAGGGCATTGCCAAGCACGAGCTGGCGGAACGCTTCGGCCCTGAAGTGGCCGAGCTGGTCGACGGGCTGTCCAAATTGGACCGCCTGGACTTCGCCACCAAGGCCGAGCAGCAAGCTGAGAGTTTCCGCAAGATGCTGTTGGCGATGGCGCGCGACGTGCGCGTCATCCTCATCAAGCTGGCCGACCGCCTGCACAATATGCGCACGCTGGACGCGGTCAATCCCGAAAAACGCCGGCGCATCGCCCGCGAAACGCTGGATATCTACGCGCCCATCGCGCATCGGCTGGGCCTGAACCTGCTGTTCCGCGAGCTGCAAGACTTGTGTTTTGCGGCGATGCATCCGAACCGCTATCAGGTGCTGTACAAGGCCGTGCTGGCCGCGCGCGGCAACCGCCGCGAGGTCATCACCAAAATCGCCGATTCGGTGCGGGCGTCATTGCCCGCTGCCGGCATCGAAGCCGAAGTCACCGGCCGCGAGAAAACGCTTTATGGCATCTATCGCAAGATGGTTGACCAGAAGAAGTCGTTTTCCGACGTGCTGGATATCTACGGCTTCCGCGTCATCGTGCACACGCTGCCGGAATGCTATCTGGCGCTGGGCACGCTGCACCAGCTCTATCGTCCGGTGCCGGGCAAGTTCAAGGACTACATCGCCATCCCCAAGGTGAACGGCTATCAGTCCCTGCACACGACGCTTGTCGGCCCCTACGGCACGCCGGTGGAATTCCAGTTCCGCACGCGCGACATGCATCATGTGGCCGAAGAAGGCGTGGCGTCGCACTGGCTGTACAAGGGCGCCGACCTGACGTTGAACGACCTGCAAAAGCGCACGCACCAATGGCTGCAATCGCTGCTGGACATTCAAAGCCAGACGGGCGATTCCGGCGAATTCCTCGAGCACGTCAAAGTCGATCTGTTCCCGGACGCGGTCTACGTGTTCACGCCGCGCGGCAAGATCATTTCGCTGCCTCGTGGCGCCACGCCGGTGGACTTCGCCTATGCGATTCACACCGACATCGGCAACCAGGCGGTGGCGGCAAAGATCAATGGCGAGTTCGTGCCGCTGCGCACCGAACTCAATAGCGGCGACACCGTTGAAATCGTCACGTCGCCGGCGTCGCGTCCGAACGCGCAATGGCTTAACTATGTGCGCACCGGCCGCGCGCGTTCCGAAATTCGCCACTACCTGCGTACCGTCAAGTACGAAGAATCGGTGGCGTTTGGCGAGCGCTTGCTTAGCCAGGCATTGCAAGAACTGCACATGCCGATGCCGGCCACCGACGACCCCGCTTGGCAAAAGCTTGCGCGCAGCACCGGCGCCAGCTCACGCGAGGAAATCCTGGCTGATATCGGCTTGGGCAAGCGTTTGGCGGCCGTGGTCGCACGGCGTTTCGCGCCCGAGCATCAGCTTGTCGCCACCACCGCTGCCGCGGTGGACGAGCTGACGTCGGCGCGCAGCGCACCCATTCTGATCCAGGGCAATGAAGGCCAGGCTGTGCAGTTGGCGCCTTGCTGCGGCCMCCTGCCCGGCGACCCTATCGTTGCCGGCATGCGCATGGGGCATGGTCTGGTGGTACACACCGCCGACTGCCCCGTCGCCCTGCGCCAGCGCCTGCGCGAACCGGAACGCTGGATCAACGTGGGCTGGGACGCGCACACCGCCAAACACCTGGCCACGCGCCTGGACATCATCACGCGCAACGAACGTGGCGTGCTGGGGCGTCTGGCGGCGGAAGTCACCGCGGCGGATGCCAACATCATGCACGTCACGATGCACGACGATGCCGTGTCCACCGTGTCCTTGCACCTGACCATTCAGGTCGACAGCCGCAAGCATCTGGCGCAAGTCATCCGCGCCATCCGGCACGTGCCGCAAGTGCAGAAGATCGTCCGCGTCAAAGGCTGATCTTGCTCTGACCGGCACCAAAAAAAGCGCTCCGCGAGGAAACTCGCGGGGCGCTTTTTTTATGACGTGGCAAACAGCGTTATGAGGTGGCAAACAGCGTTAACGCTGCGACATCAAATTGGGCAAATACGTCACGATGCCCGGGAAGACCGTGATAAGCCCGATCGCGATGACCAGCAGCAGGCAAAAGGGAATCGACGCCTTGGTGACCTGCCAAATATCCCTGCCCGTCATGGATTGCAGCACAAACAGGTTGAACCCCAGCGGCGGCGTGATCTGCGCAATCTCGATGATGATGACGATATAGATCCCGAACCAGATCAGGTCGATACCCGCAGCCTGCACCATCGGCAGAATCACCGCGCTGCTCAGCACCAGAATCGAAATGCCTTCCAGAAAGCAGCCGAGCACCAGGAAGAACGCCGTCAGCACCGCCAGCAACATATAGGGCGACAGCGCCATGCTTTCGACCTTGGCCGCCAGCACCTGCGGAATGTTMAAGAAGCCCACCGAGATCGACAACACTGCCGCACACGCCACGATGAAAGAGATCATGCAAGAGATCTTCATCGCCGACATCAGGCTTTCGCCCAGGCTTTTCAGCGACAACGTGCCGCCCAGCTTGGCCAGCACCATCGCGCCCACAACGCCCACCGTCGCCGCTTCAGTCGGCGTCGCCAAGCCCCCGTAGATGACGCCAATGACCGCCGCAATCAGCAGGCCCACCGGGATCAGCCGGCGCGAGTTCCACAGCTTGGCGCCGAAGCTCAGCGCCGGATCACGCGGCGGCACCTTGGACGGATTCAGCAGCGACCACACGATGACGTAGCCCATGAACAACGCGATCAGCAGCAGCCCCGGCAGAATGCCCGCCATGAACAAACGCGCCACCGATTGCTGGGCCGTGACGCCGTAGACGATCATGATGATCGACGGCGGAATCATCAGCCCCAGCGTGCCGGAACCCGCCAACGTGCCGATCATCATGCCTTCGTCATACCCGCGCTTCTTCAGCTCGGGCAAGCTCATGCGCGCAACCGTTGCACACGTTACGGCGGACGACCCCGCCACCGCCGCCATGATGCCGCAGCCCAGAATGTTCACGTGCAGCAAGCGCCCGGGCAGCCAGCTGACCCACGGCCCCAAGCCTTTGAACATGTCTTCAGACAGCCGCGTGCGAAACAGAATTTCGCCCATCCAGATGAACAGCGGCAACGCCGTCATCGGCCAGCCCCAGCTCGCGTCCCACATTGAAGAAACGATCAGCGATCCCACGGGCGCGTCGGTGAACACCGCCAAGCCCACCACGCCCATCGCCAACAACGAAATCGCCACCCAGACGCCGCTGGCCAACAGCACCAGCAATACCACCAGCAACGCCCCGGATGCGATCAGAGTCGAATATTGATCCATGCTTGTTCCTGCATAGGAAGTGAAGGCCGGCGCAACGCCACCAGCCATGTCGCCCGGCGCGTTATTCCAACGCCGCCTCGCTGTTCTTGTCGTAGCCCGGCTCTTCGCCGCGTGCGACGGCAAGGGCCGCGTCAAGCAGTGCAATCGTCAGGATCACGAGCCCCGCCGCCAATGCCGATTGCGGAATCCAGAACGGGATGGCAAGCAGCCCGGGGCTGATGTCATCGAACTCGAAGGACTGCCACGCGAAGAGCACGGCCTGCCACGCGATGTAGCCCATCAACAGCGCGGTGGATAGGCAGCACCAGAGTTCCACCACTTTGCGCGTTCCGCCGGTCAGGCGGCTGACGATCAGGCCAACGCGAATATGGCCGCCGTCGCGGAAGGTGTAGGCCAGGCCCAGGAAGGTGGAGGCCGCCATGAACAGCCCCGAGATTTCGGTGGAGTCCACCGTATAGCCCAGCGCGCGGCCGATGATCTGCGCGATGATGCTGATGGCGATGCCCGCCAGAAATGCCGCGGCCAGCACGCCGCTAAGCGTGTAGAGGCCGTCAAGAAATTTTCTCAACATGATCTTGTACCGCTCCCGAAGATGCAGAAAAGGCGGGGCGCGCGGCCCCGCCAGCCGCTAGTTGGCGGCCGTCTTGGCTGGCGCCTGGGCGGCCTTGGCCGCCAGATAGTTGTCCAACACCTTCTGCTCGTCGGGGCTGGCGCTCTTGCGCCAGTCTTCCACCATGGTCTTGCCCACTTCGGCCAAGGCCTTCTGCACTTCCGGGCCGGCCTGGGTCACGGTGATGCCGTTCTTGCGCAACGTCTCGACGGTGTCTTCGCCCGCCTTGCGGCTCATTTCAAAGCCGCGCTTGGTGGCGCGTTCGCCGGCCGCCAGAACGATCTTCTGCACATCTGGCTCCAACGCACGGAACGCCCGTTCGTTGATGATGACGACGTTCTTGTTGTGCAGCGTGCCCGTGTACATGAAGTACTTGCAGTTGTCCCACACCTGGGTGTCGATACCGGTTTGCGCGCTGGTGAACAGCGAGTCGATCAAGCCGGTAGCAAACGCTTGCGCCACTTCGGCAAAGGGCAAAATGGTCGCCTGGAAGCCCAGCATCTGACCCATCTTCTGCGTCGGCTGCGAATAGATGCGCAGCTTCTTGCCCTTGAAATCGGCAGGTGCGGAAACGGGCGTCTTGGTGAAGAAGCCCTGCCCTGGCCACGCCACATAGGTGATGGCGCGCAAGCCGTTCTTGCCCAGCAGCTTGTCGAAGTACGGCTTCTGCGCGTCAGTCAGCAACGCGGCTTCTTCGTAGTTCGCGGAAATGTTCGGCAAGCCATCCAGGATGTACATCGGATTTTCGTTGCCATAGACGCCCAAGCGGATTTCACCGGCCTGGATCTGCCCGGCTTGCACGGCGCGCTTGATGGCGTCGTGCTTGACCAGCGTGTCGTTGGAGCGCAAGTCCACCTTCAGCCGGCCTTGGCTTTCGGTTTCGACTTCCTTGATGAACTGACGGATGTTTTGCGTGAAGAAACTGCTTTCCGGATAACCGGAAGCCATGGTCCAGGTCGTGGCGGCAGAGGCCGCAACCATCGGGCAGGCGCAGGCCGCCGTCACCAAGAGCTTGCGTAAGAACTGCATGGAAATCCCCTTGTAGTGGTCTGACGAAGATACTGTTTCCAAGCTGCCGTTGCGCGCTGAACGCGACTCGCAATTCATTGTATTCATACAGGTGCCGTCATACAACTCAAAATTATGGCCTCCAAGATGGTGCAGTTTTAGGCACTTATGCCCTGTATTTAGCCCATATATAGTGCGCATTGGAAGCATAATGGCGCATTGGCGCACCACCATGAACGGCATGCCCAGGCATAGGGATTACACGCACCCATATGACAACCTTGGGCCACCTACAATGCGAGACATCCGCCTTACCCAGACGGAAGGTTCGCCCCTCGATCCAACACGGAATCCGCGATTTGAACAACACGCCCAAGAAGCCCCGCACACGCTTGACTGACGTCGTGATCCAGACGCTATCCGAACGGCTGGATACGCAGGTTTACCGGCCCGGGCAACGGCTGCCTTCCGAGCAGGCGCTGTGCAAGGAATTCAAGGTCAGCCGCACCGTTATCCGCGAAGCCATGGCGTCGCTGCGTTTGGGCGGCCGGGTGGTCAGCAGCCCCGGGCTGGGGGTGTTCGTCACGGAAGATCATGACCCGCCCATCAGCTTCGACATCCAGCCCCCGGCGGACAGCCGCTGGGCGCTGCACATCATGGAAGTGCGGGTCGGCCTTGAAGTGGAAGCCGCTGGGCTGGCCGCAGAACGCCGCACGCCGGCCAATATGGCTGATATCGTCCAGGCCTTCGACGAGTTCAATGCCGCCGAAAGCGACCGCGCCGCTGCCGTGCAGGCAGACTTCAATTTCCATCTGGCGATTGCGCGCGCATCGAACAACCCCCACTTCGCACATCTGCTTGAATCCGCGGTCAAAGACGTCATGCTGGATCTGAAGATCAAGCACGGCGGCAAGTCCGAACAAGAGCTGCGCGACTATGAAAAACGCACCGCGCGCGAGCACGGCGTGATCATGGCCGCCATCATGCGTGGCGACCCGGGCGCCGCGCGGGCCGCCATGGCGCGGCACCTTGGGGAAAGCGTGGCGCGCTATCGCAAGCAGTTGGCGGCCAAGCGCTGACGCCCCGCACCCGACACCCCTGCAAACGGCCGCAAGGCTGTTTTTTTTCGGCTGCCGGAAAATCCCTGATTGACCACCTGTATGACAACCCCCATCATACGTATCGCCGCTTTAGTGTCTGCTCTTGCCATCCAGCCCGGGAATCTCGCACCCGGCGCCATGGCCGTATTTCCTTGTTTTCCCAGGAGAAAGCAGTGTCAACACCGCAACAGAAAGCACGCGTGGGGGTCGATATCGGGGGCACCTTCACCGATGTGGCTCTTGAAATCGCCGGCAAGCTGTATTCAACAAAAGTTCTGACGGACTACGAAGCGCCCGAGCGCGCCATCGTCCAGGGGCTGCGCGACGTGGCCAAAGACGCCGGCATCGCCTTGTCGGACATCGGCATCATCATCCACGGCACCACGCTGGCCACCAACGCCCTGATAGAACGGCGCGGCGCGCACACCGCCTTCATCACGACCGAAGGCTTTCGCGACGTGCTGGAAATGCGCTCGGAAAGCCGCTTCGAACAATATGACCTGGACATCAAGCTGCCCCCGGCGCTGATCGACAGGCGCGACCGCCTGACGCTGCGCGAACGCGTCGACGCCGCGGGCGGTGTGCTGATCGCCCCGTCGGATGCCGACATGCAAGCACTGGCCGAGCAAATCGAAGCCGGCGGCTACGACAGCGTGGCCATCGGTTTCATCCACGCCTATGTGAACGACGCGCACGAACAGCGCATGCGCGAGGTGCTCAGCCGCCGCCTGCCGGATGTGTCGATTTCGATCTCGTCCGAAGTCTCGCCCCAGCTGCGTGAATTCGAACGCTTCAACACCGTCTGCGCCAACGCTTACGTGCGCCCGCTGATGCAGTCCTATCTGGACCGGCTGGTGAAGAAGATTCATGAAGCCGGCGCCGATTGCCCCGTCTTCATCATGCACTCTGGCGGCGGCATCATTTCAGTGGACAGCGCATCGCGCTTTCCCGTGCGGCTGGTGGAATCCGGCCCCGCCGGCGGCGCGATTTTCGCGGCGCACATTGCCGCGCGCTACGCGCTGGATTCTGTGCTGTCCTTCGACATGGGCGGCACCACCGCCAAGATCTGCCTGATCGACGAGCAAACGCCCAAGACCGCCAACACGTTCGAAGTCGCGCGCACCTACCGCTTCAAGAAAGGCAGCGGCATGCCGATTTCCATTCCGGTTGTGGAAATGGTGGAGATTGGCGCGGGCGGCGGGTCGATTGCCGGGCTGGACGTCATGCGCCAAATTCGCGTCGGCCCGCATAGCGCAGGGTCCGAACCCGGCCCCGCCTGCTACCGCCGCGGCGGCAAACTGCCCACCGTCACCGATGCTGACTTGCTGCTCGGCCGCCTGGACCCCGACAATTTCGCGGGCGGGTCGATCTCGCTATCCACCGAATTCGCCCAGACTGCGGTGCTGAATGAAGTCGCGCAGCCGCTTGAACTCTCGGCGCAAGACGGCGCCTACGGCATCGCCGAAGTCGTCGACGAGAACATGAGCAACGCGGCGCGCGTGCACACCGTGGAAAGCGGCCGCGAAATTTCCAAGTACACGATGATCACCTTTGGCGGCGCAGGCCCGCTGCACGCAGCGCGCCTGTGCGAGAAAACCGGCATCGACCGCTTCCTGGTGCCGCCCGGCGCGGGCGTGGGCTCCGCCATTGGCTTTTTGCGTTCGCCGTTTGGCTATGAAAGCGTGCGCAGCGCCAACTTCCGGCTGACCCGCTTTGATTGCGCCGCCGTCAACCACCTGCTGGCGCAATTGCAGGACGAAGCGATGACCTTCGCGCTGCAAGGCGATTCACGCGAGACGCCGGTTGTCGAAGCGAAGGTCTATATGCGCTATGTGGGCCAGGGCTGGGAAATTCCGGTGATGCTGCGCACGACGCAGTTCTCGGAGCAAGACGTGGCACAACTGCGTGACGACTTCGAAGCCGCGTATACCCGCTACTTCGGGCGCCCAATTGACGGGCTGGATATCGAAGCCATCAGCTGGGCCGTCAAAGCCAGCTCGCCGCTGCCGCCCGTGCAGCGCCTCACGCTGGTCAAGGCCAATGCCGACGCGCCCGCCGTGGGGCAGCGCCGCATCTTTGACGCGAAGCTGCGCGAAATGGTCGATGCGGCCATCGTCGAGCGCGAAGGCCTGGCGGCCGGCGCGCGTATCGCGGGGCCGGCGATTGTGGTGGAACGTGAAACGTCCACGCTGATCACGTCGTCTTTCGAAGCCATCGTCCAAGCCGACGGCTGCCTGCTCGTGTCGAGCAAGCGCGCCGCCGCCACCGCTTAAGGAGCCGGCCATGAGCACCGACAACCTGAAGAACATCCACATGCAAGTCATGTGGAACCGCCTGATCTCGGTCGTGGAAGAACAAGCCCTGGCGCTGATCCGCACCGCATTCAGCACCAGCGTGCGCGAAGCGGGCGACTTGTCCGCGGGCATTTTCGACCAACAGGGGCGCATGCTGGCCCAAGCCGTCACTGGCACGCCGGGCCACGTCAACACGATGGCCGACGCCGTGCCCACCTTCATTACCGACATCGGCCCGGAGAACATCTTCGAAGGCGACGTCTACCTGACCAACGACCCGTGGAAAGGCACGGGCCACCTGCACGACTTCACCGTCGTCACGCCGTCGTTTCGTGATGGCCAGCTGATTGGCTACTTCGCCGCCACCGCGCACGTCGTCGACGTGGGCGGACGCGGCTTCGGCCCGGACGCGCGCGAAGTCTACGAGGAAGGCATTTGCGTGCCGATTATGAAGTTCGCCGTGCGTGGCGACATCAACCGCGATCTGGTCAACATCCTGCGCAACAACGTGCGCGAATCCGACAAGGTGGTGGGCGACCTGTACGCCCTGGCCGCGTGCAACGACACCGGCCATCGCCGCCTGATGGAGATGATGGACGAGTTCGAGCTGAGCGATCTGGAAGGCATCGGCGGCTTCATCCTGGAACGCAGTCTGGCCGCCACACTGGAACGCATCGCGGCGCTGCCGCGCGGCAAGTACAAAAACGAAATGACCTTGGACGGCTACGACCAGCCGGTGACGTTGAAGGTGGAACTGGAGGTAGGCAGCGACGGCTTGCTGGCTGATTTTGCCGGCACGTCGCCCGCCAGCACGTATGGCATCAACGTGCCGCTGGCCTACGCCAAGGCCTACGCGTGCTACGGCTTGAAATGCGTGATTGCCCCCGAGGTGCCCAACAACACCGCATCGCTCGCGCCGTTCTCGGTGGCCGCCCCCGAAGGCTGCATCTTGAATGCGCAGCGCCCCAGCCCGGTCGCCGTGCGCCACGTGCTGGGCCACTTTGTGCCCGATCTGGTACTGGGCGCCCTGCACCACTTCCTGCCGGAACGCATACCCGCCGAAGGCTCGGGCGCGCTGTGGAACCTGCACGTCAGCGCGCGCCCCGCACAAGCCGATTCCGGTTTACCGCCTGCCGAAATTCTGATGTTCAACAGCGGCGGCACGGGGGCACGCCCGACGCTGGACGGCCTGTCGTCCACCGCATTTCCCAGCGGCGTACACGCCATGTCGGCCGAAGCCACCGAACAGACCGGCCCGATTGTCGTCTGGCGCAAGGAACTGCGCGAACACTCCAGCGGCGCCGGCCAATACCGCGGCGGCTTGGGCCAGGTGATGGAACTGGGCCCGCGCGACGGCTACGTCTTCCGCTTCAACGCCATGTTCGACCGCATCGGCAACCCCGCACGCGGACGCGCCGGCGGCTTGTCAGGCGAACCGGGCAAGGTGTCGCTGAGCGACGGCACGGTGTTGCGCGGTAAAGGCACGCAGCATGTGCCGCCCGGCGAGCGCCTGGTGCTGGAACTTCCTGGCGGAGGCGGCTTCGGCGCGCCCGCCAAGCGGGACCGAGATGCGCTGCGCCATGATCTGGCCAACGGCTACATCGACGAAGCGGGCCTGCTCAAGCACTACGGCTTAACGCCCGAACAGCTCAACACCGAGGCAACCCAATGAAGTATGAGAATCAGCGAACCCGGGATCTGCCGACCTCGCCCAGCATGGCGGTGTCAACGCGGGCCCGCGCGCTACGCGCGGAAGGCCGCAAGATCATCGACTTAAGCGTCGGCGAACCCGACTTCAACACGCCAGACCACATTCAGCACGCCGCCACCGAGGCCATGCGCCAGGGCTGGACGCGCTATACCGTGCCTGCCGGCAGCCCGGAGCTGCGCGCCGCCATCGTCCGCAAGTTCAAGCGGGAAAACGGGCTGGACTATGCGGCGGATGAAATCACGGTGGCCAATGGCGCCAAGCAACTGCTGTTCAACGCCTGGCTCGCCACCCTGGAAGCCGGCGACGAAGTCGTGATTCCCGCGCCGTACTGGGTGTCGTACAGCGACATGGTCAGCCTGCACGGCGGTGTGCCCGTCGTGCTGCCCTGCCCGCCTTCGCAAGGCTTCAAGCTGACGCCCGCCCAATTGGAAGCGGCCATCACGCCGCGCACGCGCTGGTTCATTCTGAATTCGCCGTGCAACCCGACGGGTGCGTTATATAGCGAAGCCGAGCTGCAAGCGCTGGGCCGCGTGCTTGATGCGCACCCGGACGTGCTGATCATCTCTGACGAGATCTATGAGCACGTGCTGTTAAGCGATGCGCCCTTCGTGTCGTTCGGAAAAGCATGCCCGCAATTGCGCGAGCGGCTGCTGATCATCAACGGGGTGTCCAAAGCCTACGCGATGACCGGCTGGCGTTTAGGCTATGCGGCCGGCCCGCGCGGGCTGATCGCGGCGTTGAACAAGCTGGAGTCGCAAAGCACCACCAGCGCCAGCGGCGTGTCGCAAGCCGCGGCCATCCAGGCGCTGGACGGCCCGCAGGACTTCGTCACCACCAGCCGTGCCGAATATCAGGCACGCGGCGAACTGACCGTTGCGGGGCTGCGCCGTATCAACGGGCTGACGCTGGCGCAGGCGCCGCTGGGCGCGTTCTATGCGTATCCCGAATGTTCGGCCCTGATCGGCAAGAAGACGCCTGACGGCAAGGTGCTGCACACGGATGTGGACGTGGCGACGTATCTGCTGGAAAGCGGTGGCGTGGCGGTGGTGCCGGGCGCGGCGTTCGGCATGTCGCCCTACTTCCGCCTGTCGTTCGCCGCCAGCCGTGAAGCCTTATCCGAGGCGTTGGCGGCCATCGAAACGGCGGTGAAGGCGTTGCAGCCTGCCTGACGCGCATCGTCGCGGCCCTCAGGCAAAAGCCCTGTATCCATCGAGATACAGGGCTTTTTCATGTGCGCGAGCGCATCACTTCACGTGTTGCAGGAAATCCTTCAAGCGCTGGCTGGGCGGATTGCTAAGCAGTTCGGCGGGCGGGCCATCGTGCGCAATCTTGCCCGCATCGATAAAGATCAAGCGGCTGCCCACCTTGCGGGCAAATTCCATTTCATGCGTGACGACCACCATCGTCATGCCTTCTTCCGCCAGGTCGCGCATCACCTTCAGCACTTCGTGGCGCAGCTCCGGGTCCAGCGCCGACGTGGGTTCATCGAACAGCATCAGTTTGGGCTTGATGGCCAGCGCCCGGGCAATGGCCACGCGCTGCTGCTGCCCGCCGGAAAGTTCGGCCGGATAGTGGTTCATGCGTTCGGCCAAGCCCACCTTGTTCAGCAGCGCCTTGGCCAGCTCGCGGGATTCGTCGCGCCCTTGTCCGCGCGTGTGCACGGGGCCGAACATGACGTTTTCCAGCGCGGTCATCTGCGGGAACAGGTTGAACTGCTGAAACACCATGCCCGCTTCACGGCGGATCTCGCGCACTTGTGCGGCATCGCCCTTGACGCTCAGGCCGTCGACCAGCAAGTCGCCATCATTGATGGTTTCAAGCACGTTGATGCAACGCAGGAAGGTGGATTTGCCGGACCCCGAGGGGCCGACCACCACCACGACTTCGCCCGCATCGATGTTCAGCGAGATGCCGTTCAGCACCATGGACTCGCCGAAGTGCTTGGTGACGTTGTGAAATTCAACCATGCTCATAGTATGCGCATCCTCTTTTCCACCAGGTGCAGGCTCAACGCCATCAGCCCCGTCAGGATCAGGTAGATGATCGCGACAGCGGACCAGATTTCAACGGCGCGAAAGTTGCTGGCCATGATTTCCTGGCCCTGACGCGTCAGCTCGGCCACGCCGATCACGATGAACAGCGAGGAATCTTTCAGGCTGATGATGCACTGGTTGCCCAGCGGCGGGATCATGCGGCGAAACGCCACCGGCCCGATGATATGGAACAGGATCTTGTGAAAGGGAAGCCCCATCGCCTGCCCGGCTTCCTTCAAGCCCTTGTGCACGGACAGCAGCGCGCCGCGCACGATTTCGGAAATGTAGGCGCCCGAATTGATGATGAGGGTAACGATGGCGGCCCATTCCGCATCCACGCGTATGTTGGCCAAGAGCGGCAAGGCGAAGTAGATGAACATCACCTGCACAACGATCGGCGTGCCACGGATGATCGCCACATAGACCTGCGCGATGCCCGACAAGATGGGGTGCCCGTAAGCGCGAGTGACGCCCGACAGCGCCCCCAATAGAAAGCCGCCGAACAAACCCCAGAACGTGATCTTGATGGTCATCAGCGTACCCTCAAGCAGATTGGGTAACGCGCCTTCAATTACGGTCCAGTCAAACTCCACGATTCCCCCTCTGGCGCCATTGCGCCTTGCAATGGCGGGACCGTCCACCGGACGGCCCCGAATGCACAGCAGAATCCGTCAGCTTACGGCTTCTTGCCGAACCACTTTTCGTAGATGGCGTCGTACTGGCCGTTGGCCTTCAGGGTGGCCAGCGCCTTGTTCACTTGCGGAACGAGTTCGCTGCCCTTGGGGAAAGCGATGCCGTAGAAGTCGCCGCTCTTGACCGAGCCCACCACCTTCACGCGGCCCTTGCCCGCCGTATTGGCGTAGTACTGGACGTTGGGCGTGTCGTGCACGGCGGCATCGACGCGGCCGGTGGCCAGTTCAAGGTAGGCGTTGTCGATGTTCGGGAACAGCTTGAGCTTGGCGTCCGGCACCTGGGCCTTCAGGAAGTCGACCGTGGCGGTGCCGGTCTTGACGGCGACCGTCTTGCCGGAGAGCGACTTGGCGTCTTTGATGTCGGTGTTCTTGTCGCCGACCAGAATGGCCAGCCCGCTTTCGTAGTACGGGTCAGAGAAGTCGATGACCTTCTTGCGGTCGTCGCGAATCGTGATGCCCGCCAGCGCGGCGTCGATGTTCTTCGTTTGCAGGCCGGGGATGATGCCGTTGAAGTCCATCGGCTGAAGCTTGTACTTCAGGTTGAGTTCCTTGGCGACCGCTGCCCAGAGATCAATGTCGAACCCCACATAGGTATTACCCTGCTTGAATTCGAACGGCACGAAAGCGGTATCGGTGGCCACCACCAATTCCTTGCCTTGGGCCTGGGCGCCGGAGGCGGCGCCAAACATGGCCACGGACAGGCCGACCAAGGCGGCGGCGACTTTACGTTTGATCATGAAACTCTCCTCTTGGGGACCGTCCGGCACCCCGGGGTTGTTGTAGGGGCATGATTCCTGGGCTGCGCCGGGGTCTCCGGTGCAACTTACTGGCGATCTTACTGCATCCGTCCCCACCCGGCAGAGCTTAGAAAAATTACAATCCCCATGACACCCCGGAGAATCCCCATGCCCTACAAATATGTACGCATTGCCGGAAACCGGCGTCAGGTGGGTCAGGCGCTGGGCAAGTTGGCGCGGCCGCTGATGTCGGTGTATTTGAATCAAAGCAGCACGTGGGATGCGCTGCGACGCTGGCGCGGCCACCCTTATGTGGCCGAACTGGGACAGCAGGCGCAAGCCGCACTGCCAGAGATCTGGGAAGAACTCGAAGGGCTGGCCGACGGCTTGCGCATGCCGATCGAAGACGTGCTGCTGTGGAATTGCCGGGGCGACTTGCTGCACAGCACCACAGACGGCTGCACCACCGTGGCATTGAAAGCGGCGGACGGCTCCCGCTGGATCGGCCACAACGAAGACGGCGACCCGTATCTGTATGGCCGCTGCCACCTGGTGGACGTGGCGCTGGAAGACGGGCCTGGCTATCTCAGCTTCTATTACCCGGGCTCATTGCCCGGCCATACGTTCGGCGCCAACCGCGCCGGTCTCGTTCAAACCATCAACAACCTGCGCACGCGGCAACGCCATCCCGGCGTGCCGCGTATGTTTTTGGCGCGCGCGGTGTTGGACTGCACGACGCTGGATCAGGCGATTTCGCTATTGCAGGATCTGCCACATTCAGGGGGGTTCCATCACACCTTGGGCAGCGCGACAGAGCCGCGATTGATCAGCGCCGAAGTCACGCCCGGCAGCGTGTCGGTGTTGGAAATCGGCACGCGGTATGGGCATGCCAACCACATGGTGCATGGCAAGACCCGGGGGCAGGCGCAGATCATCACCGAATCGTCGCGTGAGCGGCAGAACCGGATCGAAGGGATCGTAGACGGGTGGTCGCCCGAAACGGGAAGCAGCGATTTGTTGGCGGCGCTGCACGATAAGTTGGGCGCGTTGCCCATCTTGCGTACGGACGAGAAGGACCCCGACGGCGAAAACACGCTGGCGACGGCAGTGTTCGAGATTCGCGATGAGGAAGTGACCTTGCGGGTGTATGACCGCAAGACCATGGCCGATATCGCGCTGGATGTGATGTCGGACCCGGATTGAAAAGGCCCGCCTGATCAGACGGGCCTTTTGGTTGATGACCGCAAGCGACTGTGCGGATTACGCCGCGCCGTAGCCGCCGCCGCCCGGGGTTTCGATCACGAAGATGTCGCCCGGATGCAGTTGGGCGCTATCTTGCGGGCCCAGCTCCTGGACCGTGCCGTCAACGCGTTCGATCGTGTTGCGGCCCATCGCGCCGGGTTGCCCGCCCGCCAAACCGAACGGTGCGAAGCGGCGGTTGTTGGACAGGATGGCGGCCGTCATGTCTTCCAGGAAGCGAATGCGGCGCACACCGCCCTCGCCGCCCGGATACCGGCCGGCGCCGCCCGAGCCCTTGCGGATCTCGTAGGATTCCAGGCGCACCGGGAAACGGAACTCCAACACTTCCGGGTCCGTCAGGCGCGAGTTCGTCATGTGGGCTTGYACCACCGACGTGCCAGCGAAACCTTCGTCATGCGGGCCTGCCGCGTCGATGCGCACCGGGCCTGCGCCCGTACCGCCCGAGATGGTTTCGTAGTACTGGTGGCGCGCGTTGCCGAACGTGAAGTTGTTCATCGTGCCCTGGCTGGCCGCCAGCACGCCCAGCGCGCCATACAGCGCGTTGACGATGCACATGGACGTTTCCACGTTGCCCGCCACCACCGAGGCCGGCGGGTTCGGACGCAGCATCGAGCCTTCCGGCACGATGATGGACAGCGGCACCAGGCAACCATCGTTCAGCGGGATGTCGTCATTGACCATCGTGCGGAACACATACAACACCGCCGCCACGGCGATGGCGCCGGGTGCGTTGAAGTTGTTGTCCAGCTGCGCCGACGTGCCGGTGAAGTCCACCACCGCGCTGCGCGCCTGCGTATCCACGGTTACCGCCACACGAATCACCGCGCCGTTGTCCAGCGGGTACTCGTAGCTGCCGTCTTTCAGCACCGAGATGACGCGGCGCACGGCCTCTTCGGCGTTGTCTTGCACGTGGCCCATGTAGGCGCGCACCACATCCAGACCAAAGTGGTCGCACATGCGCAACAGCTCTTGAACGCCCTTCTCGTTGGCGGCGATCTGCGCATGCATGTCGGCAATGTTCTGATCCGGATTGCGCGCGGGCCAGCGGCCCGAACCCAGAATGTCACGCGCGGCCTGGTCACGGAATTCGCCGTTCTTCACCAGCTGGAAGTTGGTGAACAGCACGCCTTCGTCTTCCACCGTCTTGGAATCCGGCGGCATGGAGCCCGGTGTGGTGCCGCCAATATCGGCGTGATGGCCGCGCGAGCCCACATAGAACAGGATCTCGCGTCCGGCATGGTCGAACACCGGCGTGATGACGGTGACGTCAGGCAAGTGCGTGCCGCCGTGATACGGGTCGTTCACCACGTACGCGTCGCCCGGCATCATGCGGCCGGCGTTGGCGTTCATGACCGTGCGCACCGATTCGCCCATCGACCCCAAGTGCACCGGCATATGCGGCGCGTTGGCGATCAGGCGGGCCTGGGCATCAAAGATGGCGCACGAGAAATCCAGGCGTTCCTTGATGTTGACCGAGTACGCCGTGTTTTGCAGGCGGTAGCCCATCTGTTCAGCGATCGACATGAAGAGGTTGTTGAACACCTCGAGCATGACGGGGTCCGCCTGCGTCCCGACCACACGGCGTTCGGCACGCTCTTCCACGCGGCGGATCACAAAGTGATCCTGCTGCGTCAATTCCGCCTGCCAGCCGGGTTCAACCACGGTCGTCTGGTTGGGCTCGGAAATGATGGCGGGGCCCGCCACCACGTCACCGCCCGCCATGTCTTCGCGCACATACAAGGGCGTGTCGCGCCACTCGCCCGCGCTGTACATGCTGACCACGCGGCGCGGCGCCAAGGCGCCCTCGCGGGTGCGCGAAACGCTGGTCTCGCTCACGCGCTCGCCGCCACCCGTGGCTTCCACCGAAATGGTTTCCACCACCAGTTCGCGGTTGGGCATCAGGAACGAATAGCGCTGGCGATAGGCGGATTCGAAGTCGCGGCGCGCCTGATCCAGATCGGAAAACGCCACTTCCAGCGCCGTGTCCGTGCCGCGATACTTCAGATGCAGACGGCGCTGCACGCTGATGTCGGCTTCGGGCACGTGCTGACGGCGCAATTCGCCCACGGCCTGGCCGGCGAGCGTGTCCAGTTCGTCTTGCAACACGCCCATCAAGTCGGCGTCCAGCACCTTTTCAACGGTCTTCTGACGCATGTCCGTCTGGTCCGCCAAGCCCATGCCATAAGCAGACAACACGCCGCCCAGCGGATGCGCGAAGACGGTGGTCATGCCCAAGGCGTCGGCCACCAGGCAGGCGTGCTGCCCGCCCGCGCCGCCGAACACGGTCAGCGCATATTCAGTAACGTCGTGGCCGCGCTGCACCGAGATGCGCTTGATGGCCTCGGCCATGTTGCCCACGGCGATTTCCAGAAAGCCTTCGGCCAGTTGTTCCGGCGTCATCTCGCGGCCGGTGGCGCCACGCACTTCGTCGGCCATCGCCGAGAAGCGTTCCACGACCGCATCACGGTCCAGCGCTTCATTGGCGTCGGGGCCGAAAACCTTCGGGAAGAAGTCGGGCTGGATCTTGCCCAACAGCACGTTGCAGTCGGTCACGGCGAGCGGGCCGCCACGGCGATAGCAGGCGGGGCCTGGGTTGGCGCCCGCCGAATCGGGGCCGACGCGCAAACGCGCGCCATCAAAATGCAGGATCGACCCGCCGCCTGCCGCCACCGTATGGATGCTCATCATCGGTGCGCGCATGCGCACGCCTGCGACTTGCGTTTCGAATTCGCGTTCGAATTCGCCCGCGTAGTGCGATACGTCGGTAGACGTGCCGCCCATGTCAAAGCCGATCACCTTCGGGAACCCGGCGATTTCGCTGGTCCGCACCATGCCGACGATGCCGCCGGCCGGGCCAGACAGAATGGCATCCTTGCCGCGGAAGCGATGCGCGTCGGTCAGGCCGCCGCTGGATTGCATGAACATCAGGCGGATGCCCGGCAATTCGCCCGCCACCTGGTCCACATAGCGCTTCAGAATGGGCGACAAGTACGCGTCGACCACCGTCGTGTCGCCACGCGACACGAACTTGATCAGGGGGCTGACCTCGTGCGAGGCCGACACCTGCGTGAAGCCCACTTCGCGTGCGATGCGGGCGGCGCGCTGTTCGTGCGCCGTGGTGTGCCAGGCGTGCATGAACACAATGGCAACCGCGCGGATGCCGCTGTCATAGGCCGACTGCATGCCGGCGCGCAGGCCCGCTTCGTCCAGGTCGCGGATGACTTCGCCATCGGCCGCCACCCGCTCATCGGCTTCAACGACCGACTCGTAGAGCATTTCGGGCAGCATGACGTTGCGGTCGAACAGGCGCGGCCGGTTCTGATACGCAATGCGCAGGCCGTCGCGAAAGCCACGCGTCGTCACCAGCAAGGTGCGCTCGCCTTTGCGTTCCAGCAAGGCGTTGGTGGCAACCGTCGTGCCCATCTTTACGCATTCGACCAGATCGGCAGGTACGGGCTCGCCCGGCGCCACGCCCAGCAGCTTGCGGATGCCGGCAACCGCCGCGTCACGGTACTGCTCGGGATTCTCGGACAGCATCTTCGCCGTCGTCGTCGTGCCATCGGGGCGGCGCGCCACGATGTCGGTAAAGGTACCCCCACGATCAATCCAGAATTGCCACTTCTTCATGCGTAGTCCTTGAGAACGAACGGCCACGACGCGTCGCGCCGCGGTCAGTTGCAGGTAAACGGGGCCGTGCCCGAATGGGAATCAGAGAGAGGTTGCCGCCCGGGCCGCCTGGTCGTACAGGCCGGACAATGCGCGCAAGGTGTGCGCCAGCTGGCGGCTGAAATCCAGCCCGCCCCCGCCCGGCCCGTCCAGGCCGGCAGTGAGGCATTGCTCGCGGATATCGCCGTAGCGTTTCAGCACGGCGGCGCCTTCGGGCGTGACGCTGTAGAACACTTCCTTGCTGCTGCGTTCGCCCTTGACCACGCCCAGGCGCTCCAGCTTCTTCAGCGCGTAGCTGACGATGTGGGTGTCTTCGACGTTAAGGGTGAAGCAGATATCGGCCAGCTTCTTGGCGCGCTGCCGGTGATAGACGTGGTGAAACACCATCACGTCGGTGGGCGTCAGGTCGGGCAGCCCGGCCKCGGCCATGCAGCGCACGGTCCAGCGGTCAAAGGCATGGCTGGCGATCATCAGCCCGAATTCAACTTCGGACAGATCGGGCGCGCTACCGCCCGCCAAGTGGGCGGACGAGGCAATCAACGTAGGGCTCATGACACGCTTTCGCCAAAATTATCTGAGCGAAATACTAATAATTTATGAATACTTCATCCATAAAAAATTAGTCGAAGACGGCCGAAATGCCCTCTTTCGAGGGAATACCCCTAGCGTTTTTGCGTCGGCGGCGCGAGTTTAAGGCACCGACCAGCCCATCGGCAGATTGGCGCCGATGAGCCAGCCCGCAATCGAGATGCGCGGCGCGATGTCGGGCATCGGGTCGCCCGGGCCGAACCAGCGCGCGTCGGCAATTTCGTCTTCCTGCACGCGGATATCGCCCGATACGTAGTCGGCGGTGAACGCCACCATCAGCGAATGCGGGAACGGCCACGACTGGCTGCCGAAGTATTGAAGGTTGCCGACCTTCAGGCCGACCTCTTCATAGACTTCCCGGTGCACGGTCTGCTCGATGCTTTCGCCCGGTTCGACAAAACCCGCCAGCGCCGTGTAACGCGCCGTGGCGGTGGTGGTGTGCTTGGCAAGCAGAATGCTGTCGCCCTTGCGGATCAGCACCATCATCGCAGGCGAAATGCGCGGGTATGCCGAAAAACCGCAAGACGGGCAACGCAGACAGAACTCGTGCGACACGCGTTCGGTGGGCGTGCCGCAAGCGCCGCAAAAGCGGTGCGTGCGCGCCCATTCCGAAATCTGATACGCCCGGCCCGCCAGCGCCATGCGTTCGTCGTCGAACACACCAAACAAGGAACGCAGCTTCTTGAATGCGTAACCCTGGGGCGCTTCGATGCCGGGCTCGACGTGCACGGTGCGGTACGGCGAATCCGGGGTCATGGACACACGTTGCAAGGCGGCGGGCGCCAAGCCGATGCGTTCGCACAACGCCGTATCCGGCAACACGCTGGACGCTTCTTCGACCAGCAATTCATCACGGCGGAAAACGAAATTCACAAGGGCCTCTGCACTGCGTTTTTGACTTCGCAATGTTAGAAGAAAAATGTGCGCTTGAATGTGTCCCCGCGAGGGTTACCGTGAACTTTGAACCTTCAACCAATGAACAACAGACGTTCCTAGGAATTACCCGTAAACACGCGATTTCCCGCGCCCTGTTACCGCACAGCAACATAGAATGTGACGGCTTTTCGGCAGCGCGTCACGCGCGCAGCAGTCTCTTTCGCAATGCCTATCGGGCACAACCCGTCTTCATCATTCGCAAAGAAGGACCCATCCATGTACAAGAAAATCTCGCTGCTGGCTGGCAGCATCATCCTGGCGTTCAGCGCGGGCGCACAGGCTCAAACCAAATGGGATCTGCCCAGTGCCTACCCGGCAAGCAACTTCCACGTTGAGAACCTGACGACCTTCATCAAGGACGTCGACACGCTGTCTGAAGGCAAGCTGAAGATTCAGCTGCACAACAACGCGTCCTTGTACAAGGCGCCGGAAATCAAGCGCGCCGTGCAAGGCAACCAGGCGCAGATCGGCGAAATCCTGCTGACCAACTTCGCCAACGAAGACCCGATCTACGAATTGGACGGCCTGCCCTTCCTGGCCACCGGCTACGAAGCGTCGTTCAAGTTGTATCAAGCGCAAAAGCCGTTCCTGGAAAAGAAGCTGGCCTCGCAAGGCATGACGCTGCTGTACGCCGTGGCGTGGCCGCCCCAAGGCATTTTCGCCAACAAGGACATCAAGCAGATCAGCGACATGAAGGGCCTGAAGTGGCGCGCGTACAGCCCCGTCACGGCCAAGATTGCCGAACTGGTCGGCGCGCAACCGGTGACGGTGCAGCAGGCTGAATTGGCGCAGGCGCTGGCAACGGGCGTGATCGACTCGTACATGTCGTCGGCCTCCACCGGCTACGACACCAAGACCTACGAATACATCAAGAAGTTCTACGACACGCAGGCCTGGCTGCCCAAGAACGCCATCATCGTGAACAAGAAGGCCTTCGATGCGCTGGACCCCGCGACCCAAGCCGCCTTGAAGAAGGCCGGTGCGCAAGCCGAGGAACGCGGCTGGAAGCTGTCGCAGGAAAAGAACAAGTGGTATCAGGAAGAGCTGGCCAAGAACGGCATGGAAACCATCAAGCCCACCGTGGAATTGAAGGAAGGCCTGTCGGTTATCGGCAAGCGCATGCTTGAAGACTGGCTGAAGAAGGCGGGCGCCGACGGCCAAGCCATGATCGACGCCTATAAGAAGCAGTGATATCGCCATGCGCCGCTTTCTAGATGGTCTTTACGGCGCGGCCGGCCTGTTGGCCGGCTTGTGCACGATTGGCGTGCTGGTGTCGGTGCTGGCGGCGATCATCGCCCGCCAGCTCAGCTTCAATATTCCGGGCACCGACGCCTACGCCGGGTACTTCATGGCCGCCGCAGGCTTCCTGGCGCTGGCCAGCACGTTCAAGCACGGCGAACACATCCGCGTGACGCTGCTGTTGAATTCGCTGTCCCCCGCTGGCAGCCGCCGGCTGGACATTTTCGCCTTGGCGGTCGGCTGCCTGCTCGCCGCCGCCTTCGCCTTCTTCAGCGTCAAGCTGACGTATGACTCCTGGCTGTTCAACGACATCTCCACGTCCAACGACGCCACCCCGCTCTGGATTCCCCAGATCACGATGGCGGTGGGTACGGTCTTGTTCCTGATCGCTCTTATCGACGAACTGGTCCGGCGTTCGCGCGGCCTGTCCGCCGCTACTTCGCAGCAAACCCATGAATGAACTTCTCGTCATTACCCTATTGGTCGTCTCGATCTTTGCGCTGCTGGGCTGCGGAGTCTGGGTTGGCCTGACGCTGGCAGGCACGGCCTGGATCGGCATGGAGATTTTCTCCAGCCGCCCGGCGGGCGACGCCATGGCCGTCACGATCTGGGGCGCGTCGTCCAGCTGGACGCTGACCGCCCTTCCCTTGTTCCTGTGGATGGGCGAAATCCTGTTCCGCACCCGCTTGTCAGAGGATCTGTTCAAGGGCCTGGCGCCCTGGCTGAACCGCCTGCCGGGCCGGCTGCTGCACACGAACGTGATCGGCTGCGCCATTTTTGCGGCCGTGTCGGGCTCGTCAGCCGCCACCTGCGCAACGGTTGGCAAGATGACCATCCCCGAACTGACGCGCCGTGGCTACCCCGAGGACAAGATCCTGGGCACGCTGTCGGGCGCCGGTACGCTGGGCCTGCTGATTCCGCCATCGATCATCATGATCGTCTACGGCGTGGCGGCAGACGTGTCGATTGCCAAGCTCTTCATCGCCGGCATCGTGCCGGGCATTCTGCTTGCCTTGCTGTTCATGGGCTATATCGCGTGGTGGGCGATCCGCAACCCTGGCCAGGTGCCGAAGGCGGACCCCGGCATGTCGTTCATGCAGAAGCTGTCGCAATCGCGGCACCTGATTCCCGTGATGCTGCTGATTGGCGCCGTGCTGGGTTCCATCTATACCGGTATCGCCACCGCCACGGAAGCGGCGGCGGTGGGTGTGGTGGGTGCGCTGATCCTGTCCGGCCTGCAAGGCTCGCTGAACCTCTCAACGTTCAAACAATCGCTGCTGGGCGCGACGCGCCTGTACTGCATGATTGCGCTGATTCTGGCGGGTGCGCAGTTCCTGACGCTGGCGATGGGCTATATCGGCCTGCCGCGCGCGCTGGCGGAATGGATCGGCGGACTGGGCTTGTCGCAGTTCGGCCTGATCATGGCGCTGATGGTGTTCTTCATCGTGCTGGGCTGCTTCCTGGATGGCATTTCGATTGTCGTGCTGACCATGGGCGTGCTGCTGCCGACCGTGCAAGCGGCCGGTATCGACCTGATCTGGTTCGGCATCTTCATCGTTTTCGTGGTGGAAATGGCACAGATCACGCCGCCGGTTGGCTTCAACCTGTTCGTGCTGTCGGGCATGAGCGGACGCGAGCTGCCTTACATTGCGCGCGCCTCGCTGCCCATGTTTTTCCTGATGATTCTTGCCGTGCTGCTGCTCTATGTGGTGCCCGGCATTGCAACGTGGCTGCCTTTGCACATGACGCTGTAAAGCGCTTGGGCAACACCCACAAACCCCGGTCCTGGACCGGGGTTTTTTTTGGAACAATCGCGCCATTGTTCCGCACACGACGCGGTTTTGAGGATCTGTAAACCAGGGAAAACGCCAAAAACAAATTGGTACTACACAACCCGTAACTTTTTTAGAATCCCCTGGCGCTAATCCGTTGCACCACTTTGGCGCAGTCGACCCTGCAATTACCGCTATTGGGCCTACGCTCCGGACCCCTCGCTTATTCAAAGCGTCGGTGCAAAGGCCCAGCGTCCGACGATCCGCCAGGCGCAACAGACCGGGCCACAAGCCTGGAGCAACCAAAAACAGCTACACAGGAGGAGTCCTCAGTGAAACGCATCACCCTTACGCTCGCCGCAGCCGGTCTCGGCTTGGCAGCCGGCGCCGCTTCCGCCGAAACCAGCGTCACGCTCTACGGCATTGCCGACGTCAGCATCCGCTACCTGAGCACCAGCGCCGGCAGCGTTGGCCAGGACGGCAGCCGCGTCTCGATGGAAAACGGTGCTATCTCCAACAGCCGTTGGGGCCTGCGCGGCTCGGAAGACCTGGGCAACGGCAACCGTGCCTTCTTCCGCCTGGAAAACGGCTTCAACATGCAGAACGGCAATTCGTCGGCCACCGGCAAGACGTTTGGCCGCCTGGCCTACGTTGGCCTGGACGGCGGCAACATCGGCCAGTTGACCTTGGGTCTGCAGAACACGCCGATGTTCGACCTGCTGGCCGACTACTTCGACCCGCTGACCGTCGGCAACTACGACCAGAACGCCTGGCTGCCCGCCGCCATGTCGCGCGTGCGCACCAACAACATGACCAAGTACGCCAACACCATTGGCGACCTGTCGCTGGCGTTGTCGTGGGCGAACGGCGAAAGCTGGGAAGACCACAAGGCCGGCCAGCAATACGGCGCCAGCCTGCGCTACATGGTCGGCAAGCTCGGCCTGGGCGCGGCGTACCAGCAGACCTATGACGGCGGCAATTCCGACCTGCGCCAGCGCGTCTGGAACTTGAACGCGTCCTACCAGTTCGATAGCGCCAAGGTGTTCGCCGGCTACTACAACGGCCGCGACGAAACGGGTTGGGTCAACGCCGTCATGGGCGGCACCACCACCGCCAGCCTGGACCGCAAAGACAACGGCTATTTCGCCGGCGTGACGTGGCAAGCCACCCCGCGCTGGGCCATCACCGGCGCCGGTTACTACGACCAAAGCAAGAACGTGGTCACCGACGGCGACAAGGGCAAGCGCTACGCGCTGGTTGCCGTGGCCGAGTACTCGCTGTCCAAGCGTTCGCAAGTCTATGGCACCGTGGACTGGAACAAGGTCAGCGATGCCGCCAGMGGCGAAATCGCCGGCAAGAGCAACCAGGTCGGCGCAGCCGTGGGCTTCCGCCACATCTTCTAAGACCTGCACGCATTGCGGCGAACCCCCGCCGCGTAAAAAAAAGCCCATCGTGTTTGCGATGGGCTTTTTGCTTTCTACAGCATCGCCATGCGGCTGTTGATGAGGTCTGTCACCAGCATGTGGCCCGGCGCATGCGTGATGCAGAAGTCCGGGCGCACCGACGCCACCACCGATTGCGGCGTGACGCCGCAGGCCCAGAACACCGGCATTTCGCCCGGCCGGATCTCAACCGCATCCCCGTAGTCGGGGCGATTGATATCCGCAATGCCGATCAGTGACGGGTCGCCGATGTGTACCGGCGCGCCGTGCACAGACGGAAATCGCGACGTGACCTGAATGGCGCGGATGGCATCCGCCGCCTTCAACGGTCGCATCGACACCACCAGCGGGCCGCTGAAGGCGCCAGCGGGGTGCGTGGGGATGTTGGTGCGGTACATGGGCACGTTGCTGCCCTGCTCGATGTGGCGCACCGGCAGGCCGTTGTCCAGCATCGCTTCTTCAAACGAGAACGAGCAGCCGATCAGGAACGACACCAAGTCATCACGCCAGATATCCCGCACGTCCGTAGGCTCGGCGATGAGCTCGCCATCCTTCCAGACGCGATAGCGCGGGATATCGGTACGGATATCGATGTCAGCGCCCAGCTCCGGCAGCGCCGGGTTGCCGGGTTCAGACATCGCCAACAACGGGCATGGCTTCGGGTTGCGCTGGCAGAAGTGCAGGAAATCTGCCGCGAGCGCGCGCGGCAGAATCGCCAGATTGGCCTGCACATGCCCGGGAGCCAGATTCGCGGTGGGTCCGGTCAGCAGCCCGCTGCGCGCGTCCAGACGCGCTTGGCGGGCCAGCTCAACACTATTGCGTACGACGTTGGCGGACACCATGACATTCCTTTTAACGTGCGGCCAGCAGGTCTTCCACTGCCTGGCCAATGGCCAGGACGCGGCGGTCGGCGCCATTGCTGGCGGCGATCATCAGACCGACCGGCGCGGTGCCTTCGGCATGGCACGGCAACGACAAGGCGCAACCATCCAGGAAGTTGATCAGCGTGGGGTTGCGCAGGATCAGGCCGTTGGCGGCGTAGTAGGCGTCATCGGATGCGGCCAAATCCGCCACCGCCGGCGCCACGATGGGCGTCGTCGGCATGATCAGGGCATCGTAGCCGGCAATGCGGTGATCCACCGCCGCCACCCACGCTTCGCGTGCGTCAAGCAAGTCCAGATAGTCGGCGGCGCTCATGTCCTGGCCGCGCATGATGCGCGACACCACGCGGGGGTCGTAGCGCTTGCCGGCGCGCGCGATCAGGCCGCGATGCCAGGCCCACGCTTCCGCAGCGGTGAAGCCGCCCTTGCTGTTGATGCTGCCCAGCTCGGCGAATTCGGGGATGGCGATTTCATCCACCAGCGCGCCCGCTTCCTTCAAGCGCGCGACCGTGGCGGCGAAGGTGTCCGCAACGTGCTTTTCCATGGCGTCCAGCGCCAGCGTGGTCGGCACTGCCAGGCGCAGGCCGCGCAGCGGCATGGCTTCCGGCACCGGGCCGCCGTCGCCCGACAGAATGGCGTCCAGCTCGGCGCAGCAGCGCACGCTGGCGGCGATGGGGCCGATGGAATCCAGGTTGGCCGACAAGGGCAGCACACCCGTCATGGACACGCGCCATGCGCTGGGCTTGAAACCCGTCAAGCCGCACAGCGCGGCCGGAATGCGCACCGAACCGCCCGTATCCGAACCGATGCCGGCCGCGGCCATGCCGTCGGCGACAGACACTGCGGCGCCCGAGGACGAACCGCCAGGAATTCGGCCGGTCTTGCGGTCATAAGGATTGAGCGGCGTGCCGTAGTGCGGGTTGATGCCCAGGCCCGAATACGCGAATTCGGTCATGTTGGTGCGGCCGATGATGACGGCGCCCGCGGCGATCAAACGCTGCACGACTTCGGCATTGGCATCCGCCGCCGGTTCGCCTTCGCGGGCGACCGAACCGGCCATGGTGGTTTCGCCTTCGATGTCGAACAAGTCCTTGATGCTGATCGGCAAGCCTTCCACCGCCGAACGGACGATGCCGGCCGCGCGCAGGGTGTCGGAAGCGCGCGCCTGAGCCAACGCCGACTCGGCGTACAGCTTGGTGAACACGCGGGCGCCCTCGCCCGCTGCGTCTTGTGCGCGCGCCAGCGCAGCTTCGGTCAGCTCGACGGAGCTCGCGCGGCCCTCGCTCAGGGCCAAGGTCAGTTCATTCAAGGTCGAAACCATCATTGTCCTCGTGCCGACTTGCGGCGTAAAAGTGCGAACAGGCGCGCCCCATGGGAACGCGCCGGGTGTTCAATGCCGTGCGTGATCAGAATCAGGCCACGACAGGCAGCGATTCCACATGATAGCGGTGGCTGATCGTGCGTTGGAGGCGCGGATCGAACAGTTCCATCGTGAAATCAGCCGCGGCGCGGATGCCGCCAATGGCGCCCACGGTGCCGCACGTCATGCCCGCGCCTTGCGGCAGAACCGCTGCGCCGCCGGTGTAGCCAGCGATCAGGTCTTGCGGCGTGCGCAACGTGGACAGCGGGCCTTCCTGGTACAAGACCTTTTCGCCGTTTTCAACAATGTACGAACGGATGACCAATTCGTCCCAGTAGTCGGCCACGTCGGCCAAACGCCAGGCTTCGGTCGCGACCGGCTTCACGCAAACCTGCTTGGACATGGCGACGCTGACCGTCTCCAGCTTGCGGTCGGTGTGGTCGGACGCGATGCTGACGTACATTTCGCCGTCCACCGCGAACACAAAGGTTTCCACTTCGCCCGACGACTCTTCGCCCACCGCTTGCACGTGCTCGGCTTGCGTCAGCTGGTTGTCGGCGATGCGGTAGTACAGCGGCACGCTGGTGGGACGCGGCACGCCAATGGCGGCCAGTTCTTCGATGTGGTGCTCGATGGCGGCGATGTCGCGACCGGCCCAGCCGGCCACGATCAGCGTGTTGAAGTCCACTTCCACTTGGCGGGGATTGGCGTCGTTGAGATTGAATACGGCTTTCATATCAGTCCTGCGAATTTACGGGTGGAAAACGGTGCGGCCGCATGGGGCCGCACCCAAATCAAGCAAATGAAGCTCAGCCAAACGCGCGCGGCAGCCACAGCGCGATGTCGGGCCAGAACGCCAGCAAAGCCAGCATCACGAACATGGCGCCCACGAACGGTAGGCTGCCCACAATGACGGCGCTCATGGAGCCGCTCTTGCGCAGGCTCTGCACCACGAACAGGTTCAGACCCACGGGCGGGGTAATCAGGGCGGCTTCCACCAACACGATGATCACGATGCCGAGCCAGATCGGGTCATAGCCCAGGCCGATCATGATGGGCGCAACGATGGGAATCGTCGTGATCATCATGGACAGCGTTTCCATGAAGCAGCCCAGCACCAGATAGAAGATCACCACGATCAGCAGCATCCAGCCCGGCGACAGGCCCAGGCCGGTGATGGATTGCGTCAGCGCATCCGTCAGGCCGGTGGCCGACATGACAAAGTTCAGGAAGCTGGCCGCGATGACGATCAGCATGATCATCGCCGTGGAACGCATCGTGCCTTCCATTACTTCGCGCAGCATGTTCCAGGTCAAGCGCCGGAACCAGGCCGCCAGGATGAACGCGCCCAACACGCCCAACGCGGCCGCTTCCGTCGGCGTGGCCAGGCCCGCGTAGATGGAGCCCACGACCAGGAAGAAAATGCCCATCGGCGGCGCCAAGTGCACCAGGCTGGCGAAGCGTTGGCCCCACGTCGCATGAATCTTCTTGCCGCCCCAGGACGGCTTGGCCACGCAAGCGACAACGACCGTCAACATGAACAACGCGGCCATGGCAAAGCCGGGGATGATGCCCGCCAGGTACAGCTTGGGCACCGACGAGTTCGTCAGCACGCCATAGATGACCAGGTTGATCGACGGCGGAATCAGGATGCCCAGCGTGCCGCCCGCGGCCAAACTGCCCAGGAACAGCGGCTCGTTGTAGCCATACTTGCGGATCTGCGGAATGGCGACGGTACCCACCGTGGCCGCAGTGGCCACGCTGGAACCGGAGGTGGCCGAGAACAGCGTCGAAGCGCCGATGTTGGCGTGCATCAGCCCGCCCGGCAGCCACGACAGCCACAGGCTCATCGCGCTGTACATACGTTCAGCGAAGCCTGCGCGCAGCAGCACTTCACCCAGCATGATGAACAGCGGAATCGCCACCAGCAGGAACTCGTTATTCGAGCTCCAGGAAATTTCACCGATGGCGCGCGACAGCGGCAGCATCGAGAACAGCGGGTCCAGGATCAGACCCAACACGCCAAGCGCCGCGCCCACGGGAATGGACAGGCCGATCAGCACCAGCAACAACGTCAATGCGGTGGAAATCATGCCGCTTCTCCCTTCACCATGCGCTCGCCTGCGGCGGCTTCTTCGTCAGCTTCTTCCTGCGCGGAACGCACGCCGCAGATTTGCTTGACCAGTTCGATGTCACCCGTGACCAGCGCGGCCGACGCACGCGCCAGCATCAACGCCACGGTGATGCACATCCAGGCCAGGCCCAGCATCCACAAGCCCTGCGGAATCCACAACGGGGTCGCAAGCGGCGTGTTGGCCGCGGACTTCTGCATCCATGAGGTTTGCACCACGTCGTAGGCGTAGTAGGTCAGGAACACCATGAAGACGGCCATGGCCACCATGGAAATCCAATCCAGCACGGCCGACAGGCGCACCGGCAAATATTGGTAAAGCACGTCAACGCGCACGTTGGCGCGCTGCAAGGTGGCGAACGCCAAGGCCCACGAGGTACTGATGGCGAAGGCGTAGCTGGACAATTCGTCCGCGCCGCCGGTGTTGAAGCCCAGGAATTTGCGGGCCAGAACGTCAAAGGAGATCAGCAGCACGCTGGCCACCGTCAAGGCGCCGCCGGCCCAGACGGCTGCGCGCGAAAAACTCTCGGCGCGCCGCAACAGGCCGCCCAGCAGGCGGAAGTGTTCGGTTTGGGTCATGAGTGGAACCTCTGCGGACATAAGCCCGGAATTGGACATAAGCCCATAATTGGACATACGCCCCTAATGACAAGCCAGACAACGCGCCGCCGCAAAAGGCGGCGGCGCGCTGTGACGCTTACTTGCTGGCGGTCAGGCCCAGCGTCTTGCCAATGGTGGCGTTGAAGTCTTTCACGCACTGGGCCGAGCAACGGGCGGCCCACTTCGGCAGCACGGCTTCGTTGGCAATCTTCTTCAACAGCGCACGGTCGGCGTCCGACGGCTGAACCAGAACCATCTTGCCCTTGACCGGGAACGGGCAAGCGGCAGCGCCCGTGTTGCAGTCATAGCCTTCCTGCGTCTGGCGCGCGGCGCCTTCCCAGATGTTGTCGACCAGCGTCTTCACGTTGGCTTGCAGGAACGTGCGCACGGCGGGGTCCAGCTTGTCCCAGGCCTTCTGGTTGACGGCGTGGATCTGCTGGTTCCAGTTGATCGGCAGCGCAACCAGGTGCGTGGACACTTCGTACCACTTGGCCGAATAGCCCGACAGCGAACCCGTGATGGCGCAATCCACCACCTTGTTCTGCAAGGCCGGCACCACTTCACCGAAGGCCATCGTCACGCTGGAACCGCCCAGCGCTTCAACGAATTCGGCGGTGGTGCGGCTGCTGGTGCGAACCTTCTTGCCCTTGATGTCGGCCAGGCCCTTGATGTCTGCATTGCAGAACAGCACTTGCGCGGGATAGGTCGAAATGCCCAGCAGCTTGACGTTGTTGCCTTCGCCGTAGAGCTTGGCGTAGACGGGTTCGAATGCATCGGTGACGKCGCGCGCGGTCTTGACGTCCGGCGCCAGGCCGGCCAGGTCGATGGCTTCGTTGATGGGGTTGTCGCTGGCGAAGTACGACAAGGTGGCGGTGCCGAATTCGACCACGCCTTGCGACATCAGGCGCAGCAGCTCCGGCCCCTTCAGGCCCATTTCGTTGAAGCCCTTGATGTCGGCCGTGACCTGACCCTTGGACAGCTCAGGAATGGTCTTGGTCCAGAACGGCTTTTCGTAGTCGTTGTACGCGGTCAAGTTGGACAGGCCGCCCACGACCTTCAAGTGGGTCTTGGGCAGATCTTGTGCGTGGACGGCGCCGGCCAACAAGCTGGCAGCGACGGCGGCGAAAACAAGAGACTTCTTCATGGACAAAACTCCTGGCTGGCGGGATGGTCTATCGCGCGCGGGTTCCCGTTATCCTGGTCGCACGCGGGTGGAATGTGGGATTCAGGGACGGGAGTCAAGCGTTGGCCAATTCATGTTTTTTCCCCCGCACTGTGTATCCAGGCGCTACTTATTGATATGACGCCATTGCATCGTCAGGGGCGGCCAGCGTCCAATCGTTAGTTGCGATGTGGGGGTATAAATTTTTCTTGGGTCTCGCCGGACAGGCGGGGAGAAATTTCGCAATACCCAGCATTGGCGCGGGTTTGCAGGCAGCTGACACGGCTGTTCGCGACGGTGCTGCCCGACTGATTTGAACCTGCGACGGCCCCCGGCCAGGGGAAAACACCTAGAGCGGAATGCCGCCTTCGGCCTGCGCCGCGACCTTCTGCGCCATCTGCGCAATGATCCGAACCGCATGGCTGTCTGGCCCTTGCACCCACGTCGCCGTGAAATTCAGCTCGGGCAAGGGGTCGGCCTGAACTTGCAGGATGCGCAGTTCGCCCCGCGCAAGTTCCTTGCCCAGAAACACCGGCGCGATGACGCTGGTGCCGATGCAGTCTTGCGTCATACGCACCACCATCGACATCGACGCGCTGCCATACATGCGCGGCGACGTCACGCCCGCGCGCGTCAGCATGTCACGCACGACCCGGTACGGCGCGCTGTTGGACGGGTACGTGATGATGGGCAGCTTGCCGATACGTTCAAGCGTCAAGGGTTCAGGGCCCAGGTCCAGCGCGGGGCTGGCGACCCAGGCCAGCGGATAGCTGCACAGCGGCAGGTTTTCCACGCGCGCCTCAAGCACCGGCCCCATCAGGAAGGCCAGGTCAATCTGACGCGCCATCAGGTGCGGGCGCAGCACATGCGTGGTGTCCACTTCAATTTCCAGCACCAGCGCCGGATAGGTGGAGTGAATCAATTCAATCAATGCGGGCAGCCACGTCTGCACGATGGTTTCCGCCACACCAATACGCACCGTGCCTGTCATGACGTTTTGTTCGCGGGCCGCTTCGAACATATCGCGCCGCACTTGCAGCATGCGTTCGGCGTGGGACAGAAGCTCGTGACCCTTGGCCGTCAGTTTGACGCCGCGCGCCTCGCGTTCGAACAGCAACACGCCCAGATCGGCCTCAAGCGAGGCAATACGCTGCGACACCGCGGGTTGCGTGGTGTTGAGCTTATCCGAGGCCGCGCGGAAGCTGCCCAGGCGGGCGACCCAGAAAAAAGTCTCGATGTTGCGTAATTCGATCATTGATTGGTCTGTTTCCCCTGCGCGATGGGCGTATTATGGCAGCCGCCCATCCCCCCATCCAGGAGCTTGTCCATGTCCCCCGGTCGCCCGCAAGCCGCCGCGCCCGCCACCCGCGGTCCGCTCGTCGGAATTTTGCTGCTGGTGCTATCGATGTGGACGCTGTCGTGCCTGGACGCCAGCGGGAAATGGGTGATGAACGCAGGGGTGCCGCTGCTGGTGCTGTCCTGGTTCCGATACGTGGTGCATTTGATTCTGGTGCTGGCGCTGGTACTGCCCGCCAAAGGCGTGAGCGTGCTGCGCAGCAATCGCCCGCGCGAACAACTGATACGCGGCGGCTCGATGTTCCTGGCCACGCTGATGTTCTTCACCACGCTTAGCTACATTCCGCAGGCCGAGGCCACGGCCATCAACTTTCTGGCGCCGCTGCTGGTGCTGTCGCTGGCGCCCTGGGTGTTGAAAGAGCCCGCCCGATTGTCGCGCTTCGTCGCGGCCGGCATTGCGTTCATTGGCGTGATCATCGTCATCCGGCCGGGCGGCGGCCTGCATCCTATTGGCACCATTTTCGGGCTGCTGACGGCCTGTTGCTTCGCCGCGCAATTCATTGCGACGCGACGGGTCGCGGGCGACGATCCGTTCACGTCGCTGATCTGGAGCGGCGCGGTGGGCACAGCCTGCCTGACGCTTACCCTGCCCTTCGTGCTGCCCGGCGCGTTACCGGTGCTGCAATCCTTGTCCGCCTTCGATTGGTTCCTGCTGATCTCTACCGGCGTCACGGGCGGCGTCGGGCATCTGTTCCAGATCGCCGCCTACCGGCGCGCACCCGCCTCCACGCTGGCGCCCTTCATCTACTTGCAGATCATCAGCGCGACATCCGTGGGCTGGCTGGTCTGGGGCCATTTCCCTGACCCGCTGACCTGGCTGGGCATCGCCATCATCTGCGCCAGCGGCATCGGCATTGGTCTGGTGGAATGGCGCCGCAGCCTGGCAAGCGGTGCGGCCATCGCACGGCAAGCCGCCCGCTGAATCCACGGCGCCCCGCTACGGGCGGACGCGCCAGCGCGCTCGGGCGGCCTCCCGTACAATGCTCGTCGCTTTTTGCGCATCCGCGCATGGGCGTTCCCGGCATCTGGCAATTCCCCGAGCGAGGTCTTCATGATCATCAAGCCCCGTGTGCGCGGCTTCATCTGCGTCACCACCCATCCCGTCGGCTGCGAAGCCAATGTCAACAACCAGATCGACTACGTCAAGGCGCAAGGTCCGATAGCCGGCGGCCCCAAGCGCGTGCTGGTGTTGGGCGCGTCGACCGGATATGGCTTGGCGGCGCGCATCAGCGCAGCGTTCGGCTGTGGCGCACAAACGCTGGGCGTGTTCTTCGAACGCCCGGCCGAAGCCACCAAGGCGGGCACGCCCGGCTGGTACAACAGCGCMGCCTTCCATCGCGCGGCCGACGCCGCCGGCCTGTATGCCAAGAGCATCAACGGCGACGCCTTCTCTGATGAGATCAAGCAAAAGACCATTGCCGCCATCAAGGCGGATCTGGGCCAGGTTGACCAGGTGATCTACAGCCTGGCCGCGCCGCGCCGCACGCACCCGACTACGGGCCAGGTCTTCAATTCCACGCTGAAACCCATCGGCCACGCCGTGAACCTGCGCGGCCTGGACACCGACCGCGAAGTGGTGAAAGAGTCTGTGCTGGAACCGGCCACGCAAGCCGAGATCGACGCCACCGTTGCCGTCATGGGCGGCGAAGACTGGCAAATGTGGATCGACGCGTTGCTTGAAGCCGGCGTGCTGGCCGAAGGCGCCACCACCACCGCCTTCACGTACCTGGGCGAAAAGATCACGCACGACATCTATTGGAATGGCTCGATCGGCGCCGCCAAGAAAGACCTGGACCAGAAGGTGCTGGACATCCGCGCCAAGCTGGCTGCACGCGGCGGCGACGCGCGCGTGTCGGTGCTGAAAGCCGTGGTCACGCAAGCCAGCTCGGCCATCCCGATGATGCCGTTGTACCTGTCGTTGCTGTTCAAGGTAATGAAGGCGCAAGGCACGCACGAAGGCTGCATTGAACAGGTCTACGGCCTGTACAAAGACAGCCTGTGCAGCGACACGCCCATCCTGGATGCGGACGGCCGCCTGCGCGCCGACTACAAGGAACTGGACCCGAGCGTGCAGGAACAAGTGCAGGCGCTGTGGAACCAGGTCACCAGCGACAACATCTATCAGCTGACCGATTTCGCCGGCTACAAGCAGGACTTTCTGCGCTTGTTCGGCTTTGAAATTGAAGGTGTGGATTACGAAGMCGATGTGGACCCGGCCGTTGAAATTCGCGGCCTGATCTAAGCGCTTGGCGCCAAGCGGGGGGATTGCCCCCCCCCCGCATTTACCGCATCAGAGATATTCCAGCGTCACCACGCGGCGCTGCCGCTCGGGCGCGCCATTGGCGCCGGGTTCGGGGGTAAAGGTTCTGGTGCTGACCTTGACGACATTGTCACGCACCAAGGCCGGCTGGCCGGCGGGCGCCACGCAATTCACCTGAGGCATCGACCGGGCGGAGAGGCCCGTCGTACCCACCTGACAGCGGGTCTGCTCAACAATGGCGCCCACGAACCGGATGGTGCCTCCCGCGGCATTCGCTGCCAGCGGAACCCACATCGACACAGACAGCGTGGCGGCAATAACGGAGACGCGAATAGTCATGATCACTCCCAGTCGTTGGCAGAAAGACACAAATAAATGTCTTTCTTGTTAGTGATTACGGCTGGTTAGCGAACAACTTAAGTCATGCACGGCGGGCATGACCGTGCCGCTTCCATCAACGCTCCTTGCCGTAACCTTCGTACCTAACGATGTCAATCAGACTACGCTCAAGTTTTATTCGGATCAATCCGAAATTTATCTAAAAGCGCCGCTTACTTTGCGTCTTCTGTCCGAATCAGCGCCAGCAGCTGATCCAGTCCGCCTTCATCAATCGCGACATTGACTTCCTGTCGCACCGCCGGTTTGGCGTGATAACCCACGGACAAACCTGCTGCCCGCATCATGGGAAGATCGTTCGCGCCATCGCCCACGGCAATGGCGCGTTCCGGCCCGACGCCACGTTGTGCGCACACTTCCAACAACTTGCGGCGCTTTTCCTCGCCGTCGCAGATGTCGCCCCACGCTTGCGGCAACAGCTTGCCCGTCAAGCGTCCGTCGACAATGTCCAGCACGTTGGCGCGTACATCGTCCAAGCCCAATCGCACACGCAAACGGTCGGTGAAACACGTGAAGCCGCCCGTCACGAGCAGGCACGTCAAGCCGGCCGCTTTGCATGCGGCGATCAACGTTTCAGCGCCTGGGTTGATGCGCACGCGCTGTTCGTAGACCTCATCCAGCAAGGCTTCAGGCATACCAGCCAGCAACGCCACGCGGTCTCGCAGGCTTTGCTTGTAGTCGACGATGTCGCCACGCATCGCGGCTTCGGTCAGGGCAGCCACTTCGGCCTTCTTGCCCATCAGGTCGGCCATTTCGTCCAGCGTCTCGATGGAGATCAGCGTGGAGTCCATGTCGAAGGCGATGACGGCGTAGTCGGACAATGCAAGCGGCGGCGTGATGCCACGCCACTGCACGCCGGGAATGGCAGAGGGAAACATGGGGGAGTCCTTTGTCTTTCAGGGATGAGCCAGGCCGTGCTGCTGCGCACACAGCCATGCGATGAACAATTGCGCCGACGCCGCCGCCGGGCCGTCTTGCCGGTAGAGCGCATGAATGCCGGCGTTGGGCAGGTGCGGCTGGGCAAAGAGCGGACGCAGGCGGTCCGCGCGAATATCGTCTTCCAGCAAGCACCACGGCGCCAACGCAATGCCCAGGTCATTCATGGCGGCCTGCATGCACAGAAATTGATGGTCGAAGACCGGCCCTGGCAATTGCGCCGGCACATCCACCTTGGCCAATGCAAACCAGCGCGGCCAGTGATCCATGCCGCCGGATATTTTCAATAACGGATGCGCAAGACAATCGGCCGGCGTGTTCAGCCGGTTGCGTTCAATGAAACGCGGCGACGCCACCGGCACATGGAAATCATCCAGGCAATGCACGCAAGCCAGTTCGGCGTGCGCCATGAAGCCATGGCGGATGAGCACATCGCTGCCGGTGTCACCCCCACGATCCAGAAACGGACGGGCCTGCGTGCTGAGCTGCACGTCGATACCAGGGTGCTGCGCCTGGAACGTCGACAGGCGCGGGATCAGCCACTTCATGGTCAGCGACGGCGTGGCGCACACGCGCAGCACGCCCCCATAGGCGGGCGACTTCAGAGCGGCGGTGGCGGCAGCGATGCGTTCCAGGCTGGCCTGCACTTCCGGGAAGTACGCTTGCGCGCACGGCAACAGCGCAACGCCTCGCGCTTCGCGCGCGAACAGCGGCTGCCCCACATACTCTTCAAGAATGCGGATCTGCTGGCTGACGGCGCTATGCGTAATGCTCAGCTCGTCGGCGGCGGCGGTGAAGCTGCGCAAACGCGCCGCCGCTTCAAACACGCGCAACGCCTTCAATGGCGGCAGACTCGGCCCCGCCATCTCAGCGCGCGTCCGCCCGTGCGCCGGCGCGGCGCAAGCCTGTGCTGCTCTTATTCACGTTTACCCTTGTGATTTATGTATGGGCAGCGTGGCCATGCCGTCCGCGCCTGCCCTATTCTGTTCTGCCGCATTCTAGGGGATAGCGGCGGCGCCGACCTCTTAGAAAATCTAACGCCATGTCTTAAAAAACACTGCTGGTCGACCGCAACAGCCGTTCCTATGATGCCGGGAACCTAAGCAGGAACTGAATATGGCATCGATCACAGTAGACGGCATCGCCAAGACTTTCGGCGGGCAGCAGGTGTTGCGCAATCTGTCGCTGCACATTCCCGACGGCGCGTTCTATACGCTGCTTGGCCCCAGCGGTTGCGGCAAGACCACCTTGCTGCGTTGCATTGCGGGTTTTTACGCACCGGATGGCGGCCGCCTGCTGTTCGATCAGGACGACGTGACGCATGTGTCCGCGCACCGCCGTGACATCGGCATGGTGTTCCAGGACTACGCCCTCTTCCCCGACAAGACCGCGTTTGACAACGTGGCGTATGGCTTGCGGGCGCGCGGCGTGGCGCGTGCGGAGCTCATGCGCCGCACTAACGAAGCGCTGGACAACGTGGGCCTGCTGGCGCTGGCTGACCGCTACCCCGCCCAGATGAGCGGCGGGCAGCGGCAACGCGTGGCGCTGGCGCGCGCACTGGTGATCCGGCCGCGCGTGCTGCTGATGGATGAGCCGCTGTCCAACCTGGACGCCAAGATGCGCCTGCAAATGCGCGACGTCATTCTGGACCTGGTGCGCGAAGCTGGCATCACCACCGTGTTCGTCACGCACGACCAGGAAGAGGCGCTGGCAATGTCAGACCGAATCGCCATCATGGACCACGGCAACATCGCGCAGTTGGGCACGCCCGAAGAACTGTACGGCACGCCGGTAAATGCGTATGTGGCCGACTTCATTGGTTCGGCCAACGTCATTCCCGTGCCCGCGCAAACGGGCCTTGCCGGTGCGCCGGATGGGCATGTGCGCTATGAATTGTGCGGTCTGGGGTTTGATGGCGTGCAAGGCAGCGTGCGCCTGGACGCCAATGGCGTGCTGATTGCCCGGCCCGAGGAACTGGCGCTGATGTCGCCCGCGCCTTACGTGCCCAACACGCTGCCTGGCAAGGTGCTGCGCCGCCAATACCTGGGCTTCAAGACCGCGTACCGCATCCTGTTGGACAACGGCGCCGAGATTCGCGTGGAGCTGCATGCGGGCAACATGGTGGCGCAGTTCCAGCCGGGCGAAGCCGTGCAGGTGCTGATCCCCGCCGACAGCCGCGTCGTCAACGCCTGAGGACACGCACGCCATGAAAATCAAATGGTGGCCTTGGGGCATCCTGACCGCAATCAGCCTGGTGCTGCTGCTGTTCTTCGTGCTGTATCCGCTGGGCGTGCTGTTCAGCAACAGCATCACCGGCCAGGACGGCGGCTTTTCGCTGGAAGGCTTCAAAGCCCTGCTGGCCGATTCGCAATATCTGGAGGCCTTCGGCAATACGCTGATCCTGGGCTTAGCGGTTACCACCTGCACCGTGCTGGTGGGCGTGCCGTTCGCGTATCTGGTGGCGCGCTACGACTTTCCGCTGAAGAACCTGGTGGCGATCCTGCCCGTGCTGACCATCGTGATCCCCGAGATCATCGTGGGCCAGTCGTGGCTGCTGATCCTGGGCAACAACGGCTTGTTGACCAATCTGTTGGGCGACGCCGGCATCTCGCTGCCGTCGTTCTATGGCTGGACGGGCATGGTGTTTTCCATGACGCTCGTCTACTACACGTACATCTATCTGGGCGTGCTGGCCGCGCTGCGCGGCTTTGACGGGCAGCTGGAAGAAGCGGGCTTAAGCCTGGGCACCCCGCCGCTCTTGACCAAGCTGCGCGTGCTGGTGCCGGTGCTGCTGCCCGCCGTGCTGGTCAATGCGCTGGTGGTGTTCACGCTGGTGGTCGGCAACTTTGCGCTGGCGATGCTGCTGGGCAGCCGCGTGCCGCTCTTGTCGGTCATGACGTACAACACCTTCGTCAGCGAAATGGGCGGCAGCCCCACGCTGCAAAGCGCGATGTCGGTGGTGTCGATCGCCATCGTCGCCATCGTGCTGTTCTTTCAAAAGCGCGTGGTGGAACGCAAGGTCTACACCATGACGCAAGGGCGGGCGCCGGCTGCGGTGCGCGTGCGGTCATGGACCGCCGTGCTGTATGCGGGCGGCGTAGGCCTGGTGATTCTGGTGTCGATGCTGCCGCTCATCATCGTGTTCATTGCCGCGTTCACGAAGACCAGCGGACCCGTCATGCAATGGGGCCAATGGTCGCTGGCCAGCATGCAGCGCGCGGTGCATGGCGCGCCTGAACCGATCTTGAACTCGCTGAAGTTCGCCTCGCTGGCGACGGTGCTGGGTGTCGCGTTCGCGGTGCTGGTCAGCTATCTGACCATCAAGAAGCGCAGCGCCTTTACCCAGGTGCTGGACTACATCGTGGTGCTGCCGCTGACCATTTCCGGCACGGTGCTGGGCATTGCGCTGGTGCAAACCTTCAACACCGGCTGGCTGGTGCTGGCGGGCACCTCGGGAATCATGGTGCTGTGCTACACGGTGCGCAGACTGCCGTTTGCGGTGCGCAACGCGTCGTCGGTGCTGTTCAACATTCCCGACTCCATCGAGGAAGCGTCGATCAGCCTGGGCGTATCGCCGCTGATGACGTTCTTCAAGGTGATCCTGCCCGCCATGAAGGCGTCGATCATCTCGGCCGCCATCCTGATGTGGCTGACCACGATTTCCGAGCTGTCGGCGTCCATCGTGGCCTACAGCGGCGGCCTGGAAACCATGCCCATCGCCATCTTCCGCCAGGTTGACGGCGGCAGGCTCGGCATGGCCTCGGCCTATGGCGCGGCGCTGGTCACGGTGATCGTGCTGCCCATCATCGTGTCGGTCAAAGCATTCCGCATCAAGCTGTTCTCCGGCAAATAACCCTCTCGACCCAAAGGCTCATCATGCAACTCAAGCACCTGATTCAGACCAGCGTCCTGGCCGCCTCGCTCGCCGCTGGCGCCGCCCACGCCCAGAACGTCGTGCTGTACTCGTCGAACAACACGGAAACCATCGAGACCGCGCTGGATGCGGTGAAGAAGACGCAGCCGAAGCTGAACGTGCAGCCCGTCACCGGCGGCACGGGCACGATGATGAAGCGTATCGAAGCCGAATCGCAGAACCCGCGTGGCGACTTGTTCTGGAGCGGCGGCTTTGGCACGCTGGGCGCCTACCGCCAGCACCTGCAACCGTATCGCCCTGCCGATCTGGACAAGATCCCCGCCGAGTTCCGTGGCCCGGACGACCTGTGGGTGGGCACGAACGTGCACGTCATGGTGATGATGGTGAACGAGCGCCAGCTGAAAGGCCTGCCCGCGCCCGCCACGTGGTCGGACCTGATGCAGCCGCAATGGAAGAACAAGTTCGCCATCACGGACCCGTCCAAGAGCGGCACGGCCTACATGCTGGTGTATGGCTTGTACAAGCAGTTCGGCCAGGAAGGCCTGGACAAGATCGCGGCAAACGCCGTCATCACCGCATCGTCCGGCACCACCTACAAGGGCGTGGCGGCAGGCGAATACGCCGTGGGCATGACGCTGGAATATGCGGCGCAGGAATATGTGGCGGGCGGCCAGAAAGAGATCAAGCTGGTCTACCCGAGCGAAGGCAGCTACCTGGCGCCCGAAGGCATGTTCATCATCAAGGGCGCAAAGAACCTGGACGCGGCCAAGGCCTTGTACGACGGCCTGCTGAGCAAGGAATCGCAGGAAGCGCAGTTGGTGAAGAACTTCCGGCGCCCCACGCGTACGGACGTCGCCGTGGCCAGCCTGACCACGCTGCCTGATCTGGCGAAAGTGAAGATCTTCCCCGTCAGCCAGGAAGCGGCCGCTACCGATTATGAAGCGGTGGTTGCGGCCTGGAACCAGGCAGTGACGAAGTCGAAGTAATCAAGGCCGGGCCGGCCAGCACGCATCAGTCGTTCTGGACCATCCGGCCCGCGGCCAGCACCAGTTGGCGCCCGCAACGGGCGGCCAATTGCGGGTCGTGCGTGACGAGCACCAGCGTGGTGCCGTGCTCGCGGTGCAGGTCGAACATCAGGTCGATAACCGTGACGCCGGTGGCCGCATCCAGGCTGCCGGTGGGTTCATCGGCAAACAACAGATCGGGTTGGACGACAAAGGCGCGTGCAAGCGATACGCGCTGTTGCTCGCCGCCCGACAAGGTGCGCGGGTAATGATGCAGCCGCGCGCCCAGGCCTACACGTTCCAGCATGGCCTGCGCGGCTTCGCGCGCGGGCTGCCCCGCGAGCTCCAGCGGCAGCATGACGTTTTCAAGTGCCGTCAGGTTGGGCAAGAGCTGAAATGACTGGAACACAAACCCGACGTGATTGGCGCGCAGCCGCGCCCGGCCGTCTTCATCCAGGGCAAACAAGTCCTGCCCGGCCAGGTGCACGCTGCCCATGCTGGGAACATCAAGACCTGCCAGCAGTCCCAACAACGTGGACTTGCCCGAACCGGAGCTTCCGGTGATGGCCACGGCGCTGCCCGCCTGCACCGTAAAATCAATACCTTCCAGGATAGACAGCGTCCCGCCGGCATCGGCTACCCGCTTGCCCAGCCCTTTTACCTCGATCGAATTCTTGCTATCCATGCGCCTATTTTCCCTTCTGCGTCTTACGTCTGCCCTGGCGATTGCCGCCACGGTGCTTCCCGCCCACGCTCAGACCGCCGCGGCGGCCGAGGGTTCCGCATCGCGCACCGTGCTGGTGGTGGGCGATAGCCTGTCCGCCGAATACGGCATCAAGCGCGGCACGGGTTGGGTGCCGTTGCTGTCCGCTCGGGTTTCCGAACAATACCCTAAGTACCAGGTCGTCAACGCCAGCATCAGCGGCGATACCACCAGCGGCGGCGTGGCGCGCTTGCCTGCGCTGCTGCGCCAACATGCGCCGGCTGTCGTGGTGTTGGAACTGGGATCGAATGACGCCTTGCGCGGCCTGTCGCTGTCGATGACCGAACAGAACCTGCGCGCCATGACGCAAGCGGCCAAGCAGGCCGACGCGCAAGTGCTGATCGTGGGCATGCAGATCCCGCCGAACTATGGCCGCGATTACACGCAACGCTTTGCCCAGCTGTTCCCTGCGGTCGCCAAAGACGAAAACGCCCGGCTCGTGCCCTTCCTGATGGAAGGTATCGCAACGAACCGGGCGATGTTTCAGGCTGACGGCATCCATCCGAACGAGGATGCCCAGCCGCAATTGCTGGACAACGTGTGGCCGACGTTGCGGCCTCTGTTGAACTAGGGCCTGCCGATCAGCAGGCCCCGGCGGGGGTGCCCCAGACGGGTACGCCCCGGGCGAGTCAGCCCCAGGCGGGTACGCCCCAGGGGGGTCAGCCCGCCGCTTGCGGCGCTTCGCCGCGGATGACTTCAGCGGCGTTGGGCAGCACCTGCACCTTGTACTGCTCGCGCAGCATCTTCACGACCGCTTCCGCTTCGGCTTGGCCCAGGCCACCCGACAACTGCTGCGTCAGGCGTTCCTTGGCGGACGCGTCCACCGAGCCGGCTTCGATCTTTTCCAGACGAACCAGCGTGTAGTCCACGCCCGATTGCACGCCGGCGTAGCCGGGCAACGGCGAAGACGGCAGACGCATGGCGGCGTCCACCACGGCTTGCGGAACGTCCTTCGGATCTTGGCGCGACACGACCACGGCAGGCGAGAAGCCTTCAGGCGCCGCCGCCGGGTTGGCCTTATCGGCGGCCAGCGCAGCTTCACCGGCCTTCTTGGCGGCTTCGGCCGAACGCTCGTCCATCAGCTTGGCGCGGATGGATTCGGTGACCTTGTCCAGTGCAGGAATGTGCGCCGGCTCAATGTTGGCGACACGCACGGCCACCATCATGGCGGGCGACAGTTCGATCACGCCGGAGTTCTGCTTTTCACGCAGCACGTCGGGCGAGAACAGCACTTGGCGCACGCGCGGGTTGTCCAGCACTTCGGCATCGGGGCTGTCGGCAGCCGAACCCGGGCCAACCTTGTCGGCGGGCAGCAGGCCTTCGCGGGTGACGCCCGTGGCGGTGCGCAGCTTCAGGCCGACGGCATCGGCGGCGGGTTGCAGGCTGTCGCGCTGGTCATAGACCTGCTTGTTCAGCTGGCTGGCCATTTCCGAGAAATGCACGGCGGCAAGCTGCTTGCGCACTTCGCCGGTGATCTGGTCCTTGACCTCGGCCAGCGGCTTGATGGCGGCGGGCTGAATTTCAGTGACCTTGATGATGTGCAGGCCGGACGGGCTTTCGACCACGCCAGACACCTGGTCCTTGGCTTGGCTGAAGATCGCCTTTTCCAGCGGGCCAGACAACATGCCCGGCGCCAGCCAGCCCAGATCGCCACCGTTGGTGGCCGAGCCGGCGTCTTGCGAGTTCTTGCGGGCCAGTTCAGCAAACTGCGCCGGGTCGGCGGCAGCCTGGCGAGCCAGGTCATCGGCCTTCACGCGGGCAGCCTTGCGAGCCTCTTCCGAGGCGCCGGGCGCCAGCTCGATCATGATGTGGCTGGCGCGGCGGCGTTCGGGCTGGCCGAAGCGGTTCTTGTTCTGCTCGTAGTAGGCCTTCAGGTCTTCGTCCTTGACCTGAATGCCCTGCGTGGCGGCGGCTTCGTCGAGCACCAGGTATTGCACCTGAACCTGCTCGGGAATTTGAAGCTGCTGCTTGTTGGCGTCGTACCAGGCCTGGATATCAGCCGGGGTAACGGTCACTTGCGAGCGGAAGTCGGCGGCGGCGAAGCGGCGCAATTGCACCGTGCGCTGCTGCGTCAACGCCGTTTCCAGCGAGGCCACCACTTCAGCGGGCGCGCGGGCCGATTGGCCAACGGGCTCCAGCACGCGGGCAACCGCCAGATCACGGCGCAGGCCGGCTTCGAACGACGTCGGCGACATGCCTTGCGCCGCCAGCACCTGGCGATAGCGCTCGGGCGAGAAGCGGCCGTTGTCCTGCACTTCCGGAATGGCGGCGATGGTGTTGCGCAGCGTTTCGTCCGACACCGTGAAACGGTTGTCGACGGCAACGTTGGCCAGCAAACGCTGATTGATCAGCTCGTTCAGCAGGCGCTCGCGCATGGCCGGGGTGTCGACCAATGCCGGGTCAAAGCGTGCGCCCATACGGGCACGCATCTGCTCCAACTGGTTGCGGTGAGCCTGATCAAACTCGGCACGCGAAATAGGCTGGCCGGCGACAGTCGCCAACTCAGGCTCTTTGCGCATGAAGCTGTCATAGCCTTGAATCCCGACCAGGAAGAAGGACGGCACAATCAGAAGCAGCAGGATGAGCTGCATCCAGCGCCGATGGCTGCGAATAAATTCGAACATGGAATCCCTGTTGCCGCACTCCGGGGGTGTCCACCCAGAGCCGCACGAAAACGCATAAAAAAAGGCGAAGTCGATTCGCCCTATTCCCATACCGGTTATTACCGGATCAGCGGGCGGATTTTAGCATTTCTCATTCATATGGGAGCTTGAGATTCTCTTCAGATTTTTCCGAACCCCTTGGATCTGTCCCCGCCGCATGGAACCCGGGCGCCGTCAACCCGGGAAATACCTATTTCGGGCGCCTTTCCGCGTCCGTATCTTGGGTGCCGGGACTGGCCTCGCGCAACGCGATGCCGCCCGACGCCGCGACCTCCGCCGGCGCCCCTTTCCTAAGCAACAGTTAAAGGGTTCGATCAATGCCACTCACCTCCCCCCGCCTGCACGTCCTGCGCACCTGCCTTGCTCTGGCCTTTCTGGGCGGCGCGCACGCCGCGCTGGCCGCCCCCGTCGCCCCCGTGCACGAGGCCGCGCAAGCCCAAAAGCAGGGCATGCTCGACACCATGCGGGACCTGGTCAATATCGAGTCCGGCAGCAAGGACGTCGAAGGCGTCGAACGCATCGCCGAACTGATCCGCGACCGGTTGAAGGCGCTGGGCGGCACGGTGGATATCATCCCGGCCACCGACGTGTTCCGCCTGGACGACACCCCCGAGAAGGTCGGCCCCATGGTCCACGCCGAATTCAAGGGCACCGGCACCAAGAAAATCATGCTGATCGCGCACATGGACACGGTCTACCGCAACGGGATGCTGAAAGACCAGCCGTTCCGGGTGGATGGCGACAAGGCTTACGGCCTGGGTATCGCTGACGACAAGCACGGGGTCGCGACCATCATCCACACGCTGACGCTGCTGCAAAAGCTGGGTTTCCGCGATTTCGGCACGTTGACGGTGCTGATCAATGGTGACGAGGAAATCAGCTCGCCCGGCGCCCGCAGCACCATCACGCGCCTGGGCGCGGACCAGGACGCCATTTTCTCGTTTGAAGGCGGCGGCGTGGAACCCCGCCTGACGCTGGCCACCAGCGGCATCGGCGCGGCGTACCTGACGGTGCAAGGCAAGACCTCGCACGCGGGCGCCCGCCCCGAAGGCGGCGTGAACGCGTTATATGAACTGGCGCACCAGCTGCTGCAGTTGGACAAGCTGTCCAAGCCCGAAGACGGGCTGAAGCTGAACTGGACGGTGGCCCAGGCCGGCACCAACCGCAACGTCATTCCTGGCCAGGCCACCGCCCAAGCCGACGCCCGCGCGCTGCGCGTGTCGGACTTTGACGCCCTGGCGCGCACGCTGGAAGAGCGCGTGCAGAAAAAGCTGCTACCGGAATCCAAGGTCAGCGTGAAGTTCGAAGTGCGCCGCCCGCCGCTGGAAGCCACCGAAGCGTCCCGCGCACTGGCGCAGCACGGCGTGAAGATCTACCAGGAGCTGGATCTGCCCATGAAGGTGGTTGACCGCGCCAGCGGCGGCGGCACCGATGCCGCCTTTGCGGCCCTGAAGGCGCGTGGCCCGGTGATCGAAGGCATGGGCCTGAGCGGCTTTGGCGCGCACTCCAATGATGCGGAATACATCCAGATCAACAGCATCGTGCCGCGTCTGTATCTGGCCAGCCGGATGATCATGGACGTGTCGCAGGACAAGGTGTCGTCGAAGTAAGCGGCTTTGGTTCGCCGCCGCGGCCCGTCATGGCCCGGCGGCAGAGTGCCTGCGACTGGCGCCCGCGCTTGAGCCCGTGCCTTGAGCCAGGGCTGGGGCCTGTGCCAATGCCGGGCCCGCTCCCCCCTCAAATCGCCCCCCAAGAAGGAGTATCCTTGCAACCCTGTCCATAAGAACCCCAAGCAACACCAAAATGACCGCAAAACTCCCGTCCTGGCCCTATTCCCGTTACATCGCGCACCGCGGCGGCGGTCGTCTGGCTCCGGAGAACACGCTGGCCGCCATGCGCGTGGGCGCCGAGCACGGTTTCACGATGTTCGAATACGACGTGAAGCTGAGCCGCGACAACGTGCTGGTGCTGATGCACGACGACAACGTCGATCGCACCTCAAACGGGCAAGGCCCGGCCGCGGACAAAACCTACGCCGAACTGGCGCAACTGGACTTCGGCAGCTGGCACTCGGCCGCCTACGCCGGCGAACCGCTGCCCACGTTTGCCGCCGTCGCCCGCTACACGGTCGCCAACCACATCGCCAGCAACGTCGAGATCAAGCCCTGCCCCGGCCGCGAAGCCGAAACCGGCGCCGCCGTGGCGCTGGCCTGCAAGCAATTGTGGGCAGGCGCCAGCACGCCGCCGCTGCTGTCCTCGTTCGCCGAAGAAGCGCTGCAAGCCGCGCTGGAAGTGGCGCCCGAGATCCCGCGCGCGCTGCTGGTGGAAAAGGTTCCCGCCGATTGGCGCGAACGTCTGGTCAAATACGACTGCGTCGCCCTGAACATCAACCAGAAAGACGCAACCCGCGAACTGATCGACGCCGTGCATGCCGCCGGCTACCGGATCGCGGCCTGGACCGTCAACGACCCCGAACGCGCCCGCTTGCTGCTGGACTGGGGTATTGACGGCATTTTCACCGACGAGCTGGCCGCGATCCGGCCGGCCGCCTGAGGCAGAACGCCCCGTGTTCAGTTACCGCCACGCCTTTCACGCCGGCAACCATGCCGACGTGCTCAAGCACGCCATCCTGGTTCACACCCTGGATTACTTCAACAAAAAAGACGCGCCCTATTGGGTCGTGGACACGCATGCCGGCGCCGGCCTGTACAACCTGGACGGCGACTGGGCGAACAAAACGTCCGAGTTCGTCGACGGCATTGGCCGCCTGTGGGACGCCAAAGACCTGCCGCCGCTGCTGGCCGACTACGTGGCCCGCATCCGCGACTACAACACCAATGGCCGCCTGAAGCGCTACCCCGGTTCGCCGTGGCTGGCGCTGGACGTGATGCGCCCGTCGGACCGGCTGCGCCTGTTCGAAATGCACCCGACCGAAATCGACACGCTGGTCGTCAACCTGGAACACCAGGGCCGCGCTGCGCAACGCCAGACGACCATCTACGGTGACGACGGTTTCGAAGGCGTCAAAGCGCTGCTGCCGCCGCCGACGCGCCGCGGCATGGTGCTGATCGACCCGTCGTACGAAGACAAGCACGACTACCGCCGCACCCTGATCACGGTGAAAGAATGCATCAAGCGTTTCGCCACCGGCACGATCGCCGTGTGGTATCCGCTGGTGCAACGCCGTGAAGCCAGCGAAATGGCCCGCCATTTCGAAAACCTGAAGGTCAAGAGCTGGCTGCACGCGACGCTGACCGTCAAAAAGGCGACGATTGACGGCTACGGCCTGCACGGCAGCGGCATGTTCCTGATCAACCCGCCGTGGACCTTGCACGAAGGGCTCAAGCAAGCGATGCCGTACCTGGCCCGCGAACTGGGGCAGGACGAACGCGCAGGCTTTACGTTGCAATACCGCGAGAATCCGTTCCCCGTGCCGAAGAAGCAGTCGGACGATTGACGGGTTTTGTGCGAACGAAAAAATGCCGCGATTTTTGATCGCGGCATTTTTTTTGACCGAGTGATGGGTTTCGCGCGATGGGCGAAGCGCGATACGGCGATCACAAGCACACCGCTGACGATCGCGCTTAACCCATCACACCGTTTCCTGCTCCGCCGCCTCGCTACGCAACGCTTCCTGCGCCCGAGCCAGCTTCGCCGCCGCATCCCGCAACGCGGTACGCAGGCCTTCTTCGATGACCGGGTGGTAGAACGGCATTTCCAGCATGCGCGCCACCGTCAGTTCCTGCTGCACGGCCCAGGCCAGCAGGTGACCGATGTGTTCGGCACTCGGCCCCACCATTTCGGCGCCCAGGAAGCGGCCCGACGCAATGTCGGCGTACACATGCAGCATGCCCTTGTTCTTCAGCATGACGCGCGAACGGCCTTGATCGCTGAAATCCACTTCGCCGACCACGAACGTGCCCGGGATCAACCGGCCATAACCCTGCCCCGCCAAGGCAATCTGCGGGTCCGAGAACACCACCGCCAGCGGCGCGCGGCGCAAGCCTTGGCGCACCTCGGGGAAGCGCGCCGCGTTTTCACCCGCGATGCGGCCTTCGTCCGCGGCTTCGTGCAACAAGGGCGCATCCGCATTGGCGTCACCCGCGATGAAGATGGGCGAATCGCCCGCCTGCATCGTTTCGCGGTCGAACACCGGCACACCGTGCGCATTCAGTTCCAGCGACGTGTTCTCCAGCCCTAAGCCGTCCACGTTCGCGCGGCGGCCCGTGGCTACCAGCGCATAGTCAAAGCGTTCCGTACGTTCGCTGTTATCCAGCGTCACGTAACGCACTTCCACTTCGTCGCCCACGCGGGTGGTTTCCAGCACTCGGGCATCCGGGTCCAGATAGAACTCGCGCTGGAAAATCTTGCGGGCGGACTGGCGCACTTGCGGGTCGCTGATGCCGCCCAGGCTGCCGCTGACGCCAAAGACGCGCACATCCACGCCCAGCCGCGCCAGCGCCTGCCCCAGTTCCAGCCCGATGACGCCGGGGCCGAACACGGCCACGCGGCGCGGCAGGTCGTCCCACGCAAACACGTCATCGTTCACGACCAGGCGGTCGCCCAGCGCGCGGAACGGCGGCGGCACCGACGGGCGCGACCCCGTTGCGATGACAACGCGCGACGCATGCACTTCAGTGTGCTCGTCCACGCGCAGCACCGTATCGGACACGAAGCGGGCATAGCCGCGCAGCTTGTCGTCGGCGGGAATGTTCTCGACGCCTTCCAGCACGAAGCCCACGAAGCGGTCACGCTCACGCTTGACGCGGTCCATCACTTCCACGCCGTCTACCGAGATCTCGCCACTGACGTGCACGCCAAACGCCTCGGTATGCGCGGCGTTGTGGGCGGCTTCGGCCGCGGCGATCAGCAGCTTGGACGGCATGCAGCCCACTCGGGCGCAGGTGGTGCCATAGGGTCCGCCTTCAATCAGCAGCGCGCGCTTGCCCGCGGCCTTCGCGGCGCGATAAGCGGCCAGACCGGCGGTGCCGGCGCCAATGACGGCGATATCGGTGTGCAGAGTTTTCATGATTGGGGTTCCCCCATAGGTTGCGGGTAGCAGGGATTCAAAAGGCGAGTTCCGCCTTATTACGCATCCTTGGGACGAACAGCGTCCGGCGGCGCCCGTGACGGGCCGCAGCAGGCATGCGATAAGGGTGCGTAAAAAGGGAAACTCGAGCGGCCTGGCCTGGCCTTCAACTCGGCGGGCTTTAACGTGTCAGCCTCAGCCCGGCGGCAACGGGACGGCGAACCTGCGCCGCCCCGTTACGCCGGCCAGGCGGGGAATGCTCCCCTGCCCGGCTGACAGACTGGCTGACCGACTTAGGCTGCGAAGTGCGCCTTCAGGTCTTCCAGGCCGCCGATCAGCGCGCCATTGATGAACACCTGGGGAGCGGTGCCCTTGCCGGACACAGCGCCGATCACACGGCCCCGGACCTTGTTTTCCAGCGGGATTTCGATCGGGGCGTAGCCCTTTTCATCCAGCAGCGCCTTGGCTTCCACGCAGAACGGGCAGCCCGGCTTGGAGAACACGACCACCTGGTCGGGCTTCTTGGCCGTGGGGGCAATGTGAGCCAGCATCGTGTCGGCGTCCGACACTTCAAACGGGTCGCCTTCCTTTTCCGGTTCGATGAACATCTTCTGGACGACGCCGTCCTTCACCAGCATCGAATAGCGCCAGCTGCGCTTGCCGAAGCCCAGGTCGCTCTTGTCGACCAGCATGCCCATGCCTTCGGTGAACGCGCCGTTACCGTCGGGCAGCAGCGTGATGTTGGCCGATTCCTGGTCCTTGGCCCATTCGTTCATCACGAACGTATCGTTGACCGACACGCAGACGATGCTGTCAACGCCAGCGTTGAAGAACGCGGGAGCCAGTTCGTTGTAGCGCGGCAAGTGGGTGGACGAGCAGGTCGGCGTGAAAGCGCCGGGAAGCGAGAAGACGACAACCGTCTTGTTCTTGAACAGATCGTCGGTCGTGACCTTCTTCCACGTGTTGTCTTCACGGACGGGGAACGTTACGTTCGGAACACGTTGGCCTTCGCGGTTTTGCAGCATTCAAATCTCTCCTTGGGTAGCGGGGTTTGTTTAACCACCATGGAAAGAATGATAAATCTCAGCTATCGATTAAGCAAATTTAATTAACTAAATTGATCGATAGCTTTTTGCAATGAACAAATAACTGCTGGAAAAGAGGATCTATCATAAACCGCCTTTCCAGCAGTGCAGCATGCAGGCTTATACGCGCGCCGGCTCGTAGCCCGCATCGCGGATGGCGGCTTCGACCTTGTCAGCCTGGTCCGTCCCCGTGACGGTCACGCGGTGCGTGGGCAGGTCCACGGTAACGGTCGCGCCCGGGGCAGCCTGGTTCACGGCGCCGGTGATGGTCTTCACGCAATGGCCGCAAGTCATGTCAGGCACTTGGAATTCGATGCTCATCGTTTTTCTCCGTAAGTTCTTCAGGGTAGCGGGACGTTTTTTCCACGCCATGGAGCGAACTTTAAACGTTCCCATCATGGCAAGGTCAAGCGTAGAATGGCGCTTGACCTTCCCACGATGGGAAGGATGAAACTGCAAGCTCCCCTCCAAAACGAGAACAGCCATGAGCGTTGCCAGCCCCTCAACCACCCAGTTGGAACTCGCCATTGAAGGCATGACGTGCGCGTCGTGCGTCAAGCGCGTGGAAAAGGCCCTGACCCACGTTCCCGGCGTTGCCCAGGCTCAGGTCAACCTGGCGACCGAACGCGCGCTGGTGTCGTATGACCCGTCCTCGGCCCAGCCGCAAGCGATGGTCGATGCCGTCATCAAGATGGGTTACGAAGCGCGGCCCATTGCCGCGCAGGACAACCACGCCGAACGCCAGTCCCAAGCGCGGGACGCCGAAGCCCAGCGCTTGCAGCGCGCCTTCACGGTGGCGCTGGTGCTGACCTTGCCCGTGTTCCTGCTGGAAATGGGTTCCCACCTGATTCCCGCCATGCACCATTGGGTGCTTGCCACTATCGGCCAGCAAAACAGCTGGCTGCTTCAGTTTGTGCTGACGACTGCGGTCTTGGTCTGGCCGGGCCGCCATTTCTTCACCAAGGGGTTTGTGGCCCTGTGGCGCCGCGCGCCCGAGATGAATTCGCTGGTCGCGCTGGGCGCAGGCGCAGCGTGGGGCTATTCGGTGGTGGCGACCTTCGCCCCCGATTGGCTGCCCGAAGCGGCGCGCAATGTCTACTTCGAGGCCGCCGCCGTCATCGTGACGCTGATCCTGCTGGGCCGCATGCTGGAAGCGCGCGCCAAGGGCAAGACCGGCGCCGCCATCAAACGTTTGATCGGCCTGCAACCGCGCACGGCGCGCGTCATGCGTGATGGCCAGGCGCTGGATGTGGAAATCGAAAAGGTAAAAACGGGCGACATCGTCGTCGTGCGGCCGGGCGAAAAGATTCCGCTGGATGGCGACATCATCGAAGGCACGTCCTACGTTGACGAATCCATGCTGACCGGCGAACCGGTGCCCGTCGAAAAGCAGCCCGGCATGCAAGCCACGGGCGGCACCTTGAATACATCGGGCAGCTTCACGCTGCGCGTCACGCACACGGGCGCCGACACCATGCTGGCCCGCATCATCCGCATGGTGGAAGCGGCCCAAGGCGCACGTTTGCCCATCCAGGCGCTGGTCGATCAGGTCACCGCCTGGTTCGTGCCCGCCGTGATGGCCGCCGCCCTGCTCACTTTCCTGACGTGGTTTTTCCTGGGGCCCTCGCCCGCGCTCTCGCATGCGCTGGTGAACGCCGTGGCCGTGCTGATCATCGCCTGCCCCTGCGCGATGGGGCTGGCGACGCCCACGTCCATCATGGTGGGCACGGGCCGCGCGGCCGACATGGGCGTGCTGTTCCGCCAGGGCGATGCATTGCAAACGCTGCGTGATGTGAACGTGGTGGCCTTTGACAAGACCGGCACGCTGACGCTGGGCAAGCCCACGCTGACGGAACTGGAACCGGCTGCGGGCCATGACGGCAACGACGTTCTGCAATGGGTGGCGTCGGTGCAAGCGCGGTCAGAGCATCCGATTGCGCTGGCCATTGTGGCCGCCGCATCGGAACGCAAGATGGAACTGCTGCCTGCCGACGGCTTTGCCGCCATCACCGGGGCGGGCGTTGAAGCGACCGTGGCCGGCCGCAAGGTGCTGGCGGGCGCCGCGCGCTTGATGGCCGAGCGCGGCGTGGACGTCAGTGCGTTTGGCGCGCGCGCCACGGATTGGGGCAATGAAGGCAAGACGCCCATCTATGTGGCGATCGACGGCCAGGCCGCCGCCATGATGGCCGTAACGGACCCGATCAAGCCGTCGGCCGTGTCCGCCATCGCGGCGCTGCATGCGCAAGGCTTGAAGACCGCCATGATCACCGGCGACAACCGCTACACGGCCAACGCCGTCGCGCGCCAACTGGGCATTGATGAGGTGCGCGCCGAAGTGCTGCCCGACGGCAAGGTGGACGCCATCCACACGCTGCGCGAAGGCGGCCGCAAGGTGGCATTCGTGGGCGACGGCATCAATGATGCGCCGGCGCTGGCGGCGGCCGACACGGGTATCGCCATCGGCACCGGCACGGACGTCGCTATCGAAGCCGCGTCGGTGGTGCTGATGGCCGACGACTTGCACGGTGTGCCCAACGCCATCGCGCTCAGCCGCGCCACGCTGGCCAACATCCGCCAGAACCTGTTCTGGGCATTTGCCTACAACGCCGCGCTGATTCCGCTGGCGGCCGGCGCCTTGTATCCGGCGTTCGGCTTGTCCTTGTCGCCCATCTTCGCCGCGGGCGCGATGGCCTTGTCCAGCGTCTTCGTGCTGGGTAATGCGTTGCGCCTGAAGGCGTTCCGGCCGCGCGCGGCGCAGGCCTGATCTACCGGAGACCCATGATGAATATCGGCGAAGCCGCAAAAAGCTCGGGCATTTCGGCCAAGATGATCCGCTACTACGAAAGCATCGGCCTGATCGGCCCGGCCGTGCGCACCGACTCGGGCTACCGCGTGTATAGCGACCATGATCTGCACACGCTGCGCTTCGTGCGCCGCGCGCGGGACCTGGGCTTTTCCGTGGAGCAGATGAACGAGCTGCTGGCGCTTTGGAAGGACCGCAGCCGCGCCAGCGCCGACGTCAAACGGATTGCGCTGGAACACGTAGAGGAATTGGAGCGCAAGGCGCAAGCCCTGCGCGACATGGCGGCCACGCTCAAGCATCTGGCGCAGCATTGCCATGGCGACGACCGGCCGGATTGCCCGATTCTTGAGAACCTGGGGCAGTCGCACTAAGAGGCGTCGGCGCAGACGCGTCGGCAAGCCACCAAGGCCTGCCGGCTCAGACGCATCAAACTCCAAACGGACCGGAGCAAACAGGCCGGAGCAAACGGGCCGGCATTGCGACCGGCCCGTTTGCTTGGGACTAGCTTTGCGCTTCGCCCGGGGCCTGTTCGGCCTGTTCAGCCTGCTCTGCCTGTTCCGCTTCCGCCGCAACGCGTGCGTGATACGCATCCGTCGCCGCTTGCTTGGACGCCGCCTTCTCCGCCGCCGCAGCAGCCTTGGCTTCTTCCGCCGCAATGGCATCAGCCGCGGCCTGGATGGCGCGCTGACGGGCGCGTTCCTTCACTTCCGCAACACCCGCCGCATCCAGCGATTCGAACACGGCGATGGATTCCACGTGGCCCGTGTGCGGGAACATGTTGATCACGCCGGCGCTCTTCAAGACATAGCCGCCTTCATGCACCAGGATGGCGGCGTCGCGCGCCAGCGTGGCCGGGTTACAGGACACGTAGACGATGCGGCGCGGCCGTTCTTCCACCGACAATTCCGACAGCGCCTGCGACACGGCGTGCGCGCCTTCGCGCGGCGGGTCGATCAGCATGCGGTCGAAGTAACCCAGGCTGCGCAGCCAATGCGCATCCACTTCAAACAGGTTCAGCGTGGCGAAGCTGGTGCGGTCGCCCAAGCCATGGCGCGATGCGGCGTCAAACGCGCGGTCGGTCAGCGCCTTGCTGCCTTCCACGCCCACGGCTTCGCGGCCTTGGGTGGCCAGCGGCAACGTGAAGTTGCCCAGGCCACAGAACAAGTCGGCCACGCGGTCGGTGGGCTGCACGTCCAGCAGCTTCAACGCGCGCGACACCATCGCGCGGTTGATGGCGTGGTTGACCTGCGTGAAGTCTGTCGGCCGATACGGCATGCGCAGGCCGAACTCCGGCATCGTGTAGGACAGCGTGTCGTCGTGCTCGCGCTCCAGCGGATGGACGGTGTCCGGGCCCTTGGACTGCAACCACCACTGCACGTTGTGCTCGGCGGCGAAGGCGCGCAGGATCGCGATGTCGCCATCGGTCAGCGGCAGCAGATGGCGCAGCACCAGCGCCGTCACGCCTTCACCCAGCGACACTTCAATTTGCGGCATGCGGTCGGGCGCGGACATCGAGCCGATCATCGCGCGCAGCGGCATCAGCAAGTCGCTGACGTGACGCGGCAGCACATGGCATTCGCGCATGTCGGCCACGTAGCTGCTCTTGCGCTCGTGAAAGCCCACCAGCACGCCGCCCTTCTTCGGCACGACCCGCACCGACAGGCGCGCGCGATAGCGGTAGCCCCAGGTCGGGCCTTGCAACGGCGGCAGAATCAGCGCCGGGCGCAGCTTGCCCACGTGCCAGAAGGTGTCTTCCAGCGAACGCTGCTTGATGGCCACTTGCGTGCTGGGCTCCAGGTGCTGCATGGCACAGCCGCCACAGACGCCAAAGTGCGGGCAACGCGGCACCACCCGTTGCGACGACGGGCGCAGCACTTCGTCCACCCGCGCAATCTCATAGGACGGCTTGCGGCGCAGCGTCACGGTGGTGACCCGCTCGCCCGGCAAAGCGCCTTCCACGAACACCACTTTCCCGTCGCGGCGGGCGATCCCCCTGGCTTCCAGATCCAGGGACTCGATACTCAAAACGTCTGACATCTCACGCAGTCCAGAATTACACGCAACCCATGATTGTAAAAGGACTCCGGGCTTTCACGGAAATGGTCTTTGCGGGGGCCGGTGCACCGCGCCCTGCATTGGGGGTCAGGCCGCTTGCCTGAGGCGCTTTCGAGACGATTGCAGCCAGACCGCCGCCATCGCCGCCCCAGCCGCCACCGCCCCCATCACGGGCAGCGCCGGCAGCCCCGCCCAGGCGATCGTCAGGCTGCCCAGCCCGCCTCCCACCGCGGTTCCCAAATTGAACGAGGCAATGTTCAGGCCAGCGGCCACCGCCGTGGATTGCGGCGCGTGGCGTTGCGCCAGCTTCAACAGGCGCAGCGTCAGCACGGTCACGATGCAGAAGAACACCAGCCCCAGCGCCCCCGCCAACGCCACCACCATCCAGGCGGAATCCCTGCCCAGGTACAGCCCCAGCAAGGTGGCGGCCAGCCCCGTCAGCGCCAGCAGCGCGGCGCGGTCCGGGTCCATCTTGTCGACCAGGTAACCGCCCAGCAGGTTGCCGGCAATGGAGAAAAGGCCGAACAGCAGCATCGCGGTGCTGAGCCAGGTGACGTCTGCCCCCGAGATTTGCAGCAGATAAGGCGAAATGAAGGTGAAGAAGCAGAACGTCGCCACGCTGACCAGCGCGCCCACCCCCGCCGTCATCAGCATGCGCGGGTGGGCGATGGCCCGCAAACCCGCCCAGGCGCTGGGCCGGTGTTGCGGCGATTGCGCGCCGGCGTCGCGAGCAGGCATGCACCACCACAAGCCGGCCATCCCAACCAGCGCCAGCACGCCGATGGCGGCAAACACTGCGCGCCAGGACCAGACGCTGCCAAGGAAAGTGCCTAGCGGCACGCCCAACGCCAGCGCCAGAGTAAGACCGATCCACACGACGGCCACCGCCCGGCCGGCGCGTGCCTCGTCCACCAGCCGGGTGGCCGCATCGGACGCTACCGCCATGAACACGCCATGCGCCAACCCCACGCCGAAGCGCACGACCAGCAAGATGGGCAGGGTTGCAGACACGCTCATCAACGCGCTGCCCACCGCCAGCACGGCCATCGCCCAGCCCAGAATGCGGCGGTCTCGCCAATGGGACACCAGCGCCGTAATCAAGGGTGCGCCAATGGCCGCGCCAAAGGCGTAGGCGGCGATGGCGCTGCCCACTGCTTCGATCCGGGCGTGCAAGCCATCGGCCATGGCAGACACAAGCCCCGCCACCACAAATTCAGACAGGCCGAATGCAAACGTGCAGACGGAGAACAAATAGACAGCAACAGGCATGGAGCATTCCGACTCAGCAACAAGAATGCCGAGCTTAGGGAAACGCCCTCAGGCCGTAAAATATATTATTTATTAGCTAATAAGACGCTAAAAGTCTTATTTGATCTGACGAATCGCGTCGATCAGGCGGTCGCGCACGGGAGACACCTGGCCCGGGTTCCACGCCATCAGCAGATCCAGATGCTGCATCGGCGCAGGCGCATCCACCGCAATGGGCCGGAACACGATATCGCCCCGCCCCGGCTGGGCCAGCGACGCGGGCAACAGCGCCACGCCAAAGCCCGCCGACACCAGCGCGGCCACCGTTTGCAACTGCCGAGCCTCTTGCGCCACGCGTGGAACGAAACCCGCCGCTTGGCACAGCTGAATCAACTGATCATGAAAGCCCTGCCCCAGCCGCCGCGGCGACGCCACAAAGGGCTCGTCCTTCAATGCAGCCAGATCCACCACCTCGGCGACAGCCAGCGGGTGCTCTGCCGGCAATGCCACGTGGATGGGCTCGCTTAGCAGGGTCTCGAATTGCAGGCTGGGCGTGGTGGCGCCCGGCGCGCGCATGAAGCCGATATCTGCCCGGCCGGCCTCCAGCGCCTGCACCTGTTCCTGCGTGGTGGCCTCTTGCAGCGTGAATGCGACGGCCGGGTAAGCACTGCGAAAATCACGCAACGCGCGCAGCAGCGACGCGTAAGGCGAGATGTTGATGAACGTCAGCGTCAGATGCCCGTCCATGCCCTGCGCCACACGCCGCGCGTGCGCCACGCCTTCCTCCAGCGAATCAAGAATACGGCGGGCCGATTCCAGGAACGCGGCGCCAGCCGGTGTCAGCGCCACGCTGCGGTTGGTGCGTTCGAACAGGGTTGCGCCGATCTCGGTTTCCAGACGGCGTATGGCCTGGCTAAGCGGCGGTTGCGCCATGTGCAGACGCTGCGCCGCGCGATTGAAATGCAAGGTTTCGGCAACGGCGACGAACTGCCGCAACAAGCGAGTTTCAATCATCGAAATATTCGGCTGCCCCATTCGACTGGCCCGCTTCGAAAAATCAATCCAGCTCGGCGCGTGAAAACAAATCTTGCACCAGGCGCCAGTCTTCGCACGCGGCCTTGAAGGCCAGGCTAAACGCCTTGAGCGCGTCGCTATCTTCCGAATACGCGCAGAAGGTATCGGCTTCGGGATCAAAATCGATCTGATCAGAAAGTTCGGGCATCTTCTCGTTCAGGAAGACCAGCGCCAACGACACCCAGTCGTAGCCGGTACCCAAAAAGCCCTCTTCCCTTCTGCGCCTGAAGACTTCGGCCTTGTACTCCCCCACGGTGAGGGTTACCGAATAGCTGCCTTCATATTCCGTCCAGGAAAATGGCTTGATTGATTCTTCAAAATCGATGGTCACTGCGCTCGAAGCTCCTTGAATAGCCTGCCGCCACGGTGGCGGACATGCATCGATGCCGCGCAAAACGCGTGTGCGCGGCGTCGCGGCCGCGACCATTAAAGGCAATTATCGGGATTCCCGCAAACCGGATGCGCGCAATCCGCATAAAAAAAGGGGAATTGAAGGGGACTGCCCCATCAGGCAGTCTCCATCAATCCCCCCAAAGGTCGACGCCGATGAAAGCGCCGCCACGGATTTCACATCAGAACGAGCGCGATACCGAGAAGACGGCGCCCAGGCGGCCGGACGGATGGCCGTACTTGGTGGGCAGCCAGTTGTCCTTGGTGGCGCCCACTGCCGCCAGGCCCAGCACCCAGCCCTTCAAGTCCTTCGTGACGCCAACTTTGTAGTCGACGTAATGGCCGATGGAGTCGCCGTCCATGTTCGATTGGTTCTTCAGCTTCTGGTAGCCCAAGTGGCCCAGCAAGCCCCAGCCATCACCCAGGTCAAAGGTGGCGGTGCCATCCAGATACCAGGTGCCTTTGCTGTCAGGCGTGCTGAAAAAGTCGCTGGGCGTGTAGGAATACTTCAGCGAGTAGTTGCCGTAGGACGCGCCCAAATAAAGATCGGTGTTGTTGTAGTTGCCACCCTTGGGCGAGCTCGAGCCCGGGTAGTAGTAGTGCAGCACCCCGGCGTCCAGCGTGAAGCCGCCGCCGACGTCGCCCTTCCAGCCGCCGTAGAAGTCCATTTCCAGGTTGCCGTCGGTGAAGACGAAATTGGACACGTTGGAGTTCCAGTTACCCAGGTAGAAGCCCGAGCTATGGGTCAGGTCAACGCCCAATTGCGCGGCAGGCCGGAAGTCGGTCTGGGAGTAGCCGCGGAAACGGTAGTCGCTGGCGATGGTGGCGTTACCGCTAAGCGAAAAACCGCCCCCCAGATCGGTGGGTTCGGCCTGAGCCGTCGAGGCGAAACAAGCGGCAAGCGCAAAAGGCAAGGCTAGCAACGTCTTCTTCATGGTGCGGAGTCCTGATCGGATTTAACGAGGAGGAGGACGGCCTGTGGCGCATCCATCTGACCGGCTTTGCAGCGGTGGTTACCGGCTCTCTTTCCATGAAGCAATGTCCGTGCCAGGTTTCAGCGGGGTGACAAACGGCTTGCAGCGCGTTGAATCTTTGCGGCCATGCACCAGAATCGTGCGAGCGGCGGCGTGGCGATGATGGCTGATGCATCAAAACGGGGAATCCGCGCCAACGTGGTTCATAGGCGGGATACCGTACCCGGTGCGAATGAGGGGGTGGCCGCGGGGCCGATAAAAAAGCCCCGGCACGCGTGGGGCATGACCGGGGCTGGGCGGGCGTTGCCCGCTGCCGTTCAAGCAGCGGTGGGCGGCGGGCTTACTTTGCCCAGTGGTGAGGCAGCGGGTGCCTGCGGGCTTAGTTCGCTGCGGGCGGAGGCGGCGGGGGAACGTCACCGGCAGGCGGCGGCGGGGGCATACCACCGCGGCCCTTGCCATGACGCTCTTCCATCTTGGCGTGACGTTCCTGCATCTTGGCTTCGCGTTCCTTGACGATCTTCGTCACTTGGCCGCGCTGGGTGTCGTTCAGGCTGTCCCAAACGGCCAGCCATTGGTCGCGCACCTGCTTGGCCTGCGTGCTGAATTGGTCACGCGACTGCTCGGATTGCGTGGCCAGCGCGCGCGGGTCCAGTTTGTTGCTGTCCAGTTGCGCCTTCAGCAGATCATGGCGCTTGCCACCGGCCGCGTGCATGGCTTCATGCAGGCTGCGCTGGCCGTCCTGCGCGGTCTTGAACAAGGCTTGCTGCTTGTCGTCGAGCTTCAGCTGGTCAACTTGCGCCTTGGACACGGGGCCCAGGCCGGGAATGAACAAGCCGTCGCGCATGCCCTTATGGAACTCGCCGCGCGGGCCGTGGTGCTGCATGGCAGCGGGGCCGCCGTCAGCGGGAGGCGGCGGTGCGGCCACGGCGGAGCCCGCCACCAGACCGCTCGTCGCGGCGACAAATGCAAGAGCGGCCAAATTGGTGCGAATCGCGAATCGGGACATGTGTGTCTCCTGAAAGTGAAGAAAGCGAGGCCATTGTGCGGTCCGCCCGGTTTCAACCGGGTTTCGTGCCTGCCGTCCATGTTTCAGTCGATTGCGCCTGCGCCAGACGTGAAGACGGGCCGTGACAGCCCCGTGATGTCAGACGTGAAGACGGGCCGTGACAGCCCCTTGATGTCAGACGTGAAGACGGGGCCATGACGGCCAGTGCTGCCAAACGTGAAGACGGGGCCATAACGGCCCCGTGCTTCGTGTTGCTGACTTCGTCCCCAACCGGATCAGGTCGCGTCCCACGCCGCCATGTATTCCTTCCAATGCGGCGCATCGCTGGCCGACAGCGTGTCGCGCACCAGCGCAACTTCGGCGTCGTAGCCCGTGCGGTCAAGCTCGCCGCGCAAAAAGCGGAAGCGGCAATAGACCAGCCAGGTGTTGACGACGTCGGTTTCGCAATAGGCGCGGACTTCGTCGGCGCGGCCCGTGTTCCAGGCTTCCCACACTTTGCTGCCGTCCATCCCGAGCTTGCCGGGAAAGCCGCACAGCTTGGCCAGGTCATCCAGCGGCGCGTTGGCGCGGCCGTTGTACTTGGCCAGCACGTCCATCAAATCCACATGGCGCGTGTGATAGCGGGCGATGTAGTTGTTGAACTTGAAGTCGCGGTCTTCTTCGCCCATGTCCCAATAGCGCGGCGCAGGCACGCCCAGGATCAGGCTGCGGTAATGCAGAACGGGCAGGTCGAAACCCGAGCCGTTCCAGCTCACCAGCTTGGGCGTGTAGCGTTCGATGGTCTTGAAGAAGCCGGCCAGCAAGGCGGCTTCGGGATCATCAGGCTGGCCCAGCGTCTTGACGCGAAAACCCTGGTCGTCGCGAAACACGCAGCCCACCACCGCCACCTTGTGCAGATGCAGCGGCAGGAAGTCGTGTCCGACGGCCTCGCGGCGCGCGGTCAGCGCGCGCTCGACCACTTCCTGGTCAGGGACCTCGGGCCCCCAGCCGTTGAGCTTGCGCAGCCCATCGGCATCGGGGATGGTTTCAAGGTCGAATACCAGGGTGGGCGTCATTTGGTGGGCAGGTACTGCATCGGGTCAACCGGCGTGCCTTGGCGGCGGATCTCGAAGTGCAGGCGCGGCGACGTGGTGTCGCTTTGGCCGAGCTCGGCGATCTTGGCGCCGCGCTTGACGTTCTGGCCCGTCTTCACCAGCAAGGCGCGGTTGTGCGCATAGGCGGTGATGAAACCGTTTTGGTGTTCAACGATGATCAGGTTGCCCAGGCCGCGCACGCCGTTGCCGCTGTACTTGACCAGGCCATCGGCTGCGGCGGTGACCGGGTCACCCAGCGCGCCGGAGATATCGATACCCTTGCTGCTGGCGTTGAACGTCTGCACGATCGAGCCATTGGCGGGCCATGCCCAGTTGATGACGTTGGCGTCCGCCGCGCGCGGGGCGGGCTTGGTGTCAACGGGAGCGGGCGCCGGCGCGGGCGTGGCATCCGGAGGCGGCAACGACGCGACCGGCGCGTCGGGCTGCTGATCCAGAGGACGCGGCTGCGGCTTGGCGCTGGCAATGGGCGCCGACTGCGCGCCACCGCCGCTGCCGGCCGACATCTTCAACACCTGGCCAACTGAAATCTGGTTGGGATCGCTGAGGTTGTTCCAGCGCTTGACGCTTTCCATGTCCACATTGTTGGCGCGGGCGATCTTGTAGAGCGTGTCGCCCGGCTTGACCACATAGCTGCCACCGGGCGCTGCCGTCGGTGCAGGTTGCCCGCCGGTCATGTCGACCACCGGAGCGCGAGTTCCTTTTGATGCGCAGCCCGCCAATATGGCCAGGCTGAGTGCCCCCGCAATAAAAAGCGGACGGCGAAGGCGCGTCATGGACGCGCCCATAGTCATAGCGGTCAGTTGCGACTGCCCGTTGAGCATACGTTTCTCCTGTTTGCTCAAGATTGTATTCCGGCGCGTAGCGGCACAAAGCGCACGGCCTCTAATTCAGTTCTTTTCCAGCTGGCCGCGCCCGTGCGTTCGATCAGCACCAGGCGCTGGTTCGTGCCCCCTTCCGGGGCGATGAGGCGTCCGCCTGGCGCAAGCTGCGTGAGCAGCGCTTGCGGAATGGCCAGGCCAGCGGCAGCCACAACGATAGCATCGAACGGCGCCACGCCGGGCAGGCCCAAGGTGCCATCGCCATAGATCAGGCGAATCCTGGTGGTCAGCCGCAAGGCGCGCAGATGCTCGCGCGCCAGCTCGTAGAGCCCGCGGATACGTTCGATGGAATGGACCTCGCGCACGAACTGCGCCAGCACTGCGGCCTGGTAGCCGCAACCGGCGCCCACTTCCAGCACGCGCGTGGGTGCGCGGTCTTCGCAGGCGGCGGCAATCATGCGCGCCACCACCCACGGTTGCGAAATGGTTTGCGAATGGCCGATGGGCAGCGCCGCGTCTTCATAAGCGCGGCTGGCCAAGGCCTCGTCCACGAACAGATGGCGCGGCACGGCGGCCATGGCGTTCAGCACGCGTTCGTCGCTGATGCCCTGCCCGCGCAAGCGCTGCACCATGGCCTGGCGCAAGCGGTCAGAGTTCAAGCCCAGGTTGCTGCCGGCGGCAGGCACAGGTGCTTGCGCTGGACGCTGCAAGGTCGGCGCAGAGATACGCGTGTTGCTGTTCGTGGCCGTGATGCCGGGGCCGAGGCGGCCTGAGTCGTAGCGGACCGGGCTGGGCCGGCCTGGCACGGCCTGGGACACGTCAGGTTGGCTTACGCGTTTACGCATAGCGGCTCTGCCCAAGTGCGGATTTCATCCAGTTGGCTGTGCTGCGTCAGGTCCAGCCGCAGCGGCGTCACCGACACGATGCCCTGCTCCACCGCGTGGAAATCCGTGCCGGGGGTGGCGTCGGCCGCCAAGCCTACGGGGCCGATCCAGTAAACGGTATCGCCGTACGGCGTGGTGGTGCGCACCACGGGCTGCGACGGATGCCGCTTGCCCAGCCGCGTGACGGCGAACCCGTGCAGGTCGTCGAAGCGGCGGTTGGGGATGTTGACGTTCAGCAAGACGGGCGCGGCCAGGGGCTTGGCCAGATGGCGTTCGACGACCAGACGGGCGGCGCGCGCAGCGGAGTCGATGTGTTCCCAGCCTTTCTCGGCCAGCGAAAACGCAATGGCCGGGATGCCGAACAGATAGCCTTCGCTAGCCGCGGCGACCGTGCCCGAATAGAGCGTGTCGTCGCCCATGTTGGCGCCGTTGTTGATACCGGACACGACCAGATCCGGCCGCGTATCCATCAGCCCCGTCAGCGCCACGTGGACGCAGTCGGACGGCGTGCCGTTGACCGCAATGAAGCCGTTGGACGCCGTACGCACCGACAAGGGGCGGTTCAGCGTCAGGGAGTTCGAGGCGCCGCTGTGGTTGGTCTCGGGCGCAACGACGGTGAGATCGCCCAGGCCTTCCAGCGCGGCAACCAGCGCTTCAAGCCCAGGGGCTGAGTAACCATCATCGTTCGAAACCAGAATTCGCATTGTGCATCCGAAAGAAAATAAAACGCGCGTGGACGTGTCGGATTGTACCGTCCGCAGCCGGACCCTGTATGACTGCCTGCGACAAGCGGGCGCCGACGCCACGCTCGATAACCCGTACCCAGGGCCGTCCCCGGGCGCGGTAGAATCCGCGCCATTACGACAACAACGGACTCCCTTTCCATGGCGATTACCGAACCCTCCCTGGCGTTCACCGCTGCGCTCATCCTGCTGGCCTACCTGATCGGCTCCGTGCCGTTCGCCGTGGTGGTCAGCAAGCTGATGGGGCTGCAAGACCCCCGTAGCTACGGGTCCAAGAACCCTGGCGCCACGAACGTGCTGCGCACCGGCAACAAGACGGCGGCTGCGCTGACCTTGCTGGGCGACGCCGCCAAGGGATGGTTCGCGATCTGGCTGGCTGAGCAGCTGGCCCCCGGCATCGCTCCGGCTGGCCTGGCCCTGGTGGCGCTGGCCGCCTTTGTCGGCCACCTGTACCCCGTGTTCCTGGGCTTCAAGGGCGGCAAGGGCGTTGCGACGGCGCTGGGCGTGCTGGTGGCGATTCAACCCTGGCTGGCCGTGGCCACCGCGGCCACCTGGCTGATCATTGCCATTTTCTTCCGCTATTCCTCGCTGGCCTCGCTGGTGGCGGCGTTCTTTGCGCCGGTGTATTACGTGTTCGGCTCGGGCCTGGCCTGGTATGCCCAGCCCGCCATGGGCATCGCGCTGGCCGTCATCGGTGTGCTGCTGTTCTACCGCCACCGCGCCAACATCACGCGCCTGGTGCAAGGCACCGAAAGCAAAATTGGCGGCGGCAAGAAAAAATAAGCGGTCTTCCGAGACGCGCTTTTCAATAAAAAAGGCGGCCTGGCCGCCTTTTTTTATTGCCGGATGCGCTTGCCGGATGCGCTTGCCGGATGCGCTTGCCGGATGCGCTTGCCGGATGCGCTTGCCGGATGCGCTTGCCGGATGCGCTTGCCGGATGCGCTTGCCGGATGCGCTTGCCGGATGCGTTTGCCGACTGCGTTTGCCGACTGCGTTTGCCGACTGCCTTTGCCGACTGCCTTCACCGACGGCTAAGCGATATCGGCCAAGTCCCAGCGCGGCTTGACCGTAAAGCTGTGCGCATCCGGGTCCAGCGTCACCAAGCCCGCCTTGACTCGCTCGGCCGCCGCAAAGGCGATCATCGCGCCGTTATCGGTGCACAGTTCCAACGGGGGAAAGTACGCCTGGGCGCGCAACGGCTTGAGGGCCGCGGCCAGCTTGGCGCGCAGCAGCTGATTGGCGCCTACACCGCCCGCCACCACCAGCCGGCGCAGCCCGGTCTGCTTCAGCGCCTTGATGGCCTTGGCCGCCAGCACATCCACAATTGCGCCCTGCGTGGCCGCCGCCAGATCGGCGCGGGTCTGGTCGTCCAGCCCACCCGCCTTTTCCGCCGCCTTGACCCGCGTCAGCACAGCCGTTTTCAAGCCGCTGAAGCTGAAATCCAAGTCACCACTGTGCAGCATCGGCCGGGGCAGCTCGAAGCGCGATGCGTCGCCCTGGCCCGCCAGCTTGGCCAACGCGGGGCCGCCGGGGTAGCCCAGGCCCATCAGCTTGGCCGACTTGTCGAAGGCTTCGCCCGCGGCGTCGTCCAGCGTTTCGCCCAGCAATTCGTAGCGGCCCACGCCGTCCACCCGCATCAGCTGCGTGTGGCCGCCAGACACCAGCAGCGCCACGAAGGGAAATTCGGGCCGCGGGTCGGCCAGCATCGGCGACAGCAGATGCCCTTCCAGGTGATGGATGCCGATGGCGGGCAGATGGCGAGACCACGCAAACGACTGCGCAACGCTCGCGCCCACGAGCAGCGCGCCCGCCAGGCCCGGGCCGGCCGTATAGGCCACCGCGCCGATGTCCGACATTTGCAGGCCTGCCTCTTCCAGCACCTGACGGGTCAAGGGGACGACGCGGCGAATGTGGTCGCGCGAGGCAAGTTCCGGCACCACGCCACCATATTCCTGGTGCATGGCGATCTGGGAATGCAGCGCGTGCGCGAGCAGACCTCGTTCCGTACAAACGGCTGCGACACCGGTTTCGTCGCAGGAGCTTTCAAAGCCGAGAATAATCATGGCGGCAGAGTTTACAACTGATGCGAAAATACGCCTGTTTCAAAATCGCGGAGGCCCTCCGGCCGCCGCCCACAACAACCTATAAGCCTGCAAACCCATTGGGGACTCGAATGCTGGAGAAGCTATTCAAGCTGCGTGAACACGGGACTACCGCGCGCACCGAGATCGTGGCCGGTCTGACGACCTTCCTGACGATGTCATACATCATCTTCGTCAACCCGGACATCCTGTCGTCCACCGGCATGGACCGCGATGCGGTCTTCGTCGCCACCTGCCTGGCCGCCGCGCTGGGCTCGCTGGTGATGGCGCTGATCGCCAACTGGCCGATCGGCATGGCGCCGGGCATGGGCCTGAACGCGTTCTTCGCCTTCACCGTGGTCAAGACCATGGGCTACACGTGGGAACAGGCGCTGGGCGCCGTGTTCATCTCGGGCGTGATCTTCCTGATCCTGACGATATCGGGCATACGGGTATGGCTCGTCAAAGGCATTCCGCATTCGCTGCGCAGCGCCATTGCCGCGGGCATCGGACTGTTCCTCGCCATTATCGCGCTGTCCAGCGCCGGCATCGTCGTTGCCCACCCAGCCACCAAGGTCTCGTTGGGTAACCTGACAACGCATGGCCCGCTGTTCGCGATTCTGGGCTTCTTCATCATCGCGTCGCTGGACGCGCTGCGCGTGCGCGGCGCCATCCTGATCGGCATCATCGTCGTGACGGTGTTGTCGATGGCGATGGGCTACAACGAGTTCAAGGGCATCTTCTCGGCCCCGCCCAGCCTGGCGCCCACGTTCTTGAAGCTGGACATCATGGGCGCGCTGCACAGCGGTTTCGTCCACGTGATTCTGGTGTTCGTGCTGGTGGAAGTGTTCGACGCCACCGGCACGCTGGTGGGCGTGGCCAAGCGCGCCGGCCTGGTGCCGGAAGGCAAGCCCAACCGCTTGGGCCGCGCCCTGTTCGCCGACAGCACCGCCATCGTCGCAGGCTCCGCACTGGGCACCAGCAGCACGACGGCGTTTGTGGAAAGCGCCTCGGGCGTGCAGGCAGGCGGGCGCACCGGCATGACCGCACTGGTCGTCGCCCTGCTGTTCCTGGCCGCGCTGTTCATTTCGCCGCTGGCAGGCGCCGTGCCGGCCTACGCCACCGCCCCCGCCTTGCTCTATGTGGCCGGCCTGATGATGCGCGAGCTGATCGACATCGACTGGAACGAAGTCACCGAAGCCACGCCGGCCGCCCTGACGGCGCTGGTCATGCCTTTCACGTACTCCATCGCCAACGGCATTGCCTTCGGCTTCATCAGCTACGTGGTGCTGAAAACCGCCACGGGCAAGGTCCGCGACGTGCATCCGGCCACGTGGCTGGTGGCGGTGCTGTTCGTGATCCGCTACGCGTTCTTCCCGGAATAAGCGGCGTCTGCTCGCAACGAAAGCCGCCCGGCATGGCCGTGGCGGCTTTTTTATTGGGCGCGCGCGGGGCCGATCAGCCCAGGCAATCATCAAGATAGTCTCAGCCAATACAACCCGCCCGCCCACAAGGTTGCTGCCGGTTCAGCTTGATTTCGCCGATACACTCCCCATGTATCACGGTATATGGAGTCCACCTTGCGCCTTACCCGATTTGCCCCCGCACTGCCGCCCTGTCACGCCTTGCACGCTGAGGTGTCCGCATGAGCGCCCTCGCCCGCATTCCGTTCTCGGTCCTTGACCTGGCCCCGATTGTTCAGGGCCGCGACGCGGCTGACGCCTTCCGCAATACCGTGGCGGTGGCGCAGCACGTTGAACGCTTGGGCTACAAGCGCTTCTGGCTGGCCGAGCATCACAACATCAATGGCGTAGCCTCCAGCGCCACGGCGGTGCTGATTGGCCACGTTGCAGGCCATACCAGCACGCTGCGCGTCGGGTCCGGCGGCATCATGCTGCCCAACCATGCGCCGCTGGTCATCGCCGAACAGTTTGGCACGCTGGAAACGCTGTACCCGGGCCGTATCGACCTGGGCTTGGGCCGTGCGCCCGGCAGCGACGGTGCGACCCAGCACGCGCTGCGCCGCGGCCCCCGCAGTGGCCTGGAGTTCCCGGCGCTGGTCGAGGAATTGCGCGGCTTCCTGGCGGCGTCACGCCCGGGACAGCCGGTGCGCGCCATTCCCGGCGAAGGCCTGGATATTCCGATCTGGCTGCTGGGCTCCAGTGATTTCAGCGCCCGTCTGGCCGCGGAATTGGGTCTGCCCTTCTCGTTTGCGGGGCACTTCTCGCCCGAGGGCATGGCGGCAATGCGCTTGTACCGGCATCTGTTCAAGCCATCGGCCACGCTGGCCCGCCCGTACGCCATGATCGGCGTGCCGGTGGTGGCGGCGGAATCCGACGAGGCCGCTCAGCGCCAGGCCACCACGCAGCAGCTGAAATTCCTGTCGCTCGTGCGCGGCCACCGCCTGCAATTGCAGCCGCCGGTCGAGAATATGGACGGTTTGTGGAACGAATGGGAGCGTGAAGCGGTCAATCAAAGATTGGGCGCGTCCATCGTGGGCGGACCCGATACCGTCAAGCGCCGTCTGGAAGCGCTGGTGGCCGAAACAGAAGCCGATGAAGTCATGATCGTGTCCGACTTCTTCGACATCGCCGACCGCCTGCGCTCCTTCGAAATTGTCGCGTCGTTGAAGAACGACGCCGGCGTCTCCACAAAAACCGCGGTCTAAAGCACCGCTGACTGCGCTCTCCATAGCGCTAACCATTGCGACGCAGCTATCGACGGCTCTACTATTACCGACAGAGCGCGTGGCACATCAAGCGTCGCCGAATCAGGTCCGGGGCAGGCACACCCTGAATCTCTGACACCGCCTTTTGCGCCGTGCATCGCGGCAAGGATACAAAATGAGTATTGTTGAACTCACCAAAGACAGCTTCCAGGACGCCATCACCCCCGACGGCACCCTGATCGTCGACTTCTGGGCTCCCTGGTGTGGCCCCTGCCGTGGTTTTGCTCCCGTGTTCGAGCAAGCCGCGACCGAGCACACCGACGTCACGTTCGCCAAGGTGAACACTGACGTTGAGCAGGAATTGGCCGGCGCCCTGGGTATCCGCTCGATCCCCACGCTGATGGTCTTCCGTGAGAAGGTCCTGCTGTTCTCGCAACCCGGCGCCTTGTCGGGCGGCCAGCTGAACGAGCTGCTCGCCAAGATCAAGGAAGTGGACATGGAAAAGGTCCACCAGGAAATCGCCGCGGCGCAAGACAGCCAGAACGCGTAAACAACTAAGGGGCCCGACAGCGGGCCCCTTTTCATTGTTGCGCAGGATTCAATCAGGTCCGGGTCACGACACCAGTTCCCAGGCCGAGCGCCCCCGCGTGATGTTGGCGACGGTGACCTCCAGGTCACTTACCGCAGTGCGCGGCACCACGAAGCACAGCGCCACGCCCTCTTCTTTGAAATCTTCCTGCTGCACTACCGCGCCCGCCTGCGCCAGCCGCGACTTCAGCAGCGCCAGTTCCGCAAAGCCGCACGTGCAGGTCACGGTTGCCAGGTCCACGATTTCGGTGCGTTCGCCCAGACGCAGGCAATTTGCGGCGCAGCCGCCGTAGGCTCGCACCAGGCCGCCCGCCCCCAGCTTGATGCCGCCATACCAGCGCACGACCAGCACCGCCACGCGGTCCATGTCCTGCCCTTCGATGGCTTGCAAAATGGGACGGCCGGCCGTGCCGCCGGGTTCGCCATCATCGTTAAATCGGTATTCCTGCCCGATGCGGTAGGCCCAGCAATTGTGGGTGGCTTCGGGGTCGCTGCGCTCGGCAAAGAAACGCATCGCCTCGTCCACCGTGGCGACCGGCGCGGCGTAGCCGACAAAGCGGCTTTTCTTGATGTCTTCCTGATACGAGCAAGGAGCGGTCAACGTGTGCGTCATGCCCGGCATTGTAAGTGCTGGCGCACGCGCGTCTCTAGCCGTGGCAGTCGGGGACTTCCTGGTCCAGATAGACGTCGAAGGCCACGTCGCGCGCCCATTTCGCCGTCATCGCTTTCCAGGCGCCCGCGCGATCCCAGGCCCGCATTTCGTCCGCCAGCCAGGCGCGGCCCGCGGCGTCATGGGCCGGTAGCAGCCATACGCGATCGCGGCGCGCGCCATCGGGAGCCAAGGTCGACGAGAATTTTTTCCATTCGGGAAAGCGCACCAGCGGTTCCCAGACCGTGTCGTCCACCAGACCGATATCGCACGCGCCTTCACGCACTGCAACCAGCGCATCCGACGGCACGCGGTACGTGCGCACCACCGCGCCCCAGCTCTCGGCGAGCTTGCGGGCATCAGTAGCCGCTTCGGCCATGCAGACGCTGCGGCCTTGCACATCAGACGGCTTGCGCCAGCGCGTGTCGCTGCGGATAACGGCCTTGGGCCGCGTGCCGTAGCCCGTGGGCTGCACTGCCACGGCTTGCGGTTGGCCGGCGGCGCTATCGGCCAGCACCACATCCACCTGCCCTGCGGACAAGGCGGCGGCCGCGTCTGCCGCGGCCACCTGATGCAAGCGCACCGGCAGCCCCAGGCTTTGGCCGAGCTTGTCGGCCATGTTTGCGTCCAGCCCATCGGGCGTGCGGATCTTTGCGCCCGCCACGGGAGGCGGGGCCAGATACGGCACGCCCACCACCAACTCACCGCGCGCTTTCGCGGCGGCAAAGCCAGCGGGTTGCGCATGCGCCATGCCGGTCAGCAAGGCGCATGCGGTCAGCAGAGCAAGGGAAAGGCGGCGCATGATGCGTGTCCGATGCTTACACGTACTGATAGCGCAGCAGCCGGTGCTTGAGGTTTTCAAGCACGAATTGATCGATCAGCGCGGCCAGCACGGCAATGACCAGAATGTTGGTCATCACGCCGGTCATGTCGGCGATCTCACCTGAATACGCCAGCGAACGGCCCAGGCCCTTGCCGAAGCCGATCAGCATCTCGGCCGAAATCAACGCGCGCCACGCGTTGCCAAACGCCAACTGCGCGCCGGTGATCAGCTCGGGCATGACGGCGGGCAGGTACACGCGCTTGACCAGCCCCCAGCGCGTGGCGCCCATGACGCGCGCGGCCGACACGTGCACGCGCTGCACGGATTCGGTGGCGTTCATGACGCTGAGCGCGGCCGGGAAGAACGCCGACAGCGCCACCACCACGATGATGGGCGTGTTGCCAAAGCCCATCACGATCAGGAACAGCGGCACCCACGCAATCGACGGAATCGATTGCAGAATGACGATCGCGCTGCGCAGCACTTCGCGAAAGAAGAACAGCACCGCAGCCACCAGGCCAAAGCCGATGCCCGCCGCCAACGCCAAGCCGTAGCCCGCGCCCAGGCGGCCCAAGGTGCCCAGCAGGCTTTGATGGAACGATTGCTTGCCCAGGTCTTCGAACAGGCGTTCAACCACCGCAGGCACGCCCGGCATCAGGAAATCAGGCAACGCGAACGCCGCCAGCTGCCACAACGCAAGTATGAACAGGACGCCCAAAACGCCCGCAAAATGCTTGCGGGCGCCGGTCACTCGGGTAGACGAGCTCAAAGTTTGCGCGCCTCTTGCCAGGACAAATCAACGATGCTGGACACGTCATACGGCTTGCCGTCGCGCGTCTTCAGCGAACCCTGAGCTTGCAGGATGTCGGCAATTTCCTGCATGCGCGCGGTGTCCTTCTGCGTCAGCTTCGGCGTGAACACCTGCGTGCTGATGGCTTCGGCAATCACCGTTTCGCGCGGCAGTTCGCCACGGGTCAGCGTCTTGAGCGTGGGTTCGGCAATGAAGTACGACGCGATCAGCTTGGACGCTTGCGCCGGTTCCTTTTGCAGCAGCGCGATGGCCTGGTTCTGGGCGTCCAGCGCCTTCCAGACGTCATCCTTGCGCTTGGCCAGCGTTTCGCCCGACGTGATCACGACCATGCACGGGAACGGCCAGGCCTGACCCACTTCATAGATCTGCTTGACCGGCGCCACCAGCTGCGCGATGCGGTCATAGGGTTCGAACAGGAAGGCCGCGTCCACGCGCTTGCCTACCAGCGACTGCACCGCCACGGCCGGGCTCACGCCCATGACGTTGACGTCGTCTGCGCCCAGATTGCCCTGCTTGAGCACCACGCCCTTCAACACGACGTCGGCCGTGCTGCCTTCGGCTTGCGATGCCAGCGTCTTGCCCTTCAGGCCGGCGATGTCCTTGATGCCGGAATCGTCACGCACGATCAGCGAGTGATAGCCCTGCTGCGCGCCGCCCACCACTTTCAGGTCAGCGCCCTTGGAGGCCCACGCCACCGCGTTGGTGAAGCCCAGCACGCCGATGTCGAGCTGGCCGCCGACAATCGCCTTGATCAGATCGGTGCCCGACTTGAACTCGATGAGTTCGGAATCCAGGCCCGCATTTTTGTAGAAACCGCCCTCTTGCGCCACGATCGCTTGCGCGTCGTCCATCACGCGCAGATAGCCCACGCGGAATTTTTCGGCAGCCATTGCGGGGGCTGCGGCCAGCAGCGCAGCCGCCAGCGGCAGAGACAGCCATTGCTTCAATTTCATGAGAGGGAGCTCCAGGGAATTCAAGGTCGGCGACGCCGCAGCGCCGCCACAGATGGAAGAGGACGTCAGGCCGCCAGAGCCAGATCAGAATGCGCTTGCGAACCGTCGACCGCGATGCCCAACAGGCGCAGGATTTCGCGCTTTTCAGCAGCCAGGTCCGACAGGTCGTGCGTTTTTTCGCGATGCGCCAGATTGAATTCGCGCAGCACGCGCGCCGGGCGCGGGCTGAAGACGACGATGCGGTCGGCCAGGAACAAGGCTTCGTCCACATCGTGCGTAACCAGCAGCACCGTGGGCTTTTCCTGGGCGATCAATTGGCGCAGCACATCTTGCAGACTCAGGCGAGTCAGCGCGTCAAGCGCACCGAAGGGTTCGTCCATCAGCATCGTCTTGGGCTGCGCGATGAACGCGCGGGCCAGCGCCGCGCGTTGGCGCATGCCGCCGGACACCTGATGGGGGTAATAGTGTTCGAAGCCGCCAAGGCTGACGCGCGCCAGCCAGTGGCGGGCGGCTTCGCGAGCGCGCTTCTTGGGCGTGTTCTGGAATTCCAGCGCCAGCGCCACGTTGTCTTCCAGAGTCAGCCACGGATACAGCGCGTGTTCCTGGAACACCAGCGTGCGGCTGGGATGCGGGCCGGCCACGGCTTGGCCGTCGGCCAACACGCTGCCTTGCGTCGGCTTTTCCAGGCCGGCCGCGAGATGCAGCAGCGTGGATTTGCCGCAGCCCGACGGGCCGACCAGGGCGACCAGTTCACCGGTCTTGATTTCGCTGGTAAAGCCATCCACAACGGGCATGTCGCCGAAGTGTTTGTGGACGTGGTCGAAGGTCAGGTTCATGGAACGAATCGTGGGCGCGCGTGGAGACGAGGCCTAAATCTAACAATTCGTTATATGAATTCAAACGATCAATATTGAATGTCTTTACATCTTCAGGTTATATCAAACCACTTCCCGCCACGACGCATCCGCGCGCGCCTCGCCCCCACCCAGGGCGCTGCGATCACCCTGCCGAAGCCGGCGTCGACACGGCAGCCGCTTGCCGATTGGCGTGCCGTTGCAGGCCAAACGCGATCATGAAGCCGATCAGCACCGCCAGCGCGGCGGACAGGAAGATCGACGGATAGCCGTAGCCGCTGGAGATATACCCGGCGACGGGGCCGGTTACGCCCAGCGCCAAGTCCAGGAATGCCGAGTACGCGCCCAGCGCCGCACCACGGCTGCCGGCCGGCACACGCGCCACCGCTTCCACGCCAATCGCCGGGAAAACCAGCGCGAAGCCGCAGCCCGTCAGCGCGGCGCCCAGCAGCGCGGCGGTGGGATTGGGCGCCAGCCACAGCAGCAGCAAACCCGCCGCCTCAACCAGGAACGACACCTGCGCCACGCGGAAGCCGCCAAAGCGCGTGATGGTGCCCGCAAACAGCAGACGCACGCCGATGAAGGCGCAGCCGAATGCGCTGAGCGCGTGCGCCGCGCCCTCCCAGGACATGCTGGTGTAATACAGCGCCACAAAGGCCGCCAGCGTGCCGAAACCCACGGAACCTAGCCCCAGCGCCATCCCGTGCGGGAAGACGCGCAGCACCACGCTCTTGAACGCCATGCGATGGCCGCCCACGATAGCGACCGCCGCGCGCGACACCGCCAAGCCCAAGCCCGCCAGCCCAAGCAGCAGCACCGCGCCGCCCAGCGCGCCCATGCTCCATTCCTTTTCAAGCTGCACGCCTAACGGTGCGCCCAACGCCAGGCCACCGTAGGTGCAGATGCCGTTCCAGGAAATGACGCGCGCGGTATGCAGCGGGCCGACGCGGGCAATCGCCCAGGTCGCTGACCCGGTGCCCACCCAGCTTTCGCCAAAGCCCAGCGCCAGCCGGCTGACGATGATGGCGCTCAGGCTCAGCCAGGCGCTGCGTTCAAACGCATAGGCCAACAACAGGAACACGCCGCTGGCCGCGCAGGCCACCATGCCGATCACCACCGTCTGCTTAGGGCCCACCGTATCGGCCATGCGGCCCGCGTGCGAGCGGCTGAGCAAGGTCGCCACGTACTGCACGCTGATCGCCAAACCCGCAAGCACGGTGCCATAGCCCAGGTTGTCATGCACGTAACCCGGCAGCACGGCCAGCGGCAGGCCGATGGCCAGGTAGCAGATGAAGGTGAAGAACGCGATGGAAACAATGCGAGCCGTCAGCGTGAACGTGCTGATCTGCGCGCCGTCGGGCGCGGTATGCGGTGTGGGAGACATGGGAGGCGTGGAGTTGCCTGACCGAACGGTTCAGGGTAAACCCGATGATAGCGCAATCAATATTGCAGCTTGCTGAACATCGGCGGGCTGAAAACAACACGGCGCGCCCCTGAGGGACGCGCCGTGCTGGATGACTTCAGGCGGAAATCATCAGGCTTCGATGCCGCGCGATTCCAGATAGTCTTCGTAGCCGCCGCGGTAGTCGATGATCTCGCCAGACGGCAGGATTTCGATCACGCGGGTGGCCAGGCCGCTCACGAATTCGCGGTCATGCGACACAAACACCAGCGTGCCTTCGTACTTTTCCAGTGCGAATTGCAGGGATTCGATCGATTCCATGTCCAAGTGGTTGGTGGGCTCGTCGAGCAGCATGACGTTGTGCCGGCCCAGCATCAGGCGGCCGAAGGTCATGCGGTTCTTTTCGCCGCCCGACAGCACCTTGGGCGCCTTGGGCAGATCATCCGCCGAGAACAGCAGGCGGCCCAGCACCGAACGGATCGACTGGTCGTCGTCACCCGGCTGGCGGTGGTCGCCCATCCAGTCCAGCAGGTTGATGTCGGTTTGCAGGAATTGGTCGGACACGTCCTGCGCCATGTAACCCAGGTCAGCGTTGTCGGACCATTTCACCGAACCCGAATCCGGCTGCAATTCGGTGGCCAGCAGGCGCAGCAAGGTGGTCTTACCCACGCCGTTCGCGCCGATGATGGCGATCTTTTCACCCGCATCGACCATGGCCGAGAACTTGGTGATGACGGGCGCGTCGTACGCCTTGGTCAGGTTTTCAACCGTGACGGCCAGACGGTGCATGACCTTGTTCTGCTCGAAACGGATGTAGGGGTTCTGGCGCGACGACGGCTTGACCACGACCTGGTCGGCCTTGATGCGGTCAATCTGCTTCAAGCGCGAGGTCGCCTGGCGCGACTTCGACTTGTTGGCGGCGAAGCGGCGCACGAAGTCTTGCAGTTCGGCGACGCGTTCCTTGGCCTTGGCGTTGTTGGACACCAGGCGTTCGCGGGCCTGGGTGGAGGCCAGCATGTAGTCGTCGTAGTTGCCCGCGTAAATGCGGATTTCGCCGTAGTCCACGTCGGCCATGTGCGTGCACACCTGGTTCAGGAAGTGGCGGTCGTGGCTGATGATGATCATCGTGCTCTGGTAGCCGTTGAGCACGTTTTCCAACCAGCGGATGGTGTTGATATCCAGGTTGTTGGTGGGCTCGTCCAGCAGCAGGACGTCGGGGTTCGAGAACAGCGCCTGCGCCAGCAGCACGCGCAGCTTCCAGCCCGGGGCCACTTCGCGCATCGGCAGGTTGTGCTGGTCAACGGCAATTTCCAGGCCCAGCAGCAGTTCGCCTGCGCGCGCTTCGGCGGTGTAGCCGTCGTACTCGGCGAACTTGGCTTCCAGGTCGGCCGCGCGCATGTAGTCGTCTTCGGTGGCTTCCGGGTTCGCGTAGATCGCGTCACGCTCGGACATGGCGGCCCACATTTCGGTGTGGCCCATCATGACGACGTCCAGCACGCGCAGGTCTTCAAACGCGAATTGGTCCTGGCGCAGCTTGCCCAGGCGCACGCCCGGCTCCAGCGACACGTTGCCACCGGAGGACTCGAGGTCGCCGCCGATGATCTTCATGAACGTAGACTTACCGGACCCATTGGCCCCGATCAGCCCGTACCGGTTGCCTTCCCCGAACTTGACGCTGACGTTCTCGAAAAGGGGCTTGGGACCGAACTGGATGGTGAGATTGGCTGTGGATATCACGGTGTATTTGAGTCTGTAGGCGTCCGAAGACGCATGCGAGGAAACCCGATAGTGTAGCAAATGACTTTACGGGTCCGGCTTGCGCGGGACCCGTAAGGGTGACGCTGACTGCGGCGATCAGTGGTGGTGTTCGTCCAGTACCAGATGCGCCAGGCCCTTTTCGGTGGCAATGCCCACCTTCTGCCCGATCGGCAAGGTGGCCTTGGTGGCCACGTGGCCGTAGGGCAAACCGGTGATGACCGGCACCTTGACCGTCTTGCGCAGCCACGCCACGACTTCATGCAGGTCGTAGCCCTTGTCGTGCGGCGCCAGCTTGTAATCGGTGAAACGGCCCAGCACGATGGCCTTTTGTTTGGCCAGGATGCCCGCCTGCCACAGCTGGATCAGCATGCGTTCGACGCGGTACGGATGTTCGGCCACGTCTTCCAGGAACAGAATGCCGCCGCGAATCTTCGGCATGTAGGGCGTGCCGATCAGCGACGTCACCATCGCCAGGTTGCCGCCCCACAGGATGCCGCGGGCGTCGACGGCGTCGGCGTCCTGCGTTTCGAAGCTCAAGATTTCCAGTTCGCCGCGCATGACTTCGCCAAACAGCGCTTCGGTCAGGTCGTCGACTTTCTTGCCGCCGAAGTCCGCCACGGCGGTCGCGCCGGAATAGCTGACCGCGCCGGTTTTGGCCAGCAGGCCCAGGTTGAACGCGGTGAAGTCGCTCAAGCCCACGAAGCGCTTGCCGCTGTCGGCCATGGCCTTCCAGTCGATCTGGTCCAGCAGCCGGCCCATGCCGTAGCCGCCGCGCGTCACCATGACGATCGGCAGCTTCTGCTTGGTGGCGCGCGTCAGGCAGGCCAGACGCTGGGCGTCCGTGCCGGCAAAGCGCTGATGCTCGGCCAAGGCAGTGCGGTCCAGCGCGGTCTTGAAGCCTTGCTGCTGCAAGCGTTCGCGCGCCAGTTCCACCGTGGCCGGGTCGCGCACGGCCGAAGACGGCGAGATCAGGTAGATGCCACGCGCGTCCGGCAGCGAGTGGGCGTGATCATGGCTGTGGTCATGCCCGCAATCATCCCCGCAGGTGGGGCCGTGATCGTGGTCATGCGTAGGGGTGCTCATGCGATGGATTCCTTGGCGCGGCGTTCGCGGAAGAACCGGCGCAGCAGGTCGCCGCAGGGTTCCGCCAGCACGCCGCCGGTGACTGAAGTGTGATGATTGAGTTTCGGGACCGAGCCCACGTCCAGCACGCTGCCGCACGCGCCGGTCTTCGGGTCGTAGGCGCCGAACACGACGCGCGCGAGCCGCGCATGCAGCATGGCGCCGATACACATGACGCAAGGCTCCAGCGTGACGTACACGGTGATGCCGGGCAGACGGTAGTTTTCCAGTTGGCGCGCCGCGTTGCGCAAGGCGACGATCTCGGCGTGCGCGGTGGGGTCGTGGTCGATGATGGTGCGGTTGTAGCCACGCCCCAGGATCTCGCCCTTGGCCGACACAACCAGCGCGCCAACCGGCACTTCGCCGATGTCGTACGCGGCCTGCGCTTCTTCAAGGGCCAGACGGATGTAGCGGGCGTCTTCTTCGGTCCAGGCCGAAAACGCGGCGGTAGTGGCGTCGGCAGTGCCGTCGACCTCAACCACGGTACACCCGCGATTTCAGGGCGATGCGGCCGGCCAGGCTGGTCACGGCCTCTTCCAGCCATTGGTAGAGTTCCGCTTCTTCGTCGTAGCGGGCCTGGTTCAGGTTCGACACCCGCCCTTCTTCGATGAAGCCCCAGGCGCGGCTACGCTTGTCGCGATGCTTAGGGTCCCAGACGCCGAACGCAAAACCGCCTGCGCGGCGGATCAGCGAGAAGCACGGAATGTCGGTATAGCCGTCGCCCACGAACACCATCTGGTCGAACGGGACGCGCAAACGGTCTTCGGGCACCTTGCGGTTGACCTCGAAGGGCTTGTTGCGGAAGTCGCGGCCGATGATGCCTTTCTGAATGTGGAACAGGTAGCGCGTCTTGTCGGTGAAGCTGACGATACGGCGCGGGAACGTAATGCCGCCGTCTTCGCCGTAGACGAATTCGGACGCCCAGATCTCGGTGAATTCATGCGCGATGGGCGTGGAGCGCACCACGTCGCCAATGCCGCTTGAGATCAGATAGAACTCAAGCTGCACTTGCGGCTGTTCGGCGCGCACGGCCGCGCGCAGGCGCTGGAACAAGGTCGGCACGCCGTCATGCAAGTCCAGGCGGGCGCCCCACTCTTTCAAGCGCTGCTGCGTGATCAGGCCGTGAGTGCCGGCCTGCGACAGCTGGATCATCTTGTACAGATAGGCGGGCACGGGGTCCCAGTCTTGCTGCGACAGCAAGGGGTCCACCTCGTCTTTCCAGAACGAGGCCGTGTCCACACCGATGCTTTCGAGAAAACCCGACGTGCTGTCTGAAGCCAGCGTGTCGTCGAAGTCGAAAATCAGGGCGATGACGTCGGACATGGAATTGGGGGATAAGGACGAGTGGAAACGAAACGGCGGGCGCGAAAGGACGCAAACGGACGGCGCAAAAAAGCGCACAGCCGCCATTTTGCCTGAATGTGGTGGCGGCTGTGCGCGGTGTTGCTTGTGGGTATTGCTTGCCGGTATTGCTTGCTGGTGTTGCTTGCTGGTGTTGCTTGCTGGTGTTGCTTGCTGGTGGCGCTTGCTGGTGGCGCTTGCGCTTCGGCCATGATCGGGCCGCAAGCTCAGGAATGGGCGCGGGTATGCGCTGCACCTGCGCATGGCCACGTTACGCCCGTGGCCGCGCGCCCTTCCCGCGTTTATTGACGCATCGGCGCGTTCATCGTGCCGGTAGCGGGCGGCACCGAGCCCGGGGCGGGAGGCGGAGGCGCCATGCCCGAGGCGGGCGGAGGCGGCGCCATACCCGGGGCCGGAGGCGGCACGCTGCCGGCCGGCACCTGGATCACGGTTTCGCGCAGCACGCCGCCGCCCTGCACGCTGCCGCGCACGTTGGTGGGCGACGACATCTGGGTCAGGCAGTCCTGCCGCGCGGTGGCGGGCAGCCGGTTGCAGCGGTCAACCATGTTCTGCTGATGCTGGTCCGTGCTTCCATCCTTCAAATTCTGGCGATTGGCTTCATCGCGCGCGGCGCCGGCTTCGCGCATGCAGGTTGCGCGGTCCTGGTTGGTGTTGCCGCTTTTGCACTTGGCCACATCCTGTTCGTACTGGGACTGGATGCCGGCGCGGCCGATGGCATCCGCCGCGTGGACCGCTCCCGCGGCCAACATCAAGCCCGCCGCGCAAAGGGATGCTGCAAGGCGTTTGGTATGCATGGGTCGTTTGTTCATGGCCAGCTCCTTTAAGAATTGAACCGAAAACGGCAGTGACCCGACAGCGGTCACGCCGCTTGCTTGGAATCCACTATCCCACGATGCCGCGCCGGGGACATGTCGAGCAACATGAATTCGTAAGTTGTCGTATCAGGCACCGAATTTGCGCAGGCCGGGGGCCAGACGGAAATCCAGACGAAAAAACAGGGGCGGTTGGCCCCTGTTGCGTTCAATTCCGCGGCGCAGCACGGCGTGTGCCGTTCACAAGCCGTGGCGCTTGTTACCAGTGCTAGCGGGCGTCCAGGTCGGCGTCGGCCTTGGTCAGGCGCTTGCGGTAGGTCGCGGCGCGCATCAGCAGCATTGCCGTCACGGGCGACGACACCACCAGCAGCAGCGTGATGATCACTTCGTGAAACACCGGACGCGCGGACAAGGCCGAGAACACCAGGATCGATGCAGCCAGCACGCAGCCGCAACCCAGTGTGTTGCCCAAGGTGGGCGCGTGGATGCGGGCGTAGAACGAGCGAAAGCGCAGCAGGCCGGCCGAGCCGGTCAGCGCCAGCAAGCCGCCCAACACCAGCAGGATGCAGGCGGGAATGCCGGCCCACAGGGGGATGGTGGCCTCGATCATGGCTCGATCACCTCGCCGCGCAACAGGAAGCGCGCCATCGCAGTGGAACCGACGAAGCCGAACAAGGCGATCAGCAGCGCGATGTCGAAGTACAGCGACGAGCCCGAGCGGATGCCGAAGACCAGCATGGTCAACATGCCGTTGATATACAGCGTGTCCAGCGCCAGCACGCGGTCCTGCGCGGTGGGTCCGCGCAGCAGGCGGATCGCGGCAAACACCATGCCCAGCGCGAAACACACCAGGGCGAAGGACGCCGCCCAATACAGTGCGGTGTTCATAGTCATTCAAACATCTCCATCAACGGGCGCTCGTAGCGCTCCTGCACCAGCTTGACCCAGTCGTCTTCGTTCTGAAGATCAAGCACGTGCAGCTTCAGGCTGTGATCGGGCGTCAGGTCGACCCAGACCGTGCCAGGGGTATAGGTGACAATGCAGGCCAGCATCGCCAGACCGTGCGGGTCGCGCATCGTCAGCGGGATCATGATGAAGCCGGGCGAAAAATCATTTCGCCGGGGGTTCAGGATCAGTTTGCCCACGGCAATGTTCGACTTGATGATGTCGACCGTCACGTGCAGGAACAGGGGCACGGCCTTCCAGAGCCGGTGCGGACGCGCATGCAGCGGACGCAGCCGGGATGCAGCCCAGGTGAACCACAGCGCCAACGCCGCGCCCAGCGCGATCTGCCCGGCCGACAGGCTTTCGTTCAGCACCAGCCACAGGACGAACAGGAATACCGGCAGAAAAAGGAAGTAAACACGGCGCATCAGCTTCCTCCTTGAGCGCCGCGCACGGTTTGCGCGGACATGACGGCATCAATATAAGACTTGGGTTGATCCAGCGATCGCGCCGCGTCGTCCAGGTAGGCCGACACCGGGCCTGCGCCCGCCGCCAGGCCCACGCACAACAGCAGCAGCACGGCCACCGGACCCGCTTCGATCACGCGCAGACGCGGCGTGCTGCGATCGTCGCTGGCCCAGAACACGCGGATACCCGTGCGGCTCAAGCCGACCAGGCCCGCCAGGCCCGACACGAGCACGGCGGCCACCAGAATCCACGCGTCCATCGGCGGTGCGGATTCCGTGGCGGCGGACACCGCCGCCGACAACAGCGAGAACTTGGCCACGAAACCCGACAAGGGCGGCAAGCCCGTCACCAGCAAGGCGCAACAAATGAAGGCCAGCCCCAGGAAAGCCATGGCCGCCGGAATGGCCACGCCCACCACGTCGTCGGACCGGTTGACCGAGGCTGGGTCGTCCAGGTCGAACGCGTCGAGCGTCACGGCCAGCACGTTCGCGCCGAAGCTGCGCGTGCGCTCGATGAGTTCAGCCAGCATGAAGAACGCGCCCGTCGTCAGCACGGAACTGATCAGGTAGAACAGCGCGGGGCCGGTCAAGGTGACGCCCGGCATGCCCAGCGCCGTCAGCAGCGTGCCGGCCGAAACGATGACGCAGTAGCCCACCATCTTCTCCAGCTGCTGCGTGGCCAGCAGGCCCAGCGCGCCGAACAGCAGCGTGGCCAGACCCGCTGCGAACATCCAGTCCAGGCTGAAGGCCGCGGGCGCCCCCGAGGGCAACAGCAGCGAGCCGATGCGCAAGAGCGCATAGATGCCGACCTTGGTCATGATGGAGAACATGGCCGCAATGGGCGCACCGGCCGAACCGTAGCCCTTGACCAGCCAGAAGTTCAGCGGCCACGCGCCCGCCTTCACCAGGAAGGCCACGCCCAGAATAGCTGCGCCGGCTTCGAACAGCATGCGGTCGGGGCCCGCCAGATTGCCGGCACGCAGGGCCAAGTCGGCCATGTTCAAGGTGCCGGTGACGCCATAGATGAGCGCGATGCTGATCAGCAGCAGGAACGACGCCACGAGGTTCACGGCGATGTATTGCAGGCCGGCGCTGACGCGCGCCACGCCCGAGCCATGCAGCAGCAGGCCATAGGAGGCTGCCAGCAGCACTTCGAAGAACACGAACAGGTTGAAGAGGTCGCCCGTCAGGAAGGCGCMGTTCAGGCCCATCAGCAGGAACTGGAACAGCGAATGGAAATGGACGCCCGCGCGGTCCCAGCGGGCCAGCGCGTAGGTCAGCGTCGCCAGGCCCAGCACGGCGGTCAGCGTCAGCATGACGGCGGCCAGACGATCGACGACCAGCACGATGCCGAAGGGCGCCGGCCAGTCGCCCACCAGGTAGACCCCTACCCCGGTCGGCCAAACGTCTGGCACGCCGCCGCCCGCCACCACCAGCAAGGCGATGGCGGCCGCCAGTTGCGCCAGGGTCGCAACCATTGAAATGGCGCCCCGCGTGTAGCGGCTGGTATCGGCCAGCAACAGCATCACCGCGCCCGCAACCAGCGGCGTGATGATCGGCAGAATTGGAAGGTGTTGAAGCCAGAAACTCAAGATTGGGACTCCCGTCCATCAACGTGGTCGGTACCCGTAAGGCCGCGGGAGGCCAGCAGAACAACCAGGAACAACGCGGTGGTGGCGAAGCCGATCACAATGGCCGTCAGCACCAGTGCTTGCGGCAAGGGGTCGGCGTACCAGGAAGGGTCATGCGCCGTGGCGGGGTCCAGCACCGGCGGGCGGCCCGACGTGAGCCGGCCCATGCCGAAGATGAACAGGTTCACCGCATAGGAAACGAGCGACAGGCCCATGATGAATTGGAAGGTGCGCGGGCGCAGCAGCAGCCAGACGCCCGAGCCCGCCAACACGCCGATCGCAATGGCATAAATCAATTCCATCAGGCTTCCCCTGTTTGTGCGGCGGCCGCTTGCATCTCGGCGGCGGCCTTGCGTTGTGCGCGCAGCGATTGGTGAGCCAGCGCCACCAGCACCAGCACGGTGGAGCCAACGACCAGCATGTATACGCCCAGGTCGAACAGCAGCACGCTGGACAAATGAATATGGCCGATCACCGGCAGCGACACATCCCAGGCCAGCGCGGCCAGGAACGGCTTGTACGCCAGCCATGCCGTGACCGCCGCGGCGCCTGCCGCCAGCAAGCCCAGGCCGATCCAGTTCTGCGGGTTGAGGCGGCTGCGCGATTCCACCCAGTACACGCCGCCCACCATGTATTGCAGGATGACGGACGTGGCGAAAATCAGGCCGCCCACAAAACCGCCGCCCGGCTGATTGTGGCCACGCAGCAGGAAGTAGACCGAGATCAGCGCCGAGGTAGGCAGCAACAGGCGCACCAGCACCGTCGGCACCATCATCGACCCCGTCGGCACTACCGACTTGATATCGGGTGCGGCCGGCACGCCGCCATCCTGTTCCTTTTGCTGGCGCGGCAGGTCGGCGCTTTCGGCGGCCGGACGGAAGCGGCGCAGCAGCGCGTAGACCGTCAGCGCCACGATGCCCAGCACCGTGATTTCGCCAAAGGTATCGAAGCCGCGGAAGTCCACCAGAATCACGTTCACCACGTTGGTGCCGCCGCCGTCAGGCAGCGCGCGGTCCACGAAGTAGGACGAAATGGTGTCGCCTTGCGGGCGCACCAGCACGGCGTAAGCCAACGCCGCCATGCCCGTGCCGGCGGCCGTGGCCATCAGCAAGTCGCGCAGGCGGCGGCCGCGGGCGCGCAACGTGGCCTTCAGGGTTTCTTCGTCGTCCTGTTCAATACGGCGCGGCAGCCAGCGCAGGCCCAGCAGCAACAGCACCACGGTGACGACTTCAACCGACAACTGGGTCAACGCCAGGTCAGGCGCCGAGAACCAGACGAAGGTCAGGCAGGTGATCAGCCCCGCGCCACCGGCCAGGGCCAGTGACGCCAGACGGTGGTATTTGGCCTGATAGGCGGCGCCCAGCGCGCAGGCCGCGCCCACCCCCCACATCAGCGCAAAGGCCGGGTCAATAGCCGACATGCGTTCGGTGCCATCCAGCCAGCCGCCGCCGCGCAGCGGCAGCCAGGCCACGAACAAGGCCCCCAGCACAATCAGCAGCATCTGCACTTGCAGGCGCGTGGATGACACCCAACGCAGCAGCCAGGCAGCGGCCACGCTGGAGCCGTCCAGCAAGGCCTCAAACGTGCGCCGGCCATCCAGGCGATAGATGAACGGCACGCGCCCGGGGTTGGCGCGCTGATGCGCCCGCAACGCCAGATACAGCAGCACGCCCGCAGCGGTTGCGACCATGCTCATCACCAGCGGCAGATTCACCCCGTGCCACACGGCCAGACTGTATTCGGGCATGTTCTCGCCCAGGATGCTGCGCGCAGCGGTCGCCAGGAACGGGCCGACCGTAAGGCCGGGCACCACGCCCACCAGCAGGCACATGAACACCAGCAATGCGCTGGGGAACAGCATCCAGCGCGGCGGTTCGTGCGGCGCACGCGGCAGATCAGTCGCCGGCGGGCCGAAGAAGACTTGCAGAATGAAGCGCAGCGAATAGGCCACGCTGAAGGCGCCAGCGATGGTCGCCATCAGCGGCAGGCCGATCTCGGTAAAGCGGTCGCCGCTGACGAAGGTGGTTTCGGCGAAGAACATTTCCTTGGACAGGAAGCCGTTCAGCAGCGGCACCCCAGCCATCGACGCCGCCGCCACCATCGCTAAGGTGGCGGTAATGGGCATGGCTTTATATAGGCCCGACAAGCGGCTCAGGTCGCGCGTGCCGGTTTCATGGTCGACCACCCCCGCCGCCATGAACAGCGACGCCTTGAAGGTGGCGTGGTTGATCATGTGGAAAATGGCGGCCACCAGCGCAAGCTCGCTGTTCAAGCCCAGCAGCAGCGTGATCAGGCCCAGATGGCTGATCGTGGAATACGCCAGCACGCCCTTCATGTCTTGCTGGAAGATGGCGGCGTACGCGCCCAGCACCAGTGTGATCAGCCCTGCTCCGCCAATGATCCAGAACCATTGATCCGTACCTGCCAACACCGGCCAGAACCGCGCCAGCAGGAACACGCCTGCCTTCACCATCGTGGCCGAGTGCAGGTAGGCGGACACCGGCGTCGGCGCCGCCATGGCGTTGGGCAACCAGAAATGGAAGGGGAATTGCGCGCTTTTGGTCAGCGCGCCCAGCGCCACCAACACCAGCACGGCGGGATACCAGGGGTCGGCGCGGACGAGATCGCCCGAGGCCAGCACGCGATCCATGTCGTAGCTGCCCACGATATGGCCCAGGATCAGCACGCCGGCCAGCAGGCAGAGCCCGCCCCCACCCGTCACCGTCAATGCCATGCGCGCGCCGCGGCGGGCATCCAGGCGGTGGTGCCAGTAGGCGATCAGCATGAACGACGCCAGGCTGGTCATTTCCCAGAACAACACCAGCTGGATCAGGTTGCCGGACAGCACTACGCCCAGCATGGCGGCCATGAAGGCCTGGAAGAAGGAGAAGAAGCGCGGCACCGGGTCTTCCGGCGACATGTAGTAGCGCGCGTACAGCACCACCAGCGCGCCCATGCCGGAGACGATCAGCGCGAAGAGCCACGCGTAGCCGTCCATGCGCAGGGTGAATTGCAGGCCCAGGGCGGGCGCCCAGGGCATGTCCGCCCGGATCACGCCGCCGTTGGCGACTTCCGGGTACAGACTGGCAATCAGAACCACACAGGCCAGCGCGATGAGGCCGGCCAGCCACGCCTCGGCATTGCGAGCGTTGGAAGGCAGCAGCGCGGCGCACAGGCTGCCGGCAAACGGCAGAGCGAGGATCAGGATCAGCGACATGGCGTTCCGAGAATGTCCGGGCCCCCTCCCGCCAGCACGTGGCAGCGAAAGACGAAACAGACCGGGGATTAACAACAAAGACGGAACCCTGGCCCGGTGCGTCGCTGCACTACACGTTGCCCCGCGGGGACATCAACCAACGCCCATTGAACGGCGCAGACAGAAACAAACGCAATAGCTTTCTTGCAAGACCGGCCAAGAATCTCATCCGAAAAATATCAGATTCTTGTAAGTTATGCAGAGATTTATGCGTGAACCCGGCTAATGACAGCACGATGACTGCGCAATGATTGCGCAATGACAGCTAATCGACATCTGTTCATCTTGTTGTCAGGCATGGCTTTTTCGCCTAACTGACGTCATTTTCAGACACCGCTGCAACACCGAAAAAATATTTTGGCACGAGGCAGGGTGAATCCTGAGTTGACCGTAGGGGGATTCCTGTGTGGAATTGCGTCCACGAAGTGTATGCAACTCCCGTATCCGGCTACGCACGCTTCACCGACGCCGGCCCAAGAAGCCGGCCGGCTCGGAACAACAATATGGAGAAGACTCTTGACCGTGCTGTCTCATGCCAAGGCCGTTCTGGCCGCCGCCATTGCAGGCGTCTGCTTTAGTTCCGCGGCCCTCGCCGCCGACCCCTACCCCAACAAACCCATCCGCCTGATCGTCCCGTTTGCGGCCGGCGGCACCACCGATATCGTGGCCCGCATCGTGGCCGAAGGCCTGGGCCGTGAGCTCGGCCAAGCCGTCGTAGTTGAAAACCGGGGCGGTGGCGGCGGCTCGATCGGCGCCGACGCGCTGGTCCGTTCCGCGCCGGACGGCTACACGCTGGGTGTTGCCACCGTCAGCACCATGGCCACCAACCCGGCCACCAACCCCAAGAACCCGTACAACCCGATCAAGGACTTCACGCCGATCACCAACCTGGTGAACGTGCCGAACGTGCTGACGGTGAACCCGGCCGTGCCGGCCAAAAACCTGGCCGAATTCATCAAGCTGCTGCAAGACAACCCGGGCAAGTACAGCTATGCCTCGTCAGGCGCAGGCGGCATCGGCCACCTGGACGGCGAATTGTTCAAGTCCCTGACGAAGACCGACATGGTGCACGTGCCCTACCGCGGTTCGGGCCCGGCGCTAAATGACGTGATCGCCGGCCAGGTGAACGCCCAGTTCGACAACCTGCCGTCGTCCATGCCCCACATCCAGGCCGGCAAGCTGCGCGCCCTGGCCGTGGCCGCCCCCAAGCGCCTGCCCGCCCTGCCGGACGTGCCGACCTTCAAGGAAGGCGGCCTGCCTGAAATGGACAACATGGCCTGGTACGGGCTGGTGGCCCCTGCCGGCACCCCCAAGGCTGTGGTGGATCGCATCCATGATGCCGCCATCAAGGCGCTGAAAGACCCGAAGATCGTCCAACGTCTGGCTGACGGCGGATCGCTGGTGGACGGCAACACGCCCGCCGAATACGCCGCCCAGATCCAGCGTGAACTGGAACTGCGCCAGCGCATCGCCAAGGAACGCAACATCGTTTCGACGAACTGATCGTCACCGCGGGCAAGCCGCCCTCTTTATTGGGGACGGCTTGCCCACTTGACTAGCGATGCCTGGGTGTTAGCATCTGGCCCCGTGCGATCCGATTTTTCTCCCATCCCTCCCGCTGCTTGCGTCCTTTGCGCCCTGCGCTCGACTCTGTTGAGCTCGCAGGAAGTCGCCGCGCGTTCCGCTTACGCGCGCTCCAAGCCCGGCTAATCAGCCGGCGTCTTCGCTCCCCCCTCTTTCATTCCGGCCAATCGCCGGCGGCCTGAGCACATCGCTACGGGTTGCCGCCAGACATCGGCCGGCGGTTGTCCTGCCGCGTGGCCGGACGCCCGCGCCTGAATCTTTGCTGCCTGCCGCGCGCCGGCGGCCCGGCCACGCACCGATCTTCGTCTAAGCGCCATGCAACTCACCAAGAAATTCGTCAAAGCCAAGAACCCCTGCGCGGGAGGCTACAAATGGTTCATCCGCGACCACAACGGACAGGGGGACTACCAGGCCGTGCTTGACGCCTTGGTCGCAGACGGCCGAGTCAGCGACGCCTGCTGGCTGCTGGACCAGTTCGGCCCCACCGATGCGGTGCTGAAACTGGACGCCGTGGACGCGAACGCGATCGTCTTCGCCGGCACGCTGGAAGTGCGCATGGGCATCAACGTGGACTCGGTCGTGCGTACCGGCCGCAGCATCATCACGGGCGGCGGCATCCGCGCGGGCGAAACCATCATGGCGGGCGAAAACATCACTGTGGCCGCCAATATCGCCAGCGGCGGCAACCTGCGCGCAGGCGGCGACATCATGGCCGACTGGGGCATCGAGGTTGCCACCCGCGTGGATTGTGGCGGTAACGTGCGCGCAAAATGGGACATCTGCGCGGGCCAGGACTTGGCCGTGACCGGCCACCTGCATGCCGGACAAGACGTGCAGACCCAAGGCGCCATCAAATGCGGCCAAGGCATCAAGACGGGCGGCGACGTGCGCGCCGAAAAGGAAATCAACGCGGGCAGCGGCATCCAGGCCGGTGGCGCGATTGACTGCGGCGAACACCTGGCATCAGGCTGGGGCATGATCGCAGGCGGCGACATCCGCGCCCAAGGTTCGATAAGGGCCGGTGAAGGCGTGCAGGCCGACGGCCTGATCCAGGCGGGCGACGGCCACGGCGTATACGCCGGCCTGAGCGTCAGGCTGGACGCCTGGTCCGTGTGCGCGCGCGTGGTGGCGCAAAGCCGCCCCGCCCAATTGGTCAGCGGACACTGGGCGGGACGGGACGCGGCAGACGCGCGGGATAGGCAAGACGCCGCGGACGAACTGGACAGCCCCCACGACCCGCAGAGCCAGCACCACCCGCAGGGCCAGCACAAGGACCCTGCCGGCCAGCCCCCCGCCAGCGCTAACCGCCCCGCGTGGCCGATGAACGCGACGCCCGCGTTGGCGTGATGGCGGCTGCCGGGTGGCGCAGCACCAGCATCAACCCCAACAGGATCGCGCCCATGCCCGCCAGGCTCAGCACTGACAACCGGTTGCCCAGAATCAGGTAATCCAGCGCGGCGGTGCCGGCCGGCACCAGATAGAACAGGCTGGTGACGTTGACGAGGTTACCGGCCTGGATCATCCGGTAGAACAGCAGCGTCGCGCCCACCGAAATCACCAGTCCCATCCAGATCAGCGGCAGCACCAGCCCCACGCCCCATTCGGCGCGCAGGGGCTGGAACGGCGCGAACACCAGGCACAGCGCCAAACTGACCGCGTACTGCAAGGGCAGCACGTCCATCGGCGCCTGCTTCACGCGTTTTTGCAGCATGGCGCCCGCTGTCATGCTGAGCAAGGCCGCCAGCGCGAACACCATGCCGGCCACCGAAAACCGCGCCATGCCGATGCTTTGGAACACCACCATCACCAGGCCCGACAACGCCAGCAACAAACCGGCCAGACGCGCGGGGGAGTAGCGGCGTTCCATCACCGCCAAGGTCAGGATGGGTTGCGCACCCAGCAACGTCGCCAGCACGCCCGGCGTGATGCCGTGGTCCAGCGCCAGCAGATAGCAGATGGAGTAGCTGCCAATCAGCAGCAAGCCCGTCACCGCAACCGTCCAGCGAGTGCCGGGCGCCGGCAGCCAGCGTTTGCGCCACAGGCAGATCAGCGCCAGCGCGGCCAACGCCAGGATGAAGCGCAACAGCAAAAAGCCAAAGGCAGAGGCATGCGACAGCCCCCATTTCGCGAAGATTGCGCCGCCGCTCCACAGCAGCACGAACAAGGCCGTGGAGCCGTAGGCCGTCCACGAAGATCGATTCAAAGACATGAGGTTTCACCTGTCAGGGTAAAAGCACAGGCTCCAGCCCCCTGCATGGCGATGCGCCAAGCGGGACGCGCACGGATCAGCTGCGCACGGCGAGCGCCAAAGGCGTCAGCGCATCATGCGACCGATAGTGCGGATAACTGAAAGGGCTGGAGTCGGGAAGACGAACCGGCGTTTAGCCAGCTACGACCGCCGAAGGCGGATACGCGCCGGAGACCACGCCGGAAGGCGGATACGCGCCGGAAACCCCGCCGGAAGGCGGTGAGGCCGGACGAGACCCAGGCGGCGAAAGCACCACCGAAGGGACTACCGCAGTGACAGGGGAAAAGACGACAGGGGACGCCATAACTGAAGGCAAGACCCGGGAAGAGAAGACCCGCGCGAAGACCCGCGCGCATGCAAAACCGCCGGCTGCGTGGGCAGCGGCGGTCGAGGCAAGCAGGTTCGTGGCGGCGGGCATTTGCGTAGCGTAGCGACAGGCCAGAAACCCGTCAAGCCTCGCCGCCACGCTTGCCCTCACCCGCCGATGCGCCGCTGCTCCACACCCATGTCCCGCCACGCATCGCCGTGGCAGGTGAACATCAGAATCTGATGGCGGGTAGCGGCGTCGAACAAGGCGCGCTTCATGAAGTCGCGCCGCGCGTCGTCCGTATGAACCAGCGCGTCGTCCAGCAGCAGCAAGGTGGGCCGCCCCGCTTCCTGCAACAGGTCGGCATAGGCGAAACGCGCAAGGATGCCCAGCTGCTCGCGCGTGCCGAAACTCAGCGCATCAAGCAGATCTTCGCCATCCCCGCGCCGCAACGCCGTGGGCAACAAGGCATCGTCCAGGCGCAGCGCGGCGTCGGGAAACAGCAAGGCCAGATAGTGATTCAAGCGGCGGGCCAGCGGCGCTTGCAGCCGTTGTGTTGCCGCCGCGCGCTTGTCGGTCAGCAGCTTAAGCAACAAGTCCAGCGCCGCCGCACGGCGCGACAGCTCATCACGACGGCGCGTCAGGCGCTCGCAGTCGGCCGCGGCCTCGGACAAGCGTTCGCCCAAGCCTTGTGCACCCGCCTGATCCAGCTTTCCTTGCAGTTGCAGGATCTCGCCGTGGCGCTTGTGCTGCGCCTCGCGTTCGATGCCGGCCGATTTTTCATAGCGCTGAACGTCCTGCTCCACCAATTCAGGCCGGTGTTCGGCAAGCGCCGTTTGCGCGTCGCGCACGCGGCGGTCAAGGTCATCGTGGCCGCTGCGCACCTCTGCCAGCCGGCCCGCGCGCGCCTGACGTTGCGAAGCGCGTTCAGCGGACTGCATGTCGGCGCCGCGTGCCGCCGCCTGCCCTTCCAGCAATTGCGCGCGCGCCATATCCGCATCAAGCGCGCGCTGCGCCGCCGCCAGCGACGCTTCGGCCTGCGTGGCCACGGCTTCCGCTTCACGCAGGGCCTGCGTGGCGGCGGGCAAATCGTCGTTCCCGCCTTCGACCGCAGCAGGCAGTTTCGCCAAGCGCTCTTGCAATGGCACGCGGCGAGCCAGGGCGTCGTCGCGTTGGCCACGCAACACGTCCATACCCTTGGGCGCATGGATGGCCAGCGTATTACGCATGCCGGCCAGCTCACGCTGCAGCGCCGTGTAGCGGGCGTGGCGCTGTTCGGCATCGGCCAGCGTCGCCACGCCCAAACGTTCCAGCAAGGCGGACCATGCCCGTTGCAGATCGTCCCGTTCGCGCTTGAGCGCCGGCAAGTCCTGGCCGCCCGGCTCGATGCGAAAGCGCCCCACGCCGGGCAGATCCAGCTCGGCAACCGACGTCAGCAATACCTGGTCGGCGCCAGACAACGGCTTGCCATCCAGCGTGGCCTGCTGCCCGGCGTTCAATTCATACGACAAGCGCGTGGCGATGGCCTGCTGGCGCACTTGCAGATTGGCCAGCGCGCGTTCGGACTTGCGCAAGGCGTCAATATCGGCGTCGGCAATCTCAATACGCAGCGCTTCGGTCTTCAGCAGCGAGCCTTGTTCGATCAGCGCAGTGGCGGCTTTCAGCGCGTCGTCCAGGCGTTCGATTTCGGCGTTCAACTGCGCGAGCTGGCGCTCTACGTCGCGGCGGTCGGCCACCGCTTGTACGGCCGCCACCCGCAAGCGCGCCGCGTCGACCGCCGCGGCGTGCGTCTGGCGCTGCTGCTGCGCGCGCGCCACCGGTTCCTGCGCGGCGTCCACCCGCGCGCGCGCGGCTTGCGCTTCCTTCACCAGCGCCTGGTATTCGGATTCGTCTTGCTGGTCGCGGCGCACCTGGTCCTGCAACAGGGCCAAGGTCTGGGCGGCTTGCATCTGTTCCCGGCGCAGGCCTTCGAACGCCTCGCGCTCCTTGGCAAGCGTGGCCAGGCGGGCGCGCGCATCAGCCGCCTTGGCCTCGAATTCCTTCCAGGGTTCGGTAGCTTGCGCGCGCTCGTGGTCGCGGCGCAGCTCGGCCAGACGGTCCACGTCGGCATTCAACTGCGCCATGGCTGCGGCGCAGTCGTCACGCTCGGCCGTGGAGCGCGCCAAGGCATCCTCGGCATCTTTGTAGATGCCCTTGGGGCGGCCATTGCGGGCATCCAGCAACGCGGCGCGCTCGGCCGATACGCGTTCATACAGGCGGTCGCCATCAGACGACGTGAGCTCGCCAGACAACTGCGTCAGCGCATCGCGCAAATGCGTGCCCGCATAGCCTGCCGCCTCTTGCAGATTCTGGCCGTCGCCTTGCTGTATCCACAGCAGGCCGGGAATGCCGGCCAGGTCGGGCTTGCTCTGGCCGCGTCCGGGCAGCTCGAATCCCAGCAACGCCGCCAAAGCATTTTCGGCTTCTTCCCCATCCAGGCGCTGCGCGCCGTCGTCGATCAGCAGCTCGCAGCGCGCGCGTGACAGAAATTGCTTCTTCAACACATAGTCGTGGCCTGCATGCGCGAACGACAGCTCAACGCTAGGCCGCGCGCCGGACTCGCCACGCGGCGCCAGGTCCGAGACCTTGCTGGTGCTGTAGCGTTCCAGGAACGCGGCACGGATGGCGGTGGCGACGGTGCTCTTGCCGGCCTCGTTGGCGCCCACGAACAGGTTCAGCCCGTCTTGCAAGCCGTCCAGCACCAGGGGCTGACGGAACTTGCGGAATTCTTCCAATGCAATGCGCGAGAGCTTCATTTGGCGGCTCCCGAGGCGCTATCGCGCTGAAACCGCAGCAGCAGCCGCAAGGCCTCGCTGGCGACGGCAGCCTGCTCGCCCTCGCCTTGCATGGCTTGCAATTGCGCCGCCACGTCGCCCACATAGCCACTAGCGCCCAGCTCGGCCAGGTCCGCCAGATCGGGTTCCAGGCGCAGCCCGGACAGGTCAGGCAATAAGGCGCGTGCCTGCGCCGCCGCCAAGTCCACCGCGCGCTGCAAGGTGTCCAGCGTTTCCATATTGGCGTGGCCTTGTACGTCCAGCCGCAACACGTCTTCCGCACGCGTCTGCGCCAGCCGTTCAGCCAACGCGTGCGCGTCGCTGGGCAGGCTGATGGTTTCATCCCAGGCCGACCAGCGGTACTTGCCGGTCGCGACCCGTTCAACAACCGGCACCGCGCCCGGCGCATCGATGCGCACGTCCAGCACATAGCCGGGTTCGTTGCCGCGAAAGCGGTCTTGCTCGGGCGTGCCGGCATACCAGGTGTGCGCGTCGATGGACAGGCAGCCGTGCCAGTCGCCCAGCGCCAGGTAGTCCAGGCGGGCGCGCGTGGCGCGGTCAGGTGCGATGGGGTTGGTGGCGTCGATGGTGTCGGGCAGCCGGCCAGAAACGCTGCCGTGGGCCAGGCCCACGCGCACGCGCCCGGCGGCGGTGTCCAGCGTGTCGAACGCCTGGGTGACATCGTCGTAGGTGTGGCGTTGCGTCAGCGGGGCCGCCAGCACGGCCAGATTGATGGCGGGCAGGTCGACCACGCCAACGCGCAATGGCACATGCACGTTGGCGGGAATGCAGCCCAGCTGCATCGCGCGGCTCCAGACGCTGTCGGCCAAGGCCGCATCGTGGTTGCCCGCAATCATTACCCAGGGTCCGGCGTAGCCGGCCATGGCGGCGAACAGCCGGCGGATCGTGCGATCGGACACGCCTTGCGTGTCGAATACGTCACCCGCAACCAGCACGGCGTCCACGCCGCGCTCCGTGGCTAGCTGGGCGATGCGGCCGACGACGTCAAAGCGCGCCTCGGCCAGCATGGCGGCATCATCGGTTTCGAACTGGCCGTATTGACGGCCGATCTGCCAATCGGCGGTATGCAGAAAATGGGTCATCCGCCGATTTTGGCACAAGCAAACTCAAGCGCCCTTGCCTCCCAGCTCAAGCGCCCTTGCCACCCAGCACCAGCGACGGCTCGGAGGCTGCACCGCGGTCGTAACGCGACAGGCTCAGGCCGTCGGTGCGAATCGCGGGGCGCTGGCCCATGACCTGATCGGCCACCAGCTTGCCCGAGCCGCACGCCATGGTCCAACCCAGCGTGCCGTGGCCGGTGTTCAGGTACAGATTGCCGTAGCGGGTCGGGCCAACCACCGGCGTGCTGTCCGGCGTCATCGGGCGCAGGCCGGTCCAGAACTCGGCTTGCGCCACATGGCCGCTGTCGGGGAACAGGTCGTTGACGACCAGCTCCAGCGTCTTGCGGCGCGCGTCTTTCAGGCGCAGGTCAAAGCCCGACAACTCGGCCATGCCGCCCACGCGGATGCGCTCGTCGAAACGGGTTACGGCAATTTTGTAGGTCTCGTCCAGGATGGTCGAGACGGGCGCGGCGCTTTCGTCCTTCAGCGGGATGGTCAACGAATAGCCCTTGACCGGGTACACCGGCAAGTCCAGGCCCAGCGGTTCCAGGAAGCCGCGCGTGTAGCTGCCAAAGGCGGCCACGTAGCGGTCGGCGGTCAGAACGTCGTTGCCCACGCGCACGCCGGTAATCTGGCCGCCTGCCGTGTTCAGGCCCGACACGGTCTGGTTGTAGCGGAAGTCCACCCCCATCGCCACGGCCATCTCGGCCAGCCGGGTCGTGAACAGGCGGCAGTCGCCCGTTTCGTCATTGGGCAGGCGCAGGCCGCCGGCCAGCTTGTGGATCGAACGCGCCAGCGCGGGTTCGGCCGTTACCAGACGGTTGCGGTCCAGCAGTTCATACGGCACACCCACTTCTTCCAGCACCGCGATGTCTCGGCGGGCGGCTTCCATTTGCGCGTCGGTACGGAACAGCTGCAAGGTGCCGCGCGTACGCTCTTCATAATGGATGCCGGTGGACGTGCGCAGTTCGCGCAGGCAATCGCGGCTGTATTCGGCCAGGCGCAGCATGCGTTCTTTATTGACCGAATAGCGGTCAGCCGAGCAGTTGGCCAGCATCGCCGCCATCCATTTCAGCTGATACAGGCTGCCGTCCAGGCGGATCGCCAGCGGCGCATGCTTTTGAAACAGCCACTTGATCGCCTTCAGCGGAATGCCGGGCGCCGCCCAGGGCGTGGAATAGCCCGGCGACACCTGACCGGCGTTGGCGTAGCTGGTTTCCTGGGCGGCGGCGGGCTGGCGGTCCAGGACCGTAACCTTGGCGCCCTGGCGGGCCAGGTAATACGCGGTCGTGGTGCCGATAACGCCGCTACCTAGGACGATCACATGCATGATTCTTTCCGTATTTGGATTTGCTCAGTAATTTCGGTAGTCTATGGCCCTCGCCGCAGTGAAAAGCACTGATTATTTTGCTTTACCAGTGCTTTTTCTCGGGCGGCCCCTTTTTTCTGATCGCCAAAAGTGAAATGCGCGACCTCGATAGAATCGACCTGAAAATCCTGGATATCCTGCAGCGTGAAGGCCGCATTTCGGTAACGGAATTGGCCGAACGCGTGAGCCTGTCCGCCACGCCCTGCTCCGACCGCGTCAAACGGATGGAGCGCGAAGGCGTCATCACGGGTTACCATGCGCGCGTCAATCCGGCCGCGTTGGGCAAGAACCTGCTGGTCTTTCTGGAAATCAAGCTGTCGGCCAAATCGGGCGATGTGTTCGACAAGGTCAAGAAAGAGCTTCTGTATGTGCCGGAAGTCATGGAATGCCACCTGGTGTCGGGTGATTTCGACTACCTGGTCAAGGCCCGCCTGACGGAAATGAACGAATACCGCCGCCTTCTTGGCGAAATCCTCAAACGACTGCCAGCATCCGCGGAATCCCGCAGCTACGTCGTGATGGAGGAAATCAAGGAAACGCTGTACCTGCCCGTGGACCGCTAGGTCCGACCCCAAATTCTTTAGTCCCGGTCTTTAGCCCCCCTTATGACTCGTCTCTACAAATACTTCTTCCGCGGCCTGATCACGGTGCTGCCGCTGGCGCTGACCATCTACCTGCTGTACATCTTCCTGGCCTGGACCGAGGCCGTGGCGCTGACGTTCCTGCGCCCCTTCATCGGCGGGTTCTACGTGCCGGGCATGGGGCTGGCGCTGGGCATCCTGGGCATTCTGGCCATTGGCTACCTGGTGTCCAAGCAGCGCGTACAGCGCTTTTTGACCGTCGTGGAAATGCCCTTCACCAACCTGCCGGTGGTCAAGAGCATTTATTCGTCGCTGAAGAGTTTTGCGGACTACTTTTCGCCCAGCTCCAAGAACACGGCGCAACAGGTCGTGGTGCTGCGCATACCGGGCCAGCAGCTGGAATTGGTGGGCCTTGTCACCCGCCGCAGCATGGAAGGCCTGCCTGAAGGCTTCACGCAAGGCGACCGCGTGGCGGTTTACCTGCCGATGGGCTACATGATTGGCGGCTACACCGTCTTCGTGCCGCAAGACTGGGTGCAACCGATCCAGATGTCGGTGGAAGAAGCGATGCGTTCGTCGCTTATCGCCTGGATGGCGCGCGCCGAAAGCAACCACCGCCCGGCCGCGCCCGCGGCGCCGGACGCGCCGGACTCGGTCGCCCCAGACTTGGCTCCTTCTGCCTCGGCTCCTTCTGCCTCGGCTCCTTCCGCCTCGGCCCCTTCTGCCTCGGCCCCTTCTGCCTCGGCCCCTTCTGCCTCGGCCCCTTCTGCCTCGGCCCCTTCTGATTTGCCGCCTTCTGATTTGCCGCCCGCGCCCCCCCGCAGCGGCGGCCCGGTCTGACCGGCTTTTTCATTCGTTTACGCGCAACCCATGCCTCTTATCGAATTCACGCTTGCCGACGGCAGCCCCTACATTGAAATCAACCAGCTCTTGAAAGCCACCGGCGTTTGCGACAGCGGTGGCGCAGGCAAGATGATGGTGGCCGACGGCCTGGTCAGCGTTGGCGGTGTCGTCGAAACGCGCAAGACCGCCAAAATCCGCGGCGGCCAGATCGTCACCTGCGGCGACGTGCGCATCGTGGTGCGCGCCGCCGACACGCCGCCGGCCGACGCCTGACCCCTTTCTGTTTCGCCTTTCCGTTCCACCGTCCCGATACCGCAACACCGCGAGCCCCCATGAAACTCAAGATGTCCCAGAACTCCATCTTCGCCGTCCTGCTGCGTTCGCCGTGGTGGATGAGCGCGGGCGTGGCCGTCGTGCTGTGCGTGGGCGGGTTTGCCGCCCTGCCCCTGGAGTTCGCGGCGATGGGCGTGTTCGCGGCGGTGCCGTTTGCGGTCATCTCCATCATGGCGGCCTACAAGCAATTGCGCGCGCCGTCCGGCACGCGCGTGCAGGCCGTGGCCGAGGCCGCCGCCGCCATGTCGTGGACGGAATTCGCGGCAACGGTCGAAGCCGGCTTCAAGCGCGACGGCTGTGAGGTCGAGCGCCTGCAATCGCCTGGCGCGGATTTCACCTTGAGCAAAGACGGCCACGTGGCCATCGTCAGCGCCAAGCGCTGGAAAGCCGCCCGCGTCGGCGTGGAGCCGCTGCGCGAACTGCAAGCGGCGCGCGAAAAGCGCGGCGCGCGTGAAGCGATCTACATCGCGCTGGGCGATGTGTCGGACAACGCGTGGAGCTACGCGAAGTCGCAAGGCGTGTCGCTGATGACGGCGCCGGAACTGACCAAGCTGCTGCGCGACTTGAAGGTCTGACGCTAACAGCGGGACGCCCCGCCGCGGGCCTTAAACCACCATCACCGAACTGGCGGCAATCACGCGCCACTGACTCTGTTCGGCATCCGGCGCCCACGTCCGCATGAAGCGGAACGTGCCGTTGGCCGGCACGCCGTTATAGCTGCCGGTGATGCGGGCCTGCACGGACACCACCGCGCACGCCTCACGCACGGCGATATTCCATTCGGACAAGTCCAGGCCGTGGATCTTCAACAAGCCCGAACGATGCGCATCCAGATCGTCTTCGCGCGTGAACGTCCAGCCCATGTGATTCGTGAATATCAGCTCCGGGTCCAACAGGCGCGAAAGCGCCGCAATGTCGGACGCCAGCATCGCCTGGCGCAGTTCCTCTTCCGCGGCCTGAATCCGCGCCGTGATTGTTTGGGTCATCATGCTTGCCTGATATCGGTATGTCGGGGGATTGGTCTGTCCGGGCGTCGATCAGTCGGCGCGTCAATCCATCGCCGGCATTCTATTCCGACACCAAGCGTCGTGCCTTGTTGCCAATGACTTGCACGGGGCAAGCGCGATTACGATTAAATGCGCATCCCGCTGCGTCACCGCAGTTCCTGATTATTCATTGAGACCCCCGCATGACCTACCGCATTCTTGCCGACCTGGTGCTTGTCTTGCATGGCCTGTTCGTTGCCTTCGTGGTGTTCGGCGGCCTGCTTGCGCTATGGAAGCCGCGCGCCGCGTACTGGCATCTGCCCGCGCTGGCCTGGGGCGCCATGGTCATCGGCATGGGCTGGATCTGCCCGCTGACGCCGTTGGAAGTGTCGCTGCGGCAGCAGGCGGGGCAGGAAGGCTATGCGGGCGGATTCATCGAGCATTATTTGCTGGGCATCATCTATCCGGAAGGCATCACGCGCACGTCGCAGATTGTGCTGGCCGCGCTGCTGATCGCGGGCAATCTGATCGTCTACACGCTGTGGGCGCGACGCCGCCGCCGTGACCGGTCCAGCACGCGTCTGGATGCCGCCACGAAATGAGCTCGCACGATATGGGCTCGCAGGAAATGGGCTCGCAGGAAATGGGTTCGCACGAAAACGCCGCCGCGAAATAAACCGCCACATCGTCCGCCGCGCCCGCTGCTTTATCATGTCAGGCACCCGGCGCCACGCCGCACCACGGTCCCCCCGCATGAGCTCCCACCCCGACACCCCCCAGATGATCCGCGCGTTTGATGCCGATGGCCGCGAGATTCTCGTCACCCGCGAACAATGGCGCGACAACGTGCTGGTCGGCGCCATCCAGCAGAACTGGAACGATGCCGATCAATTGGCCGGCCTGATCATCCAGTCGTTGAATGATGGCTTCTTCGAGGAAATGGTCCGTCCCGCCGAACGGCTGGTGGCACTGGACGCCAACCCCGAACGCGCGATCGTGCTGCAAGCCATCGTCTACATGAAGCTGGGCCGTCTGGACGACTGCGAACGCGTGCTGCTCGACTTCTGCGCGCAGCATGGCGAGACGGGCATCGTGCTGACGAATCTGGCCAAGGTCCACGCCGAGCGCGATGACGACGCCAAGACGCTCGACACGCTGTGGCGCGCGCTGCAACTGGACCCGAACCAGGACAACGGACTGGGCTGGTACGAGGCCATCCACCGCGACGTGGGCGGCGATGCGGCGGGCATCACCGCCATGCGCAAGGTCGCCGCGCTGCCTCACAGCTGGCGCGCGCAGCTGTGGCTTGCCCGCGGCGAATTGGGTTCGCACAACACGGCGGGCGCGCTCGCGCTGTATCGGGAATCGCTATCGCGCGCGGGCCAACCCGTACCGGGCGACCTGCTGATGCAGATGAGCGGAGACCTCGGCAACGCCGGTTGCATTGCCGAGATCCTGGAACTGGCGGGCCCGCACTTTGTGGCCGAAGCGCACGGGCTGCCGGTTGGCAATAACCTGATCAAGGCGCACCTGCACCTGGGCCAGCGCGATGCCGCTACGCGCATCCTGACTCAGCTGCACGCCATGAACCGCCCAGATTGGAAAGAGCATCTGGCGTATTGGGACCGCGAGCTGGCGCAGTGATTTACAGCGCCCGCGCAATCACCAGGCGCTGAATATCGCTGGTGCCTTCGTAGATCTGGCACACGCGCACATCGCGGTAAATACGCTCCACCGGAAAGTCCTTCAGGTAGCCATAGCCGCCCAGCGTCTGGATCGCGGCCGAGCACACCTTCTCGGCCATTTCGGAAGCGAAGAGCTTGGCCATCGACGCCTCGGTCAAGGCCGGCCGGCCCGCTTCGCGCAGCGCCGCCGCATGCAGCACCATCTGACGCGCCGCGTGAATCTGCGTCGCCATGTCCGCCAGACGGAACGCCACCGCCTGATGCTCCATGATGGGTTTGCCAAAGGCCTGCCGGTCGCGCGCGTAGTCGCGTGCGCATTCAAACGCCGCGCGCGCCATGCCCACCGATTGCGACGCAATGCCGATGCGCCCGCCTTCAAGATTGCCCAAGGCGATCTTGTAGCCCTCGCCTTCTGCGCCCAGCCGGTAAGCGGCGGGAATGCGCATGTCTTCAAACGCGATCTGGCACGTGTCCGAGGCGTGCTGCCCCAGCTTGTCTTCCACGCGCAGCACCTGATAGCCCGGCGTGTCGGTTGGCACGATGAAGGCGGAAATGCCGCGCTTGCCCGCGTCCGGGTCGGTCACGGCGAACACAATCACCGTCTGGCCGCTTTTGCCTGACGTGATGAACTGCTTGGCGCCGTTCAGGATGTAGTCGTCGCCATCGCGGCGCGCGCGCGTGCGCAGGCTGCTGGCGTCCGACCCGGCTTGCGGTTCCGTCAACGCGAAGCCGCCAATGTGTTCGCCGGTGGCCAACGGGCGCAGGAACTGGTCCTTCTGCGCATCGGTGCCGAACTTCAGGATAGGCATGCAGGCCACTGAGTTATGCACGCTCATGATGGTGGAACACGCGCCGTTACCGGCGGCAATTTCCTCCAGCGCCACCGCGTACGACACATAGCCGCTGGCGTTGCCGTCCCATTCTTCCGGCACCAACATGCCGAAGAACCCCAGCTGCGCCATCTCTTGAATGGCGTCGGCGGGATAGTGGTGGTCTCGGTCCCAGCGTTCGGAGTTAGGCGCCAGACGTTCCGTCGCGAAGCGGCGGGCCATTTCCTGAATGCTGAGCTGTTCTTCCGTCAACAACATGTTTTTGTCTCCTGAGATGCGAGAGCGGGCTGGCGCGGGATCGGCGCCGCCCGCTTTGTTTTGCACGGCCGCGGCGGGTTGGCGAACGTGGCACGGAATCGAGAATACACCGCCCGATGGTGCGCGCGACATCCCGGCATCCACCAATACAGAACAACATAAGTTGCGTGAATTCCCACCTTCGATTTATCATGCAACTTACCAAGTATCTTGATAACCGCTGAAGGAGATTTTCAGATGACCTACGACGCCATCATCGTGGGCGGCAGCTTTGCCGGCCTGTCCGCCGCCATGCAATTGGCTCGCGCCAGACGGCGCATTCTGCTGATCGACGGCGGTTTGCCGCGCAACCGGTACGCTGCGCATTCACACGGATTTCTGGGCCAGGACGGCAAGGCGCCGTATGAGATCGTGCGAGAAGCGCGCGAGCAGCTGGCGCAGTACCCCACCGTCAAGTTTCTGGACGGCCAGGCGGTCAAGGCGCGCGAAGACGCGGGCCTGTTGCGCGTGACCATCGAAGACGGACAGGACGTTCAAGGCAAGCGCCTGATTCTGGCGACGGGCTTGCGTGATGAATTGCCGGCGCTTGCGGGCTTGCAGGAACGCTGGGGCCAGACCGTCTTGCACTGCCCCTACTGCCACGGCTATGAAGTCGCGGGCAGCCCGCTGGGCGTGATGGCGGCGCACCCGCTGTCGGCGCACCAGGCCATGCTGCTGCCGGATTGGGGCCCCACCACTTACTTCACGCAGGGCGAATTCGAACCGGATGCGAAGCAAGCCGCCCTGCTGGAAAAACGCGGCGTGCGCATTGAACGCACGCCCATTGTGGAATTGATGGGCACGGCCCCGGCGCTGGATGCCGTCAAACTTGCCGATGGGCGGCGCATGGCGATCCACGCGCTGTTTGTCGCCAGCAAGACGCACATGGCCAGCCCCTTGGCCATGCAGCTGGGCTGCGCATTCAACGACGGGCCGCTCGGGCCGTTGATCCGGGTGGATGAGCTGCGGCAAACATCAATTCCCAACGTCTATGCCGCAGGCGACGCCGCCATTCCGATGAGCAACGCCACACTCGCCAGCGCCTCGGGCGTCATGGCGGGCGTATGCGTGCACCGATCGCTGGTGATGGAATAGGAAATTGGGCAAAAACGAATTTGCCCTGGCGAATTAGGAGTCGGCAAATCGCGATTGGCGAGTCGCAAACAGGCGAATGGCCAACACGCCTTCGCTATAGATTCGATTTGAAGAATTCAACGACTTTGGCGTTGAAGTCGTGATGGAATTGCGCCCGGTCAAACGCCGCAGCGTCCTGGCAGATGGCAGGCGACGACTGCGCCTGCTCGGGCGAGCACGGCGCCAGAAAAGCGAAATGCCCCGCACCTTGGGCCACCTGGAAACCCGTCGTGGCAGGCAACGCCTGACGCACGGCTTCCACACGGGCGGGCGTCACCCCATCACCGCCCTGCTCCGACGCCCACAGCTGCACGGGAATCTTCACGGCTTTCAAGGCATCGCCCGGAAACGCGTTCAACGGGTCGGCAATCACCGCCGCCTTGATGCGTGCGTCTTGCACATAGGGCTGCTGCGGAATTTTTCCGCTGGCGATGTCACGGCACATCGGCAGCGTGGGCGCATCCTGGCACACGGCCAGCCCCGCCTGGAAATCCGGCTTGGCGCCCGCCAGCACCAGCCCGGTATAGCCGCCGCGCGAAAAACCGAAGACGCCAATCTTCGACGGGTCCACCTTCGCCTGCTGCGGCCACGCTGTCGTCATGTAGTCAAGCAAGCGCCGCATTTCACGAGGCCGCGTCGAGAAAATCGACAGATACCCCTGGCGCGACCGGTCTTGCGCGTTGTCGCCGACATGATTGATTGCCGCCACCACAAAGCCCGCGTTCGCCAGCGCGGCCGCGGTGTCGTGATGGCTCAGGAACGAGCCCGCCGAGCCGTGCGAGATCACGATCAACGGATGCCGGCCGTCCGGCACCGGGCAATTCAACACGCCGGGTATCGTCGCGGCGCCCACCTTGATATCCGTGACGGGCGTGGCGCACGGATACCAGATGGCGCCGGTCAGCCCGGGGCCATTCATGTCCATGGAAATGTTCAAACGTTGAAAACCGGCGGCGTGCGACGACGCCATCGCCAGGCCAAAAACGGCGGCTGCACTGATACGGCCAAGAAGATGCGTGGACATGCTGAATGGAAATTCCGCGAAGAGGCAAAGCAGGAAAGCCGGCATTATCCCATCGCCGCCACCCGAAAAAACCGGAATAAAAAAGGCGCTGCGTTGCCGCAGCGCCGGGTTGGGGATACCCGATTACCGATTACCGACTACCGATAACGGATTACGGGTTGGGGATACCCGATACCGGATACCGGTACCCGATACCCGATACCCGCTTACCGCACCTTGCCCTCCTTCCAAGCCGCCAGCAGCTTTTCATACGGAATGGTTTCGCCCTTGGGCTTCTCATTCGCCAGCTTCTTCCACGGCGCATGCTGGTCCGACAGCCACTTGCTGGGGTCGCTCTTGGCATTGAGCTTCGGCGCGCATTGCGCCATGCCGGCGCGCTCCAGGCGCGCCATTACCTGATCCATTTCATTGGCCAGGTTGTCCATGGCGGCCTGCGGGGTCTTTTCGCCCGTGACGGCGGTGGCTACGTTCTTCCACCACAGTTGCGCCAGCTTCGGGTAGTCGGGCACGTTGTTGCCGGTGGGCGTCCAGGCCACGCGCGCCGGGCTGCGATAGAACTCGATCAGGCCGCCGTAGTTGGCCGCGTTCTTGGTGAAGAATTCGCTATTGATGTCGCTGTCACGAATGAAGGTCAGCCCGGTAATGGACTTCTTCAACGACACCGATTTCGACGTGACGAACTGCGCGTACAGCCAGGCGGCAGCCATCTTGTCGGGGTTGGTGGACTTGAAGAACGTCCACGAGCCCACGTCCTGATAGCCGTTCTGCATGCCGTCCTTCCAGTACGGGCCGTAAGGCGACGGGGCCATGCGCCACTTCGGCGTGCCGTCATCGTTCACGACCGGCAGGCCCTTCTTGGTCATGTCGGCGGTGAATGCCGTGTACCAGAAGATCTGCTGCGCAATCTGCCCTTGGGCCGGCACGGGGCCAGACTCCGAGAACGTCATGCCCATCGCCTGCTGGGGCGCGTACTTCTTCATCCAGTCGATGTACTTGGTCAGGGCATAGACGGCGGCCGGGCTGTTGGTGGCGCCCCCGCGCGACACCGATGCGCCCACTGGCGTGCACTTGTCGTCGGCGACACGAATGCCCCATTCGTCTACCGGCATACCGTTGGGCAGGCCCTTGTCGGCGGCGCCCGCCATCGACAGCCACGCGTCGGTAAAGCGCCAGCCCAGCGACGGGTCTTTCTTGCCGTAGTCCATGTGGCCGTAGACCTTCTTGCCGTCGATCTCCTTGACGTCGTTGGAGAAGAAGTCGGCAATGTCTTCATAGGCGGACCAGTTGGTTGGCACGCCCAGGTCGTAGCCGTACTTGGCCTTGAACTTGTCTTTCAGGTCCTGGCGGGCAAACCAGTCGGCGCGGAACCAGTAGACGTTGGCGAACTGCTGGTCGGGCAGCTGGTACAGCTTGCCGTCCGGCGCGGTGGTGAACTTGGTGCCGATGAAGTCCTTGATGTCCAGGTTGGGGTTGGTCCATTCCTTGCCCGCCCCGGCCATGTAGTCGGACAGCGGCAGAATGGCGCCGTAGCGGTAGTGGGTGCCGATCAGATCCGAGTCCGAGATCCAGCCGTCGTAGATGGACTTGCCGGACTGCATGGACGTCTGCAACTTTTCAACGACGTCGCCTTCCTGGATGAGATCGTGGTTGACCTTGATGCCGGTGATTTCACTGAACGCCTTGGCCAGCGTCTTCGATTCGTACTCGTGCGTGGTGATGGTTTCCGACACCACACTGATTTCGTTGACGCCCTTGGCCTTCAGCTTGGCGGCGGCGTCCATGAACCATTTCATCTCGGCCATCTGCTGGTCTTTGGATAGCGTGGATGGCTGGAACTCAGCATCTACCCACTTCTTCGCTTCGGGCTCRCCCGCCCACGCCCCTGACGTTCCGATCAGGGCGATAGCGGCCGCCACGGCGTGCATGCGCATTTTCATGACCTGTCTCCTCGAATGTCCTTCCCCATCTTTTGCTGCGGACCCCTGGCCGGGGAAGATACGGGCCGTAGTCCTTCCTGATCCCCTTCAGCCTTTTCTCATGATGAAGGCCAGCAGCAACATGGACAGCACGAAGCTGATCCATACCGATGGAGGCTCGTCCAGCGAAAACCATTCCACCGCTTTCTGGCCAAACCCCAGAAACGCCAGGTTGAGCCAGGCTGCGGCCATCAAGCCGATGAACAGCCGGTCGCCGCGCGTGGTGCGCAACGGCAGAAAGCCCTTGCGCTCAACCGTGGGCGACTTCAATTCCCAGACCGTCATGCCGATCAGCATCAGCACGATGCACGAAAAGAACACGGCGACGGGGGTGGTCCATACCATCCAGCTGAACATGTCGCGCCCCCTCTACACGCGGCCCATCGCGAAACCTTTCGCGATGTAGTGCCGCACGAACCAGATGACGATGCCGCCCGGCACGATGGTCAACACGCCGGCCGCCGCCAGCACGCCCCAGTCCATGCCGGAGGCCGACACGGTTCGGGTCATGGTGGCGACGATGGGCTTGGCGTTGACCGACGTGAGCGTGCGCGCCAGCAGCAGTTCCACCCAGCTGAACATGAAGCAGAAGAAGGCCGCCACGCCTACCCCCGACTTGATCAGCGGCAGGAAGATCGTCAGGAAAAAACGTGGAAACGAGTAGCCGTCGACATAGGCGGTTTCGTCAATTTCGCGCGGCACGCCCGACATGAAGCCTTCCAGAATCCACACGGCCAGCGGCACGTTGAACACCAGATGCGCCAGCGCCACGGCCAGGTGCGTGTCCATCAGGCCGAACGAGCTATACAGCTGAAAGAACGGCAAGAGGAACACGGCGGGCGGCGTCATGCGGTTGGTGAGCAGCCAGAAGAACACGTGCTTGTCGCCGATGAAGCGGTAGCGCGAAAACGCATAGGCCGCGGGCAGCGCCACGGCCAGCGAGATCACGGTGTTGATGACCACGTAGATCAGCGAGTTGATGTAGCCCGAATACCAGGCCCGGTCAGTGAAGATGGTGCGGTAATGCTCGAACGTGAAGTCGCGCGGCCACAGCGTCAGCGTGCTGACGATTTCCGTATTGGTCTTGAACGACATGTTCAGCATCCAGTACAGCGGCAGGATGGCGAACACCAGGTACAGGATCAGGAAGGCGGAACGCCACCAGGTCGATTGGTCACGCATGGGGATGCTCCTCGTCCAGGCCGCCGGAGGTGCCTGCGCGCTGCATCCAGTTGTAGAGGATGAAGCACAGCAGCAGGATGATCAGGAAGTAGATGATGGAGAACGCCGCGGCCGGGCCCAGGTCGAACTGGCCCACGGCTTTTTGCGTCAGGTATTGCGACAGGAACGTGGTCGCGTTGCCCGGCCCGCCGCCGGTCAGCACGAACGGCTCGGTGTAGATCATGAAGCTGTCCATAAAGCGCAGCAGCACGGCAATCATCAGCACGCCGCGCATCTTGGGCAGCTGGATGTAGCGGAACACGGCCAGCCGCGACGCCCCGTCGATGCGGGCGGCCTGGTAGTAGGCGTCGGGAATGGCGCGCAACCCCGCGTAGCACAGCAGCGCGACCAGCGGCGTCCAGTGCCACACGTCCATGACCAGCACGGTCACCCAGGCGTCGAGGTCGTTGCCGGTGTAGTTGTAGTCCACCCCCAGCCAGGTCAAGGTGGCGCCCAGCAGGCCGATGTCGGTGCGGCCGAACACCTGCCAGATGGTGCCCACCACGTTCCATGGAATCAGCAACGACAGCGCGATGATCACCAGCACGGCAGAGGCGCGCCAGCCGCCGGCGGGCATGGACAGCGCCAGCAAAATGCCCAGCGGAATCTCAATGGCCAGCACCGCCAGCGAAAAGCCGATCTGCCGGAACAAGGCGCCGTGCAATTCTTCGTCCTGCAAGACAGCGGCAAACCATTCCGTGCCGACGAACACGCGGCGTTCGGGGGAAATGATGTCTTGCACCGAGTAGTTGACGATGGTCATCAGCGGCAAGATCGCCGAAAACGCCACGCACAGCACCACGGGCAACACCAGGAACCAGGCTCGATGATCGATGGGTTTCATGGGATCAGCACCTCGTCGCGATAAAAGCAGGTGTGCGGATTCAGCACCGACAGCCAGACCGTGCCGCCCGCCGCCACGGGCACGATGTTGCTGCCCAGCCGGGCGCGCACGGCGGTGCCTTCGAAGTCGGCCACCAGCAAGGTGTAGGTGCCCACGTCTTGCACGCGGTCCACCCGCATGGGCACGGCGCCTGCCGCGCCGGGTTCGGTGACGCGCAGGTATTCAGGCCGCACGCCCAGCTTGACGGGGCCGGCGCCTTCCAGCTTGGCGGCGAGCTCGCCGCTTGCGCCTTCAACCCGCGCCTGCCCTACCGTCAGCCCGCCCTCGCGCCACTGCGCCGGCAGGAAGTTCATGCCCGGCGAACCGATGAAATGGCCCACGAAGGTATGCGCGGGCCGTTCGAACAAGTCGTCCGCGCTGCCCACCTGCACGGCGCGGCCGCGCGCCATCACCATGACCTGGTCGGCAAAGGTCAGCGCTTCGGTCTGGTCGTGGGTGACGTAGATCAGCGTCAGCTTGAATTCGTGATGGATTTCCTTGAGCTTTCTGCGCAACTCCCATTTCAACTGGGGGTCGATGACGGTAAGCGGTTCGTCAAACAAAATCGCCGACACGTCGCTGCGCACCAGGCCCCGGCCCAGCGAGATCTTCTGCTTGGCGTCCGCCGTCAGGCCGCTTGCGCGCCGGTCCAGCACGGAAGACATTTCCAGCATCTCGGCGATGCGGCCCACGCGTTCGCGGATGCGGTCTGGCGGGATGCCCCGGTTGCGCAGCGGGAACGCCAGGTTTTCGGCCACCGTCATCGTGTCGTACACGACCGGAAACTGGAACACCTGAGCGATGTTGCGCGCCTGCGGCGTCTTGGCCGTGACGTCCTGCCCATCGAACAGAATCCGGCCATGCGACGGCTGCAGCAGCCCCGACACGCAGTTAAGCAAAGTTGTCTTGCCGCAGCCCGATGGCCCCAGCAAAGCGTACGCGCCGCCATCGCGGAACGTGAACTTCAGCGGCAGCAGCGCGTAGTCCTCGTCGGTTTGGGGATGGGCGACGTAGGAATGGGAAAGGTCCAGCTCAATCTGCGCCATCAGGTCAGCTCCCCGGCGCCCGCGGGCTGGCGCGGCGCGGCCAGCAGCGCGCCGTCGGCGCCAAAGGCGTAGGTCTGCGCGGGGTCGAAGTACAACTGCACGCGCTCGTCCAGCTTGTACCGGTGCACGCCGGGCAACTGCGCCACCACATCGCCCGCTGCGGTTTCGGCATGCACAAAGGTATCGGAACCTGAAATCTCGGCCAGCTTCACCGTGCCCGGCAGGCTCAGGTGGCCCGCGCGCGGTTCCACATCCAGCGCGCCCGCCCGCAAGCCGGCGGTGATGTCGCCCCCGGCGTTGGCGGGCAAGTGGCGGTCCACCGCCAGCTCGCCTTGCAGGACGAAACCCGTGCCGGTGCGCCGCGCGGGAAACAGGTTCATGGGCGGGTCGCTGAACGCGCGCGCCACCCGGATGGAATTGGGCCGGTGAAAGACCTCGGCGGTGGGGCCGTATTGCAGCAGTTCGCCGGCATCTAGCACGGCGGTGTGGCCGCCCAACAACAGCGCTTCGCCCGGTTCCGTCGTGGCGTACACCACGGTCGAGCGCCCTTCGGCGAACAATTCCGAAAGCTCGTCGCGCAATTCTTCACGCAGCTTGTAGTCCAGATTGACGAGCGGCTCGTCCAGCAGGATGAGCGGCGCGTCCTTGACCAGCGCGCGCGCCAGCGCCACCCGCTGCTGCTGCCCGCCCGACAATTCAGACGGATAGCGCTCAAGCAAGTGGTCTATGTGCAGGCGCGCCGCCATGGCGCGAACTTTTTCGCGGATGTCCCGTTCGCCGCGCAGCTTCAGCGGCGACGCAATGTTGTCGTAAACCGACATGGACGGGTAATTGATGAATTGCTGATACACCATCGCGACGTTGCGCTGGCGCACGGGAACGCCTGTGACGTCGGCGCCATCGACCAGCACGCGGCCTTCGGTGGGCCGGTCCAGCCCGGCCATGATGCGCATCAACGAGGTTTTGCCGGCCAGGGTCACCCCCAGCAGCACCGTCATGGCGCCCGGAACCGGGGCCAGGCTCATGGGAGTCAGGTGCGTTTGCGAACCGGCGCGCAAACCTATCCTGTCCAGGGTCAGCTGCATCTAGTCTCCTCAACCTACTTATATGTCCCTGTTTTTACAAACGGACTTCGGCATTCGGTACAGCGCGGCACAACTTCCCAGCCGTTGCGCGCAGGGGCGCAACACGATGAGCATACTCTTTCAGATGGCTTTCGTTTTTTGTGCGTTTTACCGAAGAAGCGAACAAAAAACAATCTTGCAGTGCGGCATTATTTTTCGCTTTTGTTGTTTTATCATTCGCATATGACATTAAATCCACGACAGAGCGCCTTGGTCGAAATGGTGCGAGCCCAAGGCTCGGCCACGATCGAAGAACTCGCCAAACGCTTTGACGTCACGCTGCAAACCGTGCGGCGGGACGTGAACATCCTTTCGGAAGCCGGCCTGCTGTCGCGCTTCCATGGCGGCGTGCGCATTGAAGCGTCCACCATCGAGAACATTGCCTACCGCAAGCGCCAGGGCCTGCACGCGGCCGGCAAGCAGCGCATTGCCGAAGCCGTGGCGCGCGCCGTGCCGGACGGCTGTTCGCTGATTCTGAACATTGGCACCACCACCGAAGCCATCGCGCGCGCCCTGCTGCGCCATCGCGGCTTGCGCGTCATCACGAACAACCTGCATGTGGCGGACATTCTGTCTGACAACCCGGACTGCGAAGTCATCGTGGCGGGCGGCGTGGTGCGGTCGCGCGACCGCGGCATCGTCGGCGAAGCCACCATGGATTTCATCCGCCAGTTCAAGGTGGACATCGGGCTGATCGGCATTTCGGGCATCGAAGCCGATGGCACGCTGCGCGACTACGACTTCCGCGAAGTGCGCGTGGCGCGAACCATCATCGAGCAATCGCGCGAGGTCTGGCTGGCGGCAGACAGCAGCAAGTTCAAGCGCCAGGCCATGGTGGAACTGGCGCATATCTCGCAGATTGACCGTTTCTTTACCGACGCGCATCCGCAGGAACCGCTGGCGCAAGTGTTGCTGGATTCCGGCGTGCGCTGCGACGTTGCGGCGGCCCCGAATCCGGCTGGCGCAACCGTCACGACGACCTCCTCGGCAACCCCCGCTTGAATGTGAACGCCAGACCCGGGAGCGCCAGACCCGGCCCACCCGCCCGCCACTGACGCCCCGCACGAATCCACCCGAATTTAATTGGCGGCTTTGCCGCAACAACTTATGAACCAACCGCTAGCCAACGTCACCCCGCCCGATCGCAACCGCCTGTTGTCCACGCTGGACAACACGCCGTCCTGGGACGTCATCGTCATCGGCGGCGGCGCAACGGGCCTGGGCACCGCCGTGGATGCCGCCTCGCGCGGGTTTCGCACGCTGCTGATCGAAGGCGCCGACTTCGCCAAAGGCACGTCCAGCAAAGCCACCAAGCTGGTGCACGGCGGCGTGCGCTATCTGGCGCAGGGCAACGTCAGCCTGGTGCGCGAAGCGCTGCACGAACGCGGCCTGCTCAACCGCAACGCGCCGCATCTGGTGTGGCCGCTGGGCTTTGTGGTGCCGGCCTACAACCTGCTGGATCAGCCCTTCTACGGCATCGGCCTGAAGATGTACGACATGCTGGCCGGCAAGCTGAACCTGGCGCCCAGCCGCTGGCTGTCGCGCCGCGACACGCTGGCCAACGCGCCGACGCTGGCTGAAAAGGTCAACGGCCGCGGTTTGAAGGGCGGCGTGCTGTATTACGACGGCCAGTTCGATGACGCGCGCCTGGCCATGAGCCTGATGCGCACGCTGTTCGATCTGGGTGGCACGGCGGTGAACTACGTGCGCGCCACGGGCCTGACCACCAGCAACGGCAAGGTGGACGGCGTGACCGCCCAAGACGTGATCGGCGGCGCCAGCTTTTCGCTGCGCGCGCGTTGCGTGATCAACGCCACGGGCGTCTGGGTGGACGCCGTGCGCCGCATGGAAGACAAGAACGCGCAGACCATGGTGGCGCCCAGCCAGGGCGTGCACCTGACCTTGCCGCAGGATTTCCTGCCGGGCAAGCGCGCCATCCTGATCCCGAAAACCGACGACGGCCGCGTGCTGTTCGTGGTGCCATGGAATGGCCACACCATCGTCGGCACGACTGACACGCCGCGCAACGACCTGCCGCTGGACCCGGAAGCGGGCGCGCAGGATGTGGACTTCATTCTGAGCACGGCCGCGCGCTACCTTAGCCGCAAGCCCACGCGCGATGACGTCACCAGCGTCTGGGCGGGTCTGCGTCCGTTGGTCAAGGCTACGGGCGATGCGTCGACCAAGCAGCTGTCGCGCGAGCACACCATTCTGGTGTCCAACGCCGGGCTGGTGACGGTAACGGGCGGCAAGTGGACGACCTACCGCCGCATGGCGCAAGACGTGGTGGACACGGCGATTCAGCATCAGCTGCTGACGCAAGCCACCTGCCGCACCGAGTCCCTGCCCTTGCATGGCGCGTCGGGCCTGACGCCTGCGCAAGAACACGCAGGCACGCCGGACAGCTATTACGGCAGCGATCTGGCCACGCTGAAGGCCTTGCCGGGCGCCGAGCGCATGCTGATCAAGGCCAGCGGCCTGACCGAAGCGCACGTGCGTTTCGCTGCGCGCTTTGAACTTGCGCGCAGCGCCGAAGACGTGCTGGCGCGCCGCAACCGCGCGCTGTTCCTGGACAGCGAAGCCGCAATGCTGGCCGCCCCGGAAGTGGCGCGCATCCTGGCCGAAGAACTGGGCCACGACGCAGCGTGGCAGCAACGCACGCTGCAAGATCTGGCCGTGGTGGCGGCGAAGTACCGGCTGTAATTACCGGCTGTAGTTAGCGCCTGTAGTTAGCGCCTGTAGTTAGCGCCTGTCATTCACGGCACCCGCAACGGGCTGACCAGAATCATCGCTTCAAACACGCGCAGCATGTCGGGGTCGCATTTTGACCCCGCTTCGCGATTCAGGATGCGCATGATCTCGGCGTGCGACCGAGCAGGATGGTACGGCCGCGTATCGCCCAGCGCATCGTAGGAATCGGCCAGCGAAATGATGCGCGAGAGCATCGGGATGTCGTGTCCCGACAGCCCGGCCGGGTAGCCCGACCCATCGAAATGTTCATGATGATGCCGTACCGCCAGCGCGATCAGATCGCGCTGCGGCATGGCGCTGTGCATGATGATGTCGGCGCCGGTTGCGGCATGCCCCTTCATGATTTCCCAATCTTCCGCTTCCAGCCGGTTCGGCGAAAACAGCACGCGGTCAGGGGTGCCGATCTTGCCCACGTCATGCAGGCGGGCGGCGACGGCAACGGCCGCTTGTTCGGATTCGCTCAGGCCGCAGGCTTGGGCCAGCGCCACACTTAAGGCGACCACGCGGTCGCAGTGGCGGCCGGTGGCGAGATCTCGCGCTTTCATGGCCGCAAACAGCGCGGCCTCGCAGGAACCTGCGGCGGCATGACAGCCGCTGGAACCTTCGGAGTTTTCGGGTACGTCGGGAGGCATCAGGGAAGGCGCGCCGCTGCAACGGAGAGGCACGCTTGTGTCAGAAAGTAGCAATTCTGACACAGTGTGCCGAACTTCAACCCAAACAGAGCGATGACCCGGCAAGCGGCGCAGATGCTGCCTTTGCCGCCGCCCCGCTCCAGCTGGCAACGATTTCAGGCCATTATCAGTTCTTCAGCCGCGCCAGCAACGCCTGCGCCACTCCCACTGACGATGCCGGATTCTGCCCCGTAACCAGCAAACCATCGCTGACCACATAGGGCTGCCAATCGGGCCCCTTGCTGTACACGCCGCCCAAGCGGACCAGTTCATCTTCCACCAGAAACGGCACCACGTCGGTCAGTTGCACCGCCGCCTCTTCCGCGTTGGAAAAGCCCGTGACCTGACGGCCTTGCACCAGCGGTTTGCCATCAGCGGTCTTCGCGTGGCGCAGCACGCCGGGCGCGTGGCACACCGCCGATACCGGCTTGCCCGCCGCCAGCATCGTTTCAATCAAGGCCACCGATTTGGCGTCTTCCGCCAAGTCCCACAAGGGGCCGTGGCCGCCCGGATAGAACACCGCGTCGTAGTCCGCCGCCTGCACCTCGGCCAGGCGGCGGGTGGACGCCAATAGGCGCTGGGCCTCGGCATCCTGGCGAAAACGGCGCGTGTCGTCCGTCTGCGCGTCGGGGTCATCGCTCTTGGGGTCCAGCGGCGGCTGGCCGCCTTGCGGCGAGGCCAGCGTCACCGTCGCGCCCGCGTCGACAAACGCGTAGTACGGCGCGGCAAACTCCTCCAGCCAGAAGCCGGTCTTGCGGCCCGTGTTGCCCAGCGTGTCGTGGGAAGTCAGCACGATCAGGATTTTCATGTTGTGCGTCCTTAAGCTGCGGGTTGCTCGTCCGGGCCGACGCGCACAATGCGCTTGCCCGCGTTTTCGCCCTTCAGCAGGCCCATCAAGCCGCGCGGCGCGTTCTCCAGGCCTTCAACCACGTCCTCGCGATACTTGATGCGCCCTTGCTGGATCAGCCCTTCCATCGCGTCACGGAATTCACCATAGCGATGCGCGTATTCGTTGAAGATGATGAAGCCCTGGAACGTCAGGCGCTTGGTCAGGATGGTGCGCATCAGCAGCGCCAGGCGGTCGGGGCCTTCCGGCTGGCTGGTGGCGTTGTAGGCCGAGATCAGGCCGCAGACCGGCACGCGCGCACGCGGGTTCAAGAGCGGCAGCACCGCATCAAACACCGCGCCGCCCACGTTTTCGAAATACACGTCAATGCCTTGCGGCACGGCGCGCGCCAGGCGGCCGGCCAGATCGGGCAGCTTGTGGTCCAGGCAGTCGTCAAAGCCCAGTTCATCAACCACATAGCGGCACTTGTCCGCGCCGCCCGCAATGCCCACGACCTTGCAGCCGTGGATTTTGGCGATCTGCCCCACGACCGCGCCCACCGCGCCGCTGGCGGCGGCCACGACGACGGTCTCACCCGCCTTGGGTTTGCCGATGTCCAGCAGCCCCATGTAGCCGGTAAAGCCGGGCATGCCCAACACGCCCAGCGAATACGACGGATGCTGCGGCTTGGCGCCCAAGCGCAGCAGGCCCGCGCCATCGGACAAGGCGTAGTCCTGCCAGCCGGACTGGGCCAGCACCCATTCGCCCACCGGGAAATCAGGATGATTCGACGCCACCACGCGCGTGACGGTGCCGCCCACCATGGGCTGCCCCACTTGCACGGGCTCGGCGTAGGACGGCGCATCGCTCATGCGGCCGCGCATGTAAGGGTCCAGCGACAAGTACACGGTGCGCAGCAGCACCTGGCCGGGCCCGGGCTTCGGGACTTCGCCTGTTTCCAGACGGAAATCGCTGTCTGCCGGTTCGCCATGCGGGCGAGCGGCAAGCACGATACGGCGGTTGATCGACGGTGATTGCGACATGAATCCAGCCTCCTACGGGGGAAGCCGCCCGGGTCTTGCGGGCAAGGCCCGGGTGGCAAGATGGGGAACGGCCCATTACACCATCGAAGCCCCGCCCACTGTTTTGTAACCCTGGCGCTTGCTCCCCTTTTAATTAATTAAAGACTTAATTAAACTGCGGCCCATGTCTTCGCCCTCTTCCACCCCGCGCCGTCCCGGCCGCCCCGTGCGCCCCGACAACGCCGCCATGCGCGCCAACTTGCTCGACATCGCCACGGGCCTGTTCGCCGCCCAAGGCGTGGCGGCCACCACCATTTCGGATATCGCCCAGCTTGCGGCCGTCACGCCGGCGATGCTGCATTACTACTTCAAGAGCCGCGACCAATTGATTGATGCCGTGGTGCAGGAGCGGGTCTTGCCGGTGATCGGCTTCGTGTGGGCGCCGGTGCCGTTGATGGCGGAATCCGCAGGCGACACGAACGCGGACCCCGCCGCCGCCGCACGCCGCTACCTGGTTGAAATCGTCAACCGCATCGTGCAGAGCGCCACCGAACGGCCGTGGCTGCCCGCCTTGTGGATGCATGAAGTCGTCAACGAAGGGGGCCAGTTGCGCGAACGCGTGTTGCCCCATCTGCCGTCAGAACGCTTGCAGGTGTTTGCGGGGCTTATTGCTCAAGCCCAGGGCCAGGGCGGGATCACGCCGGGCGTGGAACCCCGGCTGGTGTTCCTGTCCATTCTTGGCCTGACCTTGCTGCCGCTTGCCACGTCCAACCTGTGGCGCCGCATCTGGCAAGGCGATGCGCAAGCGCAAGCGATCGACACCCGCGCCATCGCCGCCCACGCCATCGCCATGCTGACTGGCGGTTTGTTTTCGCCGCCCGCCCCGCCCACCACCGCTCCCCAGGAATGCCAACCATGAGCATGCCGCGCCCGCTGTTGCATTGTTCCCTGCCCACGCTGGCGCTGCTGCTGCTGGCCGGTTGCGGCAACGACAGCCATCCCTTCTATCAAGGCTATGTCGAAGGCGATTACGTGTATGTGGCCTCGTCCGAGGCCGGCCGGCTGGATGCGCTGGCCGTCAAGCGCGGGCAGCAGGTGGCGGCCGACGCGCCGCTGTTCACGCTGGAGGCCACGCGCGAACGCGCGGCCCGCGATCAGGCCAGCGCGCAATTGGCGGCGGCCACCGCGCAGCTGGAAGACATCGCCACCGGAAAACGCCCGGAAGAAGTGGATGTGAGCCGCGCGCAGTTGGCGCAGGCCGAAGCCGCCAGCCGCCGCTCGGCCGCGCAACTGCAACGCGACGCCGCGCAATTCCGCATCGGCGGGATTGCGCGCGCGCAGCTGGACGACAGCCGCGAACAGGCGCAGTCGGACGCCGCCCGCGTGCGTGAACTGCGCGCGCAATTGGAAGTGGCCAACCTGCCCGGCCGGCAGGATCAGCGCCGCGCGCAGGCCGCACAGGTCGATGCCGCGCGCGCCACGCTGGCCCAAGCCGAATGGACGCTGGCGCAAAAGCAGCTGGGCGCCCCGGCGGCTGGCCAGGTGTTTGACACGATGTACCGCGTGGGTGAATGGGTGCCCGCTGGCAGCCCCGTCGTCAGCCTGCTTCCGCCCGGCAACATCAAGGTGCGCTTCTTCGTGCCGGAAACGGTGGTGGGCGCATTGAAAGTCGGCCAGCAGGCCACCTTGCGCTGCGACGGCTGCGGCGACCCGATACCCGTGCATATCGACTACGTGTCGAATCAGGCCGAGTACACGCCGCCCGTCATCTACAGCCGCGAAAACCGCAGCAAGCTGGTGTACATGGTCGAAGCGCGCCCCACGCCCGACGCCGCCACGCGCCTGCATCCGGGCCAGCCCGTTGAGGCAACGCTGCAATGAACGCGCCGGACAACGCCCGCCCCGCCCCCAGCGCCGTGCCCGCCCCCGGGCGCGCCGTCATCGACGTGCATGGGCTGAACAAGCATTTTGGCGACAAGCACGTCGTCAACGATGTGTCGCTGCGCGTGCAGGAAGGCGAGATCTTCGGCTTTCTTGGCCCCAACGGCAGCGGCAAGACCACCTGCATCCGCCTGATGTGCGGCCTGTTGACGCCCGACTCGGGCAGCGGCACCTGCCTGGGCTTCGACATCCTGCGCGAAAGCGCCGAGATCAAGCGGCATGTGGGCTACATGACGCAAAAATTCTCGTACTGGGACGACCTGACGATTCGCGAAAACCTGGACTTCGTGGCGCGCATGTATGGCATGCCGCAGCGCAACGACACCGTGGACCGCGCGCTGGAAGAGCTGGGCCTGCAAAGCCGCGCCAAACAGTTGACGGGGTCGCTGTCGGGCGGATGGAAGCAACGGCTGGCGCTGGCCGCCTGCCTGCTGCACGAACCGCGCCTGCTGCTGCTGGACGAACCCACCGCAGGCGTGGACCCGACAGCGCGGCGCGACTTCTGGGAACAGCTGCATGAACTGGCCGCGCGCGGCATCTCGGTGCTGGTCAGCACGCATTACATGGACGAAGCCGAGCGCTGCCACAAGCTGGCCTATATCTCGTATGGCCGTCTGCTGACGCAAGGCACGGCAGACGAAGTGATTGCCGAACAGCACCTGACCACCTGGGCCATCCACGGCCATAACCTGGTGCCGCTGGGCAAGCGCTTGCGCGGCGCGCCGGGCGTAGACCAGACCGTCGCCTTCGGCTCGGCGCTGCACATCAGCGGCCGCGACGCCGAACTGCTTGAACGCACGCTGCGCCAGGCCATCGACGGCCAGGACCTGCGGCTGGAACGCATCGACACCAGTCTTGAAGACGTCTTCATCTATTTGATGAACCGGTCCACCGACAACTTCGCGAGCCCGCCATGATGCGCCATTTGCGGGGTTTTTCGTGGTCGCGCTGGTGGAGCATGGTGCTCAAAGAGTTTCTCCAACTGCGCCGCGACCGCATCACGTTCGGCATGATTGTGGGCCTGCCCATCATGCAGCTGGCGTTGTTCGGTTACGCCATCAATACCGACCCCAAGCAGATGCCCACGGCGGTCATCACCGCCGACCACAGCCCCTTCACGCGCAGCTTCATCGCGGCGATGAAGTCGTCAGACTATTTCCACATCACCGAAGAACTGGACAACGAGGAAGCCGGCCGCGCGGCGCTGGCGCAAGGCCGTGTGCTGTTCGTCGTGACGATCCCGCCGGACTTCTCGCGCCGCTTATTGCGCGGCGAGCGCCCCGCGTTGCTGATTGAAGCCGACGCCACCGACCCCATGGCCACCGGCATGGCGATTGGCGCGGCGACCCAGTTGACGCAAGCCGTGGCGCAGAAGGACCTGACGGGGCCGCTTGCCGGCCTGGCGGGCGGGCAACCCGCGTTCGACGTGCGCGTGCACCAGCTCTATAACGAAGAGCAGATCTCGCAATACAACACCGTGCCGGGCCTGATGGGCGTGATCCTGACGATGACGCTTGTGATGATGACGGGCCTTGCCATGACGCGCGAACGCGAGCGCGGCACGATGGAAAACCTGCTGGCCATGCCAGTGCGCCCGCTTGAGGTGATGACGGGCAAGATCGTGCCCTACATCGCTATCGGCCTGATCCAGGCCACCATCATTTTGCTGGCCGCGCACTTTGTGTTCCATGTGCCGATTCTGGGCAGCCTGTTGTCGGTGTATATGGCGGCGCTGCTGTTCGTGGCGGCGAACCTGACGGTGGGGATCACGCTGTCGTCGCTGGCGCAGAACCAGCTGCAAGCCATGCAGCTGACCATGTTTTATTTCCTGCCCAACATGCTGTTGTCCGGCTTCATGTTCCCGTTTCAGGGCATGCCGATGTGGGCCCAGTACCTGGGCAACCTGCTGCCGCTGACGCACTTCAACCGGCTGATCCGCGGCATTCTGCTCAAAGGCAACGGCTGGTGGGACCTGTGGCCCAGCATCTGGCCGCTGATACTGTTCACCGCCGTCGTCATGACCCTTGCCGTGAAGTTCTATCGCCGAACCCTGGATTGACGCGCCATGTCCCTGCCCCCACGCCTTTCTTTTTCACCCCTTTATTTGCCGCACCGCCGCCCGCCCCTGGCGGCGCTGAGCCTGCTTGCGCTGCTGGTTTCCGGATGCGCGGTGGGGCCTGATTTTCAGACGCCCGCCGCACCGGATGTGGCGGCGTACTCCGCGCAAGACAGCGCCACAACAAGCGGCGCACAGCAACTGAAACCCGGCGCCGATATCCCCGCGCAATGGTGGACGCTTTTTCATTCCGACGCGCTAGATCAATTGGTGCGCCAGGCGCTCGACGCCAGCCCCACCTTGGATGAAGCGCGCGCGCGGCTGCGCCAGGCTAGTGAAGATCTGGACGCCGAGACGGGCGGCCGCCTGGCCCCATCGGTTGACGCCAACCTGTCGGGTGCCCGCAAGAAGGTGGACCCGTCCGCTTATGGCGTGCCCGTTGCCGAATTGCCGCCACCGTTCACGCTCTACAACGCGTCCATTGATGTGTCCTACACGCTGGATGTGTTTGGCGGCAACCGCCGCGCGCTGGAAGGCATGGCCGCGCAAGTGGATTATCAGTCGCACGAATGGCAGGCCGCGCGGATGTCGCTGGCCGCCAACGTGGTCACCGCCGCCATTCGCCAGGCGGACTTGTCCGAACGGCTGGCCGCCACCCGCGAATTGCTGGCGGCGCAGCTGCGTCAGCAAGACATCATGCGGCAACGCGTGGCCGCGGGCGGCGTCGCGCAGGCAGACTTGAGCAATCAGGAATTGCTGGTGGCGCAAACGCGCGCCACCTTGCCGCCGCTGGATAAGCAGTTGTCGCAAGCGACCCACCAATTGGCCGTCTATCTGGGCTTGCCGCCCGCTGCGCTGACGACGCCGCCGTTGCGCCTGGCCGACCTGACGCTGCCCGCCGACGTTCCCACCGGCGTGCCGTCCGCCCTGACACGGCAGCGGCCCGACATCCTGGCCGCCGAAGCGTTGTGGCATAAAGCGTCCGCGGATGTGGGCGTGGCCACGGCAAATCAGTATCCGCAGTTCACATTAACGGCCAGTTTCGGGTCGCAACGCACCAGCGTGGGCGATATTGGCAACGGCGTGAACGTGTGGAACCTGGGGCTGGGATTGGTGCAACCCTTATTTCGCGGCGGTGAACTTCGGGCACGCAAACGCTCGGCCGAAGCCGCGTATGAAGCGGCTGCCGCGTCGTACCGGCAGACCGTGCTGGATGGTTTTCGCCAAGTCGCCGATGCGCTGCGCGCCGTGCAAACCGACGGCGAAGCCTTCGCTGCCTATGACCAGGCCTGGCGCCGCGCCGAGGACGCCGAACGCATCGCGCAAGGCCGGTATCAAGCCGGCGGCATCAGCCATCAAAGCCTGCTGGACAGCCAGCGCCAGCTGCTGCAAACGCGCATTGCACGCACCGAGGCGGATGCCGCGCGCTATGCGGATACCGCAGCGCTGCTGCAAGCGCTGGGCGGCGGCTGGTGGAACGAACCCGCGGATGCTGCGCCCGCCACTGCAACCCGATAGCGCCCGCGCGTTCAACCCCGAGTCAGAGGGGTGGCACCTTTCTCTGATTCAAACAATGTTCGACCCGATCAGGCGTGCGCACCCCGCCCGCGCGTAGCAGATGGCCCGCAATCATGTCTGAGAATTCGGGTACGAAAGTGGCGTTGTGCGACGTTTGGGAAATGGTGGTATCCGTAGCATCATGCATGCGCTCAAGCTGCACAGATCACTACGATTCATGAATGACCTACTAGACCTGATCGTCTTCTCTCCCGATCCCGACCAACGAGTGCGCCGCAGCGACGCACTGGCTGGCATGGGATTTTCGCCTCGACGCTGTGAGGACTCCAATGGCCTGTTCCGCCTGTTCCAGGCGCGCCGCACGCCTTTGTTGGTGATGGAAGCCGAATTAACCGACCTTTGTATGGCCGTCGCAGGTCTGCGCGCCATGGACACCACCGCCGGCATTGTTGCGGTCTCAACCTTCGACACGCCTGAAAACCGCATCCTGGGGCTGCATTGCGGCGCCGACGCCTGCTTTCAGCCCGACGTGGCCACCGCCGAAATCGCTGCGGCATTGCAGGCGCTGGTGCGCCGCGTTCCGGCCACGGGGCGCCGCCCGCTTGTGCCGGAGATCGAGCCGCGCGTCGTGCCCGCCGCGCCGGTCATCGCCGATGCGCCGGGAAAATGGCAATTCCACGACGCCGCCTGGACGCTGGTCAGCCCGCAAGGCACGCGGCTGTCTTTGACCTTGGCCGAGCGCGAGTTCATGCTCAAGCTCACGGCGTCCGCCGACAAACGCTTGCCGCGCAGCGACCCGCCGGGCGTGGACTCGCAAGCCGGGCGCGAATCCGTCCGCCGCACCGACGTCGTCGTCAGCCGCTTGCGGCGCAAGGCGCTGGACGTGAACGTAGAGCTGCCCATCCGCACCGTTTGGGGCTGGGGCTATGCCTTCACCGGAGACATCTGAGCGCCGCTGGCGGGCGTATCATGCGACGTGCGGGGCCGCGAATTGCGGCCCCCGTCCGTCCACCTTTCTATTGCCGCCATGGAAGTCTTTGAACGCCTTCAAGCCCTGCTCGCCCAGCACCAGGTTCGCCACCGCCTGATCGAACACGCGGCGGCGGGCCGATCCGTGGAAGTTGCCGCAATACGCGGCACCGAAGTCAGCCAGGGCGCCAAGGCGCTGGTCTGCCGGGTGAAGATCTCGTCCAACGTGCGCAAGAACGTGCTGGCCGTGTTTCCGGCCGACCAGCAGGCCGACCTGGACGCCATTGCACGCGCCGCAGGCGGCAAAAAGGCGTCGCTGGCCTCGCAAGACCTGGCGCGCGAACTGACCGGGTGCGAGATCGGCGCCATCCCGCCCTTTTCCTTCAACCCCGACCTGCACTTGCTGGTGGACCCCACCTTGCGCTTACGCCACGATGAAATCGTGTTCAATGCCGGCCGCCTGGACGCGTCCATTCTGTTGAACACGGAAGACTACTTCCGGCTGGCCGCGCCCGATGTGGCGCCGCTGATCAAGGCCTGACGCCCCCCCCACCATGATGTCGCCTCCACGATGTCACCCACTCTGAAGCCGCCGTGTCCCGCTCATTCCTGACCCGCGGCACGCGCAGCTCGAACATGCGCTGGCTGATGAGCCTGGCGCATATGGAGCCTTCGCCCGTCAGCCGATGGGTGGCGCTGCGTGCGGCGCTGGCGATCGGCTTGCCATCGGCGGTGGGCCTGGCGCTGGACCAAAGCGCGGCCGCCGCCCTGGTTGCGCTGGGCGCGCTGCCCGCCATCACCGGCGACAACGGCGGCCCCTACCGCAACCGGGCGCTGTCCATCGGCTCCACCGTTTTTGGCGGCGCCTTGGGCTACCTGCTGGGCAACCTGGTGGCTGGACATGGCTTGTGGACCAGCGCCGCGATGACGCTGCTGGTGCTCATCGCCAGCCTGATCGGCACGTTCAACAACATCGCCGCGGTGGCCACGCTGCAATTCGCGGTGTACGTCATTGTGGGCGCGAGCCTGACCTCGACCCTGCCGCCCTGGATGCCGTCGGTGCTGGTGGGCGCAGGCGGCTTGTTCGGCTTGGCGCTGACCTTGTCGGGGTGGGTGGTGAACCCCATCGCGCCCGAACGCGCCGCCGTGGCGCTGGCGTACCGCAAGCTGGCCGCCATGTTTGCCGCCATTGGCACGTCGCGCACGATGGTGGCGCGCCGCGATATGGAAGCGGCCATGACCACCGCTTACGACACCGTGCTGGCAGCGCGTGGCCGGGCGATGGGGCCATCGCCCCGGCTGGCGCGGCTGGCGGCGCAGTTGCAGGCCTGCACGCCACTGACCAATGCCGCGCTGGCGCTGGCGCGCGCGGGCCGCGTGCTGCCGCCTGAATGTGCGCGCGTCATGAACCGCCTGGCGGATCGCGTGGAGAACGACGCTGAACCCGACCCAGGCGACGATATCGCCGCCTTGCGCCTGGCCAATATGCCGCAACTGGCCGACGCCCTGGCGCAGGCGTTGCCGTTGCTGGATGGCGCAAAGCCCGTCAACCCGGACCCGCTGGCGGGGCTTGCACCCGTGCGGCCGCGCACGCCCTGGCGGGTGCTGGCGCGCACGTATCGGCCCGGGCCCACGACGGTGCGCTACCTGATCCGGCTGGCGCTGTGCCTGATCGCGGCGGAAGCCGTGGCGATGGCCGCATCGCTGCCCCGGTCGTACTGGGTGCCGCTGATTGTCGTGGTCATCTTCAAACCGAACTTTGGGTCGGTCTTTGCGCGCGCGCTGCAAAGCTGCGGCGGCAGCGTGGTGGGCGTGGCCATCAGCGCGACCGTGCTGGCCGTGGACCAGAGCGGTGTGGCCAGCCTGCTGACGGTGGCGGCGCTGGCCGCGTTGCTGCCCTGGTCCATTCGCCGCAACTACGGTTTGTTCTCGGCCATTCTGGTGCCCATCCTGATGCTGTTGATTGGCGCCCTGCAACCCGGCACCTGGACCATCGCATTGGCCCGGCTGGTGGATGTGGGCGTGGCGGCCGGCATTGTGCTTGTGGTGGGCTACCTGCCCTGGATACGCATCGAACGCAGCAACCTGGACCACGCCGTGTCCGCGTCGATGGACACCTTGGCGGCCTATCTGAACACCGTATTCCAGGCCGATCCGGCCAACCGCCATGACCTGCGCGCTCGCGCCTATGCGCGGCTGTCTGACCTGCGCATCGCCTTGCAGCGCGGGCTGTCTGAACCGCGTCTGGTCAGCCGCCGCGCGCTGGCATGGTGGCCGGTCGAGGTGGCGCTGGAACGCGTGGCCAACGCCATCTCGGACACCGCGTGGTCATGGCCGGAAGGCCAGACGCCGCCCAGCGCCGCCGAAGTTGCGCAATTGGCCGACGCCTTGCACGCCATGAGCGTCGCCGTCGACCAAGGCGTGGCCATGCCCGCCACCGCCGTCACCGCCCCCTCGCCCGCACTGGCCGATGTGGCCGCCGAAATCGAAGCCTTGCGCGCCGTGCTGGCCGGGCCGGATTTTGCAGCCGCCCCCGGCGCTGGCGCCCCCAAACACCCCGTCCACCAGGTCTGAACCATGTGTCTTGCCGTATTGGCCCTGCATGCCTTGCCGGGCATCCCCGTCTTGATCGCCGCCAACCGCGATGAATTTCACGCGCGTCCCACGCGCCCCGCCGCGCAATGGGATGACGCGCCGGCCATCTACGCGGGCCGCGACGGCTTGGCAGGCGGCACCTGGATGGGCGTGACCACGTCGGGGCGTTTTGCGCTGGTGACCAATTTCCGCGAGCCCGGCAAACACCTGAACCCGGCGCCGTCGCGTGGCGCGCTGGTTGAAGATTTTTTGCGCGGCACGGCCTCGCCTGCCGATTACCTGGCGAGCACGCACGCTGGCGATCAGGCGTACAACGGCTTCAACCTGATCGTGGGCGACACGCGCGAAGCCTGGTATTTGAGTAATCGCAATGGTGGCCCGCGCGCGCTTGAACCCGGTATCTATGCGCTGTCCAACCACTTGCTGGACACGCCGTGGCCCAAGCTGGCCCGCACCAAGGCGGCGTTCACGGCCGTGTTGGCGCAGTCACCCCAGCCCGATCTGCCTGCGCTGTTCGACGCATTGGCCGACCGCCAAGCCGCTGACGATGAAGACATGCCCGCCACGGGTCTGCCGCGAGATCGCGAAAAACTATTGAGCAGCCCGTTTATCGTCAGCCCCGACTATGGCACTCGCAGCTCCAGCGTCTTGGCGCTCCATGAAGGCGGCGCCGGACAGCTGGATGAAAGGCGCTTTGCGCCTGACGGCACGGTCAGCGGGGAAAGCCGGCTGACCTTTGATTGGCAGGCCGCATAACGCGGCGATATGCTGGGCAAGCGCGAACTCCCGGGCGGCATGCCAGTCGAAATCCTCAGGTCCTTATCAGGAGACCCTTATGAACAAACGCATTGAACGCTGTACCTTGGCCGCCATGATGGCGGTGGGCAGCATCGCACTGGCTGGCGTCTTGTCGACCGCGCAAGCGGCGTTGCCGCCCGTCAAACATCAGGGCACGGTGCAGTACGTAAGCGGCGGCATCGGCATTGACGAATCGGAAGCCATGAAGGCGGCCGCCAAGGACTATCCGCTGGCGCTCACCTTCGCCGCGCAACGCGACGGCAAGGCGGACTATGTGGCCAGCGTCGGCGTCGCCATTCATGACGCGCAAGGCAAGGAAGTCTTGAAGGCCACGTCCGAAGGCCCGTACATGCTGGTCAAGCTGCCGGCAGGCGCTTACAAGATTTCAGCCACCTATGAAGGCAAGACGCAGGAACGGGCGGTGACAGTGCAGAACACCGGCACCGCCCGCGCGACATTTGAGTGGAAATAAGCGAGTGGAAATAAGAGCACGCACGCCGGCGAGGGGCACCGCCCCCGCCGCGTAGCAAAAGCGCTGGTGCGTCAGACGCCCGAGAACAGGATGGCGATCACGAAACCCACGCTGACCGCCCAGACCAGCGAGCGCAGCGCGCCCCAGCCCGCCAGGTACATGGCGATGTAGCCCAGCCGTACACCCAGCCAGCACGCCATCAAGGTGGCAACATGCGCAGGCGGCGCCTGGTTGTACAGCGCGAACAACACGGCGGCGTAGAAGAACGGCAGCGCCTCGAAGGTGTTGACCTGCGCCGCGTTGGCCCGCGCACGCCAGCCTTGCTGACGGGCCAGCCACGCCCGCGGATCGTTGTTGTCGTACTTGTTGCCGCCCGCCTTGGCGAGCAGCGCCGATACGAACGGCAGAATCGCCGCCGCCAACATCAACCACGCGATCATTTTCATTTTGACTCCCGGTGCTGGCGAACAAACGGGTCCGCCGGATACATGGCGGGCCTGCGCCGCCGCTGCGGCATGGTCGCCTGAAAGCGGCGAAATGAAAAGCCTGCACGTAAACTCTGCGCTTTGCCTTCGCATGCTTGCCCTCCATGCCCTTGCTTAGCCCCTGGTCTGCGCTGTTTCTTTCCGCCGCCCTGCTCTGGCCGCCCGCCACGCGCCGCTGGGCGCTGGCGCCGTTGGCGGTGGCGTGGGGGTGGGCGTTGGCGGATGGCGTGATCGACCCGGTGGCGCTGATGGCGCCGGCGCTGTTGCTGCTGGCGGCCGTGTGCGTCCGGCCGGCGGCACCTGACGCGGCCCGCGCGGCCGGGCATGTGTTGTTTCTGCTGCTGGCTGCGGCGCTGTTCCTGCATGGGCTGCCGGGGTTCCACAACCCGCAGGTCATCGCCCCCGCGCCGCTAAGCTCCGACGCGCTGCCGTTCGGCATGTACCTGAACCTGGACAAACCGCTGGTCGCGTTCTGGGTGGTGCTGGCGCTGGCCCCGCCGATGGCAGGCGCATCAGGGCGCGCAACCCTCGCCGCCGCCGTGCTGGCCTGCGCGGGCGCGGTGCTGGCGTGTTTGGGATTGGGGTTGGCGTTGAACGTGGTGGGCTGGGCGCCCAAGTGGCCTGAACCTGCCTGGATCTGGCTCGTCAACAACGCATTGCTGGTCACGCTGGCCGAAGAGGCGCTGTTTCGCGGCTATGTGCAGCAGCAGTTGTCGATGCGCTGGCGCCGCCATGCCTGGGGCGGCTGGGCGGCGCTGGCGATTGCCGCCGTGCTATTCGGACTGGCGCATTACGCGGGCGGCTGGCAGTGGATGTTGCTGGCCAGTTGCGCGGGCGTGGCCTACGGCGTGGCGTATCGATACGGCGGACTTGCCGCCGCCGTGCTGGCGCACCTGGGCTTGAACGCCGCGCACTTCGGCTTGTTTACGTACCCGATGCGCGCGGTGTTCTAGGGCCGAACCGGCACGGGCTAACGCGGCCCAAGTGCCGCTAAGCGGCCCGAGGAGGCCCGACGTCCCCCGAAGCGGCCGGCGTTGGCCCTCGTTGGCGCTTCAGGGCAGCGCCGGATAGTCCGTGTAACCCACGGCGCCTTGCGCGTAGAACGTGGACGAATCCGGCGTGTTCAGCGGCGCGTTCAATTCAAAACGGCGCACCAGGTCCGGGTTGGCGATGTATTGCACGCCAAACGCCACGGCATCGGCACGGCCGGCGTCGATGGCGGCTTCGGCGGATTCGCGCGTGAACCCTTCGTTGGCGATGTACACGCCGCCAAACGCGGCCTTCAGCTTCGGGCCCAGGCTATCTTCGCCTTCGTGTTCGCGGGCGCAGATGAATGCGATGCCGCGCTTGCCCAGTTCGGTAGCCACGTAGGTAAACGTGCCGGCCAGATCCGAATCACCCATCGTGTGCGCATCGGCGCGCGGCGACAGATGCACGCCCACACGGCCCGCGCCCCAGATTTCCACGCACGCATCCACCACTTCCAGCAGCAGACGGGCGCGGTTTTCCAGCGAACCGCCGTACTGGTCGGTGCGATGGTTGGTGCTGTCTTGCAGGAACTGGTCCAGCAGGTAGCCGTTGGCGGCATGCACTTCAACGCCGTCGAAACCGGCTTCCTGCGCCATCTTCGCGCCATGGCGATAGGCTTCGAGCACGCCCGCCACTTCGGCCGTTTCCAGCGCACGCGGGGTGACGTAGGCGCGCTTGGGGCGCACATGGCTGACGTGGCCGCCGGCCGCAATCGCGCTGGGCGCAACGGGCAGTTCGCCATTCAGGAAGATCGGGTCGGAAATGCGGCCCACGTGCCAGAGCTGCGCAGCAATCAAACCGCCCTTGTCGTGCACGGCGGCGGTGATCTTGCGCCAGCCCTTCACTTGCTCGGTCGACCACAGGCCCGGGGTATCGGCATAGCCCACGCCCTGCGGGGTCACGGAGGTGGCTTCGGTCAGAATCAGGCCGGCGTCGGCGCGCTGGGTGTAGTACTCAAGCATCAAGTCGTTGGGCACGCGGCCTTCGCTTGCACGCTGACGGGTCAGCGGGGCCATGATGATGCGGTTGCGCAGCGTAAGGTCGCCGACGCGCAGGGGGTCAAACAGGGAGCTCATGCAAAATCCTTCCGTCCCGGATCACGGGGCGCTGGGGCCGCGGCCAAGGGCCTGCGGCTGACTACATATCCTGATTCAATTGCCGCAAAAACGCGGCAATCACGGGTTCATTGCGACGGAAAAATACCCACTGCCCCACCTTCGTCGACGTGATCAGGCTTGCACGCTGCAAGACGGCCAGGTGCGATGACACGGTGGACTGTGACAAGCCGCAGCGGTCATCGATGTGGCCCGCACACACCCCATGTTCAAAGGTGTGGCCGGGGCGCTCTTCGAAGTACGCCTGCGGTGTCTTCAGCCACGCGAGAATGTCGCGCCGCACGGGATTGGCCAGCGCCTTGAGGATGGCGTCGGCGTCAATGCCCGGCAGGTTGCCGGTCTGATCGGTCGGTGAAGAGGATGCGGTCATATTGGTATATCGCAATTTATCGAATCATATATCGTGAATGCTCGATATATAGTCATGCCCCTGTGCGAATTGGGGTTTTTGCTTTGCAACACGGGAGAGATCAGTCCCCCTGCACCCGGCCACGCAGCCGTTTGACCTCGCCGTGCTGGACCTTGCGCTGCACCCGGCGGCGCTGGGAAGAACGGGTCGGTTTGGTGGCGCGGCGCGGTTTGTCGACCTGAATCGCCGCCCGCACCATGCCGATCAGGCGCTCAATGGCTTCGGCCCGGTTTTTTTCCTGGCTGCGAAACGACTGCGACTTGATGACGATGACGCCCTCTTTAGAGATGCGGTGGTCGCTGACGGCGCACAGCGCGTCCTGGACCTCGGGCGGCAGGCTGGAGGCGCGCACGTCAAAGCGCAGGTGCACGGCGCTGGACACCTTGTTGACGTTTTGCCCGCCCGCGCCCTGGGCGCGGATCATGGAGAACGTCAGGTCGCGCTCGTCGATATACAGGGAATCTTGAACATGAAACATGGGCGCGAGTCTATACCAAGTAAAATAATCCGCTTTTGCTTTAATCCGCTTTTGCGTGAACTTACGGCGTCCGGCTCTGCACCACGCCATTACTCCCCCCTATGACCTACTCCGCCAAAGAAATATTCAAGACCCTGCAAGGCGAAGGCGCCCATGCGGGCCGCGCGGCGGTGTTTTGCCGGTTTGCGGGCTGTAACCTCTGGACTGGCCGCGAAAGCGACCGCGCCAGCGCCGCCTGCACGTTCTGTGACACCGACTTCATCGGCACTGACGGTGAAGGTGGTGGCAAATTCACCACCGCCGAGCTGCTGGCCGACGCCATCGCGGCATCCTGGGGCCCAGGTACGGAAGACCGCTACGTGGTCTTCACGGGCGGCGAACCGCTGCTGCAACTGGACGACGCGCTGCTGGCCGCCGTCCATGCGCGCGGCTTCACCGTGGCCATTGAAACCAATGGCACCGTCAAGCCGCCCGAGGGCATCGACTGGATCTGCGTCAGCCCCAAAGGCACCGCGCCGCTCGTCATTGAACGCGGCAACGAGCTGAAGCTGGTCTACCCGCAGCTCAATGCCCTGCCCGAAGCCTTTACGCATCTGGATTTCGAGCACTTTTTCCTGCAACCCATGGACGGCCCCACGCGCGTGAAGAACACCGAGCAAGCCGTTCAATACTGTATGCAGCACCCGCAATGGCGGCTCAGTTTGCAGACTCACAAATACATAGGCATTCCATGATTTACCCGAACGCGCGGCGGAGCACGCAATGATTTCCGTGACCCGCAGGCTGGAATTCGACGCCGGCCACCGCATTCCCGATCACCGCAGCCAGTGCCGCAACCTGCATGGCCACCGCTATGTGCTGGAAATCACCCTGACGGGTGACATCGTGCAAGCCCCCGGCGAATCTGACAACGGCATGTTGATGGACTTCTCCGAAATCAAACACATCGCCAAGACCCACATCGTGGACGTCTGGGATCACGCGTTCCTGGTGTTTGAAGGCGACGCCGCCGTGCGCGGCTTTTTGGACACCCTGCCCGGCCACAAGACCGTGGTGCTGGACCGCATTCCCACGGCCGAAAACCTGGCCAAGATCGTGTTCGACACGCTGGCCCCGCACTATCACGGCCACTACGGCGCCGACTTGCGCCTGTCGCGCGTGCGTCTGTATGAAACGCCCAACTGCTGGGCGGATTGCAACGGGTAGTTGAAGGATTGCGCGCGATGACGTGGCCGGTTTCTGGCCAGGGGGGTTCTGGCCCCATCTGTTGCGCGCATTCCCCCTGGTGCGCTGGCCGTCAGCGCCGCCCGGCAGGGCCGCACCGGCCCCGTTTTTCCACCTATGGAAAGACCCCCTTCTATCTAGCCAATTGAAAAAATCAATGGGGATATTCGCCATTTTCAATTATTAGTAAGCTAATAGATAGGATACAATCTATCTCCATGAACACGCCTTCCGACTCCCAACTCATGGCCACCACCGCAAATCTGATGGTGCTGTCCCGCGCCTATCGTGGCGCCGCTGATAAAGCGCTGGTCGACTACGGCCTGTCGCAAGCGACGGCCTGGCCCGTCATCCTGGCTGGCCGCCTGGGCGACGGCGTGCGCCAAGGCGCGCTGGCCGAGGCGCTGGGCGTCGAAGGCCCGTCCCTGGTTCGTGTGCTGGATCAGCTGGTGGCCGCCGGCCTGATGGAACGCCGCGAAGACGCGCACGACCGCCGCGCCAAGACGTTGCACCTGACGCAAGCCGGCCATGCGCTGCGCGCGCAGGTCGAAGACGTGCTGGTGGAACTGCGCCGCCGCCTGTTCAGCGGCGTCAGCGAAGCCGACCTGGAAGCGTGCCTGCGCGTCTTCGATGCGCTGAAAGTGTCCCTGGGGCGCGGCACCGCAGGCGGCCATCAACAGGACAATCAATCGTGAAATTGCCGAACGTCCGCGAAACCATCTTTTCGCTGAAGAGCTACCTAAGCGCCATCATGGCGCTTTATCTGGCCTACAGCATGGGTTTGCCGCGTCCGTTCTGGGCGATGACTACCGCCTATGTCGTGGCGCAGCCCTGGTCGGGCGCCGTGCGCTCCAAGGCGCTGTACCGGCTCGTCGGCACCTTCTTCGGTTCGGCCGCCACCGTGTACATGGTGCCGCGGCTGTCGAATTCGCCCGTCATCATGACGGGCGCCATGGTGTTGTGGGTAGGCGCCTGCCTGTACATGTCGGTGCTGGACCGCACGCCGCGTTCTTACCTGTTCATGCTGGCCGGCTACACCGCCGCGATGATCGGCTTTCCCAGCGTGACGGACCCTTCCCTGGTGTTCGACACGGCACTGGCCCGCGTGGAAGAGATCAGCCTGGGCATCGTCTGCGCCACGCTCGTCCACAGCATTGTGCTGCCGCGTGGCCTGGCGCCCGCGTTGACGCTGCAACTGGACAAGGCCGTGCGCGATGCGCGCAACTGGATGCACGACACCCTTAGCGGGCAGAACGCCGAACAGCGCGACCGCGACCGCCGCGTGCTGGCCAACGACATCACGCAGCTGCGTCTCTTGTCCACCCACGTGCCGTTTGACACTAGCAACCTGCGCTGGACGTCCGGCGCGGTGCGCGCCATGCAGGACCAGATTTCGGCGTTGACGCCCGCCGTCTCGGCCGTGGAAGACCGGCTGCGCGCCTTGCAAGCGAATGATCAGCCGCTGCCGGAACCCGTGTCTACGCTGCTGAACGACATCTCGGAATGGATCAACGCGGGCGCCCAGGCCTCGCACGAAACCGCCGTGCAATTGCGCGCGGCCGTCACCCGCCTGACACCCGCCATCGACAGCCATTCCACATGGCGCGACGCGCTCTTGGCCAGCCTGATGACGCGGCTGCGCGAGTTGATCGACACCTATGACGAATGCCTGGCGCTGCGCCGCGAGATTCGCGCCGGGCTGGAAGGCGCGCCGCTGCGGGCGCCCATGCGCACGCAGCGTTCCAACCGCGACCCGAACGCCGCGCTGCACCGCGACCACGGCATGGCGCTGTTGTCGGCCCTGGCCGCGGGCGTCGCCATTTCAGTGTGCTGCGCGTTCTGGATCGGCACGGCCTGGAGCAACGGCGCCACCGCCGCGCTGATGGCCGCCATCTTCAGCTGCTTCTTCGCGTCGCAAGACAACCCCGTGCCGGGCATCATGCAGTTCCTGACCTACACGGTGTATTCGATTCCGCTGTCGGCGCTGTATCTGCTGGGCATCATGCCCGCCATCCATTCGTTTGAAATGCTGGCGCTGGCGATGCTGCCGACCGCCTTCGTGCTGGGTATTTTCATCGCCCGCCCCGCCAGCGCCGGCAAGGCCATGGCGATGCTGTTCGGCTTTCTGGGCACGATGGCGCTGCAAGACACCAACACTGCCGACGTCGTCTCGTTCATCGACACGCAAGTGGCGCAGTGCATGGGCGTGGCTACGGCCGCCATCATCGCCGCCATCTTCCGCACGGTCAGCGCCGACTGGAGCGCCCGCCGCATCCAGGCCGCCAACTGGAAGGAACTGGCGACCTTGGCCAGCTCGCCGCGCGCGCCCTCGCGCCACACATACACCGCGCGGATGCTGGACCGCATCGGCCTGTTGCAGCCGCGCCTGGCGCTGGCCCAGCGCCCGGATGATCTGGTTGCCGCCGACGCGCTGAAAGACCTGCGTGTGGGCCGCGACATCACCGAGCTGCAACGCGCGCGCCGCCATCTGCCGATGGCTGAGCCCACGATACAGCCGGTGCTCAATAGCCTGGCGCAGTTTTTCCGCGCACGGTCGTCGTGGCGCATCGGCGAAAAAACGCCGGAGTTCCTGGCGCAGATCGACCGCGCCTTGTCCAGCGTTGCCGCCACCCCGCAAGGCCTGGCCGCGCGAGACCGCGCCGTGGTGGCCCTGGTGGGCATCCGCCGCGCCTTCTTCCCCGACGCGCCCGACTACCAACCCGCCCATCCCGCCATGGAGGGCCACGCATCATGATCGGCGAATTCAATCTCTACGGTATTTACTTCCCTTGGCTGCTGGTGCTGGGCGTGGTCACGCTTGGCGTGGCCTGGGCGCTGCGCCGCGTGCTGGCGCGCGCCGGCCTGTACCGCCTGGTGTGGCACCCCGCGCTGTTTGATCTGGCGCTGTTCGTGGTGCTGCTGTATGGCGTCTCCCTGATTTCCCCTTATTTTCTCCAGAGATAGGTATGAAACTCCCCAATGCTCTTCGCCCTGCTGCTATCGGCAAGTTCGCGGTGACGGCGGTTGTCGTCGCCGCCGCCGCTTACGCCGGCTGGCAGCTCTGGGTGCACTACGAAGTTGAACCCTGGACGCGCGACGGCCGCGTCAAAGCCTATGTGGTCCAGGTGGCGCCCGACGTGTCCGGCCTGGTGACCGCCGTGCCCGTACACGACAACCAGGACGTCAAAGCCGGCGACCTGCTGTTTGAAATCGACCGCGCCCGCTTCCAGCTGGCGTTCGATCAGGCGCAAGCCTCCGTGCGTTCGCAGCAAGTGGCGCACGACCAGGCGCTGCGCGACGCCAAGCGCAACCGTTCGCTGGGCCAGTTGGTGGCCGCCGAAGCCGTTGAACAAAGCCAGACCAAGGTGCAGCAGACCGAAGCCGCGCTGGCCCAGGCCGAAGTGCAGCTGAACACCGCGCGCCTGAACCTGGAACGCAGCCGCGTGCTGGCCGCAAGCGATGGCCGCATCACCAACCTGGACTTGCGCGCGGGCTCGTACGCCACCGCAGGACACGGCGTGATGGCGCTGGTAGACGCCGGGTCGTTCTATGTCGAAGGCTATTTCGAAGAAACCAAGCTGCCCGGCATTCATGAAGGCGACCCCGTCACCGTGACCTTGATGGGCGACTCGCGCCACATCCGCGGCCACGTGGAAAGCATCGCCATGGGCATCGCCGACCGCGACCGCAGCACGGGCGCCAACCTGCTGCCCAACGTGAACCCGACGTTCAACTGGGTGCGCCTGGCGCAGCGCATTCCGGTGCGCGTAAAGATCGACGACGTGCCAGAGGGCGTGCGCCTGGTGGCGGGCCAGACGGCGACGGTGTCGGTCGACCCGAAGCCTGTGCAGGCGGCCCAGCAAGACACCACTCCTGGCACCACTCCGGCCACGACCCAGAGCCCCTCGCAACGCGCGGCGCCCGACACGCCTCCGCCGGCCTGATCGCCTGTTTTTCCACAACCTGATTTCTGACGATCTATTTTTCAACCCTCTTATCAACGCCAAGCCGTACCTGCCATGAACACCAAACACCTTCTGCCGCTGATGCTGGCCCTTGCGCTGGCCGGATGCACCACCGTGGGCCCTGATTACCAGGTGCCGGCCGGGTCGGTCGTCCAGCGACAGGCGGCCCAGGGTGCGTTCCTGGAAGCGCAGGCGGGCGTGTTCCAGCAGCAGGCGGTGTCGGGCCACTGGTGGCGTTTGTATAACGACCCGGTGCTGGACGGCCTGGTTGAAAAAGCGTTGTCGGCGAATACGGACTTGCGTGTGGCCAGCGCCAACCTGGAACGTGCGCAGGCCGCCGTGCAGGAATCGCAGGCGCAGCAGCAGCCGACCATCGGCGTGAACGCGTCGCCCACGTTCGGCCATGTGTCGGGCTTGCAAGAGCTGCAACCGGGCATTGATCCCCCCAGCCGCTGGTCGTACTCGGCGGGCGCCAGCGTGTCGTACCAGCTGGACCTGTTCGGGCAAATTCGCCGCGCTATCGAAGCCGCCAGCGGCGACGCGCAGGCCGCGCAAGCCGCCTACGACGCCACGCGTGTGACGGTCGCCGCCGAGACCGCGCGCGCCTACGCCAACATGTGCGCGGCCGGCATGCAGCTGGCGTCGGCGCAGCACTCGGTGCAGGTGCAAAAGGAATCACTAGATGCCGTCAGCCGCCTGCAACGCGCAGGCCGTGGCACCACGTTGGACGTCACCCGCGCCCGCAGCCAGCTGGAACAGCTGCAAGCCAACCTGCCGCCCTTCCAGGCGCATCAACGCACCGCCTTGTATCGCCTGGCCGCACTGACGGGCCAGACGCCCAACGAAATTCCCGCATCGCTGCTGCAATGCGCCGCCGCGCCGCGCCTGACCGACACCATCCCCGTGGGCGATGGCGCGTCGCTGCTGCGCCGCCGTCCCGACATCCGTCAGGCCGAACGCACGCTGGCCGCCAGCACGGCACGCATCGGCGTGGCCACGGCGGACCTCTATCCGAAGATCACGCTGGGCTTGTCCGGCGCATCGGGCGGCCCCGCTTCGATGTTTGGCGACCGCGGCACGTTCGGCTGGAGCGTGGGCCCGCTGATCTCGTGGACGCTGCCGAACACCGGCGCGGTGCAGGCCCGCATCGCGGAAGCCGAAGCCAACACCAAGGCTGCGGTGGCGCGTTTTGACGCCACGGTGCTGAACGCCTTGCGCGAAACGGAAAGCGCGCTGGTCGTCTACGCCCGCCAGCTGGACCGCAATGCGTCGTTGCGCGCCGCCCGCGACCAAAGCGCCGAAGCCGCTTCGCAAGCGCGCCAATTGTTCCAGTACGGCAAGACCGACTACCTGACCGTGCTGGACGCCGAGCGCACCCTGGCCACCAACGAAAGCGCGCTGGCCGCCTCGCAGGCGGAACTCAGCAGCGACCAGATCGCCGTCTTCCTGGCGCTGGGTGGCGGCTGGGAAAAGTAAGCCGCAGGCCGGCAATGTCGTTTCCATAATATGGATATGACATTGCCCGCGGGAAATGGCCGCCCGTAGAATTGTCTCATCGCTGATTTTTATAACTATCAATGAACCGCGTGGCGCAGCACATTGCGCCAGAGCGGTTCAGGCAATGAGACAAATCCATAATATGGAATACCTATCAGGGGCGGCGGGTGCGCGCGTCCTCGACAGCATCACCAAACTGACGCCCGACGATGCGGGCCGCGTTGTGATCGCGGGGTCGCACGGCGGCCGCTACGCGGCCTATTGCGCGGCACGCGGCAACGTACTCGCCGTCATCCTGAATGACGCCGGGGTGGGCTGGGAACAGGCCGGCATTGCGGGCTTGGCAGATTTACAGCAATGGGGCGTACCCGCCGCCACGGCCGACTACCGCAGTTGCCGCATCGGCGACGGCGCCGACATGGCCCGCCACGGGGTCATCAGCCACGCCAATGCCCTGGCGCAAGCGCTGGGCTGCCGCACCGGTATGGCCGTCGCCGACGCCGCCCTGGTGCTGGGCCAAGCGCCTGCCGGCCAGGCCCGGCCCGCCGCGCAGCAAGAATCCCGCTCCATTTTCAAAGCCGCTGCCGATGGCACGCCGCTGGTCGTCGGCGCCGACTCCGTATCGCTGGTGGATGCCGGCGACGACGGACGCATCGTGGTCACGGCCTCGCATGGCGAGCGGCTGGCGGGCCTGCACACCGACGGCGTGAAAGCCGCACCGCGTCTTGTGACCTTCAACGACGCCGGTATCGGCAAAGACAGCGCCGGCATCGGCCGGCTGCCGCTGCTGCAACAGCGCGGCATCGCAGCGCTGACCGTGTCGGCCTACAGCGCGCGCATCGGCGATGCCCGCTCGTGCTACCAGGATGGCGTGATTTCCTGCGCGAACGCACGCGCCCGCGAATGGGGCTGCCGCGTTGGCACGCCGCTGAAAACTTTCATCGACGCCCTGCTGAACGGGCGCGGCACTTACTAGGAGCATTACCCGCATGTCGGAAAAACTGGAAATCACGGGCGGCGAAGCCATTGCACGCATGTTCGCCGCGCACGACGTGGGCTTGATGTTCGGCATGGGCGGCTTTCAGCTGCTGCCGTTCTACGACGCCGTGCGGCGTCTGAAGCTGAACCACAACCTGATCAACGACGAGCGCTGCGCCGTGTTCGCCGCCGATGCCTACACCAAGGTCAGCGGCCGCCCCGGAGTCTGCGACGCAACCCTTGGCCCGGGCGCGACCAATCTGGTCACCGGGCTGGCCGAAGCCTATAACGCCGGCACGGCGATGGTGGCGCTGGTGGGCGATTCGCACCGGATGCATTCGTGGAAGAACATGACGCAGGAAGCGCGCCAGCTCGAGGTGCTGCGGCCGGTGGTGAAAGACGTGCTGCGCGTGGAAAAAATCGAGCGCATCCCGGAACTGGTGCGCCGCGCGTTCGCGGTGGCCACCAGCGGCCGGCCGGGTCCGGTGGTGCTGGATGTGCCGGAAGACATTGCGCATGAGGTGTACGCCTTTGATGCCGACGCCTTTTTTTCCAGCGCCAACTACCGCCGCGCCCCCGCCCTGCGCTGCCGCCCTGCCGCCGACGATCTGGCGCAGGCCGCCAGCATGCTGGCTGGCGCCGCCCGCCCGCTGATGCTGTGCGGCGGCGGCGTACACATCAGCGACGCGGCCAACACCGTGCAAACCTTCGCCCGGCAATTCAACATCCCCGTGGCGCACACGATGAGCGGCAAAGGCGCAGTCGCCTGCAACGATCCGCTGAACGCCGGCCTGTTCGGCCGCTACAGCCGCATCGCCAACGACCTGATCGCCAAGGCCGATTGCCTGTTTGTCGTGGGCTGCAAGCTGGGCGAAGTGGCCACGCGCCGCTACGACCTGCTGTCGGCGGGCACACCCATCATTCACCTGGACATCGTGGCCGAAGAGTTCGACCGCACCACCACGCCCGCCTTGCGCTTGTGGGGCGACGTGCGGGCCACACTGGAAGAACTGGGCGAACGCCTGGCCGCCCAACCCGCGTCCGCGCAAGGCCGCCAGGACTACGTGGATGAAGTGGGCCAGGCCATGCACACGTGGCGCGAATCCGTGAACGGCAAGCTGACGTCGGCCGACAGCCCCATTGGTATGGCGCGCCTGATGCATGAGATCAACGCCGCGCTGCCGGAAGACGGCATTCTGGTGGCCGACGGCGGCTTCGCCGCGCACTGGGGCGGCCTGCTGTTCGACACCAAGCGCGCGGGACGCGGCTTTGTGCCGGACCGCGGATTTGCGTCAATCGGCTATGGCATCCCGGGCGCCATCGGCGCCGCGGCCGCCGCACCGGGGCGGCAAGTCGTCAGCCTGACGGGCGACGGCGGCTGCAATATGTCGTTGGGCGAGCTGGAAACGGCCGTGCGCATGGGGCTGGCGTTTACGCTGGTGGTCGTCAACAACGCCGCGTCGGGCTACATCAAGGCGCTGCAACATCTGATGTACGGCAGCGGCAGCTACCAATCGTCCGACCTTGTGGAAACCAATTACGCCAACGTGGCGCGCGCGCTGGGCTGCCAGGGCATCCGCGTGGAAGACCCGGCCGACATCCCCGCCGCGCTGGCCCAGGCCTTCGCCTGCAAAGACCGGCCGACCATTCTGGACGTGGTGGTCACGCGCGACCCCGCGCACATGCTGCCGGGCGTGGACAGCCGGGCGGCCAAGATCAAGCCGGGCGACCGCATCGCCTGACCCGGGACATAACAACAAAGCGGCAACGCACACCACAATATCGAAGCGAGGAGACAACCCATCATGAAAGCAAAAACCTGGATGACGCTGGCAGCCGCAACGCTGGCCATGACGCTCACTGGCGCGGCCGGGGCGCAAAGCAGCTACCCCGACCGGCCGATCCGGCTGATCGTGCCCTTCCCGCCTGGCGGCACGTCGGACGTGGTGGGGCGCATCTTTGCCGAAGCGCTGGGCAAGCAGATCGGCCAAACCGTCGTGGTGGAAAACCGGGGCGGCGCGGGCGGCACGGTAGGCTCGCGTGCGGTCGCATCCGCCGCGCCGGACGGCTACACGCTGCTGCTGGGCACGTCCAGCACCAATGGCACGAATCCCGCCGTGTACAAAAATCTGCCATACGACGCCATCAAGGACTTCACACCCGTCACGCAGATCATCCGCGTGCCTGGCGTGATCGTCGTGAACAAGAACTTTCCCGCCAAGGATTACGCGTCGTTCGTGACGCTGATCAAAGGCGCGCCAGGCAAGTATTCGTATGCCTCGTCCGGCAACGGCGGCGCCACCCATATGGCGATGGAATACTACAAATCGCTGTCCGGGCTGGACATGATGCATGTGCCGTACCGCGGCACCGGCCCGGCGCTCAACGATGTCATCGCGGGCCAGGTGCCTATCTTGTGGGACACGGCGGCCTCATCGATGGCGCACATCCAGTCAGGCAGCGTGCGCCCAATCGTGGTGGCGGCCAAGGCGCGCCTGCCGCAATTGCCGGATGTGCCCACGTTCGCCGAAGTAGGCCTGCCCGACTACGACGCTGAAATGTGGAACGGCCTGCTGGCGCCTGCCGGCCTGCCGAAAGACATTCTTGCCAAGCTGAACGACGCATCGCGCAAGGCCTTGGCCGATCCCGATGTGCAGGCCAAGTACGCCGGAGTGGGCGCGTATGTCGTCGCCGATAAACCCGACGCGTTTGCCGCGATGATTCGCGACGATGTGGCCAAGTGGAAAAAGGTGGCCGACTTCGCGCACATTTCGGCGGAATGACATGGGCCAGCGCTTGAAGGACAAAGTGGCGCTGGTGTTCGGCGCCGGCTCGTCAGGCCCCGGCTGGGGCAACGGCAAGGCGGCGGCCGCCCTGTATGCACGAGAAGGCGCGTGGGTGTTCGCGGTGGACGTGCGCGCAGACGCCGCCGAAGAGACCCGCCGCGTCATCGACGCCGAGGGCGGCCGCTGCGTAGCGCTGACAGCCGACGTGACCGATTCCGCGCAGATTCTGGCGGCGGTCTCGGCGGTGCTGGCCACGGCGGGACGCATCGACGTGCTGCACAACAATGTCGGCATCACCGAAATGGGAGACCCCATCGAGGCCAGCGAGGAAAGCTGGCACCGCGTGCTGGACACCAACCTGACCGGCGTGTTCCTGACGTGCAAGCACGTGCTGCCCGCAATGCTGGCGCAAGGCGGCGGCAGCATCGTAAACATCTCATCGCTGGCGTCGATTCAGGTGAACACGTATCCGTACACGTCGTACTACGCGGCCAAGGCGGGGCTGAACCACCTGACCCGCTCGCTGGCCGTGCGGTATGCGCCCAACAACATCCGCGTCAACGCCGTGCTGCCGGGCGTGATCGATACGCCGCTGATCTATACGCAGATCGCCGGGCAGTTTGAAGACGTGGATGAGATGCGCCGCCGGCGCAACGCCGCCAGCCCCATGGGACGGATGGGCGATGCGTGGGACGTGGCGCACGCGGCGCTGTTCCTGGCCAGCGATGAAGCCAAGTACATCACCGGCGTCTGCCTGCCGGTGGACGGGGGCAAGGCCTGCGCCGGACGCTAGCCCGCGGGCGCTAGCCCCATGGCATGGGCTTCAAGGCACCAGCGTCAAGGCGCCGGCTTCAAGGCAGCGGCTTCAAGGCAGCGGCGTCAAGGCAGCGGCATCAAACCCGGGGCGCCAGATCGGCCGATAGCTCAGCCGCCGCCCGTTGCAACGCGGCCACCACGTCCTGCAAGCGGGCGCCCGACAGACGCGAGCGTATCGCCGCCACACTCAGCGCCGCCACCACGCGCTGCTCGCGGTCCAGCACCGGAACGCCCACGCCGAGCATGTCGGGAATGATGCGGCCAGGGTTGAGCGCATAGCCGTTCTTGCGCGCGGCGGCGATGTCGTCGCGCAGCATGTCGGTGGACGGCAGGTCAGGCGCCACCGTGGCGTCGTAACGCGCCAGCACCCGTTCAATATCGTCATTGGGTAAAAAAGCCAGCAGCGCCAGGCTGCCCGCCCCCACCCCCAGCGGCCGGCGATGCCCCACTTCCAGCGTCAGGATCTTGATGGGAAAGTCGCCCGTCTTGCGGTCGACGCAGACGGCTTCATGGCCGGATCTAACCGACAGGAAACTGGTGTCGCCGGTGGACTGCGCCAGGCGCAGCACGGCGGATTCGGCGATAGCCTTGATGCCGTGCCGCCCTTCCGCGGCCAGGCCAAGAATGTAGGACTCGCGCCCCAGGCTGTAGGTTTTTAGCTTGGGGTTCAGCGACAAAAACCCTTCTTGCAGCAGCGCGGCCAACATACGGTGCGCGGTGGGTGGCGTCAGACCAATGTCGCGCACGACGTCGGTCAGCCCCACGCCACGCGCGGGCGCCGCGCCCACATATTTCAGGATGCGCAACACGCGGAAAATGCTTTGCGCGCCGCCCACCGAATCCGCAGCGTGCGGCAACGGGGCCTGGGCCGCCATCAATGCACCGTGGTGCCGTCCGGCGGCGTCTGGTTCAGCCCCAGCGCCGCTTCCCAAGCGCGCAACGGCACGCAGGTCTGCAAGCGCACGATGGCGCGCTGGATCAACGCGGGATGCAGTTCGTGGCCGACGTGGCTGGCGATGTCGATGGTGGAATCGCCATGCAGCTCTTCCAGCCGGGCCTGAGCGGCCTGGATGTGGGCCACGCTCATTACCGGATCATCGGCGCCGTGCAACAGATGCAGGGTGGTGTATTGCGGCGCGGCCTTGGGCAGCTGCGCGTAGCGGCCCGAAAACGCGATGACGCGCCCGGCCATGCCGTCGTGCGCCTGCACCAATTCCAGCGCCATGATGGCGCCCTGCGAAAAGCCGGCCAGCGCGGTGTCGGACTGCAACAGGCTGAAGCGCGCCTGCGCCTCGCGTACATAGGCTTCCAGGGGCGGCATGGCTTGCGCCACGCGTTCGGCGCGATTGTCTTCCGTCACGCCGCGCACCGAGAACCATTGCCGCCCCGAGCCGCCGCCATCAAAGGGCTCGAAGCCTTCGGGTGCCAGCACGGCCGCCGCCGGAAACGCTGCGCGCACGGCCTCGGCCAATGGCCGAAGGTTATCGGGCGAACCGCCCACACCGTGCAGCAGGATGAACAACTGGCGTACGTCGACGCCAGGTTCGGGAAGGAATTCCAATGAGCGGGAAGATGCCATGAAAACTGCTCCGTGCTGGCGTAGCACCGTCCGGCTACGCCTTGATGACCGCATTGTAAAATGCGCGCCTTAATGCGGACGGGCAAGCTGCAAGCCAGACTGCCGCCGCAACGGCCTTCTTTTACCCCTGCAATGCACACACCCACCACCGACTCGGGCGCCACGCCGGCGAGCCAGAACCAGCTGCACCGCGTGCTCAAGGCGCGCCACCTCACGATGATAGCGCTGGGCGGGGCCATCGGCACCGGCCTGTTCGTCGCCTCCGGCGCGGCGATTGCCCAGGCGGGCCCCGGTGGCGCCCTGCTCGTGTATCTGGTGATTGGCCTGATGGTCTACTTCATCATGACCAGCCTGGGCGAGCTGGCCACCTTCATGCCGGTGTCCGGTTCCTTTTGCACCTACGCGTCGCGCTATGTCGACCCAGGCTTTGGGTTTGCGCTGGGCTGGAACTTCTGGATCAGCTGGGCCACGGTGGTTGCCGTGGATGTGGTGGCCGCCCAACTGGTCATGGCGTACTGGTTGCCGGACACGCCAGGATGGATATGGAGCGTGGCCTTTCTGGCGCTGACCTTCGGGCTGAACGCATTTTCGGCGCGCAGCTTTGGCGAAGCCGAATACTGGTTCGCCATCATCAAGGTGGTGGCCGTGCTGTGCTTCATTGCGGTCGGGCTGGGCATGCTGGTGGGCATCATCCATAGCGGCAATGAAGTGGGCCTGGCCAATTGGAAGGTGGGCGACGCGCCGTTCGTGGGCAACGCGGCAACGTGGGTCGGCGTGGCGATGGTGGTGGCCTATTCCTTCCAGGGCACCGAACTGGTGGGCGTCGCCGCGGGCGAATCCGAGAACCCGCGCCGCAACGTGCCGCGCGCGATCAACAACGTGTTCTGGCGCATTCTGCTGTTTTACGTGCTGGCCATTCTGATCATCGGCCTGCTGCTGCCCTATACCGACCCGCAATTGCTGCGCAACGAAGTGGAAGACATTGCCGTCAGCCCCTTCACGCTGGTGTTCCAGCACGCGGGGCTGCTGTCGGCCGCCACCGTGATGAACGCCGTGATCCTGACCTCCGTGCTGTCGGCCGGCAATTCGGGCATGTACGCCGCCACGCGGATGCTGTTCAACATGGCGGCCGAAGGCCAGGCGCCGGCCATCTTCAAACGCCTGACCGCCAATGGCGTGCCGCTGTACGCGCTGCTGGCGACCACCGCGCTGGCCTGCCTGTGCCTGTTCAGCGTGGTGTACAGCCCGAAGGCGGTCTACATCTGGCTGCTGAATTTTGCGGGCATGACGGAATTCATCGTCTGGCTGAGCATTGCGATCAGCCACTACCGGTTCCGCCAGGGCTATGTGAAGCATGGCTTCAACCCGGATGACCTGCCCTACAAGGCCGGCCTGTTCCCGTTTGGCCCGGTGCTGGCGTTTGTGCTGTGCCTGATCGTGACCTTGGGCCAGAACTATCAGGCCTTTTTGCAAGACCGGATCGACTGGATCGGCGTGGTGTCGACCTATCTGGCCATTCCGCTGTTCCTGGCGTTGTGGATCGGGCATCGCGTGGTGAGGCGGTCGCGCTGGGTCAAGTACCAGGACATGCGGTTTTACGGCGGCGCGTAAATCGAATGTGATGCGGTCGAATCGCGGCCGAATTTGACGCCGTCGAATGTGACGCAGGCATGGCGGATGCCGGCGGGGTCGAAATACTGTATATTTATACAGTGTAAATTCACCCTATAAGCCTCAAGCCGATACCGGGCCCCACCCGCCATGCAGTCCCCCGAACGCATCCACCCCGCGTTGTGGCGCGCCACCCAGCTGGCCAAAGGCGCCGCCCGCACCCTGCCCACCGGGCACGCTCCGCTTTCCGCCGAGCTGCCGGACGGGGGCTGGCCGCTGGGCGCGTTGGTTGAATTGCTGACCCCGCACCCCGGTATCGGTGAAATCCGCCTGCTGCGCCCCGCGCTGGCCCAACTGGAAACGCGCCGTCCCATCGCCTTGGTGCAGCCCCCGCATGCCCCCCACATCGCCAGCTGGATGAGCTGGCGGCTGGACCCCCGGCAGTTGCTGTGGGTCGCGCCGAAAAAGCCCGTCGATACCTTGTGGGCCGCCGAACAGATTCTGAAAAATGGCAGTTGCGGCGCGCTGATCTGCTGGCTGCCGCATGTGCGCCCCGAATCCTTACGCCGCCTGCATCTTGCGGCGCAGGCTAGCGACCTGCTCTTTATTGCCGTCCGCCCGGCCAACGCCGCGCAGAACGCCACCCCCGCCCCATTGCGGCTGGCGCTTGCGCCCGCGCCGGGCGGTTTGTCTGTCCATATTCTGAAGCGCCGGGGGCCTGTCTGCGACACGCCGCTATACGTGGGCCTGGAACCCGGCGCGCTTACGCCTTCTTCCCCCCGCCATGCGCCTCTGGATCGCCGCCTACCTGCGCTGCCTGCCGCTGGACGCACTACGCCCGCACTGGCCGCATGAGGGTCTGGCATTCGCCGTTCTGGACCAGGAACGCGTTGCCGCCCTTACCCCCGCCGCCCGCCAGGCCGGCGTCAAGGCGGGCATGCGCCGCGCCGGCGCAGCCGCCATCGCCCCCCAGGTCGACTTGCTGCCGCGCCAGCCGCAAACTGAAGCCGACGCGCTCCACGGCGCGGCGCTGGCCCTGCTGCAATACACCCCCGAAATCGCCCTGGGCGACGACGACACCGTGCTCCTGAATGTCGGCGCCAGCCTGATGTTCTTTGGCGGACCGCGCGCGCTCAGCCAGCGCATCCGCGCCACCCTGCGCGCGCTGGATTTGCGCGTGTCGCTGGGCATGGCGCCCACCGCCACGGGCGCCTGGCTGCTGGCGCACCGCCCGGGCCGCCGCATGCCCCGCCGCACCTTGACGCTACCCACGCTGACGCGCCGGCTCGACGCCCTGCCGCTGGCGCTGCTGCCGCAGGCGCTGGCCCGCCGCGACTGGCTGGACGACATCGGCTGCCACACGCTGGCCGACTTGCGCGCCTTGCCGCGCGCCGGCCTGCAACGGCGCAGCACGCCCGAATTGCTGCAAGCCCTGGACGCCGCCTACGGCCAGAAACCGGAGCTCTATCGCTGGATCGAACCGCCCAACCAGTTCTCGCGGCGCATCGAACTCATGGACTATGTCGAGCACACCGACGCCGTGCTGGCGGTGGCGCGCCGGCTGGCCGAACAACTGGGCGGCTGGCTGACCGCGCGCCAACTGGCCGTGCGCCGCGTGGTGCTCAGCATGGAACACGAACGCGGCCGCCACGCCCGCCCGCCCACCGAGCTGGAACTGGCGCTGGCGCAACCGGTATGGCAGGCCCCGCAACTGCTGCACCTGCTGCGCGAAAAGCTGAACCACTTCACTCTGGAAGCGCCCGTCATCGCGGTATCGCTGCTGGCGCCCGACACGGTTGAGCAGCCGGCCGCCAGCACCACCCTGTTTCCCGAGCCCGGCGGCACGGCAGCCGACCATGCCCGGCTGCTGGACTTGCTGGTGGCCCGGCTGGGCCGCGATCAGGTCCGCCACGCGCAACCCACCCCCGACCACCGCCCCGAAGCCGCGAATTCCTGGGGCGACGCGCTGGCCGCGCCCCGCCCGCCCGAACCCCTGCCCCCCTTGCTTGACCGCCCGTTCTGGCTGCTGGAAACGCCGCTGCCCTTGAAGCTGTCGGGCCATCGCCCGCAATACGGCGGCCAGGCGCTGCGCCTGATGCGCGGCCCCGAACGCATCGAAAGCGGCTGGTGGGACCCGGCCCTGACCGTGCGCGACTATTTCGTCGCCGAAGACGCCGCCGCCGCGCGCTACTGGATCTACCGCGAACGCGACGCGGAGCACGCGCGCTGGTTCCTGCACGGGCTGTACGCCTGAGGCCGCCGGCATGGACGACGATTCCTACGACGCGCTTGACCCGTCCGACCTGTTGGCGACGCTGCCCGGCTACGCCGAGCTGCAATGCCAGTCGAACTTTTCCTTTCTGCAAGGCGCGTCCCACCCCGAAGAACTGGCCGCACGCGCCGCCGAACTGGGCTACGCCGCGCTGGCGCTGACCGACGAATGTTCGCTGGCGGGCGTCGTGCGCGCCCACATGGAAGCCAAGACCCAGAAGCTGCCGCTCATCATCGGCGCCACCTTCCAGCTGCGCGCCGCCCCCGACGCCGCGCCGCTGGGGCTGACCCTGCTGGCGCAAACGCGCGAGGGCTACGGCAACCTGTCGGAGCTCATCACGCTGGCCCGCACCCGCGCGCCCAAAGGCGAATACCGGCTGGAGCCGGATGACTTCACCGATCCGCCCGAGGGCAGCGCGCATCTGCGCCACCTGCCCGAATGCCTGGCCATCCTGACGCCCGCCTACGGCACCGACGCCGACCGCCTGGCCGAACAGGCGCGCTGGCTGGCGCGCGTCTTTCCGAACCGCGCCTGGGTGGGGCTGAATCTGCTGTACCGCTCGCGCGACGACCAGCACCGCGCCGCCATCGAACACGCCGCGCAGCAAGCCGAGCTGCCCATCGTGGCGGTGGGCCAGGTGCAGATGCATGTGCGGTCGCGCAAACCGCTGCACGACACGCTGACCGGCATCCGCACCCATCGGCCCGTGTCCCAATGCGGCTACGAGCTATCCGGCAACGCCGAGCAGCATCTGCGCACCCGCATGCGGCTGGCCAACCTCTACCCGCCCGAGGCGCTGGCGCAAACCCTTGTCATCGCGCGCCGCTGCGCGTTTTCGCTGGACGAGCTGCACTACGAATACCCCGACGAAATCGTGCCGCGCGGCCACACGCCCGCCACCTATCTGCGCCAGGAAACCCTGGCGGGCGCCGCGCGCCGCTTTCCCGCCGGCGTGCCGGAAAGCGTGTCCGAGCAGATCGAAAAAGAGCTCGACCTGATCGCCGACCTGCACTACGAAGCCTATTTCCTGACTGTCTACGACATCGTCCAATACGCGCGCAGCGTCGGCATCCTGTGCCAGGGGCGCGGCTCGGCCGCCAACTCGGCCGTCTGCTATTGCCTGGGCATCACCGCTGTTGACCCGGTCCGCGGCAACAATCTGTTCGAACGTTTCATCAGCAAGGAGCGCAACGAACCGCCCGACATCGATGTGGACTTCGAGCACCAGCGCCGCGAAGAAGTCATCCAGTACATCTACCGCAAATACGGCCGGCAGCGCGCCGCTCTGACCGCCGTCGTCATCTCCTACCGCCCGCGCAGCGTGCTGCGCGATACCGGCCGCGCGCTGGGCGTGGACCTGGGCGTCATCGACGCCGTGGCGCGCGCCCATCAATGGTGGGACGGCAAAAAGGAAATGCTGCGCACGCTGGGCGCTTGCGGGCTGGACCCGGAATCCCAGGTGGCGCGGCAATGGGCGTCGCTGGCGCAGACGATGATGGGCTTTCCGCGCCACCTGTCACAGCACCCGGGCGGCTTCGTGATTTCACGCGGGAAGCTGTCGCGCCTGGTGCCAATTGAGAACGCCGCCATGCAAGACCGCAGCGTCGTGCAATGGGACAAGGACGACCTGGACGCGCTGAAGCTGCTGAAGGTGGACGTGCTGGCGCTGGGCATGCTGTCGGCGCTGCGCCGCACGCTGGAACTGGCCGGCCAGCGCCGCGGCCAGCCGCTGGCGCTGCAAGACATCCCGGAAGGCGACGACGCCACCTACGACATGATCTGCGACGCCGACACCGTAGGCGTGTTCCAGATTGAATCGCGCGCGCAGATGACGATGCTGCCCCGCCTGCGGCCGCGCAAATACTACGACCTGGTGGTGCAAGTCGCCATCGTGCGGCCCGGCCCCATCCAGGGCGGCATGGTCCACCCCTATCTGCGCCGCCGCCAGGGCAAAGAAAAAGAAACCTATCCCAGCGAAAAGGTGCGCGGCGTGCTCAGCCGGACGATGGGCGTGCCCATTTTCCAGGAACAGGTGATGCAGATTGCCGTGGTGGCCGCCGGCTTTACGCCGGGCGAAGCCGACCAGTTGCGCCGTTCCATGGCCGCCTGGAAACGTAAAGGCGGCGTGGACAAATTCCGCGTCAAACTCGTGGGCGGGCTGCTGGCGCACGGCTACACGCTGGATTTTGCCGAAGCGCTGTTTCGCCAGGTGGAAGGCTTTGGCGAATACGGCTTTCCCGAAAGCCACGCGGCCAGCTTCGCCCTGCTGGCCTATTTCAGTTCCTGGTTGAAGCGCCACGAACCCGAAGCCTTTCTGGCCGCCCTGCTCAATTCCCAGCCCATGGGCTTTTACGCCCCCGCGCAACTGGTGCAGGACGCCCGCCGCCACGGCGTATGCGTGTTGCCCGCCGACGTCACGGTCAGCGGCTGGGATTCCGCCCTGGAAACCTTGCCGCCTGACCACCCCGGCGCCCAACGGCCCGCCCGCCCCCACGCACCGCCCCGTGACGACACCCGCCCCGCCGTCCGGCTGGGCCTGAGCCTGATCCAGGGCATGCGGGAAGACGCCGTCCGGCGCATCGAAACCGCGCGCGCCCAAGGCCCGTTTACCGACACGGGCGATCTGGCGCGCCGCGCCGGCCTCAACCGCCATGACCTGAATGCGCTGGCCGCCGGCGACGCCCTGCGCACGCTCGCCGGCCATCGGCGCCAGGCCAGCTGGGAAGCCGCCGCCAGCGTACACAGCCGCGACCTGCTGCGCGACGCCGCCATCGAAGAAACCCAGGCGCCCCGCCTGTCAGCCCCGTCCGAAAGCCAGACGGTTGCTGCCGACTACCGCAGCGTCGGCCTCACCCTGCATCGCCACCCCGTCGCACTGCTGCGCCCCCAACTCACCGCCCGCAATTTCCAGCCGGCAGAAGTGCTGAACCGCTATCCCAACAAACGTTCGGCACGCGCCTGCGGCATCGTCACCGTGCGCCAACGGCCGCAAACCTCCAAGGGCGTGATCTTCGTCACCCTGGAAGACGAAACCGGCCCCGTCAACGTCGTCGTGCGCCCCGAGCTCATCGAACGCCAGCGCCGCGAACTGCTGGGGGCCACGCTGCTGGGCGTCTACGGCGCCTGGCAAAGCGTAGACGGCGTGCGCCACCTGATCGCCCAGCGGCTGGTGGATATGTCCGATCTGCTGGGCGGGTTGGCGGCGCAAAGCCGGAATTTTCATTGAGGGGTGGGATGAGGTTGAACCGGTGAATTGCGGGCAGTACCCGTGACATGGGTGTCACGCATCGCGGCAATCCCCGACGCGCGCGGCCTATGCTTTGCGCCTCGACTCACCATCGTTGCCGGGGACCCACTCATGTCGCCATCGCGAATCCATTTCTATCAAGAGCACTTGGCCGACCTGCATCAGGCCTTGGTTCAACATCCGATCGTGCTGAAGCATTTAAGCGGCCGGAACATCCGCCTTGATGGTGTAGCGCTATTGCCCGAGGACACTTTCTCCACGCCCTTCGGCAATATCTCAGCCTTGGAATTCGCCCGCTTGTTTTCGGTCTTCGACGGCAGCCGCGTGCATCAACAGGCGGAGCACAAATTGGGGCTGGATAATGCGCCACCCGGCCTCTACTACACCGTGGTCAACCCCCGTTTGATACAGGCGCCGTTCAAGAACAAGCTTGGCCTGTATGCACCAGACGCCGGCACCAACTGTCGCCTCATTTACGCGCTGCACATCGACCATTTCTACTTGAGCGCCACGTTGGCGCCCCCTTACCTGGGCCGCTTCGCTTTTGCGCTTTGCGCCATCACGGCCTTTCTGTCCGGACTTGTCAGAATATCCCTGATGGCTGCGGGCGGCCTGGGCTACAGCGCCCACTACATTGGCTATCGGTTCTGGCCGAAACTCGGGTTCGATGCCCCGCTACATACCGGTGAAACCGCTGGGCAAATGCGGTTAACGGGATGCGCCACCGTGCAGGACGTGTTGGCCATTGATGAGGCTTGGTGGATCAGCGCGGGTTCGCAAAGACCTATGGTTTTTGACCTGGCGCCTCATAGCGCCTCCTGGCAAAAGCTAGTACCCTACATCAGCACTCAAATCGCGCCAGGGAGGCTTATATGAATGACCAAACTACGCTGAAATGCGCCAATACGGTTGGCTACGATAAGACTGGCTACGATAAGACTGGCTGCAATAAGACTGGCGGCACTAAGACAGGCCGCCCAACCCAAGCAACGGGCTCAGAAGACATCTCCGCGAAGCCAGGCCGGGTGATCAAGGTCTCCATGAAGGGTATCCCGGTGGTCACGCAGGGCATTTGGGCGGAAATGGTAGCCCGCGCGCGTCAGCCGTCCACGGTCTTCCGTCCTTATCCGATCTTGCCCGACGCAAACTGACTCAGCCCCACCCCCGCTTTCCTTACACCAGGCCCGCCTTGACATCAGATCAACGCGGGTTTTTCATTTTTTGCCACGCTGCTGCCGCCCCCCATCACAGCCCGCCACGGCTGGTCTATCATGGCTTTTTTGTCGCGTAGTTGTAAGGAGCTTTACATGATCCGCAAGCTGATCCCCTTCCTCCTGGTTGCCACCCTGAGCGCGTGCGCCAATACCGGGACGTCGTCTTCGTCCAGCCGCGCACCGGCAGCCTCCAGCTCCTCTAGCTCCTCCACCTCGTCCGATTCGTCCGGTGGCGCAACGTATGGCGGGTCTTCGTATGGGTCGTCGTCGAACATGCCCGGCAGCAGCATGGGTGGCGGCAAGACTTGCGACGCGGGCGCGCTGCAATCGCAGATTGGCCAGAAAGCCAGCCAGTCGGTCATGGAAGATTTGCGTTCGCGCAGCGGCAGCACCACCGCCCGCATCCTGCGCCCGGGCCAATTGGTCACCATGGAATACAACGCGACCCGCCTGAACCTGATCGTGGATGACAAAGATGTCATGACTGCCATCCGCTGCGGCTGATCCCACCGCACTCCTGCCCCGGGGGCCGGCGCCGAGCCCGGCCCGCCGCTAGGCTTGCCCAACGCCGCTAGGCTTGCCCAAGTTTCGCGCTGGACTTGCCCAAGCCGACTCGCCCAAGCCGACTCGCCCAAGCCCCGTCGCCCAAGCCCTCGCCCAGCGCTTCGCGCTATGCCTCGTTCATGGCCGCGGGCGGCACGTGGGGCAGGAATGCCCCCGCCACTTCGAACGCGCATTCCTCGCGCGCAATATCGATCACCCGAGACACGATCGGGTTGACGATATTTTTCTTGTGCACCGCGTAGTAATTGATGGTCGGCAAGTCCGGCTGCACGTTCAGCTGGCAGAGCGCGCCGCGTTCGACCAGCGGCGCGAAATACGCCCCCGGCAGATAGCTGATGCCCAGGCCCAGCATGGTCAGCTGCGCCATCATCCCCAAGCTATTGCACGTCAGCACGCGCTTGACCGGCAGGCCCTGCTCGGCGAACCAGGCGTCATACAGATGCGACAACGCGGAATTCGTGGGTTGTGAGATCACCGGATACGGCGCCAGATCCTGCGGCGTCAGCTGTGCCGAAAAATCGATATCCAGCGCAGGGCTGGCCATCCAGACGTTGGTGACCGCGCCCAAGTGCGTGCAGTCGTACTGATAGCTCCAGAACGGGCCCGGCATGATGGCCAGGTCCAGCTGGTCTTGCTCCAGCCGTTCGTAGAGCGTGATGCCGCCATCGATTTCCGGCATCAGTTGCACGCGCGGGTAGCGCAGGCTGATCTGGTTGATCAGCCGCGCCAGCCAGGTCATGCCGACGAGTTCGGTCACGCCCAGCCGCACCACGCCTTCGAAGCTGGCCGGGTCGGCCATGTTCTGCACGATGCGGCTGTTCAAGTCGAGCATTTCGCGCGCCAGTTCGAACAGCTTGCGGCCCTGCGGGGTCATCAGCAATTTCTTGGCGCGGCGTTCAAACAAGGGCGAACCGGCAAAAGCTTCCAGTTCGCCCACCCGCTTGGCCACCGCCGATTGGGTGGTGTGCAATTTTCGGGAAGATGCGCTGAAGCTGCCAAGTTCGGAGCTCCAGTAAAAAGCCTCTAGCTGCTTAAGGGTGTACATCGCGGCGGTCGATGCGAAACGCATGGAAACCCTCACCTTACCATCGCCGCCGCGCTGTCCGACCCGGCCTTAGCCGCGCGGATGCAGGATGTCGGCCAGGAAGCGCTGCGCGCGCGGATGCGACGGCGCGCTGAAGAAGCGCTCGGGCGTGTCCATTTCGAGGATCTCGCCGCCGTCCATGAAGACCACGCGGTCGCAGACGTCGCGCGCGAAACCCATTTCATGGGTCACGCACACCATCGTCATGCCGTCCTTGGCCAAGCCCTTCATTACTTGCAGCACTTCACCGACCATTTCCGGGTCGAGCGCGCTGGTGGGCTCGTCAAACAGCATCACCGGCGGTTGCAGGGCCAGCGCCCGCGCAATGGCCACGCGCTGCTGCTGGCCGCCCGACAACGCCCCCGGGTAGGCGTCAATCTTGTGCGCCAGGCCCACGCGATCCAGCAGGCTTTTCGCGAGTTCCACCGATTCCTTGCGGGATTGCTTGCGGATGTTCACCGGCGCGAAGAGCACGTTTTCCAGCACGCTCATGTGCGGAAACAGGTTGAACTGCTGGAACACGAAACCAATTTTCTGGCGCAGCGCGTTCAGGTTGGCGCCCTTCTGATAAATGTCTGCACCGTCGATCAGGATGCGGCCTTTTTCGATGGGCTCCAGCCGGTTGATCGTGCGGATCATGGTCGACTTGCCCGAGCCCGACGGCCCGCACACCACCAGCACTTCGCCCCGCGACACCGCCAGGTCCACATCCTTCAGCACGTGATGCGCGCCGTACCACTTGTTCACTTTTTCAAGCTTGATCATGTTTGTTCCTTTAAGCCATGGCGCGCGAGCGGCGGATACGCAGGTCCAGCCAGCTCAAGCCGCGGCTCAGGCTGAAGCACACCAGGAAATAGATGATGGCCAGGATGCCGAACACCTGTAGCGGCTGGGTCAGCACCAGGTTGTTGACCTGGTTGGCCGCGAAGGTCAGTTCATTGACGCTGATGACATAGCCCAGCGACGTTTCCTTGATGGTCGACACGAACTGGCTGGTCATGCTGGGCAGCACGTTAAAGAGCGCTTGCGGCAGCACCACTTTGCGCATCGTCGTCCAATAGCCCACGCCCAGCGAGCGCGACGCCTCGATCTGGCCGCGCGGCACGGCTTCGATGCCCGACCGGATCACCTCCGACAGATACGCGCTTTCATAGACGACCAGCGCGAAGATCAGGGTCCAGAAGCCGCTGACGACCTGGCCCGTCAACTTGGGCACCACAAAGTAGGCCCAGAAGATCAGCATCAGTAGCGGCATGCCGCGCACCACGTTGACCAGCGCCTTGCTGGCCACGCGCAGCCAGCCAAACGGGCTGACACGCGCCAGCGCGATCAACAACGCCAGCGGCATCGACATCGCCAAGCCCAGCGCGGCCAGAATCAGCGTGAGCGCCAGGCCGCCCAAGGGGCCGTTGGGGTATTGGCCGACCAGCAGCGTCGGCCAGTATTGCAGTAGCAGATCAAGCACCGTGGCCTCCGCGATTCAGACGATAACGGGCGTAGATGCGCGATCCCAGCGCCATGATCAGGAACGATCCCAGCAGGTACATGATCGTCGCCGCGCCGAAGGTGGCAAAGGTGCGATAGGTTTCGTTTTCGATCTCGCGCGCCTGGTAGGTCAGCTCCATCACCCCAATCGCCATGGCGACGCTGGTGTTCTTGAATAGCAGCAGCGCGCGGCCCGCCAGCGGCGGAATGGAAATGCGCAGCGCTTGCGGCACGATCACGAAGCGCATGCATTGCAGATAGCTCGCGCCCAGCGCGCGCGCCGCTTCGAATTGCGTGCCGGGAATGGCGCGCAGGCCGCTGCGGATGTCTTCGGCGATGTAGGCCGCCGACCCCAGCCCCAGCGCAATCGCCGCCAGCGACATCTCGGCGTTATGGTCGTACAACCACAAGCGCACGCCTTCCGGCAGCAGTTCGGGCATGCCGAAATACCAGAACAGCACCTGCACCAGCAGCGGCACGTTGCGGTGGTATTCCACATAAGCGTCGACCACCCAGCGGCACGGCGCCAGATTGGTCGCACGCACCACCACCAGCGTCACCGCGATGGAAAACGCCAGCACCCAGGCAACCAGGAACAGTTGCACGGTGATGGCCATGCCGCTGAGCAGCAGCTGGTATTGGGAAGCGTCAAGTAGGCTCATAAAGCAGTCAATCTCCAACAATCGCGCGGACCACGCCAAACGTCACGGTTTCCAACCGCCCGCCTGGGCAGACGCCGGAAACCGTGACGGGGCATTCGGGCCTTGGATACGGGCCTTGGATACGGGCCTAGATGCGGGCCTAGTACGGGCCTCTAGACACGGGCCTAAACACGGGCCTAAATACGGGCCTTCATACCGGTTCTGGCCGAGATCCGCGCTGGGGTTCGCGCTTCAGCCGGCGATGGGGCCGATCTTGAAACCGCGTTCCAGCTTGTAAGGCGTTTCTGCGCCGAACCACTTGTCGAACAGCTTGGCCGCGGCGCCCGAGCTTTCGGCCTCGTCCAGCGCCTGGTTCACCGTTTGCAGGAAACGCGGTTCGGACTTGCGCACGCCCAGGCCCCACGGCTCGTCAAACACCGACTTGGCGATGACGGTGACGGGCGCCGTCGGCGGGCTTTGCAGCACCAGACGCGCCAGCACCAGCTCCGACGCAAACTGCGCGTCCACCTTCTTTTGCTGCAAGGCCAGGTACGTGGCCGAGCTGTCGCCGTAACCAATGACCTGGGACTTGTCCAGAATGCGCTTGATTTCGCGTTCCGAGCTGGAACCCTTGGTGGCGCCAACACGGCGGCCGTTCAGGGCTTCAATGCTGTCAAAGCCCGAATCCTTGCGCACCAGCAGCTTTTGCGGGCTGACGTAGTAGGCGTGGCTGAACGCGATCTGTTCGGCGCGGTCGGGCGAATAGCCCAGGTTGGCCGCCAGAATATCCACGCGCCCTTCATTCAATTCCGGCACGCGCGCCGCCACCGACAGCAGCTTGTAGCTGACCTTGACGCCCAGCTTGTCGGCGACGAGCTTGCACACGTCCACGTCGTAGCCCACCAGTTGGCGCGTGGCGCCGTCCTGGAAGCTGAACGGCTGCGACGTGCCCAGCGTGCCGCAGACGAGTTCGCCGCGCGCCTTGATGTCGTCGATCTGATCGGCCTGGGCGGCAGCGCCCAGCGTCAGCGTGGCCAGGCCCAGGCAGGCCGCGAAGAGAGAGTGGCGTTTCATGCGTGATTCCCCTTGTCTGATTTGTGTGGTGGTCGAACTGAATGAATGGGCGCGGCGCGGGCTCAGGCCAGCTTGGCGCAGGCGTCGCGAATGGCCGAGCAGCCTTGCTTGATGTCATCAAGCGACGCCGCGAACGACAGCCGGAACGTGCCCGGCGCGCCGTAAGCATGGCCGTCGATGACGGCAACGCCGGCTTCGCGCAGCAGGTAATGCGTCAGGTCGGTGTCGGTGGCGATCACGTCGCCCGCAGGCGTCTTCTTGCCCAACAGGCCCGAGCAATCCGGGAAGACGTAGAACGCGCCTTGCGGCACAACAATCGCCAAGCCCGGCGTGCCGGACAATTCGGCAATCGCCAGGTCGCGGCGTTCGCGGAACACCTTGGCGAATTCGGCCACGCAGTCCTGCGGGCCTGACAACGCTTCCAGCGCCGCCGCCTGGCTCACAGACGACGCGCCCGACGTGCTTTGCGATTGCAGAATGGCCATCGCCTTGATCAATTCGTCAGGCGCCGCGCCGTAGCCGATGCGCCAGCCGGTCATCGCGTAAGCCTTGGACACGCCGTTCACGACGAGCGTGCGGGCGGCCAGTTCCGGCGCCACTTGCAGCGGATGCACGGTGGCTTCGCCCGTGAAATTCAGGCGGGCGTAGATATCGTCCGTCATCAGCCAGACGTGCGGATGGCGCTTGAGCACGTCCGTCAGGCCGCGCAGTTCGTCGGCGGTATAGACCGAGCCCGTCGGGTTGCTGGGCGCGTTCATCATCAGCCACTTGGTGCGCGGCGTGATGGCGCGTTCCAGCGCGTCCGGGGTGACTTTGTAATCGGTGGCGGGCGACGTTTCCACGGCGACGGGCACGCCGCCGTTCACCAGCACCATGTCCGGGTACGACACCCAGAACGGCGCAGGGATCAGGACTTCATCGCCGTCATTCAGCGTGGCGGCCAGGCCATTGAAAATCACCTGCTTGGCGCCGGTGCTGACGATGATCTGCGACACCGGGTAGTCCACGCCCGTCGCCTCCAGCAAATGGCTGCGGGCGGCCTTGCGCAGCGCAACCGTGCCTTGGGCCGGCGGGTATTTGGTTTCGCCGCGGTTCATGGCGGCAGTAGCGGCCTGGCGGATATGTTCCGGCGTAGAAAAGTCCGGCTCGCCAATCGTCAGGTCGATGATGCGGCGGCCTTGCTCGCGCAGTTCAGCGATGATGGCGCGCGCGGCAACGCTGGGCGACAGCTTGATGCGCTTGATGCGGTCGGCAACGATGCTCATTTGGTGGCTCCCATCTTCTCGGCCAGCGTCTTTTCCAGCCAGGGCTTGGTGTAGGTGCCGGCGCGCAGCTTTTCCTTGGCCACGGCTTCGTCGGCTTCCTTCTTCTGCGCCAGGGCCAGCACCGCGGCGGCGTGTTCGGCGGGAATCACCACCACGCCATCGGCGTCGCCCACGACCACGTCGCCCGGGTTGACCACCTGGCCGCCCACGGACACGGGCACATTGATTTCACCGGGGCCATCCTTGTAAGGCCCCTTGTGCGACACGGCGCGCGCGAAGCAGCCGAATTCGCCTTGGGCGAACACGTCGAAGTCGCGCACAGCGCCGTCGATCACGAAGCCTTCGATGCCGCGCGATTGCGCGTCCATCATCATCAGTTCGCCAACCAGCGCGTTGCTGGTGTCGCCCGAGCCGTCGACCACGATGATGTCGCCCGCGCCACCCAGCGAAATTGCCTTGTGGATCATCAGGTTATCGCCGGGGCGGGTCTTGACGGTGAGCGCCAGGCCGACGGTGCGGCGCGTGGCGGCATGCATCGGGCGCAGGCCCGACACACCATACAGGCGGTTCATGCAGTCGCTGATCTGGGCCGAGCCAATCTGGGCAAAGCCCGCCAGCACGTCAGCGGCGACGGCCTGGGCGGGCCGGGAAAGAATGCGGTATCCGATGGGATTCATAAGGAAAGTCAGGGGTAAATGCGTGAGGCGATTAAGCGAACATGCATTACAAAGCCCCTCATGCCTTTCCTCAAAACGATATAAATTCCCAGCGATCCAGGAATTTTATTCGTACATAACAGCGATTAGGGTATTCCCTTATTCGTGATTGCCCATTCAGTCGTCGCCGCCGCTGATGGCTTGGCGGGCTTCCGCCAACGCCACCGTCAGGTTCTGAACTTTCTTTTTCAACTGATCGCGTTCCTCGGTCACACGCGTCAGCACGCCACGCAGGCGCGCGACCTCGGCGGGCAGGTCCTCGATGCTTTCAATCGGCACCTCGGGCGGCGCTTCGCGGGGCGGCGGGGCTTTGGCCAGACGCACTTCGCGCGCGGCCTGTTGCAGCTCTTTCCTGCCTCCGGCGACGGCGGCGGCCTGACGCTCGGGCGGCAAGGACGCGACCGCCGCTGCGGCGTTGATCGAAATCGCCCCCGCTTTCACCGCCTGCACCAGTTCCGGCGCGGCTTCCTTCTGGATTTTTTCGATCTGGCCCAGCGTGTTGCTGCTGATCCGGGCGGCGCGCGCCAAGGCCTGACGGCTGGGCACGGGCGGCGTCCACGAGATATTCGGCGGCAGGCGCGGGGCATTGTCGGCGCAGGACGCCCCGGCTTCGTCTTCGTCCCAAGGCGGCGAGCCATCAGCCGGAGCGCCGTCGGCGGCGGCAGCGTCAGCCGGCGCACTGCCTTCGGGCGGCGTGCGCGCCAGCAGAATTTCCTTCTTGCGCAAGGCGAGCACCCCGCGCTGGAAGTCCGACACGCTGCGCCGGCCCAGATGGTTTTCGATCATCCACAGATGCACGTCTTCCATCGACTTGAACGCCGTGTTCTGACGCGTCTGGAATTCGATGCCGTGCTTTTTGCAAATGGCGTAACGGTTGTGGCCGTCCACCAGCAGATCGCCCCACAGCACCAGCGCGTCGCGGCACCCTTCAGCCAGCAGGCTGCGTTCCAGCGCCTCGTGCTCGTCTTCGGTCAAAGGGTCTATATAGGCGCGCAGGCCCTCGTCAATCCTGATATCCATGATGTCCAATAGGTTTCTTGCCAACTTCCGCTACGTCAGCCCCTGGCCGCGCAGCAGATCCTGAATGGCCGCCAGCCGCGCCACGGGGTCGGTCAGGCCCAGTAACACGGCCTTGTCGTCCGGCGGCAGTGGCAGCATCTCGCACCAGCGGTCTGCCACCCAGCCGCTGTCATCCAGCCGGTACGGCGGCGCCAGCGGCATCCTTTCAGCGGGAACGCCCTCTTGCTGCCATTGGGCCACCAGACGCCCCAGCGCATCGGCGCTGGGCTGCATGGCCGCTGGCACGGGCGTGGGCGGGTCGTCGGCGATGGGCTCGGTCTGGCCCATCCAAAGGCCGTATTTTGCCACCTCGCTGGAAAGCAGCCGAAAACGGCTCGTGCCCACGCAGCGCACTTGCAGCAAGGCGGGCATCGGGGCTTCCCATGACGCGATGCGCGCCATCGTGCCCACGGGCGCCAGGGTCTCCACGCCCTCGGGCGTGCGGACCTCTCTGCCCGCCAGCAGGCCCACCACGCCGAACTCGCTGCCCTCCGCGATACAGCGGCGGATCATATCCAGGTAGCGCACCTCGAAAATACGCAGGTGCAGCACGCCGGCGGGAAACAGCGCATTGGATAAGGGGAACAGCGGAATCAGCGCCATGGCTGTCTCCTACGTGACGTCGAAGGCGGCGTCCACCGGCACTTGCATGGCCGTCACCATCGCATTGGTTTGCGCCGCCATGCCTATCACTGACAGCAGTTCGGCGTGCTGGCCATTGGTCATGCCCTTGGCCCGGGCGGCGGCCGTGTGCGAATGCACGCAGTACGAGCAGCCGTTGGCGGTGGATACCGCGATGTAGATCATTTCCCGCACCAGCGGCGAGAGTTCGCCGTCGGCCATCATCACCTGCTTGAGCTGCGCCCACACGCGTTGCAATTGCGGCGGGTCATTGGCCAGCGCGCGCCAGAAATTGTTGACGAAATCCGACTTGCGGGTTGCGCGGATATCTTCGAACACCGCCCAGGCTTCCGGGTGCTTGCGGACCTCATCGTCCGATAACAATTTGACCGTGCTCATGCCGTGGTTCCTATGGGTTAAGGCCGTTCAGGGCCGAAAATGCGCGGGGCAAGCTACAGTGCAAGCAGTCGCCAGGCCCGCCGGCAGCGTGAATCGGGCCTTCCATCATAGATCGGCCACGGCCCGGTCCCCACACGGGAAACATCATGCCCCAACTCTCCGCCTACCTCAGCTTCGACGGCAACTGCGCCGACGCCATGCACTTCTATGAACGCGTGCTGGGCGGCCGCATCGAGGCCCTGATCCGCTACGCCGACGCCCCCGCCGACGCCGCCATGCCGGCCCTGTCGCCCGACGACGCCGAACGCATCATGTACGCCCGGCTGGCCCTGGACGAACAAACGCTGCTGGCCAGCGACGCCACGGCAGGCCACCCCTACCCCGGCAAAAAAGGCATGGCGCTGGCGCTGGTCTACCCCACCGTTTCTGACGCGCAACGCGTGTTCGAACAACTGGCCGACGGCGGCAACGTCACGATGCMGCTGCAAAAAACGTTCTGGGCGGAAGCCTACGGGGCGCTCATCGACCGGTTTGGAACGCGTTGGATGCTAAGCGGCGGCAGATTGACGCAGTGACGCGGCAAACGCCCCACAGCTTTTAAATCTTTTGCATTCTTCCACGCGAACCTTGCAGTAATCTGGCAGCGCTCCATTCCACAGGAAGCGCCCGCCATGACATTTCTTGCCAGCGCCACGTTGCTACGCCGCCGCGACGGCCATGAAGCCCGCGTCACCTTCGTCGAGCTGTTCTTCGACCTGGTTTACGTGTTTGCCGTCACCCAGTTGTCGCACAGCCTGCTGCACGACCTGACGCTGRTGGGCGCGGTGCAAACGCTGGTGCTGTGGTTCGCCGTGTGGCTGGGGTGGCAATACACCTGCTGGGTCACGAACTGGTTCAATCCCGACGCCATCCCCATGCGCATCATGCTGTTCGCGGTGATGCTGGTAGGCCTGATCGCCGCCGCCGTGCTGCCCGGCGCATTCGGCGAAAACGGGCTGATCTTCGCCATCTGCTATGCGCTGATCCAGGTGGGCCGCACGGTCTTCATCGTGCTGCACCTGGGCCGCAACCATCCGCTGGCCGATAACTTCCGGCGCATGCTGGGCTGGTTGAGCATTTCCGCCGTGCTGTGGATTGCGGGCGGTCTTGCGTCGGGGCAATGGCGGCTGGCGCTGTGGATACTGGCCGTGGCCTGCGAATACATTTCGCCGATGATCGGCTTCCGGCTGCCCGGCATGGGGCGGTCGACCACCCGCGACTGGACGATCGAAGGCGGCCACCTGGCCGAACGCTGCCAGTTGTTCGTGATTGTGGCGCTGGGTGAAACGCTGCTGATCACGGGCGCCACGCTGGGCGAGCACCCGCATTGGGACATCCCCACCTTGATTGCGCTGCTGGTCGCCTTCCTGGGAACGGCCGCCATGTGGTGGGTGTACTTCGACACCAGCAGCAAGGACGGCAGCGAGGCCATCGTGCACTCCAACGACCCGGGGCGTATCGGCGCGTATTTCCACTATGTGCACGTCATTCTGATTGCGGGTGTGATCGTGTCAGCCGTGGCCAACGAGCTGGTCATTCTGCACCCGGATGGCCGCATCACCACGCCCGCCGCCGCCGCGCTGATCGGCGGTCCGGCGCTGTACCTGGTGGGTAACGCCATCTACAAGACGGTGGTGTATGCGCGCTTTCCGCTGTCGCACGTGGTGGGGCTGGTGTTGCTGGCGGTGCTGGCACCCGTGTCGTTCGTCACCGACAACCTGATGGTGGGCGGCCTGACCACGCTGATCATGATGGTCGTAGCCGTGTGGGAAAGCGTGTCGCGGCGGGATCAAGCGCGCCGTTTGCCGAACACGGATTTCGGCGTGCGCCCATGAAACCGCGTGAACGCCGCGCTGAAATTGGCCGGGTGCCGATAGCCCACGCGATACGCCGCCTGCGCCACCTGGCAGCCCGTTTCCAGTAATTCCCACGCGCGGCGCATGCGCAGTTCGGTCAGCAAGCGATGCGGGCTGGTGCCGTACAGCTTGCGGAAGCCTTCTTTCAGCTTGAACTCGTTCAGCCCTGTCGACAGGCACAGATACTGCACGGTCAGTTCGCGGTCCATCTGCGTTTGCATCAACGCGCGCGCGGCTTCCAGGCGCCCGATATCGGCCTGGCTGAGCCGGCCCGCTTCGGGCATCGGTTCCAGCCCGCGCAATTGCCGCGACAACAACGTCAGCGCCCGGATATGCGCATCCAGCGGGTCTTCCCCTGACGCCAATTCCTGGGCCGACGCCATCAGTTCCGCCGTGGTCTTGCCGTGCGACAGGCGCCGCAAGCGGCCCTCGCCCAGCAGGCTTTCCGCGCGCGCGTCGCCCGCGTAACGGCGCAGCACCTGTTCCCCCACCAGCAGCCGCAGCTGCGACACCGTAGCGCCGCCCAGATAGCGGCGTTCCCCTTGCGCGCGCTGAAACGTCGTGACGGTGGTGGTGCCGCCCCGAAAATCCAGCGCCGCGCCGTCAGCGCCCTGGTAGGCCGACACGCCCTGCATGGCCAAGGTGATCACCAGCGTGCGCGCGCCATACCCGGCAGCGTTCTCTTCGATCAGGTCGCGCGACGGGGTGTATTGCGAATGCACCAGCGTCAGGCCGTCGTCCAGCTCCATCCGATCCGCATGGCAGTCACCCAGATCCGACGGCAAGGCAAGGCGGCGCCAACCCGCACGCGGGCTCGCGCCGGGCTGGGCCAACAAGGAAGAAACACGGATGGACATGAGGCGTTATCCGTTTTGAATACGGAAGGCTCCGGAATGCATACGGATGTGAATGATAGTTGTTCTCATAAAGAAATACCATCGTTGGGGACGGCTGCACAACATAAGCGGCCGAGAAATTTGCACGAGAAGCCCGCGTTGAAGTCCGCTCGTGAAGTCCGCTCGTGAAGCCCGCTCGTGAAGCCCGCTCTTGAAGTCCGCACTGGAAGCCCGATGATGCCCCCTCCCGCCCGTCTTACGCCCCTTGCCTGGGCGCTGCTCTGCCTGACCGCCCTGCCCACCGCCCTCGCCGCCCCCGCCGCGCACGCGCAGCCGTCCGCCGAACTGCCCGCCATCACCGTCACCGCCGACAAGCAGGAACGCGCGCTGGAAGATGTGCCGTCCAGCCTGTCCGTGTATGACGGCGACATGTTGGACGCCCAAGGCATCCACAACGTCGAAGCCTTGCAGACCATCACACCCGGCCTCAGCTTCCAGCCGTTCGGCCAGGCCGGCGTCAATTCGCCCGTGATGCGCGGGCTTTCCGCCAATTTCTTTTCGTTCTCGACCTCAACGCTGTTGGTGGTGGACGGCGTGCCAACCCTGACGGCGCAAGGCTATGACGACCAGTTGCTGGGCATTGACCGCGTTGAAGTGCTGCGCGGCCCGCAGTCCACGCTTTACGGCCGCAACGCCGAAGCCGGCGTCATCAACATCCACACGCGCCAGCCCGACAACACCTTGCGCGGCCAGGTGTCCGCCGAGATCGGCAGCCGCGACTTGCGCGTCATGCGCTTCGATCTAAGCGGCCCGCTGGTTGAAGACCGCCTGTACGCCAGCGTGGCCGGCACCTGGCGCAGCCAGCACGGCTTTATCGACAACACCTACACCGGCCAACGCGAAGACGACCGCGAACTGCGCAACGGCAAAATCGCGTTGCGCTGGACGCCGTCGGCCCACACCGACGCCACGCTGCGCTACGCGCAGGTGGACTACCGCGACGGCGCGGCCTTGTGGGGTTCACCCACCGCGCCGCCCGACACGGTGGCCTCTGGCACGCCCAGCTGGAACCATTCCATCGGCCGCAGCGCGTCGCTGGCCGTGCGCCACGACTTCGATACCGGGCTGCGCCTGTCATCCGTCACGGCGTGGAACAACTTCCGCGACCGCGTCCAGCAAGACACCGATTTTCTGCCCGCCGACCTGCTGCACATTGCACGCGACCACGAGTTCAGCAATGTGTCGCAAGAGCTGCGGCTGGAAGGCGATTGGAACCGCACGCACTGGCTGGTCGGCCTGTACGCCGATGGCGACGACCACGACCTGCGCAACACGCAAAAGATGCCGATGGGCCTGACCGAAAGCGTCGTCAACCTGCGCGGCAACTCCACCGCGGCGTTCACGAACTGGACCGTGCCGCTGGCCGAGCGCTGGACGCTTGAAGCCGGCGCGCGCATCGAACGTGACCGCGTCCGATTCCGCCCGCAAGGCGCCGACGCGCGCCGCGCCGACTGGACCCGCGCCACGCCCCGCATCGCCCTGCAATACGCCTTTGCGCCGCGCCAGCAAGTCTATGCGTCCGTTTCCGACGGCTTTCGCGCAGGCGGCTTCAACGTGTTCTCGCCCGCTGCGAACTACGCGGCCTATCAACCCGAAACCTTGCGCTCGTACGAAATCGGCGCCAAGGGGTGGCTGCCCGGCAACCGGCTGCGCTATTCCAGCGCCTTCTACGTCATGAGCGTGAAGAACATGCAGGTGCAGCAGATGCCCGTGCCGGGCCTCGTCTACGTGACCAACGCGGCGTCGGCGCGGTCCATCGGCGCGGAATTCGAACTGGAATACCTGCTGGGCGATGGCTGGTCGATGCAAGCCGGGCTTGGCCTGAACCGCACGCGCTTCTCAAGCTTCATGGACGGTGCAGCCGACTACAGCGGCAATCAGAACCCCTTCGCGCCACGCATCAACGGCTATATCAGCGCCCGTTACGACGCGCCCGCCGGCTGGTACGCGCAAGCGTCACTGACCGGCACCGGCCGCGTGTACCTGGACGCCGCCAACCGCTACACCCGCAACGGCTACGGCCTGGTCAACCTGGCGGCCGGCGTCACCGTGCGGCAGATGGAAATCTCGGCCTACGTCAATAACCTCGCCAACCGCCGCTACGACGCCGTGGGCTATCAGAACGGCATCGTCACCGTGTATAGCCCGCCGCGCGAAGTCGGCATGCGCTTCACCTGGCGCATCTAACAAGGACGCTTATGAACCCGCACACTTCCCACCCCATGCAGCGCTATTGGGACCTGACCGCCGCCCCCATCCAGGCCGCCGCGCTGGACACCGCGCTGGAGCTCGGCCTGCTTGACCGCCTGACAGAACCGGCCAGCGCCGCCGACGTCGCCCATGCGCTGGCGCTGCGCCCCGCGCAAACCGCGCATCTGCTGGACATGCTGTGGAGCCTGGACCTGCTGCACCGCATCGACGGCGACCCGGTGCAATACCTGTGCCAGCCGGAAGCGCGCAAACATTTCTGCCCGGGCCAGCCAGACTACTGCGGCGACGCGTGGCGTTATCGCCGCCGCGCGCTCACGCATTTCAGCGAACAGATGGGAGATCAATTGCGGGCGGACGGCCCGCCCATCGAACCGTACGTGCAAACCAACGCCACCGGCTGGGCGCAGGCCGCGCGCGTGCAGATCGCCCAGGAACAACGCGCCATCGCCGTCGCCGCCGCCGGCCATGCCATGGCGTGCGTGCCCGGCGCCGCCCATGCGCGGCGCATTCTGGACCTGGGCGGCGGCCCGGGTCTGATCGGGATATCGCTGGTGCAACGCTGGCCGGACGCCACCGGCGTGGTGTTCGACTGGCCCGAGACCGCTGCCGTCGCGCAAGAGAACATCATTGCTGCGGGTTTGTCCGAGCGCATGACGGTGATCGGCGGCGACCTCGCCGCCGACCCCATCGGCCAAGGCTACGACTTGATCTGGTGCTCGTCGGTGCTGCACTTCCTGCCGGACGCGCCCGCCGCGCTGCGCAAGATGCACGATGCGCTGGCGCCCGGCGGGCAGTTGGTCATGGTGCACGCCGAAGTGCCTGCGGATGCCCACGCCGCCGCCCGCGTGCTGCCGTACTACCTGCCGATGATGCTGCTGGGCCGGCGCGTCACGCGCGCAGGCGAATTGCATCAGGCGCTGGTGGATAGCGGATTCACCGACATCCGCGGCTTTGATTCCGACCGTTTCCCGATGGCGCCCGTACACGTATTGACGGCTCGCAAGGCGCACGCATGAGTCCGTCGTTACGCAACGGTTTGCGCCAGGCGCTGTTCGGCTGGCTGAATCTGGCGCTGACTGCACCCGGCGTCTATCTGTGGCTGGGCTTGCCGCTGGTGCTGCGCCAGCACGGCTGGTCCGGCACCGCCATCGGCCTGTTCCAACTGGCCAGCCTGCCCACCGTGTTCAAGTTCCTGCTGGCGCTGCCGCTGGACCGGCCACGGGCGGGGCGCGGCAGGCGCGGCACAAGTCGCACAAGCGGCATAAGTGGCACGAGCGGCACAAGTGGCACCAGCGGCACAAGCGGCTCGTTCGGCACCCACTGCTCCCGCTACCGCGGCTGGGCCGTCGCCTTGCTGCTGATCTACGCAGCGGTGCTGTGCGCGCTGGGCTGGCGCGATTTGCTGGATGACAAGCGCGTGCTGTTCGCTTTGGCCACGGCCGCGGCGCTGGCCGGCACCTGGGCCGACGTGCCGGTCAACGCGTTGGCGATTCGCGTACTGCCCGCATCCAGCCGCGCGTGGGCCGGTGGCATCCGGTCGATGGCGCTATGCCTGGGCGCCATCGCGGGCGGCGGTCTGATGCTGGTGGCGCACGCGCGCTGGGGCTGGCAGGCGCCCTTCGCGATCATGGCGGGCGCGCTGGCGCTGGGCGCGGTGTTGACGGCGTTCGTCAGGGAAGACGGCGGCAGCATTGATGATGCGCCGGCGCTGAACACCGAGCGGGTCGTGGCCTACTTCAAGCGTGATGACACGCGCCGCTGGCTGCCGCTTTTGGCATTGCTGTTTCCGTTCATCGGATCGGGGTGGTTCTTCTTGAAGCCGCTGCTGCTGGATCAGGGGCTGGCGCCGGAGCGCGTGGCGTGGCTCGTCGGCGTGGCCGGTGGCGGAGTCGGCGCGCTGGCCAGCGCGGCGTCGGCTCGCGGCAGCAAGCGCTGGCGTCCCGCCGTGACCGTGCCTGGGCATGCCGCGTTCGGTTGCGCCGCCCTGCTTGCGCTGACCGCCGCCGTCACGCTGCATGCGCCGCCCGCGGTGTTGATCGCTTGCGCCATGGGCATCGCCGCCGCCATGGGCGCCACCGCCGCGCTGGTGTTCAGCCTGATGATGGCGCACGCCCGGCCCGGTTTGCAGGCGCTGGACTATGGCATTCAATCCAGCGTGTTCTCGCTGACTCGCATACTGGTGCCGCTGGCGGCCGGGGTATTGATGGATGCCGCCGGGCAAGGCGCAATGCTGGCCGCGTTGGCAGCGGCGTCGGCCGGCGTGCTGCTGCTGGCGTTGCGGTCCAGCGCAAAGCTGAGGCTATGAGATGGGGCTATGAGATGGGGCTATGACCCGGGCTATGACCCGGGCTATGACTCGGACTATGACCCAAGCGATGACCCTGGCTATGACCCGCCCTCGTCTTGCATCACCCCCCCGGCCGATGCAAGGCCAGCACATCATGCAGCGATTGCGCTGCGCGTTGCATCACCGGCACGGCGCGCAGCAGATCGTCCAGCATCACGCGCGCGGTCGGCGCATGGCAGGCCACGGCGGCCACCACGCGGTCTTCGCCGTCTCTTACGGGCACCGCCACCGCGCTCATGCCGCGCACGAACTCTTCGTTGTCGATTCCGATGCCGCGCGCGGCCAGGCGTTCCAACTCTTCTTCCAACTGCGCCGGGTCCGTCAAGGTGCGCGGCGTGTTGCGCGTGAGCGGTAACCGCGCCAGCACGCGGCCGCGTTCCAGCCGGCTCATCGACGCCAGAAACAGCTTTCCGCTGGCCGTGCAGTGCATCGGCACGTGGCTGCCTACGGAAAAGAACAGACGCAAGGGCTCTGACGTTTCCACGCGTTCCATATAGACCACGCGATCGCCGTCGGGCGCCGTCAGGTTGCAGGTTTCACCCAAGGTGCCCACCAGTTGCGCCAGCACCGCTCGGCAGGCGCGCGTGAATGCCGACGCGCGCAACGTCGCCAGCGCCAGCGAGGTGGCTTGCGGCCCCGGCACAAAGCCGTGCTCGGTGGGGGTGGCCGCCACAAAACCCGCGCGCTGCATCGCGGCCAACAAACGCATCAAGGTGGTCTTGGGCATGTCCAGCCGTTGCGCCAGTTGCGCCAAGGTGGGCGGATGCTGCGCGCGCGCCAGGTGCTCCAACACGATCAGCGCGCGTAACGACCGCGCGGCCTCTTGCTGTTGGGCGGCGGGTTCCGGCGGCTCAGCGGTCCCCGTCGATGCTGCACTGCGATTTTGAAACCGAAGTTGCATGTTCCGTTCCATTTGTCTGCCCCCACGCGTGTTGTGCTTTGTTCTACGCGCCTGCTTCCTAGAATCGCCACAGATCCCGGCCACTTGGCACACCGCGCCAAGCCGGCGGGACCGACCCAGTATATAAGTGCGCCTCGCTGCGGCAAGCAGGGAAAACGCGCCGTACCGCCCGGGTTTCCCGCCCGGGCGACAACAGGGAGACAAGGCGATATGTCCGATACCGTGGATGTCATCGTGGTGGGCGCCGGCTCGGCCGGATGCGTGATGGCCAACCGGCTAAGCGCCGACGGCACGCACGCCGTCTGCCTGCTCGAAGCCGGCCCCCGGGACACGTATCCGTGGATACACATCCCCATCGGCTACGGCAAGACCATGTTCCACAAAGTGGTGAACTGGGGCTACTACACCGACCCCGACCCCAACATGCTCGGCCGCCGCATCTACTGGCCGCGCGGGCGCACGCTGGGCGGGTCCAGCGCCATCAACGGGCTCATCTATATTCGCGGCCAACGCAGCGACTACGACGCCTGGGCCGATGCCGGCAACCCCGGCTGGCGCTGGGACGACTGCCTGCCCTACTTCCGCAAGCTGGAAAACAATGACTTGGGCGCAGGGCCCACGCGCGGTCTCAGCGGCCCCTTGAACGCGACCTCCATCAAAACGCCACATCCGCTGGTCGAAGCGCTGATCGCCGCAGCCGGCACGCTGGGGGTGCCGCACTTACGGGACTTCAACACGGGCGAGCAGGAAGGCGTGGGCTATTACCAGCTGACGACGCGCAATGGCCGCCGCTGCTCCACCGCCGTCGCCTACCTGCGCCCCGCCGAAGACCGGCCCAACCTGCGCGTGGAAACCGATGCGCACACCATGGCCATTCTGTTCGAAGGCGGCCGCGCCTGCGGCGTGCGTTACCGGCAAGGCGGACACATCCGCACGCTGCGCGCGCGCCGTGAAGTGGTGCTGTGTGCGGGCGCGCTGCAATCGCCGCAGCTGTTGCAGCTGTCCGGCGTGGGGCCTGCCAAGCTGCTGCACGAATTCGGCATTCCTGTTGTGCGCGACCTGCCCGGTGTCGGTGAAAACCTGCAAGACCATTTGCAGATCCGGCTGATCTACGAGACCACCCAGCCCATCACCACCAACGACCAACTGCGCAGTTTGCACGGCCGCGTCGCCATGGGGCTGCAATGGCTGCTGTTTCGCAGCGGGCCGCTGGCGGTGGGCATCAACCAAGGTGGCCTGTTCTGCCGTGTCGACCCCGCCAGCCGCACGCCCGACACGCAGTTTCACTTTGCCACGCTGTCGGCCGACATGGCGGGCGGCAAGGTGCACCCATTTTCGGGCTGCACGTATTCGGTCTGCCAGTTGCGCCCAACGTCACGCGGCCACGTCCGCCTGCGCAGCACCGACCCCTTTGCTGCGCCCGCCATGCAGCCCAATTACTTGTCCACGGAATTGGACCGGCGCATGACGGTAGCCGCCGTGCGCTATGCGCGGCAAGTTGCCGCCACCGAACCGCTGGCGGGCCTGATGAAGCGGGAATTCCGCCCAGGCCCTGACGTGCGCACCGACGACGAGATTCTGCACTTCTGCCGTGAGTACGGGGCCACCATCTTCCACCCGTCCGGCACCGCCAAGATGGGTCCGCGCAGCGATCCAATGGCCGTCGTAGACGAACGCCTGCGCGTGCATGGCGTGGCCGGACTGCGCGTGGTGGACTGCTCCATCATGCCCACGCTCGTCTCGGGCAATACCAATGTGCCGGTGGTGATGCTGGCCGAACGCGCGGCCGACTTCATGCTGGAAGACTTCAAACAGGCGCAGCGGCAGGCGGATTTGGTCGCCGCCTGAGCGTATTACCCATTACCCATTACCCCATTCATTACCCACTCCCCACTCCCCAGGACGCATCCCATCCCGAAACCCCTAAGCCAGTAAGGCGCGCGGCAACGCAGAATGCCCCGCCCCACCAAAGGAGACTGCAATGCCCAAGCAAAATGAAGCCGCGGTACGCAAAGTCGTCACGGCGTCACTCATCGGCGCCACCATCGAGTGGTACGACTTCTTCCTCTACGGTGTCGTGGCCGGCATCGTGTTCAACAAGCTGTACTTCCCCACCGGCGACCCGCTCGTCTCCACCATGCTGGCCTACACCACCTTCGCGGTGGGCTTTGTGACGCGCCCCTTGGGCGGGCTGATCTTCGGCCACTTCGGTGACCGCATCGGCCGAAAAAGCATGTTGGTGATGACGCTGATGATCATGGGCGTGTCCACGTTCCTGATCGGGCTGGTGCCCACTTACGACAGCATCGGCGTCTGGGCGCCTATCCTGCTATTGCTGCTGCGCGTATTCCAGGGCATCGGGCTGGGCGGTGAATGGGGCGGCGCGGTGCTGATGGCCTACGAATACGCGCCGCCCGGCAAAAAGGGGTTTTACGCGTCGCTGCCGCAGATCGGGCTGGCGATTGGCCTGTGCCTGGCGTCCGGCACGGTGGCGCTGCTGTCCACCTTGCTGACGGATGAGCAGTTCATGGCCTGGGGCTGGCGCGTGGCGTTCCTGGCCTCTGCAGCCATGGTGCTGGTTGGCATGTACATCCGGCTGAACATCAAGGAAACACCGGAGTTCACCGCCGTCAAAGCCAATAACGCCGAAAGCCGCATTCCGTTTTTCGACATGCTCAAGCGTTATCCGGGCAATGTTTTCAAGGGCATGGGCGCGCGCTACATCGACGGCGTGTTCTTCAATGTGTTCGGCGTGTTCTCGATTTCGTACCTGACGCAGACCGTGCAAATCACCCGCACAGAAGCGCTGACGGGCGTGATGGCGGCCGCCTTGGTGATGTGCTTTTTCATTCCGTTCTTTGGCCGGCTATCCGACCGCATCGGCCGCACCCGCGTGTACTTCTGGGGTTCGCTCATCACGGCGCTGGCGTCGTTTCCCGGCTTCTGGCTGATGCTGAACAGCCAGGGCAGCGTGATGCTGATCTGGCTGGCCATCATCATTCCCTTCGGCATCTTCTACGCCGCCGTGTACGGACCCGAGGCCGCGCTGTTCTGCGAGCTGTTTGACGCCAAGGTGCGCTACACGGGCATTTCGTTCGTCTATCAGTTCTCGGGCATCTTTGCGTCCGGCATCACGCCCATCATCGCGACTGCGCTGTTGAAAACGGGCGGCGGGCAGCCGTGGCTGATCTGCCTGTACGTGTTGTTTGCCGGCGCGGTATCGGCGTGGTGCGCATGGCTGATCGGGCGCGGCAAGCCCGCCGAAGACCCGGTCGTGCAGTCTTCGGCGCCGCTGGCGCGCCCAGGGCTGCGCAAGGCGTAACCCCGATCCGCCTGTGTCAGTCGGCTTGTGCGACGGGCGGCTGGGCGCCCGTCCACCCACCGCCCAGCGCCTTGAACAAGGTCGCCAACGCGATCTGGCGCTGGGTGCTGACTTCGATGTAGGTCAGCTGATCCGTAAACGCGCTGCGCTGCGCGTCCAGATAACGCAAGTGGCTATCCACGCCGCCGCGATAGCGGGCTTCGGACAAGCGCATCGCTTCCTGACTGGACTGGGCCAACGCCAGGCGCGAGGCCTCTTCGCGGCGCAAGGTGTCGGTGGCCGCCAACGCATCGGCCACTTCCTTGAACGCAGTCTGGATCGTCTGCTCGTACTTCGCCACCGCAATGTCGCGGCGCACGGTCGCCAGATCCAGGTTGGCCACGTTGCGTCCGCCCGAGAAAATCGGCAGCGTGATCTGCGGCGTGAACGACCACGCGCGCTGGCCGCCATCGAACAGATTCGACAGGTCGGCGCTGGAAGATCCAAACAGCCCCGTCAGCGTGATGCTGGGAAAGAACGCCGCGCGCGCCGCGCCGATGCTGGCGTTGCGCGATTGCAGCTGATGCTCGGCTGCAAGAATGTCTGGCCGGCGCTCCAGCAATTCCGATGGCGCGCCCGCGGCAAGTTCTTGCACCAGCACGGGTGACGTCGCCAGTTGCTTCGGCAAGTACGGGCTCAGGTCATTCACGCCCACCAGCAGGCCCAGCGCATTGCCCGCCTGGCGGACCTCGCGGTCCATGCGTTCGCGTTCAGCGCGCGCCTGTTCCGTCAAGCCCAGCGCTTCCTGGTAGTCCAGCGCCGTGGCGGTGCCGGCCTGACGCCGTTTCACGATCAGTTCCAGCGACGCCTCGCGGCTGGCCAGCGTCTGCTCGGTTACCAGCATCCGGCGCTGGGCGCTGTCGCGGGTCAGATAGGCCTGAATCACTTCGGCCACCAGGCTGATACGCGTGCTGTGCGCCGTTTCCTCGGTGGCGAAATATTCCTGCAACGCGGCGTCAGACAAGCTGCGCACGCGGCCGAAAAGATCGATCTCGAAGGACGTCAGGCCAATGCCCGCCTGATAGCTGCTCTGAACGCCGGCGCTTCCGGTGCTGTTCAAATCGCCCGGCACCCGTTGGCGCGTGCCCGTGCCTTGCGCATTGATGCCCGGCAGGCGGTCGGCGCGTTCGATGCGGTACTGCGCGCGCGCCGCTTCGATGTTCAGCACCGCTTGGCGCAGGTCGCGGTTGTTGTCCAGCGCCAGCGTCACCAGTTGGCGCAGCGGCTCGTCGGTAACGAAGGCTTGCCAATCCAGCGTGCCGGCGGTCGATGGAGCCGACGCGTCCGGCTGGCCGAACTGCGTGGGAATGGGCGCATCGGGCCGTTGGTAAACCGGCGCCATCGAGCATCCGGCCAGCGCCGCCGTCAGAATCAGAGCCCCCAGGCTCCGGGGAAAATTCATTTGCATCATGACTCTCACTCCTCGGCCGTGCGCGGGGCAGGCAAGGCGTCCGGCGCCGGCTCGCTGCGCTTCTTGGGCAGCAGCGACAAGACCCAGACAAAGAAGATGGGCACAAAAATCACGCCCAGCAAGGTGGCGCTCAGCATGCCGCCGATCACGCCTACGCCCAGTGCGCGCTGGCTGGCCGCCCCCGCACCGCTGGCCAGCGCCAACGGCACGACGCCCAGGATGAACGCCAGCGACGTCATCACAATGGGGCGAAAGCGCAGCTTGGCCGCCTGAATCGCCGCGTCAGCCAGGGAATGGCCCTGCTCGCGCAGGCTCTTGGCAAACTCCACGATCAGGATGGCGTTCTTGGCCGCCAAGCCGATGATGGTGATCAGGCCCACCTTGAAGTACACGTCGTTCGACATGCCCAGCACCGTCACCGCCAACACGGAACCCAGCGCGCCAATCGGCACGATCAGCATCACGGACGCAGGAATCGCCCAGCTTTCATACAACGCGACCATCAGCAGGAACACCACCAGGAACGCCAGCGCAAACAACATCGGCGCCTGTGCTCCGGCAAATTTTTCCTGATAGGACAAGCCGGTCCATTCATAGCCAATGCCGTTGGGCAGTTCAGACACAATCTTTTCAATCACAGCCATGGCCTCGCCCGTGCTGTGCCCCGGCATCGCGTCGCCCGCAATCTTGAACGCCGGGTAGCCGTTGTAGCGCGAGATCTGCACCGGGCCGGTCTCCCAATCCGTCTTCACGAATGCGGACAGCGGCACCATGCCTCCCGACTTGTTCGGCACGTTCAGCATCAGAATGCTCTCGGGCGTCATGCGGTCGCGCACGTCGGCCTGCACCACCACGCGCTGCAAGCGCCCAGCGTTGGCAAAGTCGTTGACCGTGGCGGAACCATAGGCCGACGAGATCGCGGTGCTGATGGTGTCAAAGCCCACGCCCAGCGCCTCGGCCTTTTGACGGTCGATGTCCAGGCGCAACTGCGGCGCATCCGCCAGGCCTTCCATCATCGCGTAAGCGATAACGGGCGAGCTGTTGGCCTTGGCCAGCAACTGGTTGCGCGCCTCGGTCAGCGCCGCGCGTCCCAAACCACCCCGGTCTTGCAAGCGCAGCGCGAAGCCGCCGGAGTTACCCAGGCCGTCGATCGGCGGCGGGTTCACGGCCATGATCGAACCGTCTTCAATCGCCGCAAAGCGCGCGTTGACGCCATCGGCCACGTCGGAGGCCGCTTCGCCCTTGCCGCGCTCGGACCAGTCCTTCAGCGTGGGGAACGCGATGCCCGCGTTCTGGCCCGTGCCCGAAAAGCTGAAGCCCATCACGGTAAACGCGTCGCCCATGGCGTCCAACGACATCAAGTGCTGCTCGACATCCGCCACGACCTTGTCGGTGCGGGTGTACGTGGCGCCCGGGGGCAGCTGCACGTCAACAATCACATAGCCCTGGTCTTCGGCCGGCACAAACGACTCCGGCACGCGCACATACAGCACGCCCAGCACCGCCACGATGGCGACGTAGATCACCATATAGCGGCCAGTGCGCTTCACGAGCCGAGTGTTCAGCGCTTCAAAGCGGCCGGTCAGGCGGTTGAAGACACGGTTGAACCATCCAAAGAAGCCTTTCTTTTCATCGTGATGGCCCTTCGGAATGGGCTTCAAGAACGTCGCGCACAAGGCCGGCGTGAAGGTCAGCGCCAGAAAGCCCGAGAACAGAATCGACACGGCCAGCGACAACGAGAACTGCTGGTAAATAACGCCCACCGAGCCGCTCATGAAGGCCAGCGGCAGGAACACGGCCGACAACACCAGCGTGATGCCGACGATGGCGCCCGACACCTGATCCATCGCCTTGATGGTGGCCTCGCGCGGGGACAAGCCCTCTTCGGCCATGATGCGTTCAACGTTTTCGACGACCACGATGGCGTCGTCCACCAGAATGCCAATGGCCAGCACCATGCCGAACATCGTCATCATGTTCACCGAGAAGCCCAGCACGGACATCACGGCAAACGTGCCCAGCAGGCAGACCGGCACGACGATCGTCGGGATCAGCGTGTAGCGGAAGTTCTGCAAGAACAGGAACATCACCAGGAACACCAGCACCATCGCTTCCAGCAGCGTGTGCACCACCTTCGTGATCGCCACGCTGACAAAGGTCGACGTGTCGAACGGCACCGAGAATTCCACGTCTTCAGGGAACGACGCCGACAATTCCTGCAAGCGCGCCTTCACGGCCTTGACCGTGTCGATGGCGTTGGCGCCGGGCGCCAGCTGCACGGCCGCGCCCACCGACTTCTTGCCGTTCAAGCGGGTTTCGAAGTCATAGCTTTGGCGGCCAACTTCCAGCCGCGCCACGTCCGACAAATGAACGGTTGAGCCATCGGCGTTCGCGCGCAGGACGATGTTGCCGAATTCTTCCGGCGTGTCCAACATGCCCTTCACCGCGAGCGTTGCCGTCAGCTCTTGCTCGGGCGAACCCGGGCGGCTGCCGAAACTGCCGGCCGGCACCTGCACGTTTTGCGCGGCGATGGCCGCGTTGACGTCGGCCACCGACAGGCCCACGCCCAGCAGTTTCTGCGGGTCGATCCACACGCGCATGGCGGCTTCGGCGCCGAAGAACTGCACCTTGCCCACGCCGTTGACGCGGCGGATTTCGTTGTTGATGTGGCGCGCGGCGTAGTCGGACAAGCCCACCACGTCCTTGTGCGCGTCGTCGCCCTTGTACGTCAGGGCGTAGATCATCAGGAAGTTGGAACTGGCCTGCTCCACTTGCAGGCCCTGCTGCGTCACCGCTGACGGCAGGCGCGCTTCCGCTTTCTTGATGCGGTTCTGCACGTCGACCTGCGCCAGGTCCGGGTCCATGCCCGGCTCGAACGTGACGGTGATTTCAGCGCTGCCGCTCGAGCTGCTGGACGACTCGTAGTACAGCATGTTCTTCGCGCCGTTCAGCTCCTCTTCGATGACGCTCGTTACCGAGTCCACCAGCACGGACGCGGACGCGCCCGGGTAGGTGGCGGCAATCGTCACTTGCGGAGGGGCCACGACGGGAAACTGCGACACCGGCAGCGACGGAATCGCCAGCAAGCCGGCCAGCGAAATGAAGATGGCCACCACCCACGCAAAATTGGGGCGGCCAATGAAAAACTTGGACATGATCTACCTTTAGGGCTGCACGCGTTGCGCGGGCGGCCGATTAGTTCGTGGCACGGGCGGGAGCCTCGCCAGAGGCGGCAACGCGGGCTTGCTCGGCGGGCGCCACGCTGACTTTCTGGCCCGGCACGGCGGCCGATACGCCGCCCACGATGACGCGGTCGCCTGCGGCCAGGCCGTCAACGATGTGCCAGTCAGAACCGCGCATCGCGCCGGTCTGCACCGCACGCGATTCCACCACGTCGTCCTTGCCCACCAGCATCACTTGCGGCTTGCCATCCGTACTGCGCGTGACCGCGCGTTGCGGCACCAGGATGGCGTTGGCGTCCACGCCTTGCTGCGTCTGCACTCGCACATACATGCCTGGCAACAGCAGCACGTCGGGGTTGGCGAACTCGCCGCGCACCGACACCTGGCCGGTGGTCCGGTCCACCGCGATGTCCGAGAACAGCAGCTTGCCGCTGCGCTTTTCGTCGGTGCCGTCGATGGTGAGAGAGATGCTGGCGCCTTCGCCCTGCGCGAGGCTGCCGTCTTGCAAGGCGGCGCGCATGCGCAGCATGTCGGCCACGGGCTGGTTGAAGTCTACGTAGATCGGGTCCAGTTGCTGAATCTTCGCCATCACGGTGGCTTCGTTCTGACCCACCAGCGCGCCTTCGGTCACTTGCGCCCGGCCGATGCGGCCAGAAATCGGCGCCTTGACCGTGGCGTAGTCCAGGTTCAGCTGCGCGGTTTCCACATCAGCCTGCGCCGAACGGCGCGCGGCTTGGGCGCTTTTCAGCGTGGTGGCAGCGGTATCGAAATCCTGCTGGCTGACGGCTTCGATCTTCACCAGCGGCGTGTAGCGCTTCAGGATCGCCTGCGCGTCCGACACGGCGGCATCGGCCTTGGCCAGTTCGCCCTGCGCGCGCGACAACGCGGCCTTGAACGGCGCGGGGTCGATTCTGAACAGCACGTCGCCCGCCTTCACGTCAGCGCCTTCTTCGAAATTGCGGCTGAGCACGATGCCCGCCACGCGGGCGCGCACTTCCGCCACCCGCACGGGTTCAACACGCCCCGGCAACGCGCTGGTCATCGTGAAGCGCTCGGGTTGCACCGCCAGCACCTGCACCGGGCGCGGCGTTTGCGCCTGGGGCGGCTCGGACTTGTCACCGCCGCAACCGGCCAACACCAGTGCCGCCAACAATGCCGTCAAGGGCAAGCGCCGCTTCATGTGAGTTTTCATTTTTGTAACCTTGCGCCCCGCGGCACCGTCATTTACCAAGTGGGCGATGCTACCTTAATGATTGATTTGAATCAATAATGATTCATTTGATTTTGTGAAGTTCAACAAAGCGGCTTCACAAGTCTTTACTTGTCAAAATCACGAAAGTTTGTACAAAGTGAATCGCACATGCTCCAATACCCGCCAAACGGGGATTCCACACACATACGGAAAGGGGCAGGCAATGTCTGACGAGGCGGGGCACGAACGCTTTTTAGTGGCGTTGGCGTTGGCGATGGTGGATCAGCCGCGCGCGACCTTGCAGGAACTGGCCAAGGCCGTGGGCGTCAGCAAGGCAACGCTGTATCGCTTCTGTCAGACGCGGGACCAACTGGTCCTGCGCCTCACCAAGCATTGCGCGCACGTCATGAAGAAGGCGCTGGCGGACTCGCATCTGGACTCCGCCCCGCCGCGCGAAGCGCTACGCAACCTGATCAATCAGAATCTGGCGCACAAGGAATTGACGGCCTTCCTTATGTACAACTGGAAGCCCGACAACGAGCAGCAGCCCGACATCATGAACAGCTGGTCGGGCTACCAGGAATCGTTGGACGCGTTCTTTTTGCGCGGGCAGCGCGAAGGTGCCTTCCGCGTCGATATGACGGCGGCGGCGCTAACCGAGATGTTGTTCGGCGTGCTGACCAGCATGGTGGACGCCGAACGGCGCGGGCGCGTGGCCCGGCTGGGCATTGCGTCGGTGGTGGAACAGATGATGCTGCACGGCATCGCCACCGAACCGGCGCGCGCCCCGGCGTAGAGGCAAGCGGCGCGAGTTGCGATTGCCCGGCGCGGGTGGCGATTGCGCGGCGCAGGTTGCGACTGCGCGGCGCGGGTGGCGATTGCGCGTGGCGGCCTGGCGATCAGGCCGACGCGACGGGCCGCCCGAAGAACGGATAGTTGGGGTCGTTGTAGCCGTGCGTGGACGCATGGCCCGGTGTGACCCAGCCGTCAACGATGGCTTCGTCTTCCGGCGTGATCTTCACCTCTAGCGCCGCGTAGTAATCGTCCATCTGCGCCAAGGTGCGCGGGCCAGCGATGACGCCGGTGATGACCGGATTGGCCAGCACCCAAGCGGTCGCGAAATGCCCCGGCTGCACGCCGCGCGCGGCGCTGTGCTGCACCAGCTGCTGCGCAATCTGCAACGACTCTTCACGGAACTCGGTGGCCAGCATGCGGCGGTCGCCACGGCCGGCGCGCGTATCGGATGCGGGCGCCTGGCCCGGCAGATACTTGCCCGTCAACACGCCGCGCGCGATGGGGCTATAAGGCACCACGCCCAGGCCGTAATGCTTGCAGGCCGGCAGAATTTCCACCTCGGGGCCGCGATTCAGCATGTTGTAGTACGGCTGGCACACCACCGGCTGCGGCACGCCCATCTTTTCGCACAGTCGCATCACTTCCGCGATGCGCCAGCCACGAAAGTTCGACAAACCAAAGCTGCGCAGCTTGCCCGCGCGGATCAAGTCGCCCAGCGCCCACAGCGCTTCTTCCAGATTTTCTTCGTGATAGTCGCGGTGCAGGTACAGGATGTCCATGAAATCCGTACCCATGCGCGTGAGGCTTTGCTCCACGCCGCGCATCAGCCATTGGCGCGAGTAATGCGACTGGTTCGGGCCCTTGCCCACGACGTTACCGATCTTGCTGGCCAGCACCCAGTCGTGGCGCTGGCCTTGCAGCAGCTTGCCCACCACTTCTTCCGAACGGCCTTCGTTGTAGACGTCGGCCGTATCAATGAAATTGACGCCATGATCGCGCGCCGACGCAACAATGCGTGCGGCCTCGTCATCCGGCGTCTGTTCTCCAAACATCATGGTGCCCAGGCATAGCGGCGAGACGCGCAGATTGCTGGTTCCCAGTCGGCGGGTATTCATGGCTTGATTCCTTGTTCGGGTGGCAAGGTCGGAATGTTACGCCTCTGGCGCGTCGACTGCCGCAAGGATTTTTCCGAACAGCGCGTCTGCATGCGCGGAATTCAGCCAGCGCACGATCACGACCATCTTGCGTTCGGGTTCCACCCACGTGAACGAGCTGCCCGCGCCCACGCCGAAGAAGCTGGACGCCGGCACGCTGGGGAACACGCGGCCTTCGTGGTTCAGCCAGATCAGGTAGCCGTAATACGGCGCGATGGCGCAAGGCGTGCGCATCGCTTGAATCCATTCGCGCGACAGGATCTGCTTGCCGTTGGCCTGGCCGTCGTTCAGCAGCATCTGGCCAATCAGCGCCTGGTCGCGCGCGCTGATCGACATGCCGCCGCCCCAGTGCGAACCGCCGGGCACGGACGGCATGCGCTGGCCGTCGATCTCGACCCAGGCGGTGTCATACCCCACCCATTGCCAATCTTCGCTGGCGCCGATGGGGCGCGTGACGGCTTCGCGGAAGACGTCGGGCAAGGGCTTGCGAAACAGATGCAGCAACGCGTACGACAGCTGGTTGATGCGCACGTCGTTGTATTCCCAGTACGTGCCGGGGCGTTGCAAGGGGCGCGCGTCGCCCTTCTTGCCATCGGGCGGCACGCCGAAGGTCACGGCGCGATAGCGGTCGGCCTGGTCTGACACACCAAAGCGTTCGCCTTCCCATTCGCTCGTCTGCTGCAACAGATGGCGCCACGTGATGTCGGCGTTCTGGCCTTCATCAAAGCCGATGCCCGGCACGCGCTTGCCGACGGGTTCATCCACGTCGGGCAACAGGCCACGGTCATGCGCCACGCCCGCCAGAATCGCCAGGTACAGCTTGGCCACGCTGAAGGTCAGGTCGGCGCGCTCGGGCTCGCCCCATTCCGCCACCGTCTTGCCGTCCACCACCACCACGCCCGACACCGGGCCGCGGTCGTGGATGGGGCCGAGCAGCTTGTTCCAGGGCGGCGGGTCGTTCAGGTGTACGCCGAAGTTGCCCTTGACGCTGCGGTCCCAGGTGGATTCATGGTCGTTGGCGAACTGGATCGCCTGCTGCATAAGCGTGTTCATGGTTTCCCTTATGTTGTGTGGTGTGTCAGGCCGCAGCGCCTTCAGGCGTGCGCGCCAAGAATTCCATGGCGGCCTGCAAGCCGCCCGTGCGGTGCGGCACGCCCGCTGCCGCCAGCCCCATTTCGACGCCGGCCAGCGTGCCGCACAGCGTCAGGTCATTGAAGTGGCCCAGGTGGCCGATGCGGAAAATGCGGTCGGTAAGCTTGCCCAGGCCCTGCCCCAGCGACATATCGAAGCGGTCAAGAATGACCTTGCGCAGCGCGTCGGCGCTATGGCCTTCGGGCAGCAGCACCGCCGTCAGCGCGGGGCTGTGCGCGGATGCGTCCAGGCTCAGCAGCTCCAGCCCCCAGCCGGCGACCGCCAGACGCGTCGCGCGAGCGTGGCGTTCATGGCGCGCGAACACGCGCGGCAGGCCTTCGGCTTGCAGCATGGCCAGCGCTTCGTGCAGGCCATACAGCAGGTTCGTGGACGGCGTGTAGGGGAAATAGCCTTTGGCGTTTGCCGTCAGCATTTCGCGCCAGTCCCAGTAGGAACGCGGCAGCTTGGCCGTGTCGGCCGCGGCCAGCGCACGCGCGCTGACGGCGTTGAACGCCAGGCCCGGCGGCAGCATCAAGCCTTTTTGCGAACCGGCAACGGTGACGTCAACGCCCCATTCGTCGTGGCGGTAGTCGATGGAACCCAGCGAAGAAATTGTGTCCACCATCAACAGCGCGGGATGCGCCGCGCGGTCGATCGCGGCGCGCACGGCGGCGATGTTGCTGGTGACGCCGGTAGACGTTTCGTTATGCACCACGCACACGGCCTTGATGCGGTGCTGCGTGTCTTCGGCCAGCCGCGCGCCGATCACGGCGGCGTCCACGGGATGGCGCCAGTCGCCTTCGATGTAATCCACGTCCAGGCCCAGGCGGCCGGCCAGCTTCTTCCACAGGCTGGCGAAGTGCCCGGTTTCCACCATCAGCACGCGATCGCCGGGCGACAAGGTGTTGACCAGCGCCGCTTCCCACGCACCGGTACCCGAAGACGGAAAAATCACCACGGGCGCTTGCGTCTGGAAGACGTGCTTGGCGCCTTCCAGCACGGCGCGGCCCAGCGCGCCGAATTCCGGCCCGCGATGGTCGATGGTGGGCTGGTCAATGGCGCGCAAGACGCGGTCGGGCACGTTGGTCGGCCCCGGGATTTGCAGGAAGTGCCGGCCGGACGGATGGGAATTCAGGGAAAGCATGCGACGCCCCAAAGTGGAAATTTTTGTATACCAGCGAAAGTTGCGCGGCGATTCAAACGGCTTTTGGCGCCGTCCCGGCCGAGCAGGCGGACTTGCGGCATGCGCCACTCTATCCCATTGTTTTTGCACCGATAACCTAGGGTATACACCCATGATTGAAGTGCTTGCGACAGGTTTATAGTGCAAAAAAACACGTGGAAAAATTGGTATACCAATGAGCAGCAATCCTAGCCTGATGCCGAATTTGGCCGGGTCGGCACGCGCCGATTCCGCCATGCCCGACGCCCCGCCCGAGGCCGCCGCGCCGACGGCGGCGCGCGTGGCCGGCAACAGCCGGACGCTGCCGGGCGCCGTGGCCGGCGCGCTGCGCGAACGCATCATCCAAGGTGAATTTCCCCCCGGCTCCCGCCTGAACGAACGCGCCCTGTGCGACATGCTGGGCGTGTCCCGCACGCCGATGCGCGAAGCGTTCCGCGTGCTGGCGGCCGAAGGGCTGGTGCAGATTGAACCCAACCGTGGCGCGCAGGTGGTGGCGCTGTCGGAAGCGAACATCCGCGAAGCCTTTGAAGTGATTGGCGGGCTGGAAGCCATGTCGTGCCGGCTGGCGTGCGAACGCGCCACCGACACCGAAATCGCCGAGATCCGTGCGCTGACCTACGAAATGATGGCCAGCCACGCTCGCCACGATCTGCCCACGTATTTCCGCACCAACCGCGACATCCACGAACGCATCAGCCTCGCGTCTCACAACAGCCTGCTCAAGCAGCTGTACGACGCGCAGAACGCGCGCATTCAGAACCTGCGCTTCGTGTCGAACGAGAACCGTCAGAAATGGGATCTGGCGATGCGGGAACACATCGAGATGGCCGAGGCCCTGGACGCGCGCGACGCGGACCGGCTGGCGGGCATCATGCGGCAGCACTTGCAGCGCAAGTGCGAAGCCGCGCTGAAAAGCTTGAACCCCGATGCGGCGCCCAAGTCCGCGCAATCGTCCGAAACTGGTTGAGCCCACTCCCAGCGCACGGACGATAACGATAAAACCAAGGGTGGCGCGGCCCGGAGCGAGATGATGGATACGCAGTACATGTAGTGCCTTCCAGAGGAGCCTTCACCATGGCTGATTTTCGCGTCACACCGCAACGCTTCAAATCGCATCGCTTCACGTCCGCTGTATCTGCATCGCCCTTGCGCGGCATCACCCCGCTGCGCGCCCTTGCCGCCGCCCTGCTCGCTTGCGCCACGCTGGCGTCCCAGCCCGTGCTGGCTGGTAAAAAGGACGACACCTTGCGCATGGCGTATGACCAGGCGCCCGAAAGCGTCGACCCGTATTTCAACAACGTGCGGATCGGCGTCATCATCGCCGCCAACGTCTGGGACACGCTGCTCTACCGCGACCCCGTCACCAATGAGTACAAGGGGCAACTGGCCAAGAGCTGGAAGCAGATCGACGACAAGACGATGGAATTCGAGTTGCGCGAAGGCGTCAAATTCCATAACGGCGAGGAGTTCGACGCGGACTCCGTCGTGTACACGCTGAACTACGTGGCCGACCCGAAGAACAAGGCGGTGACCCAGCAGAACGTGTCGTGGATCGACAAGGTTGAGAAAATCGACAAGTACAAGGTGCGCCTGACCACCAAGGAACCCTTCCCCGGCGCCAAGGAATACCTGTCCACCACCGTCGCCATCCACCCCGCCAAGTACTACCAGGAAGTCGGCCCCAAAGGCATGAACGCCAAGCCCGTGGGTTCAGGCCCGTACAAGGTGGTGGACTACCAGCCCGGCAAGTCCATCACGCTGGAGCGCAACGCCGACTACTTCAAGGATTCGCCCAAGGCGCAACCGAAGATCGGCAAGGTCGTCATCCGCTTCATTCCCGACCGCCAGACGCAAATGGCGGAAGTCATCTCGGGCGGCGAAGACCTGATCATGAGCGTGCCGAAGGACCAGGCTGAACAGCTGGGCCAGATGCCGAACCTGCAAATGGTGACCGGCAACACCATGCGCATCGTGTTCATGCAGATGAACATTCAGGACGGCACCCCGGCGCCGCAGCTGAAAGACGAACGCGTGCGCAAGGCCATCATCCACGCGATTGACCGCGACGCCATGTTGAAGAACATCGTGGGCGAAGGCGGCGGGCTGATCAACACCATCTGCACGCCGTCGCAAGTGGGCTGCACGCAAGACGGCGCGCCCACCTACAAGTACGACCCGGCGCTGGCCAAAAAGCTGTTGGCCGACGCCGGCTACGCCAATGGTTTCGACATCGACATCGTGGCCTACCGCGAGCGCAACCAGACCGAAGCCATCATCAATTACCTGCAGGCCGTGGGCATCCGCGCCAAGCTGAACTTCCTGCAATACGCCGCCATGCGCGACATGATCCGCGCGAACAAGGCGGCGCTCACGCACCAGACCTGGGGTTCCAACCTGGTCAACGACGTGTCGGCGTCGACCCCCGTGTACTTCGCCTTCGGCAACGACGACGTCACGCGTGATGCGCAAGTGCGCGACCTGCTCAACAAGGGCGACCACACCATTGAAAGCGCCCCGCGCAACGCCGCCTACAAAGAAGCGTTGGACCTGATTGCGCAGAAGGCGTATGCCGTGCCCCTATGGACGCTGCCCGCCTACTACGTGGCCACCAAGGACGTGAACTTCAAGCCCTATTCGGATGAGCTTGTCCGCTTCTGGGACATGAGCTGGAAGTAAGCGCCAGGGAATCGCCGGGCGGGCATGGCGCGCGCCCGGCGGGCTGAACCGTTAGAGGAAGTCCAATGCTTTATTTCACGATCAGGCGCCTGGGCCTGGCGGCGCTGGTGGCGCTGACCGTATCGATCCTGGCGTTCCTGCTGCTGCATCTGTCGGGCGACCCGGCGCTGGCGCTGGCCGGCGAAGGGGCGCGGCAGGCCGACATCGACATGATCCGCAAGACCTATGGGCTGGACCGGCCGATGGTGGTGCAGTACGCCGATTGGCTCTGGCACATCATGCAAGGCGATTTCGGCACGTCGGTGTACTTCAAGACCGAGGCCGGCCCGCTGATTCTGTCCAAGCTCAAGACCACCTTGCTGCTAGGCATGGGCGCCCTGGCCTTTGCGCTGCTGATCTCGATTCCGCTGGGCGTCTTGGCCGCCATCTACAAGGGCAGCGCCATCGACCGCCTCTGTCTGGCCATCGCGGTGCTGGGCCAGGCGCTGCCGAACTTCTTCTTTGCGCTGATCCTGATCATGCTGTTCTCGATCTCGCTGCGCATCCTGCCCGTGTCGGGCAGCGGCACCTGGCAGCATTTCGTGATGCCCGCCATTGCGCTGGGCTACTACGTGGCGCCCGCCTTCATGCGGCTGATCCGCGCCGGCATGATCGAAGTGCTGGGCGCGGACTACATCCGTACCGCGCGCGCCAAGGGCCTGCCGGCCCGCAAGATCATCTTCAAGCATGCGCTGCGCAACGCCATCGTGCCCGTGGTGGCGCTGGCGGCGGTGCAGCTGGGTTATCTGCTGGGCGGTTCGGTCGTCATTGAAACCATCTTCGCGCTGGACGGGCTGGGGTATCTGGCCTACCAGAGCATCACGTACAAGGACTATCCGGTGATGCAGCTGATCGTGCTGCTGCTGTCGGTGTTGTACGTGCTGCTGACGCTTGCCGCTGATATTGCCAACGCGTGGTTGGACCCGCGCATCCGGGTGTCCTGACATGACTACGCCTACCTTGACTCCACTTGTTCCCGGCGCCCCCGCGCCCATCGAACTGACCGCGTCCACCTTGCGCTGGCGCCGGCTGCGCCGCAACAAGGCGCTGCTGGCAGGCGGCGGCATCCTGTTCGTGATCGTGATGATTGCGCTGCTTGCCCCGTGGATTTCGCCGCACGACCCCTACTTCCAAGACTTGGCTTACCGCACTGCCCCCCCCGTCTGGTACGCCAAAGGCACCTGGCTGCATCCGCTAGGCACCGACCAGCTGGGCCGGGACTATCTGTCGCGTCTTTTCTACGGCGCGCGTATTTCGTTGTTGATCGGCATCAGCGTCGCGCTGATATCAGGGCTGATCGGCACGGCCATGGGCATGGCGGCCGGCTACTTCGGCGGCAAGGTCGATATGGCGGTGTCGTTCCTGATCACGACCCGCTTGTCGATGCCCGTGATCCTGGTGGCGCTGGCGACGGTAGCGATTGTCGGCGGCTCGTTGTGGGTGGTGATTCTGGTGCTGGGGTTCCTGAAGTGGGACCGCTACGCCGTTGTCATGCGCAGCGCCACGCAGCAGGTGCGGTCATTGGAATACGTGGCGGCGGCGCAAGCTGCGGGCGCGTCCACGTGGCGCATCGTCTGGGGCGAAGTGCTGCCCAACGTGGTGCCGCAACTGATCGTAATCGCCACCCTGGAAGCCGCCAGCGCCATTTTGCTGGAAGCCTCGCTGTCGTTCCTGGGGCTGGGCGTGCAGCCGCCGCTGCCGTCATGGGGGCTGATGATCTCGGAAGCCAAGGCCTATATGTTCTTCTCGTTCTGGCTCATCGCCATTCCGGGTTCGGCGCTGGCGCTGTTGATCTTCGCGATCAACCTGGCCGGCGACGGGCTGCATCAACTGTTGACGCCTGAAGAGAGGGCCTGACCATGGCCGACAAAGAAATCGTTTTGGACGTGCAGGGGCTGACGGTCGATATCGCCACGCCGCGCGGCGCGCTGCATGCCGTGCGCGACGTGTCATTCCAGGTCAAGCGCGGCGAAACGCTGTGCCTGGTGGGCGAATCGGGCTGCGGGAAATCAATGACGTCGCTGGCCATCATGGGCTTGCTGCCCAAGGCCGCCAAGCGCACCACGCGCCGGCTGGCGGTGCTGGGCGAAGACCTGTCGGCCGCGCGCGGACGGCGTATCAACGCGCTGCGCGGCAGCAAGATGGCGATGATCTTCCAGGAACCGATGACGGCGCTGAACCCCGCCTATGCCATCGGCGAACAACTCACCGAACACTACATCCACCATCGCCACGCCAGCGCGCAGCAAGCGCGCGACCGCGCCGTTGAACTGCTGGAAAAGGTGGGCATTGCCTCGGCCGGGCAACGGCTGACACAGTACCCGCATCAGTTATCCGGCGGCTTGCGCCAGCGCGTGATGATTGCGATGGCGCTGATGTGCGGCCCGGAACTGCTGATTGCCGACGAGCCCAGCACCGCGCTGGACGTCACCATTCAGGCGCAGATTCTGCGCTTGCTGGCCGACCTGCAAGCCGAGCTGGGTATTGCGATGGTGCTGATCACACACGATCTGGGCGTGGTGGCGCGCATCGCACAGCAGGTTGCGGTGATGTATGCCGGGCAGATCGTCGAAGAAGGCCCGGTTGAAGATATCTTCGCCACGCCGCGCCATCCGTATACGCAGGGGCTGCTGGGCTGTATTCCCGTGCCTGGCCGCACGCCACCCGGCGAATCGCTGGGGACGATACCCGGCGTGGTGCCCTCGCTGGTGGGCGACTTGCGCGGCTGCGCCTTTGCCGACCGTTGCCGCTATGTGCAACCGCAATGCCGCGACACCATTCCCGTCTACGGCCATCCGCCCGAACAGCAATGGCGCTGCATCCGCCAAGAGGAAGGAGTTACGGCATGAGCGCGCTCTTGCAAGCTGAAGCCGTCAGCCGGCAATTTTCGATCCGCACGGGCATGTTCCGTCCGCGCAGCACCTTGCACGCGGTCAACGGCGTGGACCTATCCGTGGAACGCGGCGCGGTGCTGGGCATCGTCGGGGAATCGGGCTGCGGAAAATCCACGCTGGCCCGCATGCTGCTGGGCCTGACGCCGCCCAGCGAAGGCGCCATCAAGCTCGACGGCCAGGACATCCGGCAGATGGACCGCCGCGCGCTCGCCCGCCGCGTGCAGCCGATTTTCCAGGACCCGTATTCGTCGTTGAACCCGCGCCGTTCCATTGCGTCCATCGTGTCGCTGCCGCTGGAAGTGCACGGCATTCCCAACCCGAAGCTGCACAAGGCCATCGAGATGCTGGAACGCGTGGGCCTGCCGCCGCGTCTGGCGCACAACACGCCGGGGCAGTTGTCGGGCGGGCAACGGCAGCGCGTGGCGATTGCGCGCGCGCTGGTCATGAACCCGGAAATCGTCATCTGCGACGAACCAACATCCGCGTTGGACGTATCCGTGCAGGCGCAGATCATGAACCTGCTGATGGACCTGCGCCGCGAATTCAACCTGACCTATGTCTTCATCAGCCACAACCTGGCGGTGGTGGAGCATATTGCCACCGACGTGGCCGTGATGTATCTGGGCCGCGTGGTGGAATCCGCCCCCACGGCCAAGCTGTTTCACGACCCGCGCCATCCGTATACGCAAGCGCTGCTGGCTTCCGTGCTGACGCCCGAGCCCGGCCTGGGCATTCCCGACATGGGGCTGGGGCTGTCCTTTCCCGACCCGCTGCATCCGCCATCAGGCTGCCCGTTTCACCCGCGCTGCCAGTACGCCATGGCCCAATGCAAAACCGAACGGCCAGCGCTGACGCTGCGTGATGCGTCGGTAGTGGCCTGCCATCTGTATCCCCCGGCATCGTCTTCCCTTGCCGCATCGAATGCGTCTTCACCGCTAACTTCGATACCCACTTCCACCGGAGCCCGACCATCATGACCCGTGAGCAAGCCATCGCCCAAGCGGAACTCTGTTTTGATTCGGGCGCCTTCCGCGCGCTGCTGGCGCGCCGGTTGGCGCTGCCCACGGAAAGCCAGAATCCCGAACGCGCCGCCGTGCTGGCGGATTACCTGGAGTCTGAAATCCGCCCGGCGTTTGAAGCGCTGGGTTTCACCTGCCGCACCCTGACGCACCCGAAGGCGCTGGCGCCCTTCCTGTATGCCGAACGTATCGAAGACCCGGCCCTGCCCACTGTGCTGGGCTACGGCCATGGCGACGTCATCCGCGGGCTGGAAAAAGAATGGAAGGATGGCCTGTCGCCCTGGGCGCTGACCGAAGCCGAAGGCCGCTGGTACGGGCGCGGCATTGCCGACAACAAGGGCCAGCACACCATCAATATGGAAGCGCTGCGCCTGGTGCTGGAAGCGCGCGGCAAGCTGGGGTTCAACGCCAAGTACCTGATTGAAATGGGCGAAGAGACGGGGTCGATGGGCTTGCGTGAACTGTGCGCAGAGCATCGCGACCTGCTCGCCGCCGATCTGCTGATTGCCTCTGACGGCCCGCGCCTGGCCGCCCAGCGCCCGACCATTTTCCTGGGCGCACGCGGCAGCCTGAACTTTGACCTGAGCATTGAAGCGCGTGCGGGCGGCCACCATTCGGGTAACTGGGGCGGGCTGATTTCCAACCCGGGCATCCAGCTGGCGCACGCCATTTCCACCATCGTGTCGCCCACCGGCCAAATCCGCATCCCGGAATGGGTGCCCGCCGAATTGCCCGCCGCCGTGCGCCGCGCGCTGGCCGACTGTCAGGTGGATGGCGGCGCGGACGGCCCCGAGATTGAACCCGACTGGGGCGAGCCCGGCTTGTCGCCCGCCGAACGCGTGTTTGGCTGGTGCTCGTTTGAAGTGCTGGCCTACAAGACCGGCAACCCCGACACGCCCGTCAACGCGATTCCGCCACGCGCCTGGGCGCGTTGCCAATTGCGCTTTGTGGTGGGCGTGAACCCGGACGACCTGATCCCCGCGCTGCGCCGTCATCTGGACAGCCATGGCTTTCCGATGGTGAAGATTGCGCTGACGCGCGAATCCATGTTCTGCGCGACGCGCATTGACCCCGACGACGCCTGGGTGCAATGGGCGGTGGATTCGCTGGAGCGCACCTCGGGCCAGAAGACCGCGCTGCTGCCGAACCTGGGCGGGTCGCTGCCCAATGACATCTTCACGGATGTGCTGGGCCTGCGCACCATCTGGGTGCCGCATTCCTACCCGGGTTGTTCGCAGCATGCGCCCAATGAACATCTGCCGCCGGAACTACTGCGTCAGGCGCTGGGCTTGATGACGGGCTTGTACTGGGACTTGGGCGCGGGCGGCACGCCGGCCATCACGCGCTGAATTTTTCTGCGGACGGCGCGGCGCGGTAGCTACTTCCCCGTCCGCAGAAAATCAATGAAGCGACGCACCTTGGCGCTGACATGGCGCGTATCGGCGTACACCGCGTACACAGGCTGCGGCGGCAACGCGTAAGACGGCATCACCCGCTGCAACGCGCCGCGCGCCAAGGGCTCTGCCACCAGCCAGTCGGGCAGCGCCGCCACGCCGCAACCGCCTTCCGCAAACGCCAGCAACGCCGACGCCGTATCCGCATGCGCCACGGGCGACACGCGCAGCGTGTGCTCGCGCCCTTTGCTGTCCATCAAGCGCCACTGGTCGCTACGGCCCGGCCGATTCGCCAGCCACGGCATCGCGGCCAATGCCGCGAGCGACCGTGGCGTGCCTTGCTCCGCCAGCAACGCCGGGCTGGCCACCAACAGCAGCTTGAATTCACCGATGGGCGTGGCGCGGTACGTGGAATCCGCCAACGCGCCCACGCGGATCGCCACGTCCAGCCGTTCGCCAATCAAGTCCGCATGCGCCGACCCCGCCTGATAGCTGACTCGCAATGCCGGATGCTGCCTGGCGAACGCGGCGAGTGCTGGCGCGACGATGCGGTTGCCATAGTCCACCGACGCCGTCACCCGCAAACTGCCTGACAACGTCAGCTGCCCGGATCGCGCCTGGTCCACCGCGGCGTCGGCGTCACGCAGCAGCCGGGCGCAATCGCCGTAGAATCCCTCGCCCGCCTCGGTCAGCGCCAAGCGGCGCGTGCTGCGTGTCAGCAGCGCCACGCCCAGCTCCTGTTCCAGCTGCTTCACGTTGAAACTGACAACCGCCTTGGTCGTGCCCAGCGCGTCGGCCGCCGCCGTGAACGAGCCGGCGTCCACCACGGCGACAAACATCGACAGACGATTCAGGTTGATCATGGCAAGGATTGATTGTCAAAATAATCCGAACAGTATATCTAGCTGTGGGCTGTTTTTTAGAACATGGCAGGCTGCCTAGAATGGCGCTCCTTGTTGATATCACTGCGCTTTCCATGACGGATTTTTCTTCTTCCCACCCGCCTTCGCCGCAGGACGCCCACGTGCAGTTTGCGCTGGACGTTCATGCACACATCGAACAATGGATCGGACAGACCGACGCGCCGGCATCCGTGTTGACTGCCCTGCTTGGCAGCTTTGCGCCTGCGTTCAGCATGATCACGACCGACGGACAACGCCTGCCGCACGGGGCATTGGCTGCGTTGTTCGCCGGCTTGCGCGGGTCGCGTCCGGGCTTGAAGATTCAGATCGATGAATGGGCGGTGCAATATGCGGATGCGGGCTCGGCCGTGCTGACCTATCGCGAACGCCACACCTGGAACGGCGGCGTCACGCAGCGGCGCGCCACTGCGCTGTTCACGCCGGGCGAAGATGGCCAGCCGCAATGGGCGCATCTGCACGAAACCTGGGCCTGATCCGGGCGCTATATCCCCGATAGCTATAAACAAGCGGCAAATAAATCGTTGGCGGGCGCGCCATGACTCTTTAGAGTCCAACGCCTTCGCGCCCCCACATTCGGCGGGCGCGCCAACGCTACGAGCCGCTGTCATGCCTACCCAATTTCAAGCTGTACGCCGCACCCCCCTGCAATCTCAAGCGTTACGCCGCAGCACCCTGCTCGGCTTGCTGGCCTTTGCCGGCGCCGCGCTCACCGGCGCAGGCGCCGCCCATGCCGAGCAACGCGTCATCCGCATCGTGGTGCCTTATGGCACCGGCGCGGTGCAGGACACCATCGCGCGCGCCATTGGCGACGAACTCGGCCAGGCGCTGAACGCCTCGATCGTGGTGGAGAACCGCGCAGGCGCGGGCGGCACGGTAGGCACGTCACAAGTGGCGCGCGCCAACCCGGACGGCAACACGCTGGTGCTGGCCGCCGCCAGTCACAACATTGCCGGCTACCTATACAAGAACCTGAGCTACGACCCCTACAAGGACTTCACCGGCGTGGCGTATCTGGGCAACACCGGCTACATCATCCTGGCGTCCTCCAGCTTGAACGCAAAGACCCCCGCCGACTTCATCCAGGCCGTCAAAGCCAAGCCCGGCGCGTACGACTATGCGTCGGCCGGCAATGGCAGCGCATCGCACCTGGGCATGGCGTCCTTCCTGGCCACGGCCGGCGCGCAGATGCAGCACATCCCCATGAAGTCCACGGGCGACGCCGTCACCGAACTGCTGGCCGGCCGCGTGCAAGCCGTGACCGCCGCCACCATCGGCGTCACCGCCTATCGCAACGACCCGCGCGTGACGTTCCTGGCCTACACCGGCAAGTCCCGCTCGCGCTTCGCACCCGACCTGCCCACCGTCGCCGAAAGCGGCCTGCCCGGCTACGCCTTCGATTCCTGGCTGGGCCTGCTGGCCCCCGCTGGCCTGCCCGCCGCCGAACGCGACAAGATCAACGCGGCCGTCAACAAGGTGCTCGCGGACCCCAAGGTGCAAACCCGCCTGGCATCGCTGGGCGTGGAAGCCGAAGCGAAAACCCCGGCCCAGTTTCAGGAGCTGCTGAAAGCGGATTGGGAAGCAGCGGGTAAATTGGTCGCGGCGTCGGGCGCACGGGTGGAGTAAGCCCACGGGCGCCGGCTGCAATTGGCGGACGACGTCAGCCAATTGCAGCCGATCGCATCCGCGACCGCCCAAAAAAAAGCCTCCGGCTAGGAGGCTTGTCGTTGAGGGTGGCGTATGCCATCCAGTAGTAAGTCTGTGATGAATTCCGCTAGCGCCTGTTGCTGGACCGCATCCGGCATCTGGCGCGTGAAGCGTTCGATGATGCCCATCAGCGACTGCGCAAACCAGTCCGCTGAAATCTCCGGGCGGAACAGGCCCGCCTGCTGCTCGGCGCGAATGTTGTCAGCAATCATCGCCACCAGTTCGTCCTTCAACGCTTCMGCCGCCGCCACTTGAAAGAAGCCGATGCGGGTCAGGTTGGGGTCTTCTTGCAGGATGGCAAGCAGGCCCAGGACGCCACGGCGGATGCGGTCCGCCAGTTCGGTGCCGTCAAGGCTGGCCGGTAAACGCGCCTGGCTGATGGCCTGGCGCAAGCGTTGCGCGAACATGCCGACCAATTCGTCGTAGGCCGCTTGCTTGCTTGAGAAGTATTGATAAAAGACAGGCTGCGTCACGCCGGCCCGGGCGACGATGTCGCTGATCCGGGTATGCTGAAATCCGCGTTCGGCGAACTCCGCTGCGGCAACCTCCAACAGCTGTAAGCGGGTGCGTTCACCTTTGGTGAGACGCTTGTCTTGCGATAAAGATGGGGGTAGTGCCGTAATCATCGCGAGAAAGTACTACCGTTCACCGCTTTCCGCTACTACTTCGCAGGCGTTGCGAAACGCACTGTGACCGCTCTGACACCGCGCGCGAATGAACGGCCTTCCAAGCTGACAAAACCCTGAAACAACTGCCGTCGCGATTTCGCGACAAAGGGTGTGGCAGCAACGCCGCGTCCCAACCGGCCCCGTTTGAAGTCACTTGAAATAGCAGTAGCGTTTGCAACCACTTTTGATGCGGACGCACTGGCACGCGCAGCAGTAAAGTAGTGCTATCGCCGCACGTCTTTTACGAAAGGCTGTGGGCGGCGAATCAGGAGCAAGATCATGAAACGGTTTACAGGCCGGATGGTAGTCGTGGCGTTGGCGCTTGCCGTTGCAAGCGCACCTGTGATGGCTGGCGGACGCGGGGGTGGCTGGGGCGGTGGCGGCTATGGTGGCGGTGGCTACCATGGTGGCTATCACGGCGGTAATAACTATCACCATCATGGCGGTGGCGGCAGCAGCTCGGCCGGGTGGTGGGTAGGCGGCGCATTTGCCTTGGCCGCGGTTGGCCTCTTGCTGGCGGCTGACTCTGGCCCCAGTTATGTGCAGACAGGCGTCTATGCCTCGCCGGGCGTGGCTTACACCAGTCCGCCCGTGTATGCCGCACCCGTGTATGCCGCACCCGCCTATGCCGCACCGGTGTATGCCGCGCCCGTCTACGAAGCGCCGCCCGTTGCCTACGCGCAACCGCAGCCGCAATACGCGCCCGTGCAATATGAATCGGCGCCCAAGGTCAATTCGGCCCAGGCCAACGCCACCAACGAATGCCAGCGCTGGGCCATGAACCAAAGCGGCTACGACCCGGCCACCATTTCGCAATGGACCACGCAGGTGATGGTGGACTCGTACAACCATTCGCTGGACTCCTGCATGACCAGCCGGGGCTACCGCGCCAACTAAGCTCGCAACCCCGGGCTTTCCCGATTGCCCCCACGCGCCGGCCTGCACACACTGCATGCCGGCGCGTTGCTTTGGATCGCCGTCATCACGCGCGGCCATGCCGCCGCGCAACAAGGGGAAGCCATGTTGAAGTTCAAGCGGCTAGCCGGCCTTTGCGCCGTCAGCGCGGTCTGTACCGTCTCGTTCACCGTTCAAGCCCAAGCCCAGGCTGACACCAAGCCGCAGGCCATGACCATCGTCGTGCCGTATGGCGCGGGCGGTATCGTCGACAACACCGCGCGGGCGTTTGCCCAGAAGCTGGCCACGGAACTGGGGCGGCCCGTCATCGTTGAAAATCGGGGCGGTGCGGGCGGCATGATCGGCATGAACACCGTGGCTCGCGCGCACGACGAGAACACGCTGGGCTTTACCGCTGTCAGCCCGGTGACCTTGTCGCCGCACGTGATGAAAACCTTGTACGACCCCCTGAAGGATCTGGCGCCGGTGGCGGCCGTGATGTATTCGCCGGTGTACCTGGTGGGTGGCCCGAAGTTCACCGGCAAGGATTTCAAAGCCATGCTGGATCAGGCCCGCGCAGACCCCGACGGCTTGTCGCTGGCGACGGCGGGCGTGGGGTCGCTGGGCCATCTGATGCTGGAACAGATCAATGGCCAGGCCAAGGTGCGCATCACGCATGTGCCGTACAAGGGCATGGCGCAGATGGTGCCCGATGCGCTGGGCGGCCAGTTCACGCTGATGCTGGTGAACGCGTCCGCGCCGGTCAACACGCTGATCGACGAAGGCAAACTCAAGCTGCTGGCGGTGGGCTCCCCTGCCCGCCTGCCTGCCCGCCCCAACACGCCGACGTTTGCCGAGCTGGGGTATCCGATGGCGAACATGACATCCACATTCGGATTTTTCGCGCCCGCCACCACCAGCGCCGACTTTCGCCAGCGCATGAACGCAATGATCAACAAAGTGGCGGCGATGCCCGACATCAGCAAGCCGCTGACCGAGGCGTTGAACATCATGTCGCCGGGCAGCGTCGAGCAATTCGCGGCGCAGGTGCAACGCGAATACGCCGACAACGGCAAAATCGTGAAGGCTGCGAATATCCGCAGTGAATAAGCGGCGGCAAGGCGGCGGGCTTAGCGCCGCCAGCCGCGCCAGATGAAGACGGCGCCGGCCGCCAGCAACACGGTTGCCGGCAGCACCCAGACAAAGCCCGAAGACGTGTAGACCACCTGGTCGACGGGGTCGTAGTAACGGCCCAGTTCGTTGAAGTCCCACTTCAAGTAGAACGCGTACCAGGCGTAGTAGAAGAAGGCGGACAGCGCCAGACACAGCGCGGCGCTGATACGCATGACGATACCCGCCCTACGCGCCATCTTCGGCCTCCAGCCGTAACAAACAGGCTTCGGCGTCGGCCCATTGCTTTTCGCTGAAGACCTGCACACCGGCGCGCGTCAGCAATTCCGCCGTCACGCCCACGCCCGGTTGGCGCTTGCCTGCGAAATGGCCGTCGTAGACATAGCGGCTGCCGCAGGATGGGCTGCCTTCCTTTAACACTGCGATGCGAATGCCGCGCTGTTCGGCAAGCGCCAGCGCCGCCTGGCCGCCTTGCACGAACGGCACGGTGACGTCGTCGCCCGTTACCGCGACCACGCGCGCGCCGTTATCCAGCACGTCGGCGGCGCGTTTACCGGGTGCGATTTCAGCGGGCGGACGCGGGATGGGCATCCCGCCCGCCAGTTCCGGACAGACGGAGACGACCCGGCCTTCGGCGCGCCAGCGCACGAGGACGGCGTCATCGTGAGGCACCCCGCGCCCGTCGTAGCGCACGGGGTTGCCCAACAGGCAGGAACTGATCAACACGTATTGCATGGCGTAGCCTGCGCGGAAAAATGACGCCCTGAAAGATCAGGAAGCCGATTCATCCGACTTGCGCGGGCGACGGGAACGGCTGGCCGTTTTGGCGGGGGCTGCACCGGCATCGGCAGAGGCCGAGTCTGCGGGGGGTTGAGTTCCCGTTTTCGCTGCCGTCTTTGCCGCTGCGGTCTTGGTGCCCGGGCTGGTGGCGGTCTTTGTGGCCGTCTTGGTTGCAGTCTTAGTCGCCGTCTTCGTTGCAGTCTTAGTTGCAGTCTTGGTTGCAGTCTTGGTTGCAGTCTTGGTTGCCTTCTTAGCGGGCGCCGCAGTGGTCGTCTGCGTTGCCGTTTTCGCCGGGGCCTTCTCTTGCGCCTTCTTAGCTTCCTGCTCGGACGCTGCGCGGGCGGCAGCCTCGGCGGCGATGCGCGCGGCGCCGCCTTCAAACGGGTCCGACACCTTGACCGGCGTCTTGACCGATTCGCGGCGCGCCTCGGGCGGCGTTTCCACAAAAGTCCATTCCGCGATGTTCACAGCAGGCAGCGGCTGGCGCGCCTGCGGCAACGGGGTCGGCATGGGCGGCAGGCGCGAGGGTTGAACCGGCTTGGTTTCCTGCGCACGCGCCAGCGCATCGGCGCGCATGGCCTCGAGCTTGGCGGCTTCCTTGGCGAGCTCCTGCGCGGTTGCGCGATCGGCTTCCGCTTGCTTGCTGGCTTGGGCAGATGCCTCGGCCTGTGCCGCAGGCGACGCGGCGGCGGGGGCTTGCGCCACGTTCGCCGCGGCCTCGGGCGCCGCGGCCTGCACATCGGAAACTGCGTCAGCCGGGGCGGCTGCGGCCGGCGTATTCATGGACGCTACGTTTGCGTGTTGATCACTGTGCTGGCTGGCGCCTCGGCCCGACTTGCGGCCGCCACGCGATCTGCGGGAGGGCCGGGAATCGGTCTCTTCCTGAACGGCGTCGGTTTGCGCGGCGCCGGTATCGGCCGGCGCGGCGGCGGTCGTGGAAGCGGTGGTGGGAGCGGTGGCGGCGTGATGGCCTTGCGCGGCACGCGAGCTATTGTTGCGGCCGCCACGGTCTGCGCGGTCGGTCCGTTCGTTGCGCTCTGCGCGATCGCCACGGTCTGCCCGTTCGGTGCGCTCGGCACGGTCGCCGCGTTCGGTACGCTCTGTGCGATCACCGCGATCCGTGCGCTCTCCGCGATCGGCGCGAGCCGTAACCGGTGCGGTGTCGGCAACGTCGCCCGCATCCGCGCCATCCGCGCTATCGCGAAACACATACGTGCCGGCATTCTCTTCGCGGCCGACTTCCAGGAAGCCGCGCTTTTTTGCTTCGTCCAGCAAGTTGCCAAAGGCGCGGAAGCCGTAGTACGACTCGTTGAAATCCGGTTTGCGGCGCTTGAGCGCGTCCTTCAACGCGGATGCCCAGATCTTGCCGCTGTCGCCGCGTTCGGCCATCAGCGCCTCGAAGGTCTCGACAACCATCTCCACGGCCTGCGTCTTACGGGCGTCCAGCTCTTCCTTGCGGCGAATTTCTTCGTCGGGCGTGCGGCGCTGGCCGCCAGTGGCCGCACCGCGGTTATCGCGGCGGCCGTCGGCGGTACGCTGCACTTCGCGCGCCAGGTCGTCATAGAAGATGAATTCGTCGCAGTTGGCGATCAGCAAGTCCGACGTGGATTGCTTCACGCCCACGCCGATCACCTTCTTATTGTTCTCGCGCAGCTTGGATACCAGCGGGGAAAAATCAGAATCACCGCTGATGATCACGAACGTGTTGACGTGCGACTTGGTGTAGCAGAAGTCCAGCGCGTCCACCACCAGCCGGATGTCGGCCGAATTCTTGCCCGATTGGCGCACGTGCGGAATTTCGATCAGCTCGAAATTGGCCTCGTGCATGGGGGCCTTGAATTCCTTGTAGCGTTCCCAGTCGCAATAGGCTTTTTTGACGACGATGCTGCCCTTGAGCAGCAGGCGTTCCAGCACGGGACGAATGTCGAATTTCTGATACTTGGTGTCGCGCACACCCAGCGCCACGTTCTCGAAGTCGCAGAAAAGCGCCATGCTGACGTTTTCGTTGGGGGTATTCATATTCTTCTCCAAAGCCGAGGCGGCCACATTACACCGGGCCGCCAGATAGCGCTCATGATATACATATCCGCCTTCAGCCCATCATTTTGCCCGATCGCCCGCCGTGCCTGACGCCCCTGCCTACCCCGCCCTGGCCACCCCCAGACTGACGCTTCAGCCCCTGTGCATGCAGGACGCCGAGGCCATCCAGCGCATCTTTCCGCAATGGGAAGTGGTGCAGTTCCTGGCGGATCAGGTGCCTTGGCCCTACCCGGAGAACGGTGCGCGCGACTATCTTGAGCACGTGGCGCTGCCCGCCATCCAGCGGGGCGAAGAGTGGCATTGGACGCTGCGCACCCACGCCGACCCGGGCCGCATGATTGGCGTGGTCAGCCTGATGGACAACGATGCCAATAACAATCGCGGCTTTTGGCTGGACCCCGGTTTTCGCGGGCAAGGCTATATGACCGAAGCCAGCGAGGCCGTCACGGCCTATTGGTTCGACGTGTTGGGCAAGCCGCTGCTGCGCGCGCCCAAGGCCATCGTCAATACGGGGTCGCGCAAGATTTCCGAACGCGGCGGCATGCGCGTCGTGGCGGTTGAAGAACGCGGGTTTGTCAGCGGGCGCTACCCCGCCGAGATCTGGGAAATTACGCGTGAGGAATGGCAAGCGCGACAGGCGCTGCAAGCCGCGCAATGACGGCAGGCGCGGCCGGTTCGGCGCGGTTGACCCCGCTGATCCGCCCCTTTTTTCGTGCCTGCCCCGCCGCCCCCTGACAGGCAGCCTAAGCCGGCGCTTACCGGCCCTTTAGGCCCGCTTTCCGGCGAATTGACCCGAATGACTCCTGGCTAGAATTCCCGACATTCCGGCATTCCGCGCGTAGGGGTGCTTTTCCCTTCGGGCAAGATCCATGAATCCGTCTTCCGTCATCGGCGCCGTTGTTGGCCTGCTTACTCTGCTTATCGTCGTGGCGCTGTCCGCCACCGACGCCAGCATGTACTTCAACTTGCCAGGCCTGGCCATCGTCTTGGGCGGCACGTGCGCAGCCTTGTTCATCGCCTACCCGCTGCATGAAGTGCTGCGCGTGTTCTCGCTTGTGCGCACGGTGTTCCGCAACGACCAGCACGACCAGCAGCGCGACATCGAAGAACTCGTATCGATGGCGCAGCTGTGGATGAACACCGACGTCCACAAGGTCGAGCAAGCCCTGAAGAAAGTGTCGAACCCGTTCCTGCGCACGGGCGTGCAGCTGATCATCGACAACACCCCGGAAGACCAGATCATTGAAGTGCTGCAATGGCGCGTGGCGCGCCTGCGTGCCCGCGAACAGGCCGAGGCGCAGATGTTCCGCGTGATGGCGACCTTTGCCCCGGCCTTCGGGATGCTGGGCACGCTGGTTGCGCTGATCAACCTGATGGCCGTGCTGGGCGACGGCAGCATGACGATGATCGGCCAGCATCTGGCCGTGGGCCTGATGACGACGTTCTACGGCATCTTGCTGGCCAACCTGATCTGCAAACCGATCGCGCTGAAGCTCGAACGCCGCACCGCGCGCCGTGTGGAATCCATGAACATGGTGCTGCAAGGCATCTCGATGATGTGCGAGAAGCGCGGCCCGGCTGTGGTGCGCGAGACGCTGAATTCCTTCGTGCTGCACGTTGAAGACGAAATCTACGACGGTGGCGCTGGCGCCGCGCCCCAGGCCAAACCCAAGACGGAAGGCCAGGTCAAACCCGCCGCCCAGCCCGTCTCCATCAACCGCCCGGCCCCCGCGCGTCAATGAGCCTGATTTCTCCTTCCCTGGCGCAGCGGATCGAGCAGGCCCGCCAGGCCCAGTTGCGCGCGCAGAAAACGGCCGCCAACAACAGCGGCTGGCGCCCCAGCAAAAGTGACCGCAAAGACCGCTATTCCCGCTGGCACGTTGAAGAAACGGTCGAACAGGATTCCGAGAATTGGCTGCTCAGCTATCTGGACCTGATCACGCTGCTGCTGGCCATGCTGGTGGTGATGCTGGCCGTGTCGCGCCTGCATGGCCAGGCTTCCGGCCCGTCGGACCAGCCGATTGAACTGGTCGGCACGCTGGCCGCCGCTGGGCTGCCCAAGTACGACGGCGAATACGCTGAATTCGACACGCCCGCCATTCCCGCCAGTTGGGCCGAACCGCCCGCTGCCCCTGTGGCCACGGCCCCCGCCGCCCCCGCCGACGACGACAGCATGAAGGTGGCCGATGCCGCCCCGCCGCTGATGGCGCCGTCCAAGGAATCCTTGGGGCTGGGCGATCTGGGCAAGTCGGTGGACGTGATCATCAACGAGCAGTCCGTCAGCTTCCGGATCAGCAACGAACTGCTGTTCCCGTCGGGCCAGGCCACGCTCAGCCCGGCCGGCCTGGACGTGATCAAACGCCTGGCGACGATTCTGAACAAGAACGAACACCAGGTGTCGGTCGAAGGCCACAGCGACCCGGTGCCGATCCAGACGCGCCAGTTCGCTTCGAACTGGGAACTGTCCAGCAGCCGCGCCACCAGCGTGCTGCGCGAGCTGGTGCGAGACGGCGTCGCCGGCCAGCGCCTGCGGGCCGTGGGCTATGCGGAAACGCGCCCCATTGAATCCAATGACACGCCGGCCGGCCGCGCCGCCAACCGCCGCGTCGAACTGATCATGGATATTGCGCCGAAGCAGGCGCCGGCGAAGGAAGCGAAAGCACCGGCATCGGCGGCATCCTCGGCGGCACCGGCAACAGCCGGTTCGTCTTCGGCGGCTTCGGCAACAGCCGGTTCGGCATCGGCTGCTTCGGCATCGGCGGCTTCGGTAGCAGCACCGGCGGCGCAAGCGCCCGCGGCTACCGCGCCCGAATCCGCCGCTGCCGCGCCCGCGCCCGCCACGCAGCCGGCCCCGGCTCGCACCTAAGCCCCCCCGCAACAGGCCGGCGCGCGGCATCGCGCGCCACCATGACGATCTTCCAGGAAGGGTGACAAAAGTCTCCCTTCCAAGCTGGCGTGTGGCCGGGCAACAGCGTTAAGCTTCGCCCAATCCACCCTCAGGCCAGAACAGGAAACGCCATGTCCTATATGTTGCTGATCGTTGAACCGGTAGGCCAGCGCGCCCAGCGCACCCCCGAAGAAGGCCGCGAGGCCTATGCGCAAATGGTGCGCTACGCCGAAGAACTCAAAGGCCGCGGCCTGCTCGTCAGCGCTGAATCCCTGAAATCCGAATCCGAAAGCGTCCGCCTGCAAATTCGCGACGGCGAACGCTCGCTGATGGACGGCCCATACGCCGAAGCCAAGGAAATGATCGGCGGTTTTTTCCTGCTGACCTGTGACACCCGCGAAGAAGCCCTGGCGCTGGCCGCCGAGTGCCCGGCGGCGCAATGGGCAACGGTGGAAGTCCGGGAACTGGGGCCGTGCTTTATGTAGGAACGGGGCTTCGTCACGAGACGTAGCCACAGCCATTTGCACAAATGACTGCATATTCCTAGAATGCATTCAATGAATGCATCAGGAGTCTTCGCATCATGCCTATGTTGACCGTTAGAAATATCTCCGAAGAAGTGCACCGCGCACTGCGCGTGCGCGCCGCCCAACATGGCCGCAGCACCGAGGCCGAAGTGCGCGCCATCCTCGAAGAGGCCGTCAAGCCTGAAGGACGCGTCAAGCTCGGTTCATTGCTTGCGCAGATTGGTCGCCATGCCAAACTCACCGAACAGGAAGCTGCCCTGTTCGATCAACGCGACAAAACACCCGCCGCGCCACCGAGGTTTGAATGATCTTGCTAGATACGAACGTCATATCGGAGCCACTGCGCCAGGCGCCTGCCGACGCGGTCATTGAATGGATCGACCAGCAGCCGTTGGAGACGCTGTTTCTTTCCGCCGTCACTGTTGCCGAATTGCGGTTTGGTGTTGCCTGCATGCCGGCGGGTAAACGACGCGACACGTTGTACAGCGATCTGGAGCAACGCGTCCTGGCGCTATTTGCCGGGCGGGTATTGGCGTTCGATATCGCGGCGAGTCTGGAATACGCTGCGCTGATGGCGCGAGCCCGAGCCGCTGGCCAGGCGATTTCGGGCCCAGATGGATACATTGCGGCGACGGCTGCCGCGCATAGCATGAGCGTAGCCACCCGGGACGTTGCGCCGTTCKAAGCTGCGGGCGTATCGGTCATCAACCCCTGGGGCCATTGACACCCATCCTGGTATTTACCCTAGCTTCGCGACATTCCTGTCGATCTGAGTCACCCCCGTTCGTCGTCCCCCTGCAAGCCCCCGAAATTCCCTCCGGAACCCAGGTGGCGATGTCCTACCCCAAGGAGAGACTCAGATGCGATTCATGATCATCGTGCGGGCCACGCCCGATAGCGAAGCCGGCAAGATGCCGGACGAAAGCCTGCTTGCCTCGATGCTGACCTACCACGAGGCCCTGGCCAAAGCGGGCGCACTCCTCGATGCCAACGGCCTGCACCCCACAAGCAAAGGCTGGCGCGTGCAATACGACGGCCAGCCGGACGGCAAGCGCACCGTCATCGACGGCCCCTTCGCTGACACCAAGGAACTGATCGCCGGCTACACCTTGATTCAGGTGCGCTCGCGCGAGGAAGCGATGCAATGGGCCATGCGCTTTCCCTCGCCCTTTCCCGGCCAGCGCTGCGAGATCGAGGTGCGCCAGCTTTTTGAGCTGGACGAATTCGCCCCCAGCCAGGAAGTTGAACGATTTCGCGACATCACCGGCGTCAGCCACTGATCCTCTGGAGACCCCATCATGCACAAGAAAATCTTCGTCAACATCGCCATCGGCGACATGCAGAAATCGCAAGCCTTCTTCAAGCAGCTGGGCTTCACGTTCAACCCGCAGTTCACCAATGACCAGGGCGCCTGCATGGTGATCAGCGACGACATCTACGCGATGCTCCTGACCCGTGATTTCTTCAAGGGCTTTACCGACAAGCCGCTGGTGGACCCCAAGCAAGCCACCGAAGTGCTGATCTGCCTGTCATGCGAAAGCCGCGCCGAAGTCGATGACCTGGTCGCCCGCGCGCGGGCCGCCGGCGCCTCGGTGCCGCGCGAGCCGCAAGACCACGGCTTCATGTATGGCCACGGCTTCGAAGACCTGGACGGCCACATCTGGGAACTGGTCTACATGGTGCCCGGCGAGGTCCCCGCAGCATGACGCAAGCGGCCACGCATCGCGCCATTGAAGCCGTCTGGCGGATCGAGGCCGCCAGCGTCATCGCCGGCGTCGCGCGGCTGGTGCGCGACGTCGGGCTGGCCGAAGAACTGGCGCAGGATGCGCTGGTGGCCGCCCTGGAACGCTGGCCCGATACCGGCGTGCCGGACAACCCCGGAGCGTGGCTGATGACCACCGCAAAGAACCGCGCCCGCGACCGCTTGCGTCTGGACGCGCTGCACACCCGCAAGCACGAGCAGATCGGCCACGAGCTGGAAGCCTTGCATGCGGATGTGCAGCCCGACTTTGTCGACGCCCTGGACGCCGCGCGCCAGGACGACATTGGCGACGACCTTTTGCGCCTGGTCTTCACCGCCTGCCACCCCGTGCTGTCCACCGACGCCCGGGTGGCGTTGACGCTGCGCCTGCTGGGCGGGCTGTCTACCGCCGAGATCGCGCGCGCGTTTCTGGCGTCCGAATCAACCATCGCCCAGCGCATCGTGCGCGCCAAACGCAGCCTGACGGCGGCCAACGTGCCGTTTGAAGTGCCGCATGCACAAGACCGCGCGCCCCGGCTGGCGTCGGTGCTGGAAGTCATCTATCTGATCTTCAACGAAGGCTATTCAGCGACCTCGGGCGACGACTGGATGCGCCCGGCGCTGTGCGATGAAGCGCTGCGGCTGGGCCGCATCCTGGCCGAGCTGACGCCCGACGAAGCCGAAGTGCACGGCCTGGTCGCGCTAATGGAATTGCAGGCGTCACGCCTGCACGCCCGGACCGATGCGCAAGGCCGCCCCGTCCTGTTGATGGAACAGGACCGCAGCCGCTGGGACCCGCTGCTGATCCGGCGTGGGCTGGCCGCGCTGGCGCGCTCGGACGCGCAGGGCGGCGCACGCGGCCCGTATGCGCTGCAAGCGGAATTGGCCGCTAGCCATGCGCGCGCCCGCAAGCCAGAAGACACCGACTGGCCGCGCATTGTCGCGCTGTACGACGCGTTGGCGCAGGTGATGCCGTCGCCGGTGGTGGCGCTGAACCGCGCCGTTGCCGTGGGCATGGCCTTTGGCCCGCAAGCGGGTCTGGATCTGGCCGATGAGCTGTCCTCCAACCCCGCCCTGGCCAACTACCACTGGCTGCCCAGCGTGCGCGGCGACCTGCTCGCCAAGCTGGGCCGTCACGCCGAGGCACGCGCAGAATTTGAACGCGCGGCCGGCATGACACGCAACGCCCGCGAACAAGCGCTGTTGCTGGCGCGCGCCAAGGAAATGCCGGCGTAGACCGCGCGACTGTCAAATATTGTCAATGGACGCAACGCGCGGACAGGCCGGGAGTAGCCTGATCCGAATCGTGAAAAGCGGGTTGCGGAGCGTCGCATGAACAAGACAGGCATGGTGTTGCTGGCATCAACGGTTGGCGTCCTGGCCTTGATCGTGCCTTTTTCGCTGTCGCTCTATCTGGCGCAGACGCAGGGCCGTGACGACGCGCTGACCGCATTGCACGATCTGGCGGAAGACGTGCTGCACCGGGCCGACAATGCGCGCTTGCAAATCAGCGACGCCATCGACGCCCTGAACAACAACCCCGCCGAACCGCCCTGCTCGCCCGAGCAACTGACGCGCATGGGCATGTTGTCGGCAGCGTTCAGCCACGTGGCGGGCATGGCKCKGCTGGAGCAAGACGCGCTGGTCTGTACCACGCTGGGCGGGCAAGGCGTCCCGCTGAATCTGGGCGCACCGCATGGCAACCGCCAATACGGCTTGCGCTTTTGGAGCGCGATCGAATTGCCCAACCTGCCCGGGCAGACTTTCAGCGTGCTGGCCCGCGACGGCTACGCCGCGCTGGTGTATCCCGATTTGGCGATCGACCTGCTGAACCGCGAATCGCCCGTATCGCTGGCCTTCTTTTCCACCGGACAGCGCTTGATTCTGGGCCGCCGCGGCACGATCCAGGACGAATGGATCGACCGCTACCAAGGCCAGCCCATCCAGTTTGAAGACGCTGGCTACTTCGTAGTGATTCAGCCGTCCGACACGGGCGACAGCGCGGCATTGGCCGCCATGCCCTCGGCGCTGGTGCAGGCGCAGGTGCAGCGGTTCGCCTACATACTCGGGCCCGTCGGCCTGATCTTGGGGATCTTGCTGACGGGCGTCGTGGTGTTCGTCGCGCGCCGCCGCCTGTCGCTGAGCGGCGAGCTGGAAGCCGCCATCGACCGCGACGAATTCTTCGTGGAATACCAACCCATCATCGACCTGCAAGACGGCCGATGCGTGGGCGCCGAAGCGCTGGCCCGGTGGCGCAATGAAGACGGCGCGCTGGTCAGCCCCAACGTGTTCATTCCGCTGGCCGAAGCCAACGGCATGATCCAGCGCATCACCACCCGCGTCATGGAAATCGTGGTGCGCGACGCCGCCGAATTGCTGCGCGCCGACCCGCAGCTGCATATCGCCATCAACCTGTCGCCCGACGATCTGCATTCGGAAGGCATGGACACGCGCATGAAGGAACTGGCGGCCAGCGCCGGCATGGGCCCGGCCAGCCTGATGTTCGAAATCACCGAGCGCGGATTGATGTCGCCCGACAAGGCGCGTGGCGTGTTGCTCGCCGTGCGGGCGGGCGGCTTTCGCGTGGCGATCGACGACTTTGGCACGGGCCATTCCAGCCTGTCTTACCTGGCCACCTACGAGCTGGACTTCCTGAAAATCGACAAGATGTTCGTCGACACCCTCGGCACCGACGCGCCGACCAGCCTGGTGACGTTTCACATCATTGAACTGGCGCGCTCGCTGGGCTTGCAGATGATTGCCGAAGGCGTGGAAACCGAAGCGCAGCGCGACATCCTGCGCGAGCGTGGCGTGCAATATGCGCAGGGCTGGTTGTTTGGCCGCCCCATGAGCATCCAGAAACTGGGGACATTCATTGCACGGGCGAGCCAGGGGCTGCGGCCAACTGCCGTGATTTAATCCCAGGCATGTGTTCCGTGCATGCCGCCCCGTCGGACCCCGGCGCGCCCGCTTTGACGGGCGTGCCGGCGGCGTTCGACCACCCCAACGACCGCGCCGAGTTCCGCCGCACAGCGCATCAGCCCGGCGTGGAGCTTTACCGCGCCCACATCATCCGGCACGCGTTCGAGCCCCACACGCATGAAGCCTATGGCTTGGGCGCGATCGAATCCGGCGTCGAACGGTTCCGCTACCGCGGCGCGGACCATCTGGCCCCGTCCGGCTCGGTCGTGCTGATGAACCCCGACGAGCTGCATACCGGCCGCGCCGAAACGGAAGGCGGCTGGCGCTACCGCATGGTTTACATCGACCCCGGCGTCGTGGCGCGCGTGACGGGCGAAGACGGCTGGTGGTTCGATACCGCCGTGGGCCATGACGCCGCCAGCGCGCAACGTGTCACCGCCCTGCTCGACACCTTATGGCACGCGCATGAACCGCTGGCCTTCGACAGCGCGCTCTACGCACTGCTGAACGAGTTCCGCCGCCACGCGCAGGTGCCGCGCCATGCGCCGTCCGAAGGCGCGCCGCGTTTTGCGCCCGTCATCGAGTTCCTGCGCGCAAATCTGTCGCGCCGCCTTACGCTGGACGAGCTGGCGGCGGTGGCGGGCTTGAGCCCGTTTCATTTCCTGCGGCGCTTTCAGGCGCACTATCACGCCACGCCGCAGCAGATGCTGATGGCGCTGCGCCTGTTCGAGGCCAAGCGCCTGCTGGCCGCCGGCATCGAACCGGCGCAAGTGGCGCTGGCGGCAGGCTTGACTGACCAAGCGCATCTGACGCGCGCCTTTTCGCGCCGCTACGGCGTCACGCCCGCCCGTTACCAGAAGCAGGTTCGCGCTTGAAGCCGGTTCTCGTCTGAAGCAAGTTCGGGCCTGAAGCAGTTTCACGCCTGAAATAGGTTCGCGCCCGAAGCGCGCCAGCGTCGCCACCGCAATCTGGTACAAGACCCGCCCTGCCCGCGCTGGCTAGACTGCCCGCATTGATTTGCAGGAGCAAGGTATGTGGGCAGGAACCCTTTATGCGCTGGCCGCGGGCTTGATGTGGGGGCTGGTGTTCGTGGGGCCGTTGCTGCTGCCGGAATACCCGGCGGCGCTGCAATCCGTGGCGCGCTACCTGGCGTTCGGGCTGATCGCGCTGCCGCTTGCATGGCTGGATCGCAACCGCTTGCGGCAGTTGCGCCGCGCCGACTGGATCGAAGCGCTGAAGCTGGCCGCCATCGGCAACCTGCTGTATTACCTGTGTCTGGCCAGCGCCATCCAGCGCGCAGGCGGCCCCGTCCCCACCATGATCATCGGCACCTTGCCGGTGGTGATCGCCATTTGTGCCAACCTGCGCAATGCGCGCCGCGACGGCAAACTGCCCTGGATGCGTCTGGCGCCATCGCTTGCGTTGATTGCGTTGGGCATCGGCTGCGTCAACCAGGTAGAGCTGCAAGCGCTGCGCCAGGACGCCGATGCCGACATGTCGCGCTACGCGGTCGGCGCCTTGCTGGCGCTGGCCGCCGTCGCCTGCTGGACCTGGTATCCGCTGCGCAATGCCGACTGGTTGCGCGCGCACCCCGACCGCAGCCCCAGCACCTGGGCCACCGCGCAGGGCGTGGCCACGCTGCCGCTGGCCTTGGCGGGCTACGCCATCCTCTGGGGCGGAATGGCCGCCACGGGCAGCGCGTTCGACATGCCGTTAGGCCCGCGCCCCGACGTGTTCCTGGGCCTGATGATCATCATCGGCTTGTTCGCCTCGTGGCTGGGCACCTTGTGCTGGAATGAAGCCAGCCAGCGCCTGCCCACCGCCTTGGCCGGCCAGCTCATCGTGTTTGAAACCCTGGCCGCGCTGGCCTATGCCTTCATCTTGCGCGGCACGGCGCCTGAACCGCTGACGCTGATTGGCATCGCCTGCCTGGTCGTGGGCGTGCTGCGCGCCGTGCGCGTCAAGCCGATACCCGTACCGGTAACGGCTACAGCAAATCCGGCAAGCGGCTCAGGTCGTCGATGACGTCGAACGCGCCTTCGTCCAGCAAGCGCTGGCGCTGGTTCGGCCCATTGTGTGACGCGCCCACATAGCCCACCGCCCGCATGCGCGCGGCGCGGGCAGCGCGCACGCCCGGCACGCTGTCTTCCACCACCACGCAATCCAGAATCGCCGCGCGCATCTGGCGCGCGGCAAACAGGAAGACGTCGGGCGCGGGCTTGCCCTTGGCCACTTGCGCCGTGCTGAACACGTTGGGAGCGAAGTCGTCCCACAGGCCCACCAGCTTCAGCGCGGCTTCCAGTTTGGGCGGCGTGCTGCTGCTGGCCACGCAGATATCCATCCCACGCGCGCGCAGCGCCGCCACGGTTTCGTGCACATGCGGCAAGGCCCGCAGTTCTTCGCGGAACGTGTGCGCCAGGCGGTCGGCATACTGCCGCGCAAAGCTGTCGGGCAAGGTGCAAGCGTTTTCGGATTGCAGGGTTTGCCACATGTCGGCATCGGGTATGCCGGCGAAACGGTGAGCGGCTTCTTCGGGCGTGATCGTGATGCCATGTTCGGCCAACGCGCGCGATTGCGCACGCGCGGCGATGATTTCGCTGTCGATCAGAACGCCATCGCAATCGAAGATGACAAGGCGGGTGGTAGACGGTTGCATATCGGCTCCAACAAGGTCGGCCTTCATGATAGGCCTCGATCATGACGTTGCGCACGCGGGCGTCGATGGCGCATTGAGGCTGCGCAATGCCGCTAGAGTCTGGCCGCCCGCACCCGCCGCAAGCCGCCTGCAATAAGCACCCCCGCCACGCCCGCCGCCACCACCACGTAGGATGCCTCGCCCCAGCCGTAACGGTCGATCACCCCCCCGACGGTGACCGGGCCAATGACCTGGCCCAAGTTGCTGCCCTGCATGACCAGCCCCACCGACGCCGCCGTCAGCCCCGCACGCGGCGCCACCAGCGGCGCGGTGCCTAGCAAGGTGGCGGGAATCAGTCCGCCTACGGCCGAGAACAGCACGCAGAGCAGAAAGGTTGGCATGGCGGGAAGCACCGAGCGGAAGATCAGCAACGCCACCACGGCCATCGCCGCACTGGCGCAAGCAATCAAGGTCGACCGCCGCCAGCCGCGCGCAAGCAGCACGCCCGCGCCCAGGTTGCCGATCAGATTCGCCGCGCTGGCAATGGCGCTGTAGAGCCCCGCCTGGGCCAGCGTCAAGCCCAATTGCTCCATCAGCAGCACGGGCAGGAACGTGAACAGCGCGAAGAACATCAAGCTGTAGAGCGTGAACGACAAGGCCAGCAGCACCGGGCCTGCGGCGCTGAGCGTGTCGGTGGTGTCTTGCCGCATGCCGCGCCACGACAGCTGTGGCCCGGGCGGCGACGCGGGCGCCAGCGCAACCACGCTCACGAACGCCACCGCCACCGCAACACCCGCGCACCACCAGTACGCCTGCCACTGGTCAAAGGCTTGCGAGGCCAGCATCGCAATGGCCATGCCCGCCGGCATGTAGCAGCTCCAGAGCGCAAACGCGAAGTCGCGGCCCGAGGCCGACACCATGCGTTGCAACGCGGCGGGCCCGGCGACGGTGATCATCAGGAACCCCAGCCCTTCGATCACGCGCGACGCCAACAGCACGCCGTAGCCGGGCGCCATCGCACCGATGACGGTGCCCAGCGCCGTCGCCAACAGGCCCAACAGCAACATGCGCCGCGCGCCGAACCGCGCGATGACGCCGCCTGCGGCGATGCCGCCCACCACGCCCAGAATTGAAAACACCGCCGTCAGCGTGCCAATCGACGCCAGGTCCAGGCCCATGTCCGTGCGCAGCAGCGGCGCGGCAATGATCACCTTGCCCACTTGCAACGACGCCACCACGCCCGCCCCCACCACCGCCAGCACCGCGGCCCAGCGCGTGTCGCTCGCGATCATTGCGCCCTCTTCGCATAGCTCACGCCCATGCCGGCGCGCACATCGTTCTGGATGCCATAGGGCGCAATCGGGTAGCGCAAGCCGTTGGCCGCCAGCGCCTTCATGCCCTCAATGGCAATCGGCAGATAACGCGGTGGCAAGGCCATCAACATTTCCTCGTCGGGCACGCCGCCGTATCGGCGCTCGGCAAAACAGGGCAAGGACAGGCTGGGTTCGCCCGTGGCCAGCGCCCGGCCCCAGGAGTCCGCACAGGCGGTCTCGCCCACCACGCTCCAGTCAAACCGGCGGTAGTTCTTCCACTGCAAGCCATTGATAAGAATGATCATCTGCCCTGGCGTGGCATACACCAGGCAGATATCGGGCGGATCAAGCCGGCCCGATGCCAAGGGCGACACCACCAGCCCGCGATACTTGCCCGCCGGCACACAGGACAAGGCCGATTGGCGTGCACGCGCATCGGCTTCGGTGGCGTGCCAGACGCCCACGTAGTCCTTGCCGCTTTTCCAGTCTTCGTCTTGCGGCCCCAGGCCGATCACCGCGCGGCACTGCGCGCCGACGAGATCGTCGCCGGTGATCCCCACCGTCCAGCCCAGGCGCGCCGCCATGCCCACGATCTGGTCCGTGGTGTGCGTGGCTTGCGGCCGGCGCAACCCTTTAATGCCCGCCATGTCCGCTTCGTCTTCGAACAGCTTCATGCCGATGACGGTGGTCTTCAGGCGCAGCAGCTTGTTCAGGTCATCCACCAGCTGCGGCCAGTTCATGGCCGCGTCGTGCGTTGTCTCTTCCATTTCCGTCCTTTGGACTGTTGTGTGCCGTAGCGATTGATCTCGCGGTCAAAAACGCGGTTCGCGCATTTACCAGGATAATCGTCGGCGTGCCGTGACGGCGAGCCGTAACGGCGAGCCGTAACAGCGTGCGGTGACGGCAGGCCATTACGGCAAGCCGTAAGCATGTCGCAATTCCAGCACGCATGACAACCACCAAAAGAGACATGGACCAACAAGAACGAAACAACGCAACTTCCGAAGGACGGCTGCCCACCGGCGGCTTTGCGGCGATGGTGCCGGAACTGGATGTGTCCAACCTGGACGCCAGCCTGGCCTTCTGGTGCCAACTGCTGGGCTTTGACGTGGCCTATGCGCGGCCCGAAGCCGGCTTTGCGTATCTGGAGCGCGGGCCGCTACAGATCATGCTGTGCCAGATCAACCATGAATGGGACACGGGGCCGCTCGAACGCCCCTTCGGACGCGGCATCAATTTTCAGATGACGGTGCCCAGCATCGAGCCCATCGCCGATGCGCTGGCCGAAGCGAATTGGCCGCTCTTTCGTCCCATTGAGGAAAAGCGCTACCGGGTCGGCGCTGGCTGGTCAGTGTGCAGGGAATTCCTGGTGCAAGACCCCGACGGCTATCTGCTGCGGTTTGCGACGGCGGAAGCTGGAGGGGGCTGCAACATCTCGAACAAGGCCTGAACCGGCGCGCTCTCTGCCGCGTGCTGGGAGGCCGCCAAGCCAAACGACCGGTACTGCGGCGCCGCCAGCCGCAACACGCGCAAGCCGCGGCGGTTCTCGGGCAAGGTCAATGCGGGCACCAGCGTCACTCCAAGCCCTTCGCGGACCAGGGCGAACGCGCTTGCCCAATCGCGCACGGTGGCGCGCACGTCCGGGATGGTGATGCCCGCGTCTTGCGCCAGGCTTTGCGCGTGCACGCTGCAACCGCCCGTTGCCAGCACGAAGGGCTGCGTGGTCAGATCCGCAAAGTCGATGGCGTTGCCCGCACGCGCCAGGGGATGCGCGGCAGGCAGCACCGCCATCCATTCGTCTTCACCCAGCGGACACACGTGCCGGCCCGGCGCGGCGTTCAACACCACGCCCACATCCACCGTGCCTGCCGCCAGCAAGGTTTCGACTTCGTCATCGCTGGCTTCCAGCGACACCACATCAATCGCCGGATGCAATTGCCGAAACCGCCGCAGCACGGGCGGCAAAATGGTCGAGAACACCATCGGGAAACTGGCCAGCCGCAAGGTGCCGCGTGCGGTCCCGCGCGCGGCTTGCGTCAGCGCCTGAATGCGCTCAAGCGCTCCCAGCATGGCGCGCGCTTCGTCCACCACGCGCAGCCCCAGCGCGGTGGGTACCGTCTGGCGCCGTTCGCGCGTGAAAAGCGGCGCGCCCAGCATGTCTTCCAGCTGGGCGATGGCCTGGCTGGCGCCCGACTGCGTCATGCCCACCTGCGCTGCGGCGTGCGTGATGTTGCCGGCATCCGCCACCGCCAGCACCAGCCGCCAGTGCATCAGGTTCATCATGGCATTAGCTCTGCTTATGGTTATTTTCTGAAGAAGTAATTTTACGCATGCCGCGCGGCGTTTCAAGATAAGTGCTTTGTTGAATTCAGGACCGACCGATGAAGCTGTATTACGCCCCCGACACCTGCTCGCTGTCGCCGCACATCGTGCTGCGCGAGCTGGGCCTGCCTTTTACGCTGGTGCGTGTGAACAACCAGACCAAGCGCACCGCCGACGGCGGTGATTTTCTGGCGATCAATCCCAAGGGTTACGTGGCCGCGCTGCAACGCGACGACGGGCAAGTGCTGACCGAAGGGCCGGCCATCGTGCAGTACCTGGCGGACTTGAAACCGGAAGCCGGACTGGCCCCGCCCAACGGCAGCTGGGAACGCAGCCGCCTGCAAGAATGGCTGAACTTCATCAGCACCGAAATCCATGGCGGCTTCGGCCCGCTGTTCAACCGCGCCCTGCCGCAAGCCGCGCGCGAATGGTGGCTGGCGCGGCTGGAAAAGCGCCTGGACTATCTTGCCGGCGCGCTGGACGCCCAACCGTATCTGGCCGGCAGCCGCTTCGGCGTGGCCGACGCCTATCTGTACACGGTGTTGCGCTGGGCGGCGTTCTTCGATATTTCCCTGACACGCTGGCCCGCTCTGGCGGGGTATATGTCCCGCGTAGGCGAACGGGCCAGCGTGCAGGCGGCGCTGGCGGCCGAAGGGCTGATGGGCGGGGCATGAAGCGGGTGCACGGATACACGGCGTCATTCGCCAGCATCCTTGCGCCACATCATTCCCCCGGCTGATCACCCGACATCAATCCCCCGCATCAGCGCCGCCGCCATCGTGGGCTGGCGCAGTTGCTCCAGCCACCATTGCAGCGCGCGCCCCTCGTGGCCGCCGCGCCATGCCAGATACAGCAGGTTGGGCTCGCGCGGGGTCTCGGTCGCTTTTTCCACCAGCTCACCGCGCGCCAGCAGGGACGCCACGCGATGGCGCGGCAGCCAGCCCACACCCAGCCCGTCGCGCTGCGCCAGGATCTTGGCGCGCATGCTGGGTACGGCCAGCACCGCCTGCCCCCCTACCCGCCCGTAGCCGCGCGCGGCGCTGGTGCGCGACGTGTCGGCCACCACCACCGCGCGATGCTGTTGAATCTGGTCCTGCCGCAAAGGGGGTTTCAGCTTGGCCAGCGGATGACGCGGCGACACCGCGAACAACCATTCCATTGCGCCCAGTTCCGCCCATTGCAGGTTCGGCATAGACTGAGGCTCGTTCGTCGCCCCCACGATCAGATCGGCCCGGCCTTCCCGCAACGCTTCCCACGTGCCGCCCAGCACTTCATGCGTCAGACGCAGGCTGACTCCTGAATTCAGCCGGTCAAACGCGTGGATCAAGGGCGATATCAGTTCGAATTCCAGGATCTCGTCGCTGACGATATGCAGCCGGTCTTCCCAGCCGCTGGCCACTTGTTTGACGCGCTGTGTCAGCCGCGACACGTCCAGCATCAGCCGGGCGGCTTCGTCGGCCAGTAATTGACCGGCGGGCGTCAGTTGCAGCCGGTAGCGGCGGCGGTCAAACAGCAAGGCATCAAAGCGTTCTTCCAGTTGGCGGGCCGCGTGCGACACCGATGAGGGCGCCCGCCCCAGTTTCACCGCCGCGCGGGACAGGCTGCCGCTGTCCCGGATGGCTTCCAGCAGCGCCAGTTCATTTGCCGTCAACATGTGCGATTCCTTCGAACGTGTTCATCCGAAAGATCGTACGACAAAGCGCCAGCCCAGGCGCAACATGGCTACACCTTATCGAACGACTCCCAAGGAGATCACCATGAACCGTTTTGAACATAAGACCGTTTTGGTCACCGGCGGCACCAGCGGCATCGGCCTGGCGGCAGCCCAAGCTTTCGCCGACGAAGGCGCCCGCGTCATCGTCACCGGCCGCGACGAAGCCGCGCTGGAAAGCGCCCGCGCCGCGCTGGGCGGCAACGCCCTGGCCATCCGTAACGCCGCAGGCGCCCCGGGGGCCGCCGCCGCGCTGGCCCAAGCATTGAAGGCCGCAGACGTGCGCCTGGACGCCGTCTTCGTCAACGCCGGCATCGCCAAGTTCGCATCCTTGGCGGACGCCACCGAAGACCTCTGGGACCAGACCTTCAACACGAACATCAAGGGCGTGTTCTTCCAGCTGCAAGCGTTGGAGCCGCTGTTGAACCCGGGCGCGTCCATCGTGCTCAATGGCTCCATCAACGCGCACATCGGTATGCCGGCATCCAGCATTTACGCCGCCAGCAAGGCCGCGCTGATCTCGCTGGCCAAGACCTTGTCGGCAGAGTTGCTACCGCGCGGCATCCGCGTGAATGTGGTCAGCCCTGGCCCGATCGCAACCCCCATCTACGGCAAGCTGGGTTTGGACGCGGACACGCTGGAGAAAACCGCCGCCAGCATCCAGTCGCAGATTCCGCTGGGCCGCTTCGGCACCCCGCAAGAACTGGCCTCGACCGTGCTGCATCTGGCCGCGCCGGAATCCGCGTTCATTGTCGGCACCGAGATCATCGTGGATGGCGGAATGAGCCAGCTTTGAGCGGTTACGCCGCAATCGAACGCTGTGCGCGCTTGCAGATGCGTTCGGTTGCGGCGGACGGCTGGCCGGCCAGCCAACGCGCGCACACCTCACGCACCCAGTCCGGCTGATCTTTGCTGGCGTCGTTAAGCCAGTTTGCGACCGAGTCCTGCACATAAACGGCGGGGTCGGCGCGTAATGCCGTAAGCAGCGGCAAGGCTTGGTCTGGATCAGACTTCAGCGCCGCAATGTGGGCGCACCAGACGCCACGCGGCCTCAGGCATTCGCTGGCAAAGCGGCGCACCCGTTCCGACGGGTCTTGCGTCCATGATTGCAGGGCTTGCAAAGACGTTTCCAGTTCGGCGGCCAAGCACGGGCGCACCGCCAGCCAGGCCCATTCGCGCACGCCAAAATGCGCATCGTCGGCCAAGGGGCGAATCCGTTCCAGACGTTCGCCAGGCGTCAAATCCGGAACCCCGCCGACCACGAAGCACGCCCAACCGCGCACCGTGTCAGAGGCATGCGCCGCCAGCATCGGTTCGCAATCAGGCCCAAGTTGATCATTCAACAAGAGCGCCGCCACCGCCATGCGTTTGGAAATGCCCGTGCTTGCTTCCGCCTGCATCTGCGCCATGGCGTCGCGCCCGACTTGCGGGGCCACCGCCTGCATCAGCGCGGCGAAGTCCACGGCCAGGCACTCCGTCAACGTGGTGGCGGGCGCGCCCGCATTCAGCTGCGCCAGACGGGCCGGGCTGATGTCTTTCACACCTCGGCCGGCGGGCTTAGTCGTGGGCGAAGCGGTGTTGCGCTTCGTAGGAACCGAAGCAGCGGTACGCTTTGTAGCAGGCGATGCGGCGGTACGCTTCGTAGGAAGCGAAGCAGCGCTACGCTTCGTAGCAGGCGAAGCGGGGTTGCGCTTCGCGGGGGTCGATGCGCCGGCGCTCATCGCTGGCCCTTTCGCAACGCGGCACGCCCGGTGTCGGTGCCGTGCCAGACGCGCGCCAGCAATTCGCTTAACTGCGCCTTATCGGGTGCGCTCAGGTTGCCGAACAAGGATGCGATCCAGTCCGTGTGCTCCTTGAACAATTTCGCCGCCATGGATTTTCCTTTGGTGGTCAAAGCCACCGTGATTTTGCGGCGGTCTTCAGTGCCCGCCTGCCGCGACACATAGCCGTCACGTTCCAGCCCATCCACCAAGCCCGTAATGGTGGCGCGCGTCACGCCCGCCCCGTCCGCCAACTGATGCGGCGACAGCCCGTCCGCCTGCTCGTGCAACAGGAACAACAGCACGAATTTCCCTTCCGATAGCTGGCGCGGCGCGAGACGAGCCGCGCAATCGCGGTCGATCGCATTGGCTAAAGACAGCAGTTGAAAACACAGGCCGATGTCGTCGGCCGAGTCCAACCCGCGCCGCGCCGCTTCGTCCAGCAGCGCGTGGTGTTTGGGTTCAAGCATGGGTGGCGTGGGGAGCAAGATCGCGTTCCTGAGTTGATTCAGCGACAGATAGTAAGGCACCTAATTAGTTTGATGCAAACGCCCCTTTTCGTACACGTCATCCAAGCGCCGGTATCATCTGGCATGGCCTTGACTACCCCACCCGCGCCCATGCTTACCCCGTCCACCACCGTGACTTTGCGTCGCGTGCAAGCGGGCGACGTGCCCATGATTCTGGCCATGGAATCCGACCCGGCCGTCATGCAGCACAGCACGGGCGTCAAGCCCGCTACCGAGGCGCGGCGGCAGGAGCTTCTGGCATGGCTGGCCGAACCGCAAACCGATATCGGCCATTGGTCCATCGTCGTAGGCCAAGTCGCCGTCGGCTGGATCAGCCTGGTTCCGCTTGAGGACTCTGGCCGGCTTCAACTGGCCTACCGTCTGAGCCGCGCGGCCTGGGGCCACGGTTACGCAACGCTCGCTGGCAAACTCCTATGCGACTACGCTTGGCGCACGCTGGACGTGCCCCAACTGGTGGCCGTGGTCTGGCCCGGCAATCATGCATCCGGGCGCGTCCTGGAAAAACTGGGCTTTGTGTTCAGCGCCCAAGAACAGCACTACCACCGCGACACGAATGTCTACGTATTGCCTCGCCCCAATGCCCTATCATCCTGATTTTTCCCCTACAAAGAACCGCCAAGCATGACCGACACCACGCAGCCTTTTGACGTTCAAGCCTTCATTGCCCAAAGCCTGGAGGGCATGCAAGCCGCTACCAGCGCGCACTGCGCCACCTGGCATCTGGACGAGGCCGAGCAGTGGTCGGTGGACATGGACGAAGAGTGCATCGTGTTCCAGCTGCCGGGCGGCATTACCGCGACGGCGCCGGTGCAGATTGTGGGTACGTCGAACACGGCGGACGGCAGCTTTCTGTGGGGTTGGGACCATCCTTCCGTGCCCGCCGAATTGTCGGAACACGCGCAACTGGCGCTGGCGTTTGGCCGTGCGCATGGCTTGCCCGCGTATTCGCATCGCAAGGTGCAGTGCGACGACGCGCTGGCCTGGGAATTCACGGCCGTTGCGATGCGCCTGGGTGAAGCCACCGGCACGTACCGGGCGCAAGCGTCTGAGACCGCCTTTGTGTGGATGACTTTCGGACAGGTCACGTTGTCCGCTGCTGAAGACTGACCCCTTCCCATGACCCTGCCCGCTCGCCGCCCGCCCCCTTTGCTGCTTGGCGCCCTGGCGCTGGCCGTGTTGCCGCTGTTTGGGGGCACGGCCGATGCCGCTTCACGCACCGTCTACACCGGCACGCTGCAAGGCGCGGGCGATGTGGTCATGGAACTGGATAGCCAGGCGGGCGCCAATGGCGAACTGACCGGGCGCTACTTCTATCCGAAGCACGGCGTCGACATTCCCTTGCAAGGCACGGCGCAGGCGCTGGTTGAGCCGAAGCCTTTCTTTGAAGTGGCTGATTCCGGCAAAGATCCCGAAACAGACCCAGCCGCAACGTGGCAAGGCGAGCGCGATGCCAGCGGCTATCGCGGGCAATGGAAAGACGCCCGCACGGGCAAAACGCGCACGTTCAGCCTGCGCCGCGTGGCGGATTACGATCCCGACAAACTGACGCCAGACAGCGCGCAGGCCGTCACCGACGCGATCAGCGGCGGGATGGGCAGCGGCATCAATCGCCACGTGGGCATCAATGCCGGCAACGCACCCTACGAAACCCTGAAGCTTGCCGGCCACGCGGTACCCGTCGGCCAAGACAGCGGCGCAGGCCCTGTGGCGTACCAGCTATGGCGCGACCCCCGCACCAAATTCAGCTATCCGCGCTTGAGCCGGCATCCCGACCCACAGGTGCTGACCCGCATCAACCACCTGCTTGAACAACGCCACTGGCAAATGAACCTGGCCGCGCTGGCGTGCATGTCGTCCGCGTATACCAACGGCAACCCGGCCGCCGGCACCTTGGGCAGCTATGACGAAGAAAGCATCACCGTGCAGTGGTTGTCGCCCGCGCTGATGACCGTGACGGAATCCGGCAGCCTGTACTGTGGCGGCGCACACCCCGACAACCATTTCGAGCCCTACACGTTTGATCTGCTGCGCGGCGAATACCTGGACTGGAACCGCATCTTTGACGCTTACGTGCCGGACGAAAACGGCTGGCGCAAGGAAACGCCCACGCTGCTGGCGTTGATGGAAAAAGCGCGCGCGCCGCTGGCCGACGACGCCCTCAAGGGCGCCACCGAAGACGAATCCCTGGAAGGGTGTTCGGACTTGTGGCCCAGCTATCTGGCCTTGGGCACCGAAGCCCCCGGCGTGTTGACCTTGTCGATCTCCGGCATCGGCCACGCGATGGGCATCTGCCTGGGCACGCATGCGACGGTGCCGTTCAAGGACTTGGCGCCGATCGTGAAACCCGGCGGCCAGGCGTACCTGGTCACCGAGTAGGCGAATCTGCGTGCCGGCGGATCTGCGGGTCTGCGGGTCTGCGGCTTTGCGATTCGGCAAGTCAGCAAACCCGCGTCTCCGCGATTCCGCCCGCCCGGCAGGCGGGCTACTCCAATGACGGATGACGGTCTGCAAGCTGTTGGCGCCGTTGCCGCAGCGCTTCAAGCTTGTCTTCCAGTTCCGCGATTTCGGCATCGACGTCCTGCACGCGTTGCTCGATGGTCTCGTAGGCCTCTTGCAGCAGCGCTTTCGCTTCATGCTTGCTGGACGCATTGGGCGTGTCGCCCCGCAGCGGCCGGTTCGCGGTTTCAGGCAGGAAGAACGACGTGATCAAGCCGATGGAAGCGGCCACGATCAGGTAATAGGCGGGCATCATCAGGTTGCCCGTTTCTTCGACCAGCCAGGCCGCCAGCGTCGGCGTCAGGCCGGCGATGATGATCGCCACGTTGAAGGAACTGGCCAGCGCGCTGTAGCGGATGCGTGTCGGAAACAGCGCGGGCAGTGTCGAAGCCATGACGCCCGTCAGGCAATTGAGCAACACGGCAATGAAGAGCAGGCCCAGAAAGATCAGCCCGGTGTTGTCGCTGCCCACGAACTTGAAGGCCGGCACCGCCAGCACCAACAGGCCCACGCTGCCTGCCAGCAGGAATGGCTTGCGGCCGACCTTGTCGCTGGCGAACCCGACGACGGGCTGCACGAACAGCATGCCAATCATGACCACGATGATGATCAGCACGCCATGCTCTTCGGAATACCCGAGATTGCTGGTCAGGTAGGTCGGCATAAACGTCAGCAGCATGTAGTAGGTGATGTTCGTCACCAGCACCATGCCGATGCAGATCAGCAGCGCCTTGCGGTACTTGGAAAAAATCTCGCGAAAGGAAACCGTGGGCCGCTCTTGCACCGCGTCCTGGTCTTCCTTTTCCATTTTTTCCAGCTGCTGTGTGAACGCGGGCGTTTCTTCCGCCGCGTGGCGCAAGTACAGGCCAAGCAGGCCTAACGGCCCCGCCACGAAGAACGGCACGCGCCAGCCCCATTCCAGGAAGGTCTGCTCCAGCAATATGGTTTGCAGCAGAACGACCATCCCTGCGCCCAGCACGAAGCCGGCGATAGAACCAAAATCCAGCCAACTGCCCAGAAAGCCGCGCTGGCGGTCGGGCGCGTACTCGGCCACGAAAATCGCCGCACCCGTGTACTCGCCCCCCACCGAAAACCCCTGCGCCAGCTTGCACGCCAGCAACAGCACGGGCGCCCAGATGCCGATGGACTGATAGGACGGAATCAGCCCGATGCAGAAGGTGCTGATCGCCATGATGATGATCGTCAGCGACAGCACTTTCTGCCGCCCGAACTTGTCGCCCATCACGCCAAAAAAAACGCCGCCCAAGGGGCGGACCAGGAACGGAACCGAGAAGGTGCCCAGCGCGGCAATCGTCTGCACGGCTGGCGAGGCATCGGGGAAAAAAACCTTGCCTAACGCAAAGGCGACAAACCCATAGACGCCGAAATCAAACCATTCCATGGCATTGCCAAGCGCCGCGGCCGTCACGGCCTTCTTGAGCTTGGAGTTGTCGATGACGGTGATATCACCGATCTCCAACGGCCGTGCCTGCTGTGCTAAGGGGGGTGTGGATGTCATCGTCAGCTTCCCTGTTAGTGTGTCCAGGATGGTGCTGACGAAAGCATACGCCGACCGGCCAGGTTTCGCATTGGCCGGTCTTTTGGGATCACCCGCCTATCGGTACAGCACCGTGGGCAGCCACATCCCGATACCCGGGAACATGTACAACAGGAAGATCGCCACAACCTGAATCCCCATGAACGGCATCATGCCCAGGAAGATCTGGTTCAGCGTCACATGCGGCGGCGACACGCCCTTCAGATAAAACGCCGACATGGCCACGGGTGGCGACAGGAACGCCGTTTGCAGGTTCAGCGCCACCAGCAGGCCGAAGAACAACGGGTCGATGCCGAAGGCGTTCAAGAGCGGCACGAAGATGGGCATGAAGATCACGATGATCTCGGTCCACTCCAGCGGCCAGCCCAAGAGGAAGATGATGGCCTGCGCCAAAAGCAGGAACTGGATTGGCGTCAGCCCCAGCGACAGCACCCATTCTTCGATGATGCGCTGGCCGCCCAGCAGCGCGAAGGCCGCCGAAAAAATGGATGATCCTACGAACAGCCAGCACACCATCGCGCTGGTCTTGGCCGTGAGGAAGACCGATTCGCGCAGCACCGGCAAGTTCAGCCGCCGGTACGCCAGCGCCAGCAAGGCGCCGCCCATCGCGCCCATGGCGGCCGCTTCGCTAGGGGTCGCCAAGCCGAACCCGATGGAGCCCAAGACCGCGGCGATCATCACCGCCAAGGGGAAGAACGACCCCATCAGCATCTTGAAGATTTCCAGCCGCGCCCAGGTCAGCGCGGCGTAGAACACGGCGAGCATGACCGCGCAGATGGCGGCGAAGATCCAGAAGCCGGTGGGTGCGGGGCGGGTGTCGTTGGCGGCGGCGGTTGCAGGTTCGGCTGCGGGGTTGGGGGTGGCGTTGGCCGGTAGCGCCGAAGACGACGCCTGCGGCGTGCCCGGCGGTTCGGCCAGGCCATCGGCGGGCGGTTCACTCAATCCGCCCTCGGACCCTCCCGAATCAAATCCGCCTGAATCAAACCCGCCCGACCCCAACTGCAACTCGGCCGGGATTTCATATTCCACCAAGGGCCGCGTCAGCCCGTGATGCACCACGGCCACCAGCAGCACGGTGACCGCCAGCGGCGCCAGCACCGTCGCCATGTTGCGCACCAGAAAACCGAACGGCACGTCGCGATTGCGCCGGCCCTTGAACAGCGCCGCCACCATGCCGGTCAGCGCGCGTGTGTAACCGGTGGCCTCCAGCGTCTTCGCTTCGGGCGACAGTGGCACGCCGCGTTCGCTGACCGGCAGCGGCGGCGCCATGTCGGGGCGCAGCTTGGCCACGATGATCACGTAAATCATGTACAGCCCGGCCAGCATGATGCCCGGAAACAGCGCGCCCGCGTACAGCTGCACCACCGACACGCCCGTGGTGGCGCCATAGACAATCAGCATCACCGACGGCGGCAGCAGTATGCCCAGACAGCCGCCCGCCGTGATGGCGCCCGCCGTCAGCCGCACGCTATAACCCGCCTTCAACATGGCGGGCATGGCCAGCAGCCCCATCAGCGTCACCACCGCGCCGACGATGCCGGTGGCCGTGGCGAAGATGGCGCACGTGGCCAGCGTGGCCACCGCCAGCGCGCCGGGCAGCCGCGCCAGCGCCAAATGCATCGACCGGAACAGCTTTTCGATCAGGTTGGCGCGCTCAACCAGATACCCCATGAAGACGAACAGCGGAATCGAGATCAGCGAATCGTTCGTCATCGTGGCGTACGTGCGCTGCACCATCAGGTCCAGCGTCTGGCCAATCGACCGCCCCGCGTCCGCGCTTTGCATGTAATAGGCCAGGAACGTGAACAGCACGCCCATGCCCATCAGCGTGAACGCCGTCGGAAAGCCCAGCATGATGGCCACGACAATCAGCGCCAGCATCAGCAGCCCGATATGCCCCGTGGTCAGCTCGCCCCACGGCGTCAGGAACGCGATCATCGCCAGCACGATCCCGATGCATGACAGGCCAAACCACAACGCCTTGTGGATCTTCATCGGCGGGGCTCCCCGGGGGTCGTCACATAGCGGTCAAGCTGGGCGATGTCTTCGTCTTTCACATGCACCATCTTCTTCAGCTTGTCGACGTCCACTTCCTCGACGTCTTCTTCGCGCGATGGCCACGCGCCGCGCCGCAGGCAAAGCACGCAACGCAACACTTCGGCCACGCCTTGAAGCAGCAGGAACGCGCCTGCGATGGGGATGAAGGCTTTGAAGGGATAGATGGGCGGCCCGTTGGCCATCAGCGATGAATGCTCGCCGATGGCAATCGAATAGGCGGCGTAATACCAGCCCGCCCACACCAGCGCGATGACGCCGGGAAAGAAGAACACGATGAACAGCACCAGGTCCAACCCCGCCTGCACGCGCGGCGGCAGAAAGCCGTACAGGATGTCGCCGCGCACGTGGCCGTTCTTGGCCAGCGTGTAGGCGCCGGCCATCATGAAGAGGATGCCGTAATACATCATCTGCAAGTCGAACGCCCACGCGCTGGGTTGATTCAGCAGATACCGCGCCGCCACCTCCCAGCACACGTGCAGGGTCAGCACCACGATCAGCCAGGCAAAGGTTTTGCCGACGAAGGTGGAGACGCGGTCAATCAGTCGGATAAGACGGATCATCGTGCGGCCTGGTCAGGGATCAGGCCGGCTTCGTGGCGCGCGAAAAATAATGGTTGTAGGCCATCCGGTAATTCACCGAGACGTCGCCGTGCCAGCGCCCCACCCTTTCAGCAAAGGCCCGCTGGGAGTCCAGCACTTTCTTGAACAGCGGGTTTTCGGCCGAGCGTTTGGCAATCATCTCGTCCCAGATCTTCAGCTGCGCCTGCAAAATCGCGTCTGGCGTCTTGTAGAACTTGACGTTGTGATCCTTTTGCAGCTTCACGTAGTCTTGCGAATACCGGTTGGCCGCCTTCCATGACATATCCGCGCTGCACGCCTGCGCGGCATAGCTCAACACCGCTTTCAAGTGCGGGGGCAACGCGTCGTATTTGCCCTTGTTGAACAGCACTTCGAACTGCTCGGCGCTTTGGTGAAAGCTTTGCAGCATGCAGATCTTGGACACGTCCTGAAAGCCCAGCGCCAGGTCGGAAGACGCGTTGTTGAACTCCGCCCCGTCCAGCAAACCGCGGTCCAGCGCCGGCACGATTTCACCGCCCGGCAAAGCGTTTACCGCCGCGCCCATGGCCGTGTACATGTCGATGGCCAGCCCCACGGTGCGGAACTTCACGCCTTTCACATCTTCGACCTTGGTGACCGGCCGCTTGAACCAGCCGAAAGGCTGCGTCGGCATGGGGCCGTACATCAGCGACACCACGTTCACGCCCATGGCCTTCTGGATTTCCACCAGCAATTCCTTGCCGCCGCCGTACTCGTGCCAGGCCAGCAACATGTTGGCGTCCATGCCGAACGACGGCCCCGAGCCCCACAGCGCCACGGCCGTGTTCTTGCCGTACCAATACGCCACCACGCCGTGTCCGCCATCCAAGGTGCCGGCCGACACCGCGTCCAGCAGGTCAAACGCCTTCACGACGGCACCCGCAGGCAGCACTTCGATCTTCAACTGGCCGCCGGCCATGTCGTTGACCTTTTGCGCGTAGTCGCGGGCGAACTCGTGAAAGATGTCGGTGGCGGGCCAGGTGCTTTGAAAGCGCAGGGAAATGGGCGCGTTCTGCGCCCGGGTGACAGCGGGGAACCCGAGTGCGGCGGCGCCCGCGGCGGCGGCGCCGGAAATGAACTTGCGGCGGGGCTTTGTGACGTGTTGCATGGCTTGTTGTCTCCTTGGGTGGACTACACGGACCAGCTTGTAGTAACTGCACCTGCGAGGACGCGGGGAAACGCCTGCTGCGAGCTTCCCGGTGTCGGGGCTACGACTGCTTTGCAACTTTGTGGTGATTAAACCGTCCTGACAAACAGCTGACAATCAGCTTGTTGTCAGGAATTACCCTAGCCAGAAGTACTAGTGCGTTGGCTGCAAGGCATCAGCCTTCGCCGCATTCCCAACGCGCCACCACGGCGAATGGCGCGTCTTGCACGGCAGGTACGCGCGCCAAGGCGGCATCGACGGCTGCGGCCGGAACCAGCGCCGGGCCGTCTGCCTGTCCGTCAGACCCGGTCAACAACTGGGCGATGCCATCGAGTTCCGCGCGCAGGTCTTGCGGCAGCGACGGCGCCACAGCGCGGAGGTTCGCGGCCACGCACCGCGCGGCTTCAGCCCGGCTGAATCCGTCGTCGATCAGGTGCGAGGCATCCCCCGCGCTGCGTACCACGGCTTCATAAGCAAACACGTCGAATGACACCGCTTCGATCTTGCTGGTGTCCGCGTCGTGCCAGACCAGCGCCACACCCACGCCGCCGTTGGACAGCGGCGTCAGGCAATACGCATCGCCCGCCCCCGTTTGGGCGAAAGGCAGAAAGCGGCGGCCATGCTGATAGGCGGGATTCAACCATTCATCAATGGTTTCTGCGGCCTCGTCTGCCTTGATCCATTCGAAGTCGTCGATGCACGACAACGCAGGCTGCGCCGCGAGCTTGTTCGCTCTCCAGTCGGCCACCCAGGCTTTGACGTCCGCGCCGTAGTCCGCCAGGCCCGCTTCAATCAGATTGCGCAACAAGGCCGGCAAAGGGATGCCGTGGGCTTGCGCCAAGGCGGGATAAGAATGCATGCCTGCTTACTCCGTTGTGGTGGCCGATGGCCGGGGCGATATTCTAAGCGCGCGTCAGGCGTGGCCGCACCCGTCCGGCTCATGCGGCGGACACGGCACCCGCCAACAGCGCGCGCAGCTGCGCGCCCTGTTGCGCGATCTCGGGCTCTGACAAGCCGCTGTAGCCGATCACCAGCCCCGGCGGCAAGGCCACGCGCCGGCAGAAGTCCGATAGCGGCAGCACGGCGATGCCCATGGCCTGCGCCCGCGCCTGCATCCCCGCCATGTCCACATCCGCAGGCAGCCACCACAGCAAATGAAAGCCCGCGTGTTCACCACTGACGCGCAACGGCGCATTGCCCATGGCTTGCGCCAATTCGTGCATCACCTGATCGCGCCGCTGCGCATACACCGCACGCGCCTTGCGAATGTGGCGGGCGAAGCTGCCGTCTTCCAGAAAGCGGGCCAACGTCATCTGCTCGATCATGCTGTTGGACCGCCCGGTGGTGTGGCGCGCGCGCGTGAAGGCAGGCACCCAGCGTTTGGGCAGCACGGCATAGCCGATGCGCAGCGCGTTGAACATGGTCTTGTTGAAGCTGCCCAGGTGAATGACGCGGTCGGCGGTGTCCAGGCTCTTCAACGCGGGCAGCGGCGCGCTGTCGTAGTTGAATTCGCTGTCGTAGTCGTCTTCGACAATCCAGCAGTTTTGCTCCTCGGCCCACGCCAACAATTCCAGACGGCGCGAGACGGGCATCGTGATGCCGGTGGGCGACTGGTGCGCGGGCGTCACGTGTACCAGCTTCACGCCGCGCTGGCGTTTGGCGCGCGCGACCGAAAAGCCCTGCTCGTCAATGGCGATGGGCATCACCTTGGGCGTGAACTGGCTGAACAGCGGCACGGCGGTCAGATAGCCCGGGTCTTCGATCAGCACCTTGTCTTGGCGCGTCAGCAAGATGCGGGCGCTTAGGTCCAGGCCATCCCGGATGCCGGTCAGGATGACGATTTGATCCGGCTCGCACGAAATGCCGCGCACCGCGCCAAGGTAGCGCGCAATCTGCACGCGTAACGGCAGCCAGCCCTGCGATTCCTCGTTGGCCAACTGGCTGGGCGTGACGTGCTGCGCGCTGATCATCAAGCCCTTGCGCCACGCCGGCATGGGAAAAAGCGATGCGTCAGCGGTTCTAGCGGCGAATAAGGGTGTGGGGCCGGGAGGTGTTGCGGACTTGGCGGTGACGGCGCGGCCTGTGCTGCGGGTGCTGGTGTTGGTGCTGTTGCTGCCGGTGCTGCTGGTGCCGGTGTTGGCGCTGATGCCGTCGCCCGGCAAGCCCCTGCGGAAGAAGTTGTCGGGAATCACCGCCGACACGTAGGTGCCTGATCCCACCGTGCCCGCCGTGTAGCCTTCGCCGCGCAATTGGTCATAGGCCGCTTCAACCGTGGAGCGCGACACCTGCCATCGCGCCGCCAGCTCACGCGTGGATGGCAGGCGGGCGCCCTCCGCCAGCACGCCTTTCAAGATGCGTTCCTGAATCTGCCGGTACACCCAGGCCTGTTTGGATTCGCCTGCGCGGGGCGGGTCGGCAGGCAAGTCCAGGCTGGATTCCTGTTTGGTACGCGCGCGCGTGCTCGTACCGGTGCCGGTGCCTTTGCCTGTGCCTGTGCTCGTACCTGTGCCTTTTCCTTTGCCTGCGCCGATGCCTGCGCCGATGCCTGTGCCGATGCCTGTGGCGGTGATGGTGGTGGTGCCGGTGCCGGTGGCGGTGGCGGTGCCTGTGCCTGTGCCTGTGCCATGGCGCTCGATAAGTGGCTTGCTCATTTTTATGAATATGGCTCTATTCGATAAGCCATTCTATCGATAAATTGGCGTGACCAGATTCCTTTATTCCTATGCCAATCAGGAAGACATCGATGTCATCGCCCTACACCATCACGCTGGAAACCGGCTCGTTCACGACCGATGGCGGCACGTCCATTCTGGATGCGGCCTTGGCCCAGGGCGCCCCCGTGCCCTTCTCGTGCCAACGCGGCGAATGCGGCTCGTGCCGGGCGCAGGTAGTGGCGGGTGACTTCGAACCCATCACCGCGCCGAACGAACGTTCCTACGTGCCGGCGGATAACGAATTGCTGATGTGCCAATGCCGCGCCGCCAGCGATCTGAGCTTGCGCTTTGCGCACTGGACCGCGCCTGCCCGCCCCGCGCAGCGCTACGACGCGCGCGTTGTATCGCGGCGGCCGCTAACCACCGGCATCACGCAGCTGATCATCGAAATCCAAGGCGATGACGCGTTCGACTATCTGCCCGGCCAGCACGTGCAGCTGCTGCTGGAGGATGGCGGACGCCGCAGCTTCTCGATTGCCAATACGCCCGGCGCGGCAGGCGCCTGTCGGCTGGAGTTCCATATCCGCCGCACGCCGCAAGGCGCTTTCACCAACAACATCTTGCCCGCGTTAACGCCAGGCGACGCCTTGACGCTGGAAGGCCCGTATGGCGCTTGCGTGTTGCCGTCGACGCTGCCGCACGGGGTCAGCCACTTGGTGCTGCTGGCCACCGGCACGGGCTTGGCCGGCGTGTTTCCCATCTTGATGCGCGCCCTGGAAAGCGATCACTTCACCACCGTGACGCTGTATTGGGGCGCGCGCCAACGGGACGATTGCTACGCCAGCGGCCTCTTGAATGCGCTGCAAGGCAAAGGCCCGGCGTTCCGCTGGCACCCCGTCCTGTCGGGCGACGGAACTGCCCGGCACGACGATGCCCGGCGCGACGGCGCGCACTACGTGCAAGATCGCGCCGCCCAAGCCGGCCATGACTGGGCGCGTACGCTGGTCTACGCCTGCGGCAACGGTGCCATGGTGCGCGCGGCGCAAGCGCGCTTGCGTGATGCCGGGCTACCCGACGGCCGCTTTCAGTCGGAAGCGTTTGTACCGGCAAGCGCCACACTTGCGTCCCCCCCAGCCCCTCCCGCTCACCCCTGGGAACGCGTCAGCGAACGCTTCACGATGGACGGCATCCTGCAAGCCCGCCAACGTTCCATCACCGCCGTGCATGAGATCGCCGCGCTGATGACGCCCGGCATCACCACCGCCGACGCCATCGCACGGGCCGACGCGCACCTGCGCCAGATGGGCGCGTCACACAACTGGCACCCCACCTACATCCGCTTCGGCGCGGATTCACAATCGCCTGCGGTGCAACCCACCGACCGCCAACGCACGCTGGGAGAAGACGACATCTTCGTCATCGACATCGGCCCCGTCTGGGACGGGTATGAAGGCGACTACGGCGACACCTTCGTCACCGGCAGCAATGCCGACCGGCAACGCTGCGCCCAAGCCGCGCGCGACGTCTTCGAACGCACGCGCCTGGCGTGGTTAAACGGCATGACGGGCCAAGCGCTGTATGAGCTGGCCGACACCTACGCGCACGAGCTGGGCTGCAAGCTGGTGCACGAGATACCCGGCCATCGCGTGTCAGATTTTCCGCATGCGCTGTATGGCAAGCATCAGTTGGCCAATGCGGATTTCGTGCCCGGCGATGGCATCTGGGTGCTTGAGATTCAGGTGCGCGACCAGCACCAACCCATCGGCGCTTTTTATGAGGATGTGCTGCTGCGGGCCGCGATGGCCTGAATTGCCCCTACGGCTTGCTCTATGGCTTGCTCTTGCCTTCCACCCAATGCTTGTCGGCAAGCTTGGGGTCGGGAAACGGCAGTTCCATATTGGTCGGCGGCGAGGCCACCCACTTGCCGCCGTCCTGATAGAAGTCCATGGGCGCCTCGGACGTGCCGGCTGGCATCAGCAGCATGGTGGTGCAAGACACCCGGCCCTTGTGCGACGGCTTGGGTGCGGGCAGGCAGGTGCCGATGGCCAGTTGCGAGGTCTTCATCCCGGGTAGATCATCACCCAGCAGCGTCAGCACGGCGGCGTGGGCTTCTTCCGGCGTGGGGATGACAAGGGGCTGGGCCTGGGCCGTGATGCCGATCGCGGCCAAGGCCAACATGCCTAGCGGAGCAAATTTCATGCGGTTCCTAGAGTGGTGCTGGATGGCGCTAAGAGGTGCTGGATAGCGCCAAGGGATGCTGGGATAGCGCCAAGAGGTGCTGGATAACGCTGCGTAGCTCTACATAGCGCTAAGCGCCGCCACCCAACAGCCGTGGCGGCCTTCGAACGATTCTACCCGGGGCGCCGCACTGCCCTGACCTTGCCGGAATTACCCCCGCCGCAGAAGAAGCGGTCGGCGCCATCCGACTCCAGGCCCGACACGCCCACGCCCGCCGGCATGTCCACGCTTTCCAGCACCGCGCCGGTGTCCGGTTCCAGCCGCCGCAATTCGCTGACGTCGTTTTCCCAGGTGCCGTGCCACAGTTGCCCGTCCACCCAGGTGACGCCGGTGACGTAGCGGTTGGAGTCGATCGTGCGCAGCACCTTGCCGGTGCCGGGGTCCACCTGATAGATCTTGCGCTGCTGATACTGGCCGACCCACAACGAGCCATCGGCCCAAGCCATGCCGGAATCGCCGCCGCCACCGGGCGCGGGGATGGTGGACAGGACCTTGCCGTTGGCCGGGTCCAGCTTCTGGATTTTGCCTTCGGCGATTTGATAGAGGTGTTTGCCGTCAAAGGCCGTCCCGGCGTTGGCCGCCACATTCAACGCGCGCGGTGTCTCGCCGCTATCGGGGTCCAGCGCGATCAGTTTTTCGCCGACGGCAAACCAGACCTGATGGCCGTCGTAGGTGACGCCATGCACGCTGTCGACACCAGAGAAAGGGCCGTATTCACGGAGGATTTGGGCTTGGGTTCGTTTCATGACTGTGTCCTTGAAGGAGGAGACTTCATGCTACTGAGCCGGCAACAACACGGGGAGTAACAAGCTTGTCGTGAATGCCGGCACGGCGGGCGTCGTCCAGCGGCGGGCGGGGCCATGGCCCAAGGGCTGCGCCTGACCCGAGGCCGCCAGCGCATCCAACGCCCGCTGCACCGTACGCTGGCTTGCGCCCAACGCCAGAGCCAAGGCAGAGCTGGACCACGCCTGACCGTCGACCAGGCAAGCCAGCACGGCGGCGTGGTCGCGGTCGGCCACGTCGACCGGGCGCGCCAGCACGACGACATTGGCCCCGGCATGAGGCCGCAACACGAAGCCGTGCCGCGTTGCGTTGATGCCCGCCAGCGGCCGCAACGCGGTGCGCAGGCGTCCGATTTCCACGCGCAGCCGCACGCGATGGGAGTCGTCCTGAAAGCCGGTGCGAAACGCTTGGGCGATCAGCAGTTCGCGAGTCACGTCTTGCGGCCAGGCCTCGGCCAGCAGCCGCGCCAGCGTGAACAAGACCGGGCGGCTGGCCAGCGGCACCGTTTGGCCGTCTTGGCGCACGACGTTGCGGCAGGCGTCGATGATCAGCGCCGGGGATGCCAGCAGCGCCTCGACCTCATCCAGCCGCAGATCGCGCGCGCCGTCTTGCAAGACTTCCCGCGCGGCGGGGGCATGCAGCGTCTGCAACGCGTGGTCCACCTCGGCCATCAAGGCGGGAATGCCGGCCTGCCGCGCGGCGTGTTGTGCGCGAGCCAGCGCCGCGCCCGCCGCCCCTGCCTGCACCCGGCGCATGGCGATGCCGCCCGTGATGAGTTCGTGGATGGCGCGCGAGGCGGCGGGCATGGGGCTGGCGTCCACGCCGGCCAGAACGAGATCGGCGTCGTCCAGGCGGCCCAGCAGCAACAGCCGCCGCGCCTGTAGATACGCGGCGTGCGCTGCGTTGAGGGGGTCGCCGTGTGACGCCAATGTGGCGCGTGCCGCGGCCAGCGATTTTTCGGGCCAGGCCAGATCCCGCGAGGCCAGCGCCACTTCGGCTTCGGCCACGATGCAGCGGGCGCGCGCAACCGGATGCGCCGGCCCGAAGGCCCGTGCCGCGTTGCGCAACAGCGCCTTCGCCCGGGAAAAATCACCCAACTGCGCCATGGCGATACCACGCAGGGCCAGCGCGGGGGCCTCGTCACGCAACGCCACGAGGTTCAGCGCGCCCAGCGGGTCGCCCGCGGCCAAGGCGCGCGCCGCGCTTGCGATCAGAAGCTCGATGGTGATCTCGCCCACTTCAATATCCGCCTTGGCATTCGGGTGCGGAACAATCTACCACCGCCGCTGCGTCGGTGGGGCGTGCCGGATGGCGCGCAAATTGGCACAATGCGGGGCTGCCCGGCCGAGCGGCCGTCGGCTCGGCGACCCCAGCTCGGCGCTCCCGGCTAGGCGCTCCCGGCTAGGCGCTCCCGGCTCGGCGACCCCGGCTAGGCGACCCCGACTCGGCGCCCCCAGCTCGGCGCCCCCGGCTAGGCGCCCCCAGCTAGGCGCCCCCAACCAAGTCCCCCGCTAAACCACACATAACTGGAACGTATGGAACTGACGCTACCCAAAAGTCTGCAAAAACCGCTGGAACGCGAGGCCGCCGACGCCAACCGTACGCTGCACGCGCACATTCTGAAGAAGTTGGAATCGGTCACACCGCCGGTTGAAGCCATCAACCCGGCCGTGTTGAAAGCCGGGCTGCCCAAGCTGGTGGACTATCTGTCGCGGATGCCGGGCGTGAACGTGCTGTCCTCGCAGGTGACAAGCGATGCCTATTGGTGGGTCAAGTTCACCATCGACCTTCAGAACCCTTTGGCTTGGCAAGTCGTGCAGGAATTGGGCTTTGTGCTGAACGACGCGTCCATCCACGACAAGCTGCCCACCGTGTTCAAGCCGGTGTCGCCACCCCCGTATATGAATGGCGGCCCGCAGGACTTTTTGTCCTGGGTGATCGAATCGACCTACAACTATATTGACCCCGCCTGGATCGCGCAGACGCTGGAAGGCTACCTGCCCCGCCCCGTCGACGACCTGAGCCAATGGGCCAGCGGGGATGAAAGGGAGTGATCAGCCCAAAGTGAGCGGGTCCGTTGAGCTGGGCCGTTGAGCTGGGCCGTTGAGCTGGGCCGTTGAGCTGGACCCCTTGAGCTGGCCCCCTTGAGCTGGGTCCCTTGAGCTGGGTCCCTTGAGCTGGGTCCCTTGAGCTGGCCCCCTTGAGCTAGGCCCCTTGAGCTGGCCCACTTGAACCGCCCCCAATTGGGCAGCCCCCAAATGATGCGTCCCCACTTATCGCGCGTGGAGCCCTCACCCCGCCCTTAACCTGCCCGTCAGCGTGTAAACTCCCCCCTTTTTGACTCTGGTGGTATGTTGCAAGCCCCACAGCGCACAGGTTTAAGCGGCCCGACGCTCATTCGCTTGCTGACTCGCCTGACGGATGTCGACGTTCCGGAATCCAGGCAATCGCTGTCCGACCATTTGAGCCTGTGGCTCGGTTGGACGGATGCGATCGCGCTTTCCGCGGCCTTGAATACCCGCCCGCCGGTGATCGCCCCTGGCGCGCGTCAGTTCAGCAGTGCCGAAGAGCGCGAATGCGCGCGTGTCCGGACCACGCTGGCCGATGCCATCGCCAGCGATACGGCGGCCACGGCCGCCAAGCGGCTTGTTCCCGGACAAGCGCCGGCCAAGAAGTCGGCGGCTGTAGAGCAAGCCGAGGCCGATTACTCGAATTTTCGTCAGCGGTATCAGTCGTTGCAGCACACGATGGAGACCAGCGTAGGCAATTTGCGCAGCCGTTTGCGCGGCATGGTTGCGGCCAGAAATGGCGAAATGACACGGCTGGCCGTCGTGGACGCCATCATGGACCGCGCGCTGCTACCTAAGGAACGCGCCTTGTTTGGGCTCATTCCAAAGCTGCTTCACACGCATTTTGAACGCCTGCGGCTGGCCGAAGCGCCCGACCTTGAAGCCGAGCCCGCCCCCCAGCCGATTACCCCCGGCGCCTGGCTGGACGTGTTCCGCAAGGATATGCGCAGCGTCCTGCTTGCCGAATTGGATGTTCGTTTACAACCGGTCGAAGGGCTGCTTGCCGCCCTTCGCGCCAGCTAACCAGGACACCATGTCCAAGACTCTGATCAATTTCGTTGTATTCCTGGCCGGTCTGGCCGTTGTGGGCTGGATTGGCGTGGGCTATGCGGGCACGAACCCGCTGGCGCTGGCCGTGACGCTGCTGATTGGCGTCTGTTATCTGGCGGGCGCGTGGGAACTGCTGCGGTATCAGCAGGCCACGTCCACCCTGACGCGGTCCACGGCCTCGCTATCCGAAGCGCCGGCCAGCCTGGGTTCCTGGCTGGATCAGCTGCATCCCAGCCTGCGCAACGCCGCGCGCCTGCGCGTGGAAGGCGAACGCGTCGGCCTGCCCGGCCCGGCGCTGACGCCGTATCTGGTCGGCCTGCTGGTGTTGCTGGGCATGCTGGGCACGTTCCTGGGCATGGTCGTCACGCTGCGCGGCACCGGCATGGCGCTGGAAAGCGCGACCGACCTGGGCGCTATCCGCGCGTCCCTCGCCGCGCCGGTCAAGGGCTTGGGTTTCGCCTTTGGCACGTCGATTGCCGGCGTGGCCACCTCCGCCATGCTGGGCCTGCTGGCTGCGCTGTGCCGCCGTGAACGCGTGCAGGCGGCCCAGTCGCTGGATACCAAGATCGCCACGACCTTGCGCGTGTATTCGCAAAGCTATCAACGCGAAGAATCCTTCAAGCTGCTGCAACGGCAAGCCGAAGTGATGCAGCGTCAGGCCGAAGCCATGCCCACGCTGGTAGACCGCCTGCAAGCCATGATGCAAAACATGGAGCAGCAAACCCGCGCCATCAATGACCGCCAAATGGCCAGCCAGGATGCGTTCCAGGACAAGGCCGAGGCCGCCTACGCCCGCCTGGCGTCGGTGATGGAACAGTCCATGAAGGAAGGCGTGGCCGAAAGCGCGCGCTCGGCCGGCGTGGCCTTGCAGCCCGTTGTTGAAGCCACGATGGCCAGCCTGTCGCGCGAAACCGCCAGCTTGCAAGACACGGTGACGCAAGCCGTGCAGCAGCAATTGAGCAGCCTGACGTCCGGCTTCCAATCGTCTACCGCCAATGTGGCCGACATCTGGAACCAGGCGCTGGCCGGCCAGCAGCGCGCAAGCGAAACGCTGGCGCAGGACTTGCGCGCCTCCCTCGACCGCTTTGCCGAAACGTTTGAGCAACGTTCGTCCGCCCTGCTGGATGGCGTGTCGGCGCGAATGGAAACGTCGTCGGGCAATATGTCCGAGGCCTGGACCTCGGCGCTATCGCGCCAGGAGCGCGTCAGTGAGAAGCTGGCGGGCGACAACCTGCAAGCCCTGACGGCCGCTGCCGCCAGCTTTGAACAACACTCGGCGTCGCTGTTGCGCACGCTGAACGACTCGCACGCGCTGCTGCAATCGGACCTGGCCTCGCGCGATCAGCAACGCCTGGCCGCCTGGACGGAAACGCTGGGCGCCATGGGCGCCACGCTGCGCCAGGAATGGGAACAGGCTGGCACGCAAGCCGCCGCCCGTCAGCAAGCCATCAGCGACACGCTGGCGCAAACCGTGCGCGACATCAACGCCCAGGCCGCTGCGCAAGCCAGCGTGCTGGAAGGCGTGTCGGCGCGCATGGAAGCCGCGGCCAACAACGTGTCGGCCCGCTGGGATTCGGCCTTGTCGCGCCAGGAACAGGTCAGCGAGACCTTGGCCCGCGACAATCAACAGGCCCTGACCACCGCCGCTGCCGCGTTCGAACAGCACTCGGCGTCGCTGCTGCGCACGCTGGACCAGTCGCATGCCGACCTGCAAACGGCGCTGGCCGCCAAGGACCACGAGCGTCTGTCCGCCTGGACGGATTCGCTTGCCGCCATGGCCGCCACGCTGCGTCAGGAATGGGAACAGGCTGGCGCGCAAGCCGCCAGCCGCCAGGAAGCGATCAGCGAGTCGATGGCGCGCACCGCGCGCGACATCACCGCGCAAACCGAAGCGCAAGCGCTGCTGCTGGAAAGCGTGTCGGCCCGTTTGGAGTCCGCCGCGAACGGCGTGTCGGACCGCTGGACCACCGCATTGGCCCGCCAGGAGCAAGTCAGCGAGAAGCTGGCTGCCGACAATCAGCAAGCCTTGACGACGGCCGCCGCCACCTTCGAACAACACTCGGCGTCCTTGCTGCGCACGCTGGAACAATCGCACGCCGATCTGCATACGGCGCTTGCCGCGCAAGACCACGAGCGTCTGGCGGCGTGGACCGGCACCTTGACCGCCATGGCCGCCACGCTGGGCCAGGAATGGAAGGCCGCTGGCGAGCACACCGTTGCCCGCCAACAGGAAATCAGCGACACGCTGGCCTTGACCGCGCTGGACGTCACCGGCCAGACGGAAGCGCAAGCCCGCCTGCTGGAGACCGTGTCGGCCCGCCTGGAAACGGCGGCAAGCAGCGTGACGCAGGCCTGGACCGACGCGCAGGCGCGCCAGGAACAGGTCGGCGAAAAGCTCGCGGCGACCCACCAGCAAGCACTGAAGACCGCCGCCGCCACGTTCGAACAACACTCGGCATCGTTGCTGCGCACGCTGGACCAGTCGCACGCCGATTTGCAAGCGGCGCTGGCGTCCAAGGATGAAGCACGGCTGTCCGCCTGGACCGCGAAGCTGGCCGCGCTGGCCGACGCGCTGGGCCAGGAATGGGAGCTGGCGGGCGTGCAAGCCGCGTCGCGTCAGGAAGCCTTGACGCAAGCCCTGGCCCAAACCACCCGCGACATCACTGCACAAACCGAAGCGCAGGCGACCGTGCTGGAGGCCGCATCGACCCGTCTGGAGACAGCGGCAAGCAGCGTCACGCAGGCCTGGACCGACGCGCAGACGCGCCAGGAGCTGGTCAACGAGCAATTGGCGGCGAGCCATCAGCAGGCGCTGGAAACGGCAGCGGCTACCTTCGAACAACACTCGGCGTCGTTGCTGCAAACGCTGGACCAATCGCACGCGACGCTGCAAGCCGAGCTGGCTGCAAACGACGAAGCGCGCCTGGGCGCCTGGACCGGCAAGCTGGCCGCCGTGGCCGACACGCTGGCCCAGACCGCACACGACATCACGTCGCAAACGCAGGCGCATGCCAGCGAGACCATTGCCGAGATCAGCCGCTTGGTGCAAGCCGCGTCCGAAGCCCCGAAGGCCGCGGCGGACGTCATCGGTGAATTGCGCCAGAAGCTGTCGGACAGCATGGTGCGCGACAACGACATGCTCGAAGAACGCAACCGCCTGCTCGACACGCTGGACACGCTCTTGAACGCGGTCAATCACACCGCTGCCGAACAACGCACAGCCGTGGACGCGCTGGTGGCCTCGTCGGCCGAGCTGCTGGAACGCGTGGGCACGCAGTTCACCGACCGCGTCGAAGCCGAAACCGGCAAGCTTGCCGATGTGGCGGCGCATGTGACCAGCAGCGCCGTGGAAGTGGCCAGCCTGGGCGAATCCTTCGGCACGGCGGTGCAGCTGTTCGGCGAGTCCAACGACAAGCTGGTCGCGCACCTGCAACGCATCGAAGCGGCGCTGGACAAGTCCATCGCGCGTGGCGACGAGCAACTGTCCTACTACGTGGCGCAAGCGCGTGAAGTGGTTGACCTGAGCCTGATGTCGCAAAAGCAGATCATCGAGAACCTGCAACAGCTGGCCGTCCAGCGCGCCACCGCCGGAGCGGAAGCCGCATGAGCGAAGACATCGACGGCGGCGTCGAGGCCTCCTCCCCCGCCTGGGCCGTCTTCGGCGACCTGATGTCGGTGCTGCTGGGCGCCTTTGTGCTGATCCTGGTCAGCGTGATCGGCGTGCAGTTGCAGTTGTCGACGCAGCTGGAAGAAGAGGTCAAGCAGCGCCAGGAAGAAACGCAACGGCGCGAGACGCTGGAGCAGGCGCTGGCCGGGCCGCTTGCGGCGGGCCGCGTCACCTTGATCAATGGCCGCATCGGCATCAGCGGCAGCGTGCTGTTTGCGCTGAACTCCGATCAGTTGCAGCCCGAAGGCCGGGAGATTCTGAAGACGCTGATCGAACCGCTGTCCGCGTATCTGAAGACGCACGACGAAATCCTGATGGTCAGCGGGTATACCGACGACCAGCAGGTGCGCGAAGGCAACCGCCGTTTTGCGGACAACTGGGATTTGTCGGCGCAGCGCGCCTTGACGGTGACGCGTGCGCTGATCGATGAAGGCGTGCCGTCGTCCACCGTGTTCGCCGCCGCGTTCGGCTCGGAGCAGCCGGTGGCGTCCAACGCCGACGAGGAAGGCCGCGCCAAGAACCGCCGCGTGGAGATCACCCCGATCCCCAAGCCGTCCAACGAACCGGGAAAACCGCGTGAGCAGTGACGGCAGCGCGGGCGTCTCGCCCGACCTTCGTAGCCTTGGCGACGTTCAGGGCGTGCAGGACGTCCGCGACGGTCAGGACGTTCAGGACGCTCAGGACGTCCGCGACGGTCATGACGTCCCCGGCACTGGCCACGCTCACGACGCGCAGGCCACGCTGGACGCCTGGCGCGACAGCGGGGCTGCCCATGCCGACCCGGTGCGCTTTCAGTTCATGAGCGCCATGGCGCGGCGCACGGCGGCATTGCATGGCCCCGCGCGGCAAATGCTGGACGCGAAGTTGGCGGGCTTGCTTAGCGCCTATGAAGCCTCGCTGAACGCGCCTGCCCCGCAGCAGGAAGCGCCCCCTTCCGATGATGCCCCCAGCGCGCTGGCCGGCCTGATCGATTACCTGGCGTACCCGGATGCCCCCGACGGCGACACCGCCTGGACGCGCGACGCGCTGGGGCTGCGCGAAGCCTACCCCGATGTGCAGATGCTGGAGTACTTCCGCGCCGTCTGGTCCCGCGTCAGCGCCGACCGGCAGGTGCGGCAATCGCAGGAACAGGTCCACAAGAACGCAGGCCCGCTGAATTCGAATCAGCTGGTGCACCGCGCCTTGTCGCTGATGCGCGAGCTGTCGCCGGGGTATCTGCAACAGTTCCTGTCGTACACGGACGCGCTGATGTGGATGGAGCAGATTCAAGCTGCGACGGCGCCCGCGCCCAAGGATGCCGGGCGCGCGGGCTCGGCCAAGGCAGGCTCCGCCAAGACAGGCTCCGCCAAAGCCGGCGCGGCCAAGAAGACGTCGCGGGCCAAGGCGCGCTGATCGCGCCGATCGCGTTGCTGGCGGCAGCGCCGCCTTTCACCCCCCCTCGATTTGCGCGCCAGCCCTTTCTGGGATTACCATACGATCCATATACAAACCATATACGGATCATTCCCTCATGGGCCTCGTCAAAGTCTCTGAGCAGATGCACGAAAATCTGCGCGTCGCCAGCGGCGCACTCAGCCGCTCGATCAATTCCCAAGCTGAACACTGGATGCGCATCGGCATGCTGTCCGAGCTTTATCCCGAACTGCGCCACGCGGACATCTGCCAATTGCTGATCCGCATCGAACAGGCGGAAGGCTTCACCATTGCGTCCTTGTCCCGGCGCTTGCCGGACGGCGTCCAGCAGGAGGCCGCGTAAATGGCAAGAAAGGTTTCCATTAAATCCGCCGCCGATATCGAAATGGCCCGCAAGGCCGGCGCGATGGCGGCGGAAGTGCTGCATATGATCGGCGAACACGTGCGCCCCGGTGTCACCACCGATGAGCTCGACCGCATCTGCAACGAATACATCGTGAACGTGCTGAAGGCCATTCCGGCCAACGTGGGCTATCACGGCTTTCCGAAGACCATCTGCGCGTCGGTCAACCACGTCATCTGCCACGGCATTCCGTCTTCCAAGGTGCTGAAGAACGGCGACATCCTGAACATCGACGTGGCCGTCATCAAAGACGGCTGGTTCGGCGACACCAGCCGCATGTACTACGTGGGCCAGCCCAGCCAGTTGGCGCGCCGCCTGGTCAACACCACGTACGAAGCCACGCGCGCCGGCATCATGGCGGTGAAACCCGGCGCCACGCTGGGCGACATCGGCCACGCCATTCAAACGGTGGCGCATCGCGAACACTTTTCCATCGTGCGCGAATACTGCGGCCACGGCATTGGCCAGATCTATCACGACGAACCGCAAGTGCTGCACTACGGCCGCCCGGGCGAAGGCCTGGTCTTGCAACCCGGCATGATGTTCACGATTGAACCGATGATCAACGCCGGCAAGCCCGCCACCAAGCAGTTGCCGGACGGCTGGACGGTGGTCACGAAAGACCGCTCGCTGTCGGCGCAATGGGAACACATGGTCGTCGTGACGGAAACCGGCTACGAAGTGCTGACGCCCTGGCCCGACGGCTACGGCGACTATCCCGCCATTCCCTGACCGGCCGATTCAACGCTTCCACCCTTGCCCATGGCAAGGACCGGAGTGCGGGTAAGCAAGGGCACGATCATGATCGTGCCCTTGTTGTTTTCGAGCGCCTGATGGCGTTACCCATGTCTGCCCTGCCCTCTGCCTTCCGCCGTTTGGCCGCCTCGAATCTGGCCGCTCAGTTTTCCGAACAGATGGCGCTGGCGGCCGCGCCCCTGGTTGCCGTGCTGGCGCTGGACGCCACCGCTGCGCAAACGGGCTATCTGCAAACGGCGCAGACCTTGCCCTTTCTGTTGCTGTCCCTGCCGGCGGGCGTGCTGGCCGACCGCATGTCGCGCCGCGCGCTGATGACGGCGGCCGAGTGCGTGCGCGCGTGCAGCTTGCTGGCGTTGCTGGCGCTGCTGTGGCTGGGCGCACTCAGTCTGGCGTGGCTGGCGGCGTTGGGATTTTTAGGCGCAGTGGGTACGGTGGCCTATAACGTCGCCGCCCCGGCGCTGGTGCCGCGCCTGGTGCCTGCCCGCGAACTGGCCAGCGCCAACCGCTGGCTGGAACTGGCGCGCAGCTGCGCGTTTTCCGCGGGGCCGGCCGCAGGCGGCGCGCTGGTGGGCTGGATGGGTGCGCCGACGGCGTATGTGCTGGCCACCACGTTGTCGCTATTAGCCGCGGTGCTGCTTGCCGGTTTGCCGCAGGACGCGCCCACATCCACGGCCCGCCGCGAAGTGTTGGCCGAACTGCGCGCCGGCGCGGCCTTTGTCGTCGCGCACCCGCTGTTGCGGCCAGTGCTGATCACCGCGGTGTTCTTCAACACCGCCTGGTTCGTGCTCCAGGCCGTGTACGTGGTGTATGCGATTGAACGGCTGGGGTTGTCGGCGGCGGGGGTGGGCATCACGCTGGGCGTGTATGGCGCCGGCATGCTGGCGGGCGCGCTGGCCGCGCCCTGGCTCGCGCGTCGGCTGTCGTTCGGCGCGATGATCGCGCTGGGGCCGCTGTCGGCGCTTGTGGCCAGCGCCATTCTGCTGTCGACCTTGGCCTATGCGTCCGGCCCATGGGCCGCGGTGGGGTTCTTTCTGTTTGGCGCCGGGCCGATTCTATGGACCATCACCACCACCACGCTGCGCCAGGCGGTGACGCCGAATGCGCTGCTGGGCCGCGTATCGGCAGTGATTCTGACCGCGACGTTCGGCGCGCGGCCCGTGGGCGCGCTGATCGGCGCAACGCTGGCGGCGCGCGTCAGCCTGGACGCCTGCCTATGGGTGTCCACGGCCGGGTTCCTGGTGCAATTTCTGGTGTTGTTCGCGTCACCCGTGCTGCGATTGCGCAGCCAGCCGGATGCGGTGGGAGTTTGAGCGGATGGGGGTTGCGCGGGTGGGGATTGCGCGGGTGGGGATTGCGCGGGATGGGTTTGCGCGGATAGGGATTGCGCGCTTGGGGTTATAGCTGCCAAGGCCTTGCTCCCGCCCTGCGCTGTTACCCCCGGCGCGGCCGCGATCTGTATCTGGCGGCGCGGCTTTCACGCCGCTAGACTGGCGCAAATTTCCTCTCTACCTGCCGCTGCAAGATGCTGAAAATATTAGGCAAGGCCTCATCCATCAATGTGCGCAAAGTGTTGTGGACCTGCGCCGAACTACGCTTGCCGTTCACGCGGGAAGACTGGGGCGCGGGCTTTCAGCCGACGAGCGACCCCGCCTTTCTCGCATTGAATCCCAACGCCATGGTCCCCGTCATTCAAGACGGCGATTTCGTGCTGTGGGAATCGAACAGCATCATCCGCTACCTGTGCGCACAATATGACGGGCAGCCTCTATACCCCGCCGAACCCAAACTGCGCGCGCGTATCGACCAGTGGATAGACTGGCAGGCGACAGATCTGAACCGGTCCTGGAGTTACGCCTTCATGGCGCTGGCGCGGCAATCGCCCGCGCATACGGATGCGGCCAGCATCGAGGCATCGTGCCAGAGCTGGTCGCACACCATGGGCATCCTGGAGCAACAACTGGCGCGCACCGGCGCGTATGTGGCGGGCCAGGATTTCACGCTGGCGGACATTCCCATCGGCTTGTCCGTCAACCGTTGGTTCTGCACGCCTTTCGGGGAATTCTCTAAGCCCGCCCTGCCCGCCGTCATGGCCTACTACGACCGGCTTGCCGCCCGCGAGGGCTACCGGCTGTACGGCCGCAACGGCACGGCCTGACGACGCCGGCAGGTCTGACGTAAACCGGCTTACTTCACCACGCCGCACACCAGACGGCCGCCTCCGCCGCCCAACGGCGCGGGCGTGTCACTGTAGTTGTCGCCGCCCACGTGCACCATCACCGCGTGCTTCTTCACGTCGGCCAGCTTCAAATGCGGCGCAACGACCGCTTTCTTGGCGGTGCCATCGGCCGCCACCACGATGAACGGCAGGTCGCCCTGGTGCCCATCGGTGGCCATCGGCCCCTTGTGCGCCTTGGTGCCCTTGGGGTCCAGGTGGCCGCCCGCAGCGCCGCCCGGGGCCATCTGGTTATTCACCATGCCCGGCATGCACGAATCCTTTTCATGGACGTGAAAGCCGTGCTCGCCCGGCGGCAGGCCCTTCAGGTTCGGCGTAATCTGCAAGCCGCCCTTGGTGTCCTTCAGTGAAATCGTGCCGGCGCTCTTGCCCAGGCCGTCGGCCGTCAGGAACGTCATGGTGACGTTTTCGGCAAGCGCGGCGCTGGACGCGCCTGCGAGTGCCAGCGTCGCAACTAGCATCGAGATTTTCTTCATGAAGTGCCTCCTGGAATCATGCACACAAGGTGCGGATGCCCGGCCGGGCGAACCGCGCCGCCCTGGCCCATGGCGCAGAAAACAATAGCACCGGGGCGGCAGAAACAGCCAGCAATCTTCATTCCTGATACAAGCGGGCAGGCTTGTTAACGATTCACCAGCAGCACCAGCGCGTGCAGCGCCACGCCGATCAGGCCGCCCACCAGCGTGCCATTGAAGCGGATGTATTGCAGGTCGCGGCCCACGCTCAGTTCCAGTTCATCCACCAGATGGCGTTCATCCCAGTTTTTCACCGTGCGCGAAATGTGTTCGGTCACGCCAATGCGCAGCCGGCCGGTCAGCCGGCGCGCGCTGCCCAGCACATGGTTGTTGATGGCGTCACGCAGGCTCGGGTCTTCGCCCAGCTTGCGGCCCAGCGCCAGCAAGGCGCTTTCCAGATGGCGGGCCAGCGCGGAATCTTCGTCGGACAGATCGCGCCGCAATGCAGCATGAATGTCGTCCCACAGGCCTTGCACGTATTCCTGCACCTTGGGATGGTCGATGGCGCGTTGCTTCAAGTCTTCCACTTGCGCCGACAAGGCCGGATCGCTTTTCAGGCGTTCGATGTAGTTCAGCACCCAGGCCTCGTAGTCGCGCCGCACCGGGTGATCGGGTTCGGACAGCACGTCGCGCACTTCCTGCACCAGCGCCAGCGCAAGGCGGTCGGCCAGGTTGTCGGCGATGCCGTCCACCGACTTGATCACGTCCACCGCCGCGATGATGCGCGGCCATTCCTTGCGCGCAAACTTCACCAGCAGCGTCGACGCGCGTTCTTTCACGTCGTCTTCGCCCAGATAACCGCCCAGGCGTTCCATGGCCGCATCCAGCAATTCCTGATGCCGCCCGTCGCGCGTCAAAAGCCCCAGAATTTCGCCCACGGTGCCGGCCGCATCCCAGCGCCGCAGATTCTTCACAACGAATTCCTGGATGACGCCGCGCACCGCTTGTTCATCCAGCATGTCCAGCGTCTGCAAGGCTACTCGGCGCGCGCCATCGCTTAGTGCATGCGCCTGCTTGGGGCGCACCAGCCAGCGCGACAGGCGCGCGGCTGGGTCGAAGACGCGCAGCTTTTCCATCAGCGTGTCCGGGTCCAGAAAGTGATCGCGAACGAACACGGCCAGGTTGTCGCCGATGCGGTCTTTGTTGCTGGGGATGATGGCCGTGTGCGGAATGGGTAGGCCCATGGGCCGGCGAAACAGCGCCACCACGGCGAACCAGTCAGCCAGCGCGCCCACCGTTGCCGCTTCGCAAAACGCCCGCACCCACGCCCATGCGCCCTGTCCGCCCATGACGTGGCTGGTGATAAAGCCGCAAACCATGGCCACCAGCAACGCCAGCGCGGCAATTTTCATGCGCCGCAATTGCGTGCGGCGCACGTCGGACGCCAAGGTCGAATGGTGGATGGCAGAAGTGGAAGGCGGCGGAACGGTACGGGCAGAGTCGGGCATGAAATATCCGGCGAGGCGATGCGTCAGCATAACAACAGGCGAGGCGGATCGGCGTAAGAGAACGGGCGCGGACGGTGCGATTGAAATGCGCCCATCCCCCGACCCCAGGCGCTTGCCGCGCCGGGCCATTACGGCGCACGCGCACCGTGATAGCGCCGCAGCAAGGGTTGCGCCGACACGCCGTGCACCAGCACCGACCCCACAATGGCCGCCAGCAGCACCGGCGCCAGGCTCTGCGTCACGCCGCGCGGCGCTTGCTCCATGGCCAGCAGCAGGTAATAGAACGTGCCGACGCCACGGATGCCCAGCCAACCCGCCAGCCCGCGTTGGCGCCTGTCCAGCGTGGACCCCGCCAGCGACAGCAGCACGCTCGCCGGCCGCACCGCCATGAACAACACGGCAATGACGACAAGCGGCATCACGCCCAGCAGGTCGCGCCAGCACGCCGACACCACGCAGCCGATGATCAGCATCAACGCCAGTTCCACAAAGCGTTCCAGCCCGACCGAAATCGCCATCATCGATTCAGCCAGATGCGCGTGGGCCAGCTTGGGGTCTTGCGCGCTTTCCTCCTGTTTAGCGGGCGTCACGTCCTCAACCGCGGCGCGCGGGTTCTGGCTGCCGCCGGTTGCGCGCAGCTCTTGCTGACGCAAGGCCACGCCCGCGCAGAACACCGCCAGAAAGCCGTAGCCATGCGCCAGCAGCGTGGCGCCGTAGCACAACGCAATCAGGCCCAACGCCAGAAATTCATCCACCCCCAGCGCATTGCCAAAGCGGATGCGCAACATGGCGATCAGGCGTTCACTGAGCGTGCCCATCAGCCAGCCAATGGCAATGGCCACGGCCACGCCCCAGACGAGTTCGGCGGCCAATGTCCAGGGGTGCAGCAAGCCATCCGGCCCGGCATTGCACAAGGCAATGCCCAGCACCACAAAGGGAAAGGCCGCGCCATCGTTCGCCCCGCCCTCACCTGACAAGGCAAAGCGCAGCGGGTCGTCGTCGCCAGCTTCCAGCGGCCGCAGTTCATTGGCCAGCACCGGGTCGGTGGGCGCCAACGCCGCCGCCAGCAGCACTGCCGGCCCCAGCGCCAGGCCCCAGCCGGCCATGCCCAGCACCGTCATCATGCCGATCGTCAGCAACATGGCGGGCGCAGCCAGCCACAGTGGCAGGCGCCATAGCGTGTGTCCGCACGCCACGCGCAGGTGCATGCCGATAGCGAACAGCGATACCGGCAGCGCCGCTTCGGTGATCAGCCGCAGCGCATGGCGGTCGTCGTACACGTCCAAGGTCAGCAGGCCCAGGCCTGCCGGGCCGATCAGGAAACCGACAGCCAGGTAGATCATGGCGCCCGTCATCGGCAGCGCGTCGATGAAACGCTTGGCCAGCGCCATCAGCGCGAACAGCGCGCCGATCAGCAGGAACCAAACCGCTTCGATATTCACGTTCACGCTCCGTACGCGGCAATTGGGTGCGGCGACCCTGGGGGTCAAGCCCCGGTGTTATGGCCTGACTTCGCGCCCGGACATCACGCCCGGACATCACGCGCTACTCGCCCAGAAACTCCGACACCGCCTCCAGCCCTTCGATGTGGTCCGCCACCACCTTCGCGATGAACGCAATGGGCACCGACAGCAGCGTGCCCCAGATGCCCCACAGCCAGGTGAACAGCAACAGCATCATGAACACGGCCACCGCGTTCATGCGGGCGATGCGGCCAGACATCCAGGTCGTGACCACCACGCCGATCAAGAGCGCAATGGCGACCGAACTACCCGCCACCGCCAGCGCCGGCCCGAGCTCGCCGAACTGCACCAGCGCGGCAATGCCAGTGGCCACCGCCGTCAGCAGCGGGCCGAAGTACGGAATGATGTGCAGCGCGCCAGCCACCACGGCCCAGGTGGCGGCGTTTTCCAGGCCCAACAGCCGAAACACCCCCCAGGACAACAGGCCCAGCACCAGGTTAGTCACCAGCATCATCGCCATGTAGCGGTGAATGGCGCTGTTGATCTGGTCCAGCATGTGCACGCTGATTTTTTTCTGCGACAAGGTCTTGCCCGCCACTTTCACGAACTTGCGCTTGAACGCGTTGCCGGACAACAGCAGGAAAAACACCAGGAACACGCCCATGGTCGCCTGGCCCAGAAAGGCGGCCAGGCCCTTGGAGCCCCACAGCAGGATGTCGCTAAGACCCGAATCGGACTTGGCCACGACCACTTGCCGGCCCGGCGCAATGCCGCCAGTGTCTTGCAGCACGCTGGCCGCGCCTTTGACGCGTTCCATGATCGAGCCATCCCCGCTGGTAAAGCCGCTAAGCGTGCGAGACAACTTCGCAGAGATTTCAGGCAGCGCCTGCACGATGGAGCCCACCTGGCTTTGCGTGGCGTAGACCAGCCCGGTCAGGCCAATAGCCATCACCCCCATCAACACCAGAATGCCCACGGCACGCGGCAAGCGGGCGCGCTCCATCAGCGTGACGGCGGGGTCCAGCGCATAGGCCACGACAATCGCCATCACCACCGGCACGATGAATTCCTGCGCGAGCTTCAACGAAAACAGCACGGCCAGCACCGTCAGCGTGGTCAGGCAGGCGCCGCGCGCCCACACGTGCGTGACGTTGGGCGCAATATCGGGGATCAAGCCGACGTCTTGCGCGGTGACTTTGTCTTCCTTGCCCGCCTCGTCGTTGGACGCGTCCTTGCCCGCCTCGTCGTTGGACGCGTCTTCGTGCACCACGGCGTTGGCCGCCTGGTCCTTCGCGGCCTGTTCCTTGCGCGCGGACGCACGGCTGCCGGCGTCCTCCCCGTGTGGCGTCAAGACCGCCGGCGTCATGCTTTCCATCCTGCCCTCGCATTGAATTGTTCAATGCGCCCAGCAAGTATCGTTCCCGGGTCGGCCAGCCGCCCGCTATTCGCCGCCCCCGTCAGCCCGCCACGGCCAGCAGCCCCGCCTGGCCTTCATGCCCGCGCTGGGCGCGTTCCAGAATGAACTCGATCATCATCGAAATGGCGCGCGGATGATGGCGGTTCGGCATGTACAGCATGTACATGCCGCGCCCGAAGATGCTTAAACGCCATTCCGACAGCATCGGCAGCAGTTCGCCGCGCGCAATGTCATCGTGCACCACGTAGTCAGGCACCACGCCCACGCCCAGCCCGGCCCGGATCGCATCCCGCAGGAACGCGTAGTTGCGCGAAATGACCGTGGGTTCCAGCACCACATGCTGCCGGGGCTGGCCGCCGTAGTAGGCCGACAGCCGCAAGGGCCGGCCAATGACGGCGGCGCTGATGATCCGGGTTTGCGCCAGATCTTCGGGCCGTTGCGCCAGCCCGTGCGCATCGGCATACGCCGGGGACGCGCAAGCCACATAGCGCACCTGCCCCAGCTCGCGCGCCACCAGATTCTGTGGCGGCTCGGACATGATGCGCACGGCAATATCGACTTCATCGCGCAGCAGGTCGTCCACGCTGTTCTCAAACAGTACGTCCAGCACGATGTCGGGATACGCCTGCTTGAACTCCAGCAGCCACGGCGTCATCACGAATTGCCCATAGCCGCTGGGCACGCTTAAGCGCACCCGGCCTTGCGGCGTCTTGCCCAGGGTTTCCACGGACTCGCGGGCGGCAACCAGTTCGTCTTGAATGCTGCGGCCATGCTGATACAGCTTCAGGCCGATTTCGGTGGCTTCGATGTGGCGCGTCGTGCGCCGCACCAACTGCATCCCCACCGATCGCTCCAGCTGATTCAGGTGATAGCTGACATTGGCGCGCGTCATTTTCAGCCGGCGCGCGGCCTCGCTCAAATTGCCGGCATCCAGAATTTCCACCAGCAAAGTCAGGGATTTGGTGTCCATGGGCGTCTCCTTGGGCGTGATTGTCAAATTTTCTTATCCGCCGTGTCAATTCTTGATGTCATTGTCAAGAGTTCTTTACTGGGAAAGAATAAAGAAATAAGAGCTGGAAGAAAAAGCTGGAAGAAATAAGAGATGAGCCGTTCCCGGCTCGCCAGGCGCCGCGACGGCGGCTGCCCAACAGGAGACACGCATTCATGACCGACAGCAGCACTGCCGGCGCCGCACACGCGCGCCGTGAAGACGACATCCTGGTCATTACCCTGGACCACCCTCCCGTCAATGCGCTCAGCGCCGATGTGCGCCGCGATCTGGCCCACGCCATCGACGCCGCGCAATCCGACCCGCAAGTGCGCGCCATTCTGCTCGTCGGCGCAGGCAAGAACTTCATCGCAGGCGCCGACATCCGCGAATTCGGCAAACCGCCCAAGCCCCCCGCCCTGCCCGACGTGTGCAATCAGATCGAAGCCAGCGCCAAGCCCGTCGTGGCCGTGCTGCACGGCGCGGCGCTGGGCGGCGGGCTGGAAGTGGCGCTGGCCGCGCACTACCGCGTGGCCTTGCCCAGCGCCAAGCTGGGCTTGCCTGAAGTGAACCTGGGCTTGCTGCCCGGCGCGGGCGGCACGCAGCGCACGCCCCGGCTGATTGGCGCTGCCGCCGCGCTGGACCTGATGCTGTCGGGCAAGCACCTGTCGGCCAACGCGGCAGTGAAGGCCGGCTTGGTCGACACGCTGGCCGATGGCGAAGGTGATGGCGACAGCGCACTGGCCGCTGGCCTGGCCTACACCCGGCAGTTGCTCGCGCAAGGCGCGGGCCCGCGCCGCAGCCGCGACGCCACGGCCGCGTTGGCCGACAAGGCCACTGCGCTGGCGCAAGCCGCGGCGGCCGGCGAACACGTCGCCAAAACGCTGCGCGGCCTGTATTCGCCCGCGAAGATCGTCGAAGCCGTGCGCGCCGCCATCGAACAACCGTTTGACGAAGGCTTGCGCACCGAACGCGCGCTGTTCCTGCAATGCCTGGACAGCCCGCAACGCGCAGGCCTCGTGCATGCCTTTTTTGCGGAACGCGAAACCACCAAGATCCCCGAACTGAAAGCAGCGCGGCCGCGCCGGCTGGACACGATCGGCGTGGTGGGCGGCGGCACGATGGGCGCGGGCATCGCCGTGTCGGTGCTGGACGCGGGGCTGCCGGTGGTGATGGTTGAACAGGACGACGCGGCGTTGGAACGTGGCCGCGGGCGCGTGGCTCAGGTGTACGACCTGCTCGTCAAGAAAGGCCGCATCACGCAGGAAGAGCGCGACGCCCGGCTGTCGCGGCTGACGGGCGCCACGACCTACGACGCCCTGGACAACGCCGACCTGATCATCGAAGCCGTGTTCGAAGACATGGACGTGAAGCTGGCCGTCTTCGCGCAGCTGGACCGGGTGGCCAAGCCCGGCGCGGTGCTCGCCACCAACACGTCTTACCTGGACGTGAACCGCATCGCCTCGGCCACGCGCGGGCCGGCCGATGTGCTGGGCCTGCACTTCTTCTCGCCCGCCAACATCATGAAGTTGCTGGAGATCGTGGTGGGCGAACACACGTCGCCCGAAACGGTGGCCACCGGTTTCGAGCTGGCGCGTAAGCTGCGCAAGACGCCCGTGCGGGCGGGCGTATGCGACGGCTTTATCGGCAACCGCATCCTTGCCGTGCATCGCCAGGCGGCAGACATGATGATGGAAGACGGCGCATCGCCTTATGACATCGACGCGGCGGTGCGCGAATTCGGCTACCCGATGGGCCCGTATCAAATGGCGGACCTGGCGGGCGGCGACATCGGCTGGGCCACGCGCAAGCGCCGCGCCGCCACGCGCGACCCGGCCCTGCGCTACGTGCAAATTCCCGACCGCCTGTGCGAACGCGGCTGGTTCGGCCAAAAGACCGGCCGGGGCTTTTATCTGTATGCCGATGGCGCACGCGTTGGCACGCCCGACCCGGAAGTGCTGGCCATCATCGACGAAGAACGCCGCCGCGCGGGCGTCACGCCGCGCCCGTTCACGCAGGAAGACATCCAGCGCCGCTATCTGGCCGCCATGATCAACGAAGCCGCCAACGTGCTGCACCAGGGCATTGCGCTGCGCCCGTCGGACGTGGACGTGGTGTTTCTGTCCGGCTACGGCTTTCCGCGCTATCGCGGCGGCCCCATGCACTACGCCGACAGCGTGGGCCTGGACCGCGTGCTGGCCGACATCCGCAGCTACGCGAAGGAAGACCCGGCGTTCTGGAAACCGTCGCCACTGCTCGTGCAGCTGGCCGAATCCGGCCGCAACTTCGCCAGCCTGAATCAGGCTGCAACTTCGCCAGCTTGAACCAGGCTGCCTGATCCCACCTTTTCATTACCGGACATCCTCATGCGCGAAGCCGTTATCGTCTCTACCGCCCGCACCCCCATCACCAAGGCGGGGCGCGGCGAATTCAACCTGATCGCCGGCCCCACGCTGGCCGGCCACGCCGTGCGCGCCGCCGTTGACCGCGCCGGCATAGACCCCGCCCTGATCGAAGACGCCTTCATCGGCTGCGGCTACCCCGAAGGCGCCACGGGCCGCAACATCGGCCGCCAGGCCGTGATCCGCGCCGGCCTGCCGGTGAGCGTCGGCGGCGCCACCATCAACCGCTATTGCGCGTCGGGCCTGCAAGCCATTGCGTCCGCCGCCAGCCGCATCGTGATGGACGGCGCGCCCGCCGTCATCGCGGGCGGCGTTGAGCTGGTCTCGCAAATCCGCACCCGCGACGATGGCGTCAGCGGCATGGACCCGTGGATACTCGCCAACAAGCCCGAGCTCTATCTGCCGATGATCGAAACGGCGGACATCGTGGCCGCCCGCTACGGCATCAGCCGCGAAGCGCAAGACCGCTTCGCAGCGCTTAGCCAGGCCCGCACCGAAGCCGCCCAAGCCGCCGGCCGCTACCGCGAAGAGATCATCGCCGTCACCACCACCATGTCCGTCACTGACCGCGCCACCGGCACCGTCAGCGAACGCGAAGTCACGGTCGACAAAGACACCTGCAACCGCCCCGGCACCACCTACGAGGCCCTGGCGGGCCTTGCCCCGGTGCGCGGCGAGGGCCAGTTCGTCACGGCGGGCAATGCCTCGCAGCTGTCAGACGGCGCGGCGGCCTGCGTGCTGATGGAAGCCGCCGAAGCCCAACGCGCCGGCATCCGCCCGCTGGGCGCGTTCCGTGGCCTGGCCATCGCCGGATGCGAACCCGACGAAATGGGCATCGGCCCCGTCTACGCCGTGCCCAAGCTGCTGGCGCGCCACGGCTTGAAGGTCGAAGACATCGACCTCTGGGAATTGAACGAAGCGTTTGCGTCGCAAGCCCTCTATTGCCAGGAAAAGCTGGGCATCCCCATGGACCGCCTGAACGTGGACGGCGGCTCCATTGCGCTGGGCCATCCGTTTGGCGTGACCGGCGCGCGCCTGGCAGGCCATGTGCTGATCGAAGGCCGGCGCCGTGGCGCCCGCTATGCCGTCGTCACGATGTGCATTGGCGGCGGCATGGGCGCGGCCGGCCTGTTTGAAATCTACTAAGGACCGACATGGACTTGGAATTCACCCCTGAAGAAAACGCCTTCCGCGACGAAGTGCGCGCCTTCCTGGCGGCCAAGCTGCCGTCGCGCCTGTCTGACAAGGTCGCGCAAGGCAAGCTGCTGACGCGTGACGACATGGTCGAATGGCACGCCATCCTGAACCAGCACGGCTGGCTGGCCAGCCACTGGCCCGTGGAATACGGCGGCACCGGCTGGACCACCACGCAGAAATACATCTTCGACAACGAATGCGCGCTGGCCGCCGCGCCCCGCATCGTGCCCTTCGGGCTGAGCATGCTGGGCCCGGTGCTGATCAAGTACGGCAACGAAGCGCAGCGCCGCCACTGGCTGCCGCGCATTCTGGACGGCAGCGACTGGTGGTGCCAGGGCTATTCCGAACCCGGCGCGGGTTCCGACCTGGCCTCCGTCAAGACCACCGCCGTGCGCGATGGCGACAGCTACATCGTCAACGGCCAGAAAACCTGGACCACACTGGGCCAGTACGCCAACATGATTTTCTGCCTGGTGCGGACCTCGCAAGAAGGCCGGCGCCAGGAAGGCATCAGCTTTCTGCTGGTCGACATGAACAGCCCGGGCGTGGAAGTGCGCCCGATCATCACGCTGGACGGCGAACACGAAGTCAACGAAGTGTTCTTCTCGGACGTGCGCGTACCGGTTGAAAACCTGGTGGGCGAAGAGAACCGCGGCTGGACTTGCGCCAAGTACCTGCTGACCTATGAACGCACCAACATCGCGGGCGTGGGCCAGTCCACCGCCGCCTTGGAACGCCTGAAGGCCGTGGCCGCCAAGCAGAAAAAGCATGGCCGCCCGCTGGCCGAAGATCCGGATTTTGCGGCCCGCATGGCGCGCGTCGAAATCGAACTGGCCAACATGCGCACCACCAATCTGCGCGTGGTGGCGGCCGTGGCGGGCGGTGGCGCGCCCGGCGCGGAAAGCTCGATGCTGAAGATACGCGGCACGCAGATCCGCCAGGAAATCACGGCGCTGCAACGCCGCGCCATGGGGCCGTACGCGCGCCCCTTCGTGCCGGAAGCGCTGCACGATGGCTACGACGCCCCGCCCATCGGGCCGGAAGGCGCCGAGAGCGCCGCCGCGCAGTACTTCAACAACCGCAAGCTGTCGATCTTCGGCGGCTCCAATGAAATCCAGAAGAACATCATCTCGAAGATGATCCTGGGACTGTAAGGGCCGGCCATGAACTTTGAACACACCGAAGACCGGCGCATGCTGTCAGACATGCTGCGCCGCTTTGTCAGCGAGCAATACGACTTCGCCACCCGCGAACGCCACGCGCAATCGCCGCAAGGCTACAGCGTGGAATTCTGGCGCCGCTATGCCGAACTCGGCGCCATCGGCGCCTTGTTTACCGAGGCCGATGGCGGGCTGGGCGGCGCGGGCTTTGATATCTCGGTCGTCTTTGAGGCGCTGGGCCGGGGGCTGGTGGTCGAACCCTTCCTGGACGCGTTGATGGTCGGCAGCGCCATTGCCGCCGCCGGCACGCCCGCGCAATGCGAAGCGCTGGACGGCTTGATCGCAGGCGGCATTACCGCCGCGCTGGCGCAGGGCGAACCCGATTCCGGCTACGACCTGAACCAGGTGCGCACGCGCGCCGAACGCGCAGGCGACGGTTGGGTGATCAACGGCGCCAAGGCCGTCGTCACGGCGGGCGAACATGCCGACTTGTTCCTGGTGTCTGCCCGCAGCGCTGGCGCGGAAGACGACGAAGCCGGCGTCAGTCTGTTCCTGGTCAGCGCCGGCACGCCGGGCCTGTCGGTGCGCGGCTACGGCCTGATCGACGGCGGACGCGCCGCTGAACTCACGTTCGATAACGTCAAGCTCGGCCCTGACGCGCTCTTGGGCGAGGCCGGCGCGGGCTACTCCGTGCTGGAACGCGCCGTGGGCCGGGGCATCCTGGCGCTGTGCTCGGAAGCCGTGGGCGCAATGGATTGCGCGCGCGACGCCACGCTGGAATACCTGCGCACGCGCCGCCAGTTCGGCACGCCCATCGGCAGCTTCCAGGCCTTGCAACACCGCATGGCGGACGTGCTGCTGGAAATCGAACAAGCCCGATCCGCCGTCATCAACGCCGCCGCCGCCCTTGACCACCCTGACCGCGCCACCCGCGAACGCGCGCTGTCTGCCGCCAAGACCACCATCGGCCGCATCGGCACGCTGGTGGCCGAAGAAAGCATCCAGCTGCACGGCGGCATCGGCATGACGTGGGAGCTGCCGCTGGCGCATTACGCCAAGCGCCTTGTGATGATCGACCACCAACTGGGCGACGAAGACCACCACCTGCGCCGCTACATCGCGCTGGGGCAGGCGTAAGCGGAGGGCTACGGACATGACGCTGGTCTACGCCGCCCCGCCCTTGTCGCGCCCGTTCTCGGCGCCGTTCCCGGTGCGCAGCGCCGCCGACGTGCAGCGGCTGGCTGCGCGCCCCTTGGCGGAAACGCTGACGGTGCAAAGCACTTACGAGATCTTCCGCAATTCCGCCGCCGCCTTTGGCGACAAGACCGCGCTGACCTTTCTGCGCACAGCCGACCCCGCTGACGACGCGCTGCACTGGAGCTATCGCGAACTGCTGGCGGGCATCCACCAGACCGCCAATCTGTTGCACGACCTGGGCGTGCGCGCGGGCGACGCCATCGGCGTGATGCTGCCCGGCTGTCTGGAATATCACCTGGCGTTGTGGGGCGGTGAAGCCGCTGGCATCGTCCAGCCGCTGAACCCGCTGCTGTCGGAAGACAAGCTCGCGTCGCTGATGACGACCGCGCGCGCCAAGGTGCTGATTGCCTATGGCTCGGACGCCGAATGCGGCACATGGTCCAAAGCCTTGCGGCTGCGCGAGCGCGTGCCCACCTTGCAGACCTTGCTGCGCGTGGCCCCGCTGGACGAACCGCTGTCGGAACGCCCTGCGCTGCCCGACTACGCGCTGGACTTCAACGCCAACCGTTCGGCGCAACCGGCCGACCGCCTGGTCAGCGAACGCGTGATCCGCGCAAACGACGTCGCCGCGTACTTTCACACGGGCGGCACGACGGGCGCCCCCAAGCTTGCCATACACACCCACGCCAACCAGGTGTTCACGGCCTGGGCCGCCGTGCAATTGCAAAACGCCGGGCCTGACGACGTGGTCATCAACGGCTACCCCTTGTTCCATGTGGCGGGCGTGCTGCCCGCCTCGCTAGCCGCGTTGTCAGCGGGCGTGGAAACCGTCATCCCCACCACCTTGCTGCTGCGCAACCGCGACGTGCTGCGCAACTACTGGCGGCTGGTTGAGAAGCACCGCGCGACGTCCTTGCAAGGCGTGCCGACCATTCTGGCGGCGCTGGCCGACATCCCGCTGGCGGGCGCCGATATCTCGACGCTGCGCTACTGCCGCACGGGCGCCGCGCCCTTGCCCGCCGAATTGGCCGCGCGCTTCAAGCGCCTGTTCGGGCTGCATGTGAACGAAAGCCTGGGCATGACCGAAATGGCGGGCATTTCGTCGATCACCCCGCCCGGCTCGGAATTCCCCGTGAACTGCGTGGGCTACCCCTTGCCCTATGTGCAGGTGCGCATCGTCGGCCTGGACATCCCGGCGGGCGAAGCCGCGCGTGACTTGCCCGCTGGCACGGCGGGCATGGTGCTGTTCAAGGCGCCGAACGTGATCCCGGGCTTTCTCGACCCCGACGACACCGCGCGCGCCTTCACCGAAGACGGCTGGCTGATCAGCGGCGACGTCGGTTTCCTGGACGCCGAAGGCCGGCTGCATTTGCAGGGCCGCGCCAAGGACCTGATCATTCGCGGCGGCCACAACATCGATCCCAAGACCATCGAAGACGCGTTGGCGTCGCACCCCGCCGTGCAACTGTGCGCCGCCGTCGGCGCGCCGGACGCGTATGCGGGCGAGCTGCCCGTGGCGTTCGTGACGCTGGCCGAAGGCGCGCAGGCAACCGAAGCCGAACTCGTCGCCTATGCCGCCGCGCACGTGGACGAAGGGCCGGCGCGGCCCAAGCGCGTCATCGTGCTGGACGCGATGCCCATGACCAACGTGGGCAAGATCTACAAACCTGATTTGCGCCGCCTGGCCACTGCCGTATCGGTGCAAGCCGTGGTGGCGCGCACCCTGCACGCGGCCGGGCTTCTCGAAGACAGCGATGTCTTCCKAGTGCTGGCCGATGCGCAACCGGATGTCKCCGTCGAAGCGGCGCCGGGTGCATCCGCGCCGCTGAAGGAGCAGCTGCGCGAGGCTTTGTCGCGCTTGCCGGTGAAGGTCGCGTTACGCGACGCGCCGGCAGCCGGATGACGTTTCAACACCAACCATAACAACACCCTGGAGACAACCCTCATGCCCAAGATGCCTATGCGCCGCGCCTGCCTGGGCGCCCTGCTGCTGGCCGCCGCAGGCGCCGCCCTACCGCTGTCCGCCAGCGCGCAAGCCGCGTTTCCCACCAAGCCCATCACGCTGATCGTGCCCTTCCCCGCAGGCGGTTCCACCGACCGCCACCTGCGCATCGTGGCGCAGGACGCGTCCAAATACCTGGGCCAGCCGGTCATCGTGGAAAACCGTCCGGGTGCGGGCGGCACGCTAGGCACGGCCACCATGGCGCGCACCGCCAAGCCCGACGGCTACACCATCGCGCTCTACACGCTGGCCATGCTGCGCATGCCCTACATGCAGAAAAGCAGCTGGGACCCGATCAACGATTTCAGCTTCATCATCGGATTGTCCGGCTACACCTTCGGCTTCACCGTACGCTCGGACTCGCCGTACAAGACGTTCAACGAATACATCGAAGCGGCACGCAAGGCGCCCGGCACGATCGATTACGGCTCTACCGGCATCGGCTCATCGCCGCATTTGCTGATCGAAGAAATCGCCATCAACGCCAAGGTCAAGCTGAACCACGTGCCGTTCAAGGGCAACGCCGACATGCAGCAAGCGCTGCTGGGCGGCCACGTCATGGCGCAAAGCGACGCAACGGGTTGGGATCAGTTTGTAGACTCCGGCAAGATGCGCCTGCTGGTCACCTTCGGCGACAAGCGCACCACGCGCTGGCCCGATGTGCCCACCGCGCAAGAGCTTGGCTACAAGGTTGTGTCCACGTCGCCTTATGGCTTGGCCGGCCCCAAGGGCATGGACCCGGCCGTCGTGAAGACGCTGCACGATGCGTTCAAGAAAGCGCTGTTCGACCCGGCCAGCATCGAGGTCATGAACCAGCTGAACCAGCAGCCCGCGTACCGCAACAGCCAGGACTACAAAGAATGGGCGCAGGCGACGTACGTGAAGGAAAAGGGGCTGATTGAGTATCTGGGGCTGATGGCGAAGGACTAAGGCGGGGCTGAGGCGGGGCTGAGGCGGAGGCTAAAGCGGAGGCTGAGGCGGAAGCTAAAGCGGAGGCTAAAGCAGAGGCTAAGGCGGAAGCTAAAGCGGAGGCTAAAGCAGAGGCTAAGGCGGAAGCTAAAGCGTGGACTCGCCCGCCGCTTGCTGAATGGTCTGGAAGCAGACTTCCCGCGTGATGCGCGTGGCCGGGCTGATGCTGCGGCCACGCAAGGTCACGAAAGCAAAGTGCGCCTGGATATCGAAGCCAGGTGGTGGCGGCAGGCGCACCAGCCTGCCGGCATCAGCCAGCGTACGCGCCGAGGCCAGCACGCCCAGAAAGACGGCGTCCGAGCGTTCGACGATATCGAACAGGTAGGAAATGTCTTCGCACTCCATGTGCAATTCAAAGCCAGCGGGTGCGGCGGCGGCGGCCAGCCGGCGGCGGATTTCGGGGCTGAGGCCGGTGGACACGACGGGGTAACGCAAGACGTCGGTCAGCGCAGCCTGGCGTGACGCCAGCAAGGGATGGCCCGGCCGGCACACAAAGCCCGAGGCCAGCGCGGGCATCGGGGCCACCTCCAGGTCTTCTTCGTTGTCCAACGTGCGGATGTGCACGATCAAGGCGTCCAGCACGCGCTCACGCAGGCTCACCAACAACGATTCCGTTGGCCCGCGCGACAGCTTCACACGCAGCTTCGGATACTGATCCAGCAGATGCTGCATCACAGGCACGCTGAGCAACGCGCTGGGCGCGGCCCCCAGCCCCAGGCGGATCGCGCCTGTTTCGCCTTGGGCCAGCATCTCGGCTTCGCGGCGAATTTCTTCCACTTCCGCCAGCACGCGACGCGCCCGCTGCCCCACCAAACGGCCCAGCGGCGTGGGCTCATTGCGCTTGCCGATGCGGTCCACCAGCGACGCGCCCAGCTCGCCTTCCAGCAACTGGATGCTGCGGCTGAACGCCGGTTGCGACAAGTGCAGCGATTCGGCGGCCCGGGTGAACGACCCGGTTTCCAGCAGCGCCACCAGGTGCGCAAGTTGCGACAAGTTCATGGTGCTTGGCGTCCTTGTAGTCAAAACGCGTCTGCAAATCGCGTGCAAAACGCGCTTGCGAAGACCGCTTGAATAACCCAATCATGCAAAAAACGCATTGTAATCAGCCAATCAATCGATTGGACAGATGAAACGGCGGCTTCTAGCATCCCTTCCAGCACTCGGATCTATCAAAGGGGAATGCCATGAAAAAGAATCTGATGACCGCCGCCGTGGCGTTGTTGACGGCCTTGAGCCTGCCCGCCCCCACCTACGCGCAGGCGTATCCCGCCCGCCCCGTCTCGCTGCTGGTGCCTTACCCGGCGGGCGCGGCCAGCGACATCACGGCGCGCGCCGTGCAAGGGCCGATTTCACAGGCGTTGGGCGCGCAGGTGGTGGTTGAAAACCTGGGCGGCGCCAATGGCGCGCTGGGCGCCAACCGCGTGTTGAACGCCAAGCCCGACGGCTATCTGCTCTTTCAGGGTTCACCCAACGAGTTGATTCTGGCGGGGCTGACGAACAAGGCCGTAACGTACAAGCCCGAAGACTTTCAGTTTGTGGCGCCCGTGGCCACCTCGCCCTACGTGGTGGTGACGCGCGCCGATCTGGGCGCGGCCAATGTCGACGAGCTGATCGCCATGGCCCGCCAGCGCCACGTGCCGCTGACCTATGGCTCGGGCGGCGCGGGCTCGATGATTCACCTGATCACGGCGGCGCTGGCTGCTCGCACCGGCATCACGCTGACGCACATCCCGTATCGCGGCGGCGCGCCGCTGATCACGGACATGGCCGGCGGCCAGATCGACTTCGCCATCATGCCGTACCAAGCCAACTACGAAGACCTGCGCCGGGAAGGCCGGCTGAAGATCATCGGCACGCTGAACCGCGAACGGCTGGCGGCGTTGCCCGATGTGCCCAGCGTGCAGGAAAGCACGACGCTCAAACACTTCAACTACACCATCTGGACGGCGTATCTGGTCAAGCAAGGCACGCCCGCCGACGTGGTGCAGAAACTGCATGCCGCCGTGCAGGCCTCGCTGCGCGACCCCGCCGCGCGCAAAACACTGGAAGCGCAGGGCAAGATTCTGTTCCCGCCCCAGACGCTGGCCGAAGGCCAGGCGTTCTACGCCCAGCAGACCGCTGAGCTGGCCGAGCTGGTGCAGCGCAGCGGCTTTCGCGGCGAGTGAGTTCCCAAACGTCCTCCCCGCGCTGCGCCACGCGCTTCTCCGCGTGCATCTCCTCGCGCTTCTCCTCGCGCTTCTCCTCGCGCCCCTCCCCGCCCTTTTCCCCCACAGGAAACTTCCATGTCCGATCCCTTTGACCCGGTGTTGACCCACCTGGCCGCCCGCCAGCCGCAGATCGAAGCGTGGCTGAAAACCTTTCTGCGCATTCCCAGCGTCAGCGCCGACCCGGCCTACGCCGGCTCCATGGAAGACGCCCGCCGCTTTCTGTGCGAGAGGCTGCGCGCGGAAGGCCTGCAACAGGTGCAGTTGCTGGATGGCGGCGGCGAAGCCGCGGTGTATGGCGAATGGATGGGCGCGCCCGGCCGGCCCACGTTGCTGATCTATGGCCACTACGACGTCCAGCCCGCCGACCCCGTCGAACTCTGGCGCACGCCACCCTTCGAACCCACGCAAGACGGCGACCGCCTCTACGGGCGCGGCACGTCTGATGTCAAAGGGTCCACCACGGTGGCGCTGGAAGTGGTGTTCGCCTACCTGGCGACGCTGCGCGCCTGCCCGGTCAACATCAAAGTCTTCATCGAAGGCGAAGAGGAAACAGGCAGCCCCACCCTGCGCCCGTTGATTGACCGCTACCGCAGCCTGCTGACGGCAGACGCCGTGCTGTCCGCCGACGGCGGCCGCGCCAGCGCCCAGACGCCCACCATCAACACTGGCGCGCGCGGACATGCGGCGCTGGAAATCAAGCTGCGCACCGCCGCCAAAGACCTGCATTCCGGCCGTTATGGCGGCGGCGTCCGGAACGCACTGCATGAGATGGCGACCCTGCTGGCCTCGCTGCACGCAGACGACGGCAGCGTCGCCGTGGCGGGTTTTCACGACGGCGCCGAACCGCCCACGCCCCGCCAGCGCCGGGACACCGCCGCCTTTCCATACGACGAATCCGCCTTCTTTACCGATGTGGGCGGCGCGTCCCATGGCGAGCCCGGCTACCGCCCGCGCGAACGCATCACCTTGCGCCCTGCGCTGGACGTGAACGGCATGTGGGGCGGCTACACCGGCGCAGGCACCAAGACCATCATCCCGTGTGAAGCCCAGGCCAAACTGACCGTGCGGATCGTCGAAGGCCAGGACCCGGCGCATGTGATTCAGTCGGTGCTGACGCATCTGCAACGCCATTGCCCGGCCGGCGTCGGCCTGGACGTGGTGGCGATGAATGCCGGCTCGCCTGCCGCCACGCTTGCCGCCTGCCACCCCTTGGTGACGGCCGCCGAAGCCGTGCTGCAATCGCCCGGCGGCCCCAAGCCGATTCATGTGCGGCTAGGCGCCAGCGTGCCCATCACGTCTGTGTTCAAAGAGATGCTGGGCATCGACACCCTGATGTTTGGCTTCAATCTTCCCGACGAAGACGTGCATGCGCCCAACGAGTTCTTCCGGCTGTCGTCCATCCGGGATGGGGTGCAGGCGTGGACAAAGTTGCTGGATGCGCTGGGGCGTTTTGAGCCGGCGGCGTTTCACCGCAGCTAGGGCGCGGGGCAGGCAGGCCGGCTTGAATCCAAGATTTGTATTCAAAAAATGTTTGTCTTTCCTGTTCGGCTTTTTGATAGACTGGCTGCCCGATTGGTTTTTCCCTCCCGGCAGCCGCTGCCGCGCCCCATGACCCAGGAAGTTCAGCCAGACCCCAGCGCCGACGATATCGCCCGCGAAGTGGCCGCCGCCATCGTGGCCCACAAGCTGCCCCCCGGCACCCGGCTGCGCGAAGAAGCGCTGGCGCGCGTCTATAAGGTCAGCCGCACGAAGATCCGCGCGGCGTTGCTGATGCTGTCCAAAGACAAGCTGATCAACATCGTGCCCGACAAGGGCGCCTTCGTCAGCAAGCCGGACGCGAACGAAGCACGCGAGGTCTACGCCGTGCGCCGCATTCTGGAAGCGGCGTTGGCCAAGGAATTCGTGGCCCGCGCCACTGCCGCAGACTACCGCCGCATTGACGCCCATCTGGCCGAAGAACGCGCGGCGCTGGAAAGCGGCGACGTCCAGAAACGCAATCACCTGCTGGGCCATTTCCATATTCTGCTGGCGGAAGCCGTGGGCAATTCCGTGCTGACGGGCATGCTGCGCGAGCTGTCCGCGCGCAGCGCCGTCATCACCGTGCTGTACCAAAGCTCGCACGACGCCAGTTGCTCGTCGCAAGAGCACCACGCCTTCATCGAAGCCGCCCGCGCGGGCGACACGGAACGCGCCTGCGCGTTGATGGACGAACACCTGGAACACGTGCAGACGGCGCTGAACTTCACCGACGACAGCCAGGCGGGCGGCGATCTGGTCACCGCGTTGCTGAGCTGATCGCCCGCTTTCGTTTTTCCGTTTTAGTCTTCCTGATCCCTCACGCCCGCAGCAACTGCCCCATGCGCTGCTGCAACCAAAGCTCCGTTGCGCTGGGCGTTGCGCCTTGCAGCCATAGCGTTCTCACAGACAGCATCGGCAGCGCCAGGCCCGCGCACGGCACCCGCGCAAGCGTCGTGCGAAAGCTCTCGTACTCGGCAATGTTCAACGGCAGAATCGCCCAGCCCAGACCGTCGGCCACCATGCCGGCGATGCTGTAGAAGCTGTCGGTGCGCCATACCGTGGGGCTGAGCACCACGTCGTCCACCCCATCCATCTGCATCACCAGTTGCCGGTAGTGCGCAAGGTCGGTACGCGTGACCTCGGCCAGCGCCGCCAACGGGTGCCGCGCCGCCACGAACACCGCTTGCGCCACATTGCCCAAGTACCGGTGCGCGAACGCGCTGCCCGGGTCGCCCCGGTCAAAATGAAAAGCGATGCTGGCGCGGCCTTGCTGCACGTAGTCGGCCACTTCCGTCGCGGTGCCGTTCAGCTGCGTCAATTCCAGGGCGGGAAAGCGCTCGGCCAGCTCCAGCACCAACGCGCCCAGCACCTGATACGGCAAGGCTTCATCCAGCGCAATCGACAGCCGCGCATCTTGCCCCGCCGCAAACGACAACGCCCGCTGGTCCAGCCCGCCTGCCTGGCGCAGCAGCTCGCGCGCCTCTTGCAGCAGCACTTCGCCCGCGGGGGTCAGCGTGGCGTTTCGGCGCGAGCGGTCGAACAATTCCACGCCCAAATCCGCTTCCAGCAAGCCCACCGAGGTGCTGACGGCCGACTGCGCGCGGCCCAGGCTGCGGGCAGCCGCCGAGAACGAACCGGCGTCCGCCGCCGCGACGAAATGCCGGATTTGATCCAGGGTCCATTGCATAAAGCCTCCTTTTATCCATCTATTTTATAGATGGAATCAAACTTTTTACGGCAACAAACCAGATAGATAATGCGGCCTTGCAACCGGTGGGCCTGCTGGAGAGCACATCTTCCAGCGCCCGCCGGTTGTGGAATTCAAGGAGTAGAACTATGCAGCGGACTCATTCGAACGCTGTCGCCACGGCCGATCCGCGCCGTTGGCTGGTGCTGGGCATTGTGTCCATCGCCTTGTTGTTGATCGTGGTGGACATGACGGTGCTGTACACCGCCCTGCCCCGTCTCACGCATGATTTGGGGGTCTCGGCGTCGGCCAAGCTGTGGATCGTGAACGTGTACGCCTTAGTGGTGTCCGGCCTGTTGCTGGGCATGGGCACCCTGGGCGACCGCCTGGGCCACAAGCGCCTGTTCATGATGGGGCTGGCCGTGTTCGGCGTGGCCTCGCTGGCTGCCGCCTATTCACCCGGCGCCGCCGCCTTGATCGCCGCGCGCGTGCTGCTGGCGTTGGGCGCGGCCATGATGATGCCGGCCACGCTGTCCATCATCCGCCTTACCTTCGCCAACGAGCGCGAACGCTCGGTGGCCATCGGCATCTGGGCCTCGGTCGCCTCGGGCGGCGCGGCGCTGGGCCCCGTCATTGGCGGCGTGCTGCTGGAGCATTTCTGGTGGGGCTCGGTCTTCCTCATCAACGTGCCCATCGTGCTGCTGGCGCTGCCGCTGGCCTGGCGCTTCATTCCCGCCAGCCGTCCGAACGCCGAACGCCCTTGGGACTTGGTGGGTTCGCTGCAAGTCATGGTGGGCCTGATCTTGTGCGCCTACGCGCTGAAAGAGCTGGGCAAAGCGACAACCTCTTGGCTGCATGCCGGTGTGGGCTGCGTGGCGGGCGTGGCGATGCTGACCTGGTTCGTGCGCCGCCAGCGCAGCCGCCCGTATCCGCTGATCGACTTTTCCATCTTCCGCAACGCCACCTTCAGTTCGGGCGTGGCCGCCGCGCTGTTTGCGGGCGCCGCATTATTTGGCATGGAGCTCGTATTCAGCCAGCGCCTGCAGCTGGTGATGGGCATGTCGCCGATTGAAGCCGCGCTGTTCATCCTGCCCTTGCCGCTGGCCGCCTTCGTGGCGGGTCCGCTGGCGGGCTGGCTGCTGGGATACATACGTGGCCCGCGCCTGATGTTCGTGGCGCTGGCCGTGGCGGGCGCCGGCATGGGCGGCTATCTGCTGAGCTATGACGGCAACGTCATGCCGCAGATGATCAGCCTGAGCGTGCTGGGCGTGGGCATTGGCGCCACCATGACGGCGGCCTCCAGCTCCATCATGCAAAGCGCCACGCCGGAACGCGCGGGCATGGCGGCGTCAATTGAAGAGGTGTCTTACGAGCTGGGCGGCGCGTTGGGCGTCACGCTGATGGGCTCGATCCTGACCGGCGTGTACGCGCAAACGCTTGCCGCGCCAGAAGGCGTGGACGGCATCGTGCGCGACAGCCTGGACGACGCGCTAATCGTGGCGGAAAGCCTGCCAGCCGATCTGGCCGCCGCGCTGACGCACGTGGCCAAGACGGCATTCGACACCGGCTACGCCGCCGTCATCGCCACGGCGACGGTAATGCTGCTGGCCACCGCGGGGTTCGTGCTACTGAACCGCTCACGGCAGCCGGCGTCGGGGTCGGGGTCGGGGTCGGCACAAAATCCGGCTTCGGCGGCGGCGTCGGCGGCGGCGGCGTCGGCGTCAGCTTCGGCTTCGGCTTCGGCTTCAGCGTCGGCTCCGGCTCCGGCTTCGGCTGTCACGTCAGCCTAGGCTTCCACCCCCGCCACATAAGCGCCGCGCCCGTCAGCGCCCGCGGAAGGCGTGGTCCATATCGGCGATCAGGTCTTCTTCGTGCTCCAGCCCGATCGAGATGCGAATCAGCCCTTCCGACACGCCCGCCGCATCGCGCTCGGCCGCAGGCACACCCGAGTGCGTGGTCGACGCCGGGTGGCACACCAGCGATTCCGTGCCGCCCAGGCTGACCGCCGACTTGAACAGATGCAGCGCATTGATCAGGCGGAACGCGCGCTCGCGGCCGCCTTCCACCACGAAGGCGAACGTGGAGCCCGGCCCCGTGCATTGCCGCTTGTAGACCTCTTGATACGTGCGGTCGGTGATCATCTCGGGGTGAAAGATCTGCACCTTTTCATACGGATTGCCGGCCAGCCACTGCGCCACCTTGGTCGCCGTGCGCGCCGCCTGCTTCATGCGCAGCACCACCGTTTCCATTGACCGCGTGATCATCCAGCACGAATGCGGGTCCAGCTGCGAGCCAAACGCGCTGCGGATACCGCGCACCTTCTTGATCAGCTCCTTCGAACCCGTGACGGCGCCCGCCACCAGGTCACTGTGGCCGCCCACATACTTCGTCAGCGAATAGACCGACAAGTCCACGCCGTGCTCGGCAGGCTTCTGGAAGATCGGGCCCAGCAGCGTGTTGTCGCACACCGAGACCGGGCGATAGCCGTGACGCGTCTCGAAGGCGTCCAGCTCGTTCTTCATGGCTTCGAAATCGATCAGCGCGTTGGTGGGGTTGGCGGGCGTTTCCACATAGAAAACGCGCACCGGGCCTTTGGCGGCAGCCGCTTCCAGTGCGGCGCGCATGTGTTTGGGCGACAAGCCATCCTGGATGGGATGCGAGCCAATCCCCCATTCCGGAAAGATCTTGGCAATCAGCGTTTCAGTGCCGCCATACAAGGGCAACGACTGCACCAGCTGATCGCCAGGGCGTAGGAACGCCATCAATACCGCGCTGATCGCCGCCATGCCGCTTGCCGTCACGGCGGCCGCTTCCGAACCATCCAGCAACGCCAGCCGGTCTTCAACGATTTCCAGGTTGGGATGGTTGAAACGGCTATACACCAGACCCGCCGTTTCGCCCTGCGGCAAGGGCTTGCGGCCCGACACCAGATCAAAGAATTCCGCGCCATCTTCGGCCGACCGGAACGCAAACGTCGACGTCAGGAATACCGGCGGCTTGACCGCGCCTTCCGACAGGAACGGGTCGTAGCCGTAAGACATCATCTGCGTTTCCGCATGCAGGGGCCGGCCGAAAATATCTTTCTTGTGATAAGTCGAATACGTCATGGTGTGCCTCTTTCTCTGGGGGTCCAGCCGATCGGGCAGGCGCGTCTCACAGGGTTTGACAATAGCGCCGGCCGCCTCGGAATGTATTGCAGTATGGGCGCAGGCTAGGCCAATTTTCTTTCCAAATCGTCCACAAGACCGCGATAATGTGAAACGTTATTTCCCACCAGAACGAATTTATGAAAGACACTGCCTTGTTACATCAACTTGACGCGATCGATTGGAAAATCATGAAAATCCTTCAAGAAGATGGGCGGTTGAGCAATGCGGAACTGGCCGAGCGCGTATCGCTGTCGGCCTCGCCTTGCTGGAAAAGGTTGAAACGGCTGGAGACCTCGGGCGTCATCCGCGGCTATCAGGCCATTCTGGACCGCCGCGCGCTAGGCATGGGGGTGGTGGCGTTCGTCAGCATCTCGCTGGAAAACCACACCGAAAAGTTGTGCCACGCCTTCGAAGCGGCAATAGCCGCCATGCCCGAAGTGCTGGCCTGCCACAACACAACCGGGCAGCACGATTACCTGCTGCACATCGTGGCGCGCGACTTCGATGCGTATTCGGAATTTGTACGCAACCGCTTGCGCACCTTGCCTGGCGTGAAGGAACTGCTCAGCACGCTGTCAATGCACGAAGTGAAGTCATCGACCAAGCTGCATCTGTAGTGTCGGCCATGCCACAGCGGTAGTGCCGGCCATGCCAGCGCCGCAGCTGGCGCTGCACTGCGGCTTATTCCGTCGCCGCCGGTATCTGCCCTGGCACGACACGGTTGCGGCCCAGGCGCTTGGCCTGATAAAGGCCGCGGTCAGCTACTTGGATCAGATCGGTGCAAGGTTGCGCCTCAGCCGGAATGGCCGTCGCCGTGCCGATGCTGACGGTCAGCCACGGGCCAGAGTCCATGTCCTTCTGCGGAATCTGCATCGCTTCCACCGCGCGGCGCAGCTTCTCGGCCGCCAAACGCGCGCTGCCGGCCGGCGTGCCGGGCAACACCAGCGCAAACTCTTCGCCGCCAAAGCGTGCCGCCAAATCTGTTGAACGGTCGCAGCTGGCGAAGATGGTGTTGGCGACGCGCTTCAACGCTTCGTCGCCTGCGATGTGGCCATAGGTGTCGTTGTAGGCCTTGAAGTGGTCGACATCGATCATCAGCATGCTGATCTCGCGGCCATCGCGGCGCGCGCGCATCCATTCCGCGTTGAGGTATTCGTCGAAATAACGGCGGTTGCCCAAGCCAGTAAGCCCGTCGGAATTGGTCAGCCGGCGCAATTCCATATTGCTTTCCAGCAGCTGCTGCTGGCTTTGACGCAGTGCTTGATAGGCCTCGTCGCGTTGCACCAGCGCCAGATACGAACGCGAGTGGTAGCGAATGCGCGCCACCAGCTCAATGGAATCGGGCAGCTTCACCAGGTAATCGTTGGCGCCCGCCGCAAAGGCGGCGCTCTTGATGGCGGGGTCTTCCTTGGTGGACAGCACGATGATGGGGATATCGCGCGTGACCGGATGGTTGCGGTATTCCTGCACGAGACTCAAGCCGTCCACGCCCGGCAGCACCAGGTCTTGCAGAATGACGGTGGGCCGCGTTTGAATCGCTACCGTCAGCGCCTTGTAGGGGTCCGAGCAATAGTGAAAATCAATGTTCCCTTCCGTGGCCAGCGCCCGCCGGATCGCCTCGCCCACCATGACCTGATCGTCAACAAGCAGCACCATGGCCGCGTGCGAGTTCAGGTCCGCGGAGGCCGAGCTGTCTATGGGAGGGTGCATAGTCATTCCTTGATGTCTGGCAATAGCAATCCGCTCAGGCAAATGCCTGAATCAAGCGGGAGGCGATTTGATCCAATGGTCTGATTTCCACGGCGGCCTCTAGCGCGGCCGCCGCCTTGGGCATGCCGTACACGGCGCTGGTGGCCTGGTCCTGGGCGATGGTCAGGCAGCCGCGTTCACGCAGCGCCTTCAAGCCGCGCGCGCCGTCCTGCCCCATGCCGGTCAGCAGCACGCCCACCGCCAGCCCGCGCCAATGCTGCGCCACGCTATGGAAGAACACATCGATGGAAGGCCGGTACAGGCTTTCCTTGGGGTTTTCGGTGTAGCGCAAGGTGCCATCGGCCAGCAGATGCAGGTGGTCGTCCGTGCCGGCCAAGAGTACCTGGCCCGGCAGCGGCCGTTCGCCTTCGCGCACCAGCCGCACCGGCAACAGCACCTGATCGTTCAGCCAATCGGCCATGCCGGCGGCAAACGACGCGTCCACATGCTGCACCAGCACGATGCCCGCCGGAAAATTCAGCGGCAAATCGCGCAGCAATTGCGCCAGCGTCGCCGGGCCGCCTGCGGAAGCGCCAATGACCAGCAAGCGCTGGGCATCATGCTTGGGGGCAGGTTTCTCGACGGGTGTCAGCGCCGGGCGGTTGCCGTAACGGCCGATCAGCCAGCCAATGTTGCGGATCTTGCGCAACAAGGGCGCGGCGGCGGTGCGCATATCCGCGCCGCCGACGACGGGCGTATCCACCGCGTCCAGCGCGCCGTGGCCCATGGCGTCGAACACGCGCGACGTGTGACGGGCCACGTCGGCCGTCACCACGACGATGGCGCAGGGCGATTCCGCCATGATGCGGCGCGTGGCCTCGACGCCGTCCATGACGGGCATGATCAAGTCCATCAGCACCACATCGGGCCGATCGCGTGCGCATTGCGCGACGGCCTCTTCGCCGTTGGACGCCACCCAGGCCACTTGCAGGCCCGGTTCAAGCGCGATGGCGCGCCGCAGGGTCTCAACCGCCATTTGCAGATCGTTGACGATCCCGATTCTCACGTGAGTGCCTTTCCGATCAAATCTTCAACAGCGTCAAGCAGCGCATCATCGTGGAAGCTGCCCTTGGCCAGATAGTAATCAGCGCCGGCATCCAGCCCGCGCCGCCGATCCTCTTCACGATCTTTGTAGGACACTACCATTACCGGCAGGCTTTGCAACTTGGGATCGGCCTTGATGCGCGACACGAGCTCGATGCCGTCCATGCGCGGCATGTCCACATCGGTGACAACCAGGTCGAAATCTTCGCCGCGCAGCATGTTCCAGCCGTCCATGCCGTCTACCGCCACCGCCACATCAAAGCCCCGATTCACAAGCAGCTTGCGTTCCAGTTCGCGCACGGTCAACGAATCGTCAACCACCAGCACACGCTTGCGCCGGCGCGTCTGGACGATGGCGCCACCGCCATCCACGCGCGTCAACCGGCCGCCTTCAATCAGCTTTTGCACCGACAACAGCATGTCTTCCACATCCAGGATCAACAGCGGCGTGCCGTCATCCATCAACGCCCCCGCCATCACGTCCTGCACCTTGCCCAGACGCGGGTCCAGCGGCTGGACCACCAGCGTGCGTTCACCCACATAACGATCCACGGCGATGCCGTACTGCGTGTCGTGGCTGCCCACGACCACCACCGCCACCGACTCCGCCCCCGGCGCGGGTTCGCCCGCGTGCAAAATCTGACGCGCCGAGACCAGGCCAATCTGCCGGTCCATGAAGCGGAAATGCTGATGGCCTTCCAATTGTTCGATGTCTTCCGCGCGCACCTGCAAGGCGTGGTTGACGTAGGCCAGCGGGAACGCATAAATCTCGCCCTGCACCTCGACCAGCAAGCTGCGCACGACCGACAGCGACAAGGGCATTTCCAGCACGAAGCGCGTGCCATGGCCCGTTGTCTGATGGATGCGCACGGCGCCGCGCAGTTGCCGCACCATGGTCTGCACCACGTCCAGCCCCACGCCGCGCCCCGAGATCTCGGTGACTTCGCCCCGCGTGCTGAAGCCCGACAGGAACAGGAATTCCAGCAGCTCGGCCTCGCTCAAACGCGCAGCCGTTTCGGAGTTCGTCAGTTTGCGCTGCACCACTTCCACGCGCAGCCGGTCCAGCGAAATGCCTGCGCCGTCGTCGCTCAATTCAATCAGCAGCATGCCCGCTGCGTGGCGCGCCGACAGCTTGATCAGCCCTTCGGGCGACTTGCCGGCATCCATGCGGTCCATCGGCATTTCGATGCCGTGATCCACCGCGTTGCGCAGCAAATGCATCAACGGCGCGTCCAGCTTTTCCAGGATGTCGCGGTCAACCTGCGTGGCGTCGCCTTCGATCTCCAGCCGCACTTGCTTGCCCAACGAGCGGCCCAGGTCCCGCACCATGCGCGCCATGCCGCCCAGCCCGTCGCCAAACGGCCGCATGCGGCACGCCAGCGCGGTGTCGTACAGGCGTTGCGCCAGATGGCTCATGCGCCAGCCGAATTCATCGACTTCGCTGGTGCGCTGCGTGAGCTCTTGCTGGCATTGTTCGACGATGCGCTGCGCGTCGTCCAACGCGGCCTGCACGCGCGCATCCACCTGCTGGCCCGCGAGCGCCGCGCGCACGCCGTCCAGCGCCTGGCCTGCGCCCGATTGCAAACGGCGCAAGCGCAGCATGGACGCGCCGAATGGCCCGATCCAGTGCGATTCCACCAGCGTTTCGCTGGACAGCCCCAGCAACTTGTTCAAGGTATCCGCCGTCACGCGCAGCACGCGTTCGCCGTCCGACAGCCCTTGGTCCGACGTGCGGCGCGTTAACGCCTGCGCGGCCGGCGCCTGAGACGCCGAAGACGGGGATGCCGATGTCGGGGATGCCGATGACGGGAAACCTGATGACGGGAAAGCCGAAGACGGGGATGCCGATGTCGGGAAACCTGATGACGTGGCTGCCGACAGCGTCGGCGGCGGATCATCCAGCCGCTGGATAGGCGGGAAGAAATCCGACGGCCGGGGTTCGCGTGGCGGCGTGGGCGGCGCGGCAGGTGGCGCATTGGGCGCGTTGCTCAGGCGCATGACCAGGTCGTCGATCTCGGCGCCCAGCTCCACGCCGGGCGTGGCCACGCGCTGCAACAAGTCCGCGCCCAACAACAAGGCATCGATGTCGGTGGCCTGCAAGCGCAGGCGCCCTTCCTGCGCCGCGACCAGGCAGTCTTCCATGGCATGCGCGATGCGCACCGCCGGATGCAAGTCCACGATGCGGGCCGCGCCTTTCAACGAATGGGCCGCGCGCATGCAGGCCTCGAGCTGCGGCGCCGACGTCGGGTTGTGTTCCAGCGCCAGCAAGCCGTTGTTGAGCACCTGCACCTGAGTGCGGGTTTCCAGCTGGAACAGCTCCAGCAAAGATGCGTCGCGCATTTCGTCCGGATTCACGCCAGGCTCCGTTCCAAAGCTTGCATCAACAAATTCTCGTCCAGTACGCCCACGCTACGCGTGCCGCAGCGGGCCACGCCGCGAGAGTATTTCAAGCTGGCGCCTTCAACCGTGGCAGGCAATGGCTCCAACTGGTCCAGGTCAACGGCGTGGATACCTTCCACTTCGTCCACCGGCAACACCACCGCGCGCCCTGCGCCGCCGAAGATCAGCATGCGGGCCGCGGCCGGCCGGTCACGGAATTCTGCGGCGCCCGCTTCCAGGCTGAGCAGACGCGCCAGCGACACACAGACGGTCAGCGTGCCGCGCACGTTCGTCACGCCCAGCACGGCGGGGTCGCGCCGATGCGGCAACGTCAGAATGGCGCGCGTGGCGGCCACTTCGTCCAGCGAGCGCGTGGGCAGGCCCAGCCATTCGCGGTTCAGGCGAAACACCAGCAGCGACGACAGCCGGGTGCTGTCTTGCCCGTCGGACTCGTCTTCCAACGATTCCATCTGCGGCGGCAGGCGGTCCAGAATGCGCTTGGCGGCGGTCGCGTAAACCGGGCAATTGCGGCAGTGCACATGGCCGGCCAACTGCTCGCAGCTTTTGTCGCCGCGAATGCCGATGCGGTTCCAGCAGTCGTCCACGTCGGACATGAAGGCAAGAGATTCAGTCACGTCGAGCCTCCTGTCGCGCCGCGCGGGCTTGCAAGCGGCGCGCGCCTTCGGTGTCGCCCGCCGACGCAATCAGCGCGGCCAGATGCAGCAGCGCTTCGCGGTGCGTCGGGTCCAGATACAGGGCCTTGCGATACGACGTTTGCGCCTGACGCGCGTCGCCTGCGGCATCTTGCAGCAAGCCCAGCAGGTGCAGCGCATCGGCGCTGGCGCCGTGGATATCCAGATGCGCCTGGCACTTGGCCATAGCGTCCTGCACCCTGCCCTGGTCGGCCATGGCCGCGATCTGGCGCAGCGAGGCGTCGGCGCTGGGCGTGTCAGGGCGAGCGGCGGGCGCTACGCGATCCATCGGCGCCGGCGCAATCGCCGCGTGCGCTAACGGCAAGCGCGCGGCCGGCGTCTGGGCGACGGGCCGGCGCGGCGGCGTCCACGCATGCACCATCGGCTTGGGCGGCGCGAACGTCTCGGCGGGCGGCGGCAAGGTCTGAGCCAGAAACGCGAACGAGCGCGCGACAGGCACGGCGGGCAGACGGCGCGCGGTCATCAAACTGGTTTCAGCCGGCCCGACGAAGATCACGCCGTCGCCACGCGTGAAACGGCGCAGCACCTGCACGGCGCGTTCCTGGGTAGGGCCGTCGAAATAGATCAACAGGTTGCGGCAGAACACAAAGTCGTACGGCGCGGCGCCCGCCAACAGATGGGTATCGAACAGGTTGCCCTGCTGGAAGCGCACCCGCGCGCGAACCATGTCGGCTAGCTGGTGGCCGTCGGCCGTTTCAGTGAAATGGCGGCCGCGGTAGGCCAGATCGTCGCCCCGGAAAGAATTGCGGCCGTAGACCGCGCGCCGGGCGAATTCAACCATGCGCTCGCTGATGTCCACCGCGTCCACCTCAAAACGCGAGGCCGGCACGCCCGCGTCCAACAAGGCCATGGCGATGGAATACGGTTCTTCGCCGCTGGAACACGGCACGCTCAGCACGCGCAACACGCGGTTGTCGGGCACGCCAACGGCAAACAAGCGCTCGCGCGCCAGCCTGGCCATGGCGGCCTGCGATTCCGGATACCGGAAAAACCACGTTTCCGGCACGATGACCGCTTCGATCAGCTGCTGCATTTCGGCGGGGTCGGTCTGCACCCGCATCAGATAATCGCGTTCATCCGCCGCATCTACCGCGCCCATGCGGTGGCGCACGGCGCGTTCGACGGCGGCCTTGCCGATGGAGCCGCTGTCCAGCCCCATCTTGCGTTTGAGCAAGGCGCTGAAATCGTCGACCAGATTCATGGCTGGGTCCCGGGGTTTGCACCGGCGTTCGCCGCGGCATTCGCGCTGGAATTCTCGCCGGAATTCGCGCCGGAATTCGCGTCGGAATTCGCGTCGGCGTTTGCATCCCTGCGGTCGTCCGGCGGATACAACAAAGCCCGTACAGACGCCGGCAACAGGTCCGCCACCTTGACCGCCTGCACCATGCCATGCGCGTCGCTTAGCACCGGCCCCAGGTAACGCGCGCCGGGGTTATCCAGCCCGTAAGGCTTGAACGCGGCCGAGTCGTAGTGCACGGTTTCGGTCGCCTGCTCCAGAATCAATCCCAGCAAACGGCCGCCATTTCCGCTATTCCCGCTATTCCCGCTATTCCCGCCATTTCCGCCATTTCCGCCATTCCCGCCATTTCCGCCATTTCCGCCATCCGCGGCGTCCACGCCATAACGCACCAGCGCCAGACGCGTGCTGGTCACGGCAGCCGCTGCGCTCTTGCCGGCCAATTGGCTCATGTCGATTACCGGCACCGGCACGCCGCGCCGGTCCAGCATGCCCGCCACCCAAGCCGGCGCGCCAGGCACCTGCTTCAACATCCGCATCCCCAGCACCTCGACCACATCGCCCGCGTCCAGCGCATAGCGGTCGCCGCCGATGCGAAACAGCAGGTATAGCCGCCGCGCGGCCGCCCGGGCCGCGTTTGCGTCAGATGCCGGAGCCCATTGCGCCATGGCCCGGCTCACACCTTGAAGCGCGACACGCCGCTGCGCAGGTCGTTGGCCACCAGCGTCAGCTCTTCAATGGCCAGACTGGATTGACGCAGGGACTCCACGGTTTGCTGGGCGGCATCGCTCAGTTGCTGCAAGGCCTGATTGATCTGCTCGGCGCCGGTCGCCTGCGCCTGCATGCCTTCGTTAACCATCTGCACGCGCGGCGCCAGCGTCTGCACTTGCTGGATGATCTGCGACAGCTGGTCGCCCACCTGTTGCATGTCGGCCATGCCGCGCCGCACTTCTTCCGAGAACTTGTCCATGCCCATCACGCCCGCGGACACCGACGACTGAATCTCGCGCACCATCTGCTCGATGTCATAGGTGGCGACGGCCGTCTGGTCAGCCAGGCGGCGGATCTCGGTGGCCACCACGACGAAGCCGCGGCCGTACTCGCCGGCCTTCTCGGCTTCAATCGCCGCGTTCAGCGACAGCAGGTTGGTCTGGTCCGCTACCTTCGTAATCGTTGTGACCACCTGAGTAATGTTGCCGGCCTTCTCGTTCAGGATGGCCAGTTTGGCGTTGACGGAACCGGCTGCGCCCACCACATTGCGCATCGTGTCTTCCATGCGCGCCAAGCCCACCTGGCCGCTGCCCGCCAACGACGCAGTCTGCTCGGCCGCGCTGGACACTTCGGTCATGGTGCGGACCAATTCGCGCGACGTGGCCGAGATCTCGCGCGAAGTCGCGCCGATTTCGGTCGTCGTGGCCGCTACTTCTGACGCGGTGGCCTGCTGCTGCTTGGACGTGGCGGCAATTTCCGTGACGGAGGTCGCCACCTGCACGGCGGAACGCTGCGTCTTGCCGACCAGCCCGGTCAGCTCGTCGACCATGCCGTTAAAGCCGGTTTCGATGGCGTTGAATTCGTCTTTGCGCGCCAGCGACAAGCGGCGGGTCAAGTCGCCGCCGCCAGTGGATTCCAAGGTCTTGACGATGTCGCGCATCGGGTTGGCAATGGCGCGCATCAACATGACGCCGCAGATAATGGCGGCGGCAATGGCCAGGGCCAGCGAGATCAACATGCCCGCTTCAGCGGTATCGACCGCCTTCTGGATGCTGAGGGCCGAATCGTCGGCCTGCTTTTTATTCTCGGCCACCATCTTGGCCAGGGTATCGCGGCCCTTGTAGAACGCGGGACGCAGTTCAGTCTTGATACGTGCCTGCGTGCGCGCGACATCGCCGATAGCGGCGGGCGCCAGGATGTCAGCGCGGATGAGCTTGTATTCCTTCAATTCCTTTTCGAACTCGTCGAACATCCTGCGGTCATCGCCGCGCGCAATGGTGCGGCGGTACTGCTCAACGCTGTCGTCCAGTAGCTGATCATTCTTCGGCAACGCTTCCAGCGCGGCGCGGCGTTCCTGATCGGTGTCCGAGTTGTAGGCGTCCTGCACCACCACAAAGCCCGCAAACCACGAGGCGCGGATCGACGTGCTGTAGTAAATGCCCGGCACGGCGTCGGTATTGATCGTGGCGACTTCGGCTTCGATTTGCAGCAAGCGCCGGTAATCCACCACCACCATCAACGCCATGATGGCCAGAACAACCAGGAAGCTGGCCAGGATGCGCTGGCGGAGTGTCAGATTCTTCATGCCGGGAGACCTTTGTGCTGGACCAACGCTACAGCGCCCCGAAGGAACGCCGCTGAACGACCCGGCGCGCGTTGCCGCGCGCCTACGCCTGTTCATGACGGGATGTGGAGAGGTTCACTAATTATTGCAAAGGCTGGCAGGCTGAGCCATGAAAAACAAGGGAAACCCCTGCATCATKGCCCGGTTCGTCGGAAAAATGCAAAGCCTGGTTACCAGCGCTTGTGTTTTACGGTGACAGACCGTACGCAATCCCGGGGTCAGGCGGGCGCCCGCCACAGCGCATCCGGCAACCGGGTGTTGACCCAGTCGGCGGCCGGTGCGCTGGCCTGTTCGTAGGCATGGGCCAGACGCAGCACGTCGAAGTCCGCCTGCGGCGGGCCGATCAACTGCATCCCCATCGGCAGGCCTTGCGCGTTGAAGCCCACCGGCACGCTGATGATGGGGCAACCCGCCAGCGTCCACGGCGTTACCGTCTCCATCCAACGGTGATAGGTGTCCATGGGGCGCCCGGCAATGTGCTTGGGCCAGTCCAATGTGACGTCAAAGGGAAAGACCTGCGCCGAGGGCACGGCCAGATAATCAACGTCTTCAAACATCCGCAGCACGGTCTGATACCAGGCGCTGCGCTCTTCAGTCGCCTGGTAGACCTGGCGCGCGGTCATGCCGTCCAGCCCTTCGACTTCCCAGATCACCGCTGGCTTCACGAGCTTGCGCGTCTCGGGGTTTTCGACCAGCCCGTGCAATTGGCCGCCCACCATCAGGTGGCGGTGCGCCAGCCACATGCGCCACAAGCGCTCGCCCGCGAACGGCACCTGGTAGTCGGCAACCTTGCAGCCCGCGGAACCCAGCACGCCCAACGCCTGCGTGCAAAGGTCCAGAATGCCCGGCTCCATGGGCAGATAGCCGTCCCAGTCGCCCAACCAGCCGATACGTTTGCCGTGCATGTCCGCGTCCAGCGGCGCGGCGAACTGCGCAGGGTCATCGCGCAGCGACAAGGGCGAACGCTTGTCGTGGCCCGCCATCACCGACAGCAGCAACGCCACGTCGCGCGGGGTGCGGCCCATGGGGCCTTCGTACGACAGCTGCTTCAAGAACACATCCGTCGACGGCCCAAATGGCACCCGGCCGGCAGACGGGCGCATGCCATACACGTTGCAGAACGCGGCGGGGTTACGCAGCGAACCGCCAAAATCGCTGCCGTCCGCCACCGGCAACATGCGGGCGGCCAGCGCGGCGGCGGCGCCACCACTGCTGCCCCCTGCGGTCTTGGAGAGGTCATAGGGGTTGCCCGTGGCCCCGTACACCGCGTTATAGGTATGCGAGCCCAAGCCAAATTCCGGCACGTTGGTGCGTCCGATGAAAATAGCGCCCGACGCCCGCACCCGCTCGATCATGATGGAATCATGCGGCGTCACCTGATCCTGATAGACCGGCGAACCCATCGACGTGACCATGCCGCGCACAGCCGTCAAATCCTTGGGCGCCTGAGGCATGCCGTGCATCCAGCCCAGCCACTGGCCCGCATCCAGCTGAGCGTCGCGCTCGGCGGCTTCGCGCAACAGCGCATCCGCGTCGCGCCGGGCCACGATGGCGTTGAGCTTGGGATTGACGTGGTCGATATGGGCCAGATAGGCGCCCATGACCTCGACACAGGACAGCTCGCGCCGCCGGATGGCGTCCGACAAGGCGTGGGCCGGCATGGCGACGATGGGATTCAAGCGGGTGGAATCAGCCGGCGTGGCGGGGGGCATGCGGGTCTCCTGGGGTGACTATTGTTGTCGGCACAGCGGTCACTTGCGGCGCCGCTGAATATGATGCTCGTCATGCTAATGGCGCGTCCCCTTGGACACAAGTGGCTAATTTCAGCCCTGCCGTGCTGCGAATGTCACGGAAATAAATGCTGCGCCAAGTGGTCGACGAACACGCGTAACTTGGGCGATGCCTGGCGGCTGGCGGGCCACAGCGCCCACATCGTGCCGCTGCCGCGCGTGCGGTCCTCCATCACGATCTGCAATTGGCCTGCGGCCAACTCCCGGCGAATCGTAAAGTCGGGCAGGCAGACGATGCCCTGCCCGCCCACCGCCAACGCAATCCGCATCTCGACGCTGTTGCACACCAAGGTCAGCGGCAGCTCGAGCGGCGGCGCGTCAGGCCCCCGCTTCAACGGCCATTTTTCCAGCCGGCCCGTGGCCGGGTAGCGGTAATGCAGGCAGGCATGGCGCAGCAGATCGGCCGCGCGTTTGGGCGTGCCGTGCTCACGCAAGTAATCGGGGGATGCCGCCAGCACGCGGCGAAACGGCCCCAGGCGGCGGCGCTTCAGGCCGGAGTCGTCCATCTCGCCGGTGCGCACCACGGCGTCGTAGCCTTCGCCGATCACGTCGACCATCCGGTCGGTGAAATCCAGGTCCAGCTCCACCTCGGGGTAGTGGCGCATGAAGCTCGCGATGGTGGTGTCGAACAGCCCGCTGTAGCGCGGCAGGCTGACCCGCAGCTTGCCCTGCGGCGCGTCGGACGCGGCGGACAATTCCAGTTCGGCCGCCTCGACCTCAGACAGAATGCGGCGGCAACGGTCCAGGAATTTTTCGCCCTCGGGCGTCAGGGCAATGTGGCGGGTGCTGCGATGAAACAAACGCACCTTCAAGCGCGCCTCCATCCGCGCCACGCTCTTGCCCACCGCCGATGGCGACACGCCCAGCACACGGCCGGCTTCGGAAAAACTGCGCGTCTCCGCGACCAGCACAAACACGCCGATGCCGCTCAGGCTATCCATCCCACGCACCCCAATGCGAATCTCAATGCGGACATATTTGTCCGGAATCTTTGGAATCCTAGCCTATTTTTCTTTTATATCTGTGCCCCTAAGCTTGGCCTCCCTGTCTACAGATGCCCTTGCGTTATGCCCACCCCTGTTGTCTCCGCGTCCCTTCCCAACGCTTGCCTTCCCAACGCTTGCCTTCCCTCCGCTTCCCTTCCTCCCGCTTTCCTTCCCTCCGCGTCTCTTCCACCGGCTTCTCCCTACCGTTGGCTGCAACTGCTGTCCGCCTGCCTGACAGCCCTGCTCATTCCGTTGTGCTTCACCGGCCCCGCCGTCGTGTTGCCATCCATCAGCCACGCGCTGGGGGGAACGCCGGTCGAGCTCAACTGGATATTGAACGGCTACATCCTGGCGTATGGCAGCGTCATCATGGTGTCGGGCAGCCTGACCGACCTGTACGGGCCGCGCCGGGTCTGGCTGTTGGGTCTGGTGGGGTTCTGCGCGGCCACCTTCGTGATTCCGTTTGTGCCAACGGCCGCTTGGATCGACGTACTGCGGCTCCTGCAAGGCATGGGCGGCGCGGCCGCGTTCGCCGCTGCCATGTCGTCGCTGGCGCCGCTCTTTCACGGCGTGGCGCGCACCCGCGCGTTCAGTTTGCTGGGCACCACCTTCGGCATCGGCTTGTCGTTCGGACCGCTCGCGTCGGGCTGGATGGTGGAGGCGGCGGGCTGGGAATGGGTGTTCCTGGCCACGGGCGCCGTGGGCGTACTGGGCGCCGTCATGGTCGCCATCAGCGTGCGCCCGACCACCGTTGCGGCGCAAGGCCGGCTGGACTGGCCCGGCGCGCTCACCTTTACCGGGGCGCTCGGGCTGTTCACCTACGGCATGCTGCTGGCGCCCGAGGCAGGCTGGGGGGATGTGTACGTCATCGGCGCGCTACTCGCATCCGTGTTGTTGGCCGTGGCGTTCGTGCGCATCGAACGCCGCGTCGCCCGCCCCATGCTGGACCTGAGCCTGTTTCGCAGCTCGCGCTTTGTGGGCGTGCAGGTGCTGGCGGCCTCGCCCGCGTTTTTGTTCATCGTGCTGATCGCGCTCTTGCCCGGCCGCTTCATCGGCATCGACGGCTACAGCGCATGGGAAGCGGGGCAGTTGATGATCGGCCTGGCCGCGCCTTTGCTCATCGTGCCGTTCGTGGCGGCGCTGCTGACGCGCTGGTTCCAGCCCGGCGTACTGTCGGCCGTCGGCTTGATTGCGGTGGCCATCGGCCTCTTGTGGCTGGCCAGCGTCATGACCACCGGCGCGGCCGGTTTGTGGCTGCCCATGTGTCTGATCGGCATCGGCATCGGCCTGCCATGGGGCTTGATGGATGCGATGGCGGTCAGCGTCGTCGACGCGCGCAATGTCGGCATGGCGACCGGCATCTTCAACACCGTACGCGTGTCGGCGGACGGTGTGGCGATTGCAGTGGTTAGCGCCCTGCTGGCCGGGTTGATTCAGACGCAGTTGTCGGCAGCGCTACCCGGCGCCACCGATGCCCCTTCCCTGTTGATGGCGGCGAATCGCGCAGCGCTGGGTCAGCTGGAGGAAGCTGCGGCGCTGCTGCCGGCCGAGCCGCTAAATGCACGGGTAACGGCAACTGCGCAGGTGCCGGCCGAGCCACCGAATGCACGGGTGACGGCAACTGCGCAGGTGCCGGCGGCGACACCGAATACGCCACCGCGTGCGCAGCCGCCCGCCATTGCGCTGCTGCAACACATCTATGACGACGCCTTCCGCGTGGTGCTGCATGTGTTGGCCGGCATCGCGCTGTTGACCGCGCTGGCGATCTACGCCTTGCTATGCAGGCGTGAGCGCATCGCCTCGCGGCACGGGGCGTCGGCCATTGACCGAACCGCTGCCCCGGCCATAACGCCACAGCAGAGCAACCGGGGCTAATCCACCCGCCACCAGCTCGGCAGCAGACCGCGCACTTTGGCGCGCCGATAGCGGTCGTCGATAAGATGCACCGTGCCCACATCCTGTTCGGTGCGGATCACGCGGCCTGCTGCCTGCACCACCTTTTGCATGCCGGGATACAGGTAGGTGTAGTCGTAGCCGTTCTCTTCGCCATAGCGCAAGTCCATGGCCCGCTTCATGTTTTCGTTCACCGGGTTCACCTGCGGCAGCCCCAGCGTGGCGATGAAGGCGCCTATCAGGCGCTTGCCCGGCAAGTCCACCCCTTCGGAAAACGCGCCGCCCAACACCGCGAAGCCCACGCCTTGGCCCGTGTCGGTAAAGCGCGCCAGAAACGCCGCGCGGTCGGCTTCGCCCATGCCCGGCGTCTGCAACCAGATCGGCACGCCCGGGTGACGCTCGCGCATCAGGTCCGACACCTGACGCAGGTAATCAAAGCTGCTTAAGAAGCCCAGGTAGTTGCCCGGCCGGTCGGCGTACTGGCTGGCGATCAAGTCGACGATAGGCGCAAGCGACCGTTCGCGGTCGCGATAGCGTGTGGATACGTTGCCCACCACGCGCACCGCCAGCTGCGCCGCTTGAAATGGCGCGGCCACGTCGATCCACGGGGTGTCTTTCGGCAAGCCCAGCGTGTCGCGGTAGAACTGCTGCGGGCTGAGCGTGCCGGAAAACAGCACGGTGGCATGCGCCGCTGCGTAACGCGCCGCCAGATACGGCGCCGGAATCACGTTGCGCACGCACAAGGTCGAGGGCCGCGTCTTGGCGCTGGCCACCCCCACGTCCGACAAGGTCACATCGAACAAGGCGTGCGAGCCAAACTGTTCGGCCAGCCGCATGAATTGCAGCGCCTGGAAATAGAAAACCAGCACCGGGTCGTCTTGCGGCAACGGGGTTTCCGCCATGGATTCCATGATGGCGCCCACCGCCTTTTGCACGGCCGACAACACACCGGGCGCCACCATCTCATAGGCCTGATAGCGTTCCGTCTGCTTCTTGTTCAACGCATTCCAAGAACGCTGCAAGCCGTCCAGCGGCTTCTTCAACGCTTTGGACGCGGCATAGCGCGCCGCCGACAACGACGCCTGATCCAGCTCGCCGGTGTACATGCGGCGCGCGCGGTCAACCAGGTTGTGCGCCTCGTCGACCAGCACCGCGACCTTCCACTGGTAGGCCTGCGTCATGGCGTACAGCATGGCCGACGAGTCGTAGTAATAGTTGTAGTCACCCACGACCACATCGCTCCAGCGGATCAGCTCTTGCGACAAGTAGTACGGGCAAACCTGATGCTCGCGCGCCGTGGCGCGCACGGTGGGCGCATCCAGCCGCTCGTGTTGCAGCGCCGCTTCGCGCGCTTCTGGCAGGCGGTCATAAAAGCCCTGCGCCAGCGGGCAGGAATCTCCGTGGCAAGCCAGGTCAGGGTGTTCGCAGGTTTTGTCGCGCGCTTGAAGATCCAGTACGCGCAAGCCGGGCGCCGCGGGCTGGGCGTTCAGGGTGTCCAGGGCTTCAATGGCCAAACCCCGGCCCGAACCCTTGGCCGCCAGGAAGAACACCTTGTCCAGCCCCGTGCCTGGGCTGGCTTTGAGCAGCGGGAAGATCGTGCCCAAGGTCTTGCCGATGCCGGTGGGCGCCTGCGCCATCAGGCAACGGCCATCGCGCGCCGTGCGGTACACGGCAACTGCCAGGTCGCGCTGGCCTGCGCGAAATTCGCCGTGCGGAAACGCCAGCTTTTCCAACGCCGCGTCACGCGTCTGACGATGCGCAAGCTCGGTCTTGGCCCACGCCAGGAACCGATTGCATTGTTCCTGGAAGAACGTGGCAAGTTCAGCGGCCTGGTGCGTTTCCACCAGCACCGTCTCTTCTTCGGTGACCACGTTGAAATACACCAGCGCCACGCGCACCTGCTCCAACCCGCGCGACTGGCACAGCAGATGGCCGTACACGCGCGCCTGCGCCCAGTGCACCACGCGGTGATTCTCACGCACGCTGTCCAGCGAGCCGCGATACGTCTTGACCTCTTCAAGCTGATTGGCCACGGGGTCGTAGCCATCCGCGCGGCCCCGCACCAGTAAGGTTTCATGCTGGCCGGACAGCGCCACTTCGGTTTCGTAGTCCGGGCCACGGCGGCCCGTGACGACGGCATGGCCCGCCATGCCTTCCAGCCCCGTCGGCGCGGGCGTGAAGCGCAAGTCCAGGTCACCCGCCCGCGCCGTGAATTCGCACAGCGCGCGCACCGCTACGGCGTAGCTCATGCCGCGCCCTCCTGCCAACTGACATGGCAGACCCGCACGGGCATGCCGTGCGAGACGCAGTACTGTAGCCAGCGGATCTGGTTGTCTTGCAATTTGTCGCCCGGCCCTTTGACCTCGATGAGTTCATAGCGGCGCTCGGCCGGCCAGAAACGAATCAGGTCTGGCAGGCCCGAACGGTTGGTTTTGACGTCGCGCAGCAGCCGCGTGAAATACAGCTTCAGGTGCGTGGCGGGCAGGCAATCCAGCGCTTGCAACAGCAGCCCTTCCGACAAGGCGCCCCAGAACACGAACGGCGACTGCACACCCGCCTTGTCCGCGTAACGCCGCAAGATCACGTCGCGATAACCCGGCGTGTCCAACCGCGCCAAGCAATCCGCAAACTGGGCCACGCGGCGTTGATGGAAATCGGGTGCGTCCAGATCGGCGGGGCCGCGCTGGAACGGATGAAAGAACGCGCCCGGCAACGGCGCGAACACGGCGGGCCAGCACAGCAGCCCGAACAGCGAATTGATCAGCGCGTTTTCCACGTAATGCACGGGCGCGTCGTCTTGATGCAGATGGTCGCGCGTGACGAATTCCACTGCCGCAGGCGCAGCGGGACGCGGCAACACCAAGTCGGTACGCAGCAATGCGGGCGCCGCCGGCCGGGCCGGTTTACCCTTGCCCACGCTGCGATACAAGCGCGGCAGCATGCGCGCCACGCGCTGGCTTTCTTCTTCACTTTCGGGAGCGTCTTGCGCCAGCAAGGCCAAAGCCAGGGCATCGTCAAACTGCCCCATGCGTTCATGGACACGGATACGGCGATGTCGCGCGCCCGGATACACGCAGCGTTCGTACGCCGATTGCGCGTCCGGCCACGCCTGCGCGCGTTCACAGGCTTGGCCGATGCGAAACAAAACCTTGGCGCGCCGCTTTTCCAGCCAGGGGTTCTGGCTGGCGCACGCATCCACCGCCTGTAGCAGCGCATCCATCTCGGCACCCTCATCCAGCGCCGCCCGGCACGCCTGCAAAGCCAGATAGCCGTCGACATCCGCACGCGTTTGAAACGCCCGGGACGACGCCTCGAACGGCACAGCCTCGTACTGGAACACCCCCAAGTCGGCCAGCACGAATTCCGACCAGTCTTGATAGAGGTTGCCAAAGAACATCAGCCGGAAGCGTTCGCAAAGATCGCCCACCATCACGCGCCAGACGGGCTCGTCCGCTGCGGGGTTCCACGCCGGATACGCCTTGGGTTCGGGCTGCAAAACGCGCATGGCGTCCAGTAGATCCCCCTTGCGCGCCGTGGCTTTCACCGGGGCATCGGCAAACATCTTGCACAGTTCCGGCTTGGTGTGCAGGGCGAAGAGTTCGTCCAGCGACATGGGCGCGTGCGCATCCAGCCACCCCAGCGCCACCAGCGGCGCGGCGGCGGCTTCGGTGCTTTCGATTTCTTCGTACACCAGCCGGCTGGCGCGAAACCACGGCCCGCGCCGCATCAGCATACGCACCATCAACGCCTGCGACGCCTGCGCCAAAGCCGAAAAATCGGCCAGGAAGCGGCGTTCGGCGGCATCCAGCAAGTCGGCGTAGCGGTCAGAGACCCACGCCAAGGCGCGCTGGAAATTGTGCAGGTAGTAGTAGCGATGCGGGGGAAACATGGGCCTGGCCAGATAGCTGGGTATTTATCCAGTAATCATAGCAGGCGCATCCGCCGCCGGTTGCGGAAAACATGCTGGATTTGTCACTGCATTCAGCGCTGCATTCAGCGCTGCGGGTGCCAGACGATGTTGAAGCCTTCTTCGGCGTCCGGCTCCACGAAGTACGCGGTGATGGCGTCGTATTGCTCGTCCGTGGTCGTGAATGGATGCGCGCCCGTCGCGTTGCGCGCTTGGAGCCTGGCCTTGCACACCGCGTCAGAAGCGTCCAGGTAGTGCAGCTGATGCGGGCATCCGGCCTGCTCGGCGACTTGCCGCAACCATTCACGGCTGCGGCGGGTGTTGGCCGGAAAGTCCAGCACCACCGACAACCCTGCCCCGATCAGCGCCGCGACATGGCTGCCCATCGCATTACGCAGCCGGCTGGCGCACCGCGCGTAGTCGGTGATGTCCACGATTTCCCCCGGATACAGCGCCGCCAGCCAGTTGTCTTCGCTGGTCAACAGCGTGCCCGGCTGCGCGGCCAGCGCCGCAGCCAGCGTCGATTTCCCTGCGGCGATCTTGCCGCAAAGAAAATGCAACGAGGGTGTGGAAGGGGTCGAAGGCGTTGAAGAAGTGGAAGTGGCAGTGGAAGAAGCGGCAGTGGAAGAAGCGGCTGTGGAAGAAGCGGCAGGAGTGGAAGGGGTTGAAGATGTCATGAAGGGCTCTCCGTTTAAAAAAACAGGCAAAAGGCGAGCCAACAAAAAACCCGCCTCTTGGCGGGTTTGTGTAGCGATGTTCCGACGCGCGCTAACCCACCATGATCGTAATGGTGGTAATAATCAGGGCGAACGGGGTCAGGGGTCGGCGCATGAAACAGAGCTTGCGCCTGACGCCGCCGCCTGTCAATTCCCCCAGAAAAAGAAAACGGCGCCGGAAAGCCTGAGCTTTCCGGCGCCGCGGGTTCGCCTTGGATCGCATCGGTTCGCACCATCGCGATGCGATCCAAGCAAGTTCCTGCCGTGGCTTATCGCGCCGGCTGAGCCGCCGCGCCTACGTCCTTGCGCACCTTGGCCACGTCGGAAGCGCTGACTGCCGCCCCCTTGTTGCCCCAGCTTGCGCGCACGAAGGTCACTACGTCGGCCACTTCCTTGTCGGTCATGCGCCAGTCAAAGCCCGGCATGGCATAGGCCGTGGGAGCCGCCGTCGTGCCCGGCATCTGGGCGCCCTTCAACACGATGTGGATCAGCGACGTCGCGTCCGCCGAATTCACCGTGGAGCTCAGCGCCAGCTGCGGGAACGTTTCCGTGTAGCCCTTGCCGGTGCTGCGGTGGCAGGCCGCGCAGTTGTTCAGGAAGGCCATGGCGCCATCGCCCTTGTCCTTGCCCGTACGCAGCGCCTGGGCCACGGACTCGTCATAAGCCAAAGGCTTGGTGGCGTCCTTGTTGACCGGCGGCAAGCTCTTCAGATACACCGCGATGGCGTTCAGGTCCGCATCGGTCAGATGCTGCGTGCTGTCTTCCACCACCTGCGCCATGMCGCCAAAGGCTGCCGAATGGCCGTTGCGGCCCGACTTCAGGAAGACGGCAATGTCTTCCTTCGTCCAGCTGCCCAGGCCGTCGGTGACGTCGCCGCGCAGGTTCTTGGCCAGCCAGCCTTCCACCACGCCGCCCGACAGGAAGGCAGAACCATCCTTGTCGCTCAGCGCCTTTTCTTGCAAGGCGACGCCGCGCGGCGTATGGCAGGTGCTGCAATGGCCCAGGCCTTCCACCAGGTACTGGCCGCGCAGCAAGGCTTCGCGGTCAGCGCCCTTCAGGTCGCTTGAGGCCGGGCCGCTGACGACGTCCGGCGCAAACATCCAGCGCCACACGGTCAAGGGCCAGCGCATCGACATTGGCCACGAAATATCCGTGTCCTTGTTTTCCTGCTTGACCGGCTCCACCCCATGCATGAAGTACGCGTACAGCGCCTTCACGTCATCCGGCGTGACCTTGGCGTACGCGGTGTACGGCATGGCCGGATACAGCGAATGCCCGTCCTTCGCCTTGCCGTGGCGCACGGCCAGGTCGAAGTCTTCGTACGTGTAATTGCCGATACCGGTGTCTTTATCGGGCGTGATGTTGGTCGAATAGATCGTGCCCAACGGCGACTCGATGCCCAAGCCGCCCGCAAAGGGCTTGCCGCCCCTGGCCGTGTGGCAGGCAATACAGTCACCGGCGCGCGACAGGTATTCGCCCTGCTTGATCATCTGCGCATCGGGCGCGGCGGGCGTGCCGTCAGCGGCGAACGCCGCGCTGGCGACCAGGGCCGAGAAGGCCGCAACAATGGTTTGCTTCAACATTGTTCCGTCTCCTTAAGCCTGGACCAGCGGGCCGGGGTTCTTCAAATACTGGTCGCGAATTGCCTGCGCGGCCCAATAAGCCAGGGCGCCCACCAGACCGGTCGGGTTGTAGCCCATGTTCTGCGGGAACACGCAGGCGCCCATCACGAACACGTTCGGCACATCCCAGCTTTGCAGGTACTTGTTGACCACGCTTTCCTTGGGGTTCGAGCCCATGATCGCGCCACCCGTGTTGTGCGTGCTTTGATAGACGCGCGTGTCATACCGCGCGCCCTTCTTGCGCACCGCCACAAAGTGCTTCTCGGGGTTCATGGCCTTGGCCACGGTCTCCATGCGCTTGCCCATGTAGCCCAGCATGTCGAACTCGTTGTCATGCCAGTCGAACGTCATGCGCAGCAGCGGCTGCCCGTAGGCGTCCTTGTAGGTCGGGTCCAGCGACAGATAAGCGTCGCGGTACGACATCACCGAACCCGAAATGCCGATCGTCATGAAGCGCTGGTAAGCGTCTTGCACACCGGCCTTCCAGGCGGTGCCCCACGACGGCGTGCCCGGCGTCGTCGGCGTCTGCTTGATCGGACGGCCGCCGTAGCGCACGTGGCGGATGCTGGCGCCGCCCACAAAGCCCAGGGGGCCGTGGTCGAATTGGTCGCCGTTCAAATCGTCCATGCCCACGCCGCCCGCGCCGGTACCCACAAACGGGTTCAGCTGGGTGCCCTTGGGCAACAGCACGTTAACCGCGCCGTTCATCTGATACGCATAGTTCTTGCCGACCACGCCTTCGTTGGTCTTCGGGTCATACGGCTTGCCGATGCCCGACAGCAGCAACAGACGCACGTTGTGCATCTGGTACGCCGACAAGATCACCAGGTCGGCCGGCTGGTCGATTTCGCGGCCTTGGGCGTCGATGTACGTGACACCGATGGCCTTCTTGCCGGTCGAATCCAGGTTGACCTTGATGACTTGCGAATGCGTGCGCAGTTCGAAGTTGGGCTTCTTCAAGAGCACCGGCAGAATCGTCGTCTGCGGCGATGCCTTCGAATACATGTAGCAGCCGTAGTTTTCGCAGAAGCCGCAGAAGTTGCAGGGGCCAAGGCGCACGCCATACGGGTTCGTGTACGGACCCGAGGCATTGGCGGCAGGCGCCGGATACGGGTTGAACCCGACCTCGCGCGCGGCCTTCTCGAACAGCTGCGCGCCATAGGTGTTGGGCAGCGCGGGCAGCGGGAATTCCTTGCTGCGCTTGCCTTCCAGCGGGTTGCCGCCTTCAACGATCTTGCCGTTCAGGTTACCAGCCTTGCCCGACGTGCCGCACACGTATTCGAACTTGGAGAAGTACGGTTCCAATTCGTCGTAGGTGACGCCGAAGTCCTGGATGGTCATGCCTTCCGGAATGAACTTCTTGCCGTAGCGGGTTTCGTAGCGCGTGCGCAGTTCCAGCTCTTCCGGCAACACGCGATAGTGCATGCCGTTCCAGTGAAAGCCCGCGCCGCCCACGCCCGTACCCAGCAGGAACGAACCGTTCTGGCGGTAAGGCACGGCAACGTCATCCACGCCATGACGGATCGTCACGGTTTCTTTGGACAGGTCCTGGAACAACTTGCCGCGCACGGAGTACGCCAGCTCGTCGATCACCTTGGGGTACTCGGCGTCTTTCGGGGTGTCTTGCATGCCGCCGCGTTCCAGCGCCAGCACCTGCAAGCCCGCTTCGGTCAGTTCCTGCCCGAGGATCGCGCCGGTCCAGCCGAAGCCAACCAGTACCGCATCTACTTTGTCTTTCTTGATCGCCATGATTAACCCTTCTCCCCAGAAATCGACACGGGGCCATAGGGGTACTTCACGTTGGGCTGGTCAACCCAGTCCATATAGTCGGCACGCGCGCCGGGAAAGCCCACCATCTTCCAACCCACCATGTTCTTGTTGCCGCCGTAGATCGGGTCGGCAAAGAAACCTTCTTTGGTGTTGGACAGAAGGAAGCTGAAGAACGTCTTGGAAGGCACGCTTTCGAACTCGATCTTGCCGCCTTGCAGATCCTTCAGAATCTGCTCCTGCAGGCCTTTATCCAGTTCGGCGTACACCTTGCCGTGCGTCTTCACGCACCAGGCGTCACAGGCTTCGATGCCGTGGCGATAGACCTCGCGCGGATTCTGATTCAGCTGATAACCCAGTTCCGGCACCTGGTCGGGGTGGAACGGGCCTTGCATGTACCAGAGCTTGCCGTGGCCGAACGGCGTTTCCATCTGACGATCAATGAATTCCGGCACACCGGCTTCGATCGCGCCCGGACCATATTGGTCGGCGGGGATCAGGTGATCCACCGCGGCAACGATGAAGGCCCATTCGGGCTTGGTGAAATAGGTGGGCTCGTAAKGCTTGGCCTGGGCGACCTTGCCATCTGCCGCGTTGGTACAGCCGGTGGTGAGTGCACCTACCGCCAACGTCGACGCCGGCACAATGGCCAACGCTTGCAGAAACCGCCGGCGCGGCTTTGCATCATCTGTCATAGACTTCTCCGTGAATATTCCAAGTTGTCCTAGCGCGCTACCGAACATGAACCCTGGAAACACGAACTGCCGAGCTAGTGACAACACGCTCTGTACTGACTGAAATCAAACCCTGCTCTTGAAAAGGGACGTAAGAGAAGGTGCACGCATTATGCGCCTAGAAACGCATCTGATCCGCTCGAATGACCAGATCAGTTTCAATTTCTTGACATGGAAAAGTGTTTTGCTTTAAGGACAAAGTAAGAAGCCCGCAAAAGCGGGCTTTTCTGACAGCAAGGTGAATGGATTCTGTATATTCCGCGACAGGAACCTTCACGGATAGCGAGCATGAGCGACAACACGAAAGTCTGGAAAAGTTCGACGACCACCCGCAGCTGGAGTTCCGCCACTGACCTGACGCCGGAACAACAAGCCAGCATTGAAGAATTGCTGGACGGCAAAATGGACGGCGTCAGCGTGTCGGAAAAATGGAGCTACGCCGGCACTGAAAACGGCGAAACGTTCAAGGTCGATATCGACAACGGCGCGGTCACCGTGAACGGCCGCCGCTACGACAGCCTGGACGACGTCCCGCGCGCGGAACGCGAACGCATCGAAGCGTTGCGCAGCAGCCAGGGCATGGAAGGCTTGTGGGGCATGTTGAAAAGCGCAGGCGTGGACGTGAGCGAGCTGGGTGGCGGCGCTGCGGCGCGTAGTGGCAAGCCCGCATTCACGATTGAAACCGAAGGCGATGGCGCCGATTCGCCTGCCGCCACGACGACGCGGCCAATATCACGGGCGGTGCCGCTTGCGCCCCCGGCCATCAACGCCGGCACAGCCATGTCGCCCGGCGCGGTGCCGGCGCGTGGCGGATTTCGCCGCACATTGTTGATTGGTATCGCCATCGGCCTGGGGCTGTGGGTGGCGCGGGCGCTGAATCTGTTTTAAGACACGCGGGGTGCGGCCGGCGTGTTCGGCGCGTTCAGTGTGTAGAACACGCTCAGCTCGTGCAGCACATCCAGCGCGCCCAGCGCATCAAGTCGTGGTCTGCACATGCAGACGGCTGGACTTGCAGCGGTGCAGCGCCCGGTAGTATTCCAAGGGCCGCCCATTGGACCCATACGCAATCGACTCGATGCGCAGCAGCGGTTCAGCGCTGGCCATGCCCAGGAGTTCGCAGGTTTGCGCATCGGGGGCCACTGCATCTATCCACCGTTCGGCGCGCACGATGCGCAGGCCATATTGACGGCGCAGCACGTCATACAAAGACCGGTTTTCCAAACGGGCGCGATGCAGGCCCGGCGCCAGATCGGCCGGCACCGCCGTTTCCACCAGTAACTGCAATTCCCCATCGACACTGCGCAGGCGTTTTAGCGCCACCACCATGTCCGCATCGGTCAACGCCAAGGACGACGCTTCTTGCGCAGTCGGCGCGCGCAATTCCTGCATCAGCACCTGCGTACGCACGGTGCGCCCCTTGCGCGCCATTTCATCTGAAAAGCCCAGCACGGTCGACACGAAGTCCTCATCGCGTTCGCGCGCCGACACGAAGGCGCCCTGCCCTCGGATCTTGTAGATCAGCCCATTGCGCACCAGATCCGCCAAGGCCTCGCGCACCACGATCCGGGAAATGCCGTACTGTTCGCCGAACTCGGCCTCGGTGGGCAGCTTGGCGCCTACCGCCAGTTCACCCTGAAGTATCTTGCTGCGCACCACATCCCGGAACTGCGTCCAGAGCGGTGCGCCGGCGTTGCGGTCCAGGGTGTCTTGGGTGGAAATGGAGCTGCTCATGTCGTGATGGGGCTTGAAATCGAATCCGCAGGCACGGCGGCGTTCAGGCTTGACCCCGATGCCTCCTTGCTTGCGGCAAGGTCTACAAAATGCCGGTCGCGCAGCGTGGCGGCGCAGGCCAGCCACTCTTCGCGCCGGCGCGTGGCGCTCCAGCCCAGCGCCGCGGCGGCCACATCCGCCAGTTCTTCCAACAACGCGGCGCTGACGCGCCCGCCTATCGCCAACAAGGTGCGGCGGATCACCAGATCAGCCAGATGCCGCACCCCGGTGTCCCGGCACAGCATGCGGATCTCGGCGGCCGAGTAGGCCGGCGCATGCTGCAAGGGCGTATCGCCCGCTGCCGCAAAGGCCTGCGCCAAGACGGCCGCGCGGGAACCGTAGCGGTCCGCCAGCTCTGCGATGCGCGCGCGCGGCAGGCCCGACTGCGCCTGCACGTTCTCTATCCAGTGGCCCCGCTTGGCGGCATCCAAGGCCCAGTCCGCGCCGCCGCCAATGGGCAGCGTCTCGGTCGTGCGCAGCCGGGGCAGGCCCAGTTGCGCCAACACGTGATTGGCGGCCAGCTCGGCCAGCGAGCGGAAGGTGGTCCACTTGCCGCCGACCAGGCACACAAGCGGTACCGTGCGCACGGCGTTTGGCGGATCGACCGCCACTGCATGGCTGCGAGAAATCTGCCCGGGCTTGTCGGCATCAGACTGCGCCAGCGGGCGCACGCCGACGTAAGTGTAGACCACGTCTTTGCGCGCAAATTGCAGGCGCGGAAAGACCTCGCCCAGCACGTCCAGCAGGTAATCGATTTCGGCCGGTTCGGTTGCCGCCAGGTCAGGATCATCGACAGGAATATCGGTTGAGCCCACCAGCACGCGGTCCATGAACGGATAGACGATGCAGACGCGCCCGTCCGATGCCTCGAAGTACGCCATGCGCCCATCTAACGCCGCGCGCAAGGCCGGATGATCCAGAATCAGATGCGAGCCCTTCGTGCCCATGACGCGCGAGCCCGCCCCTTCCAACGCGCCGGCTGACCGGTCAAGCCAGGCGCCCGTGGCGTTGACGACGGTATCGGCGGTGACGTCCACCGTTTCGCCCGTGATCTCGTCGTGCAAGGTGAGCGTCTTGCCCCGGCAGGCCGTCACACAGCAATAGTTGGCGGCCAGCGACGCGGGTTGGTCGGCGTGGGCATCCGCCATCAATTCCTGAATCAGCCATTCGGGATGGCTGATCCAGGCATCAAAGTAGGTGGCCGTCCAGCGAACCGAATCCCCGAACAGGGACGCGTCCGCAAGCGGCGTTCGGGCAATGCGATGGCCGGGCATCACGCGCTGGCGCCGCCCCAGGCGGTCGTAAAGCCGCAAGCCCAACGCCACAACAAACAGGCCTCGGGCGCCAGGCGACGTGGCGAATCCCGCAAAGCGCAGCACGCTGCCCAGCAATCCGCCAAAACGGCTGGACAATGGCACCACGGTTTCCAGCGGGCGCACCAGATGCGGCGCATTGCGCAACAGCAGATTGCGTTCGCGCGTGGCTTCCGCCACCAGACCGAACGCGCCGCTTTCCAGATAGCGCAGCCCGCCGTGGATCATCCGCGACGGCGCACTGCTGGCGCCGGCGGCAAAGTCGCCCTTGTCCACGATCAGGCAGTCCACGCCTTGCAGTGATAGGTCGCGGAATACGCCGACGCCATTGATGCCCGCCCCTACGATGACCGTTGAAAAGTGGCGGCCCGCCAAGGAGGCGGGGCGCACATAGGGCAAGGTGGCCGGCGTGATGTCGGGCAAGTTGGCGGCCGTCATGCTGCGGGCCTTGCCAGTTGTTCAAAGGCGGGCGCCATGCTGCCGATCAGCGCTTCAAACCCGGCGAAATATTCCGCATGCGCTTGAAGGGCGGCCGTTTCGGGTTCGACCGTGACGCAGCGCACCGGCAACACATCGTCCGCACACGCCCCTTGCGACAGCGCCGCATAGCCCGCCGCACCGCGCGCGCCGGTCTCGTCGTCGCCGCAGCGCTGCACGGGATGCCCCAGAAAATTCGCCAGCAATTGCACCAGCCGAGGGTCGCGCGCGCCGCCGCCCAAGGCCGCAATGCCCGCACCCGCCGCCGCACCCACCGCCCCGCCTACCGCCGCGCCTACCGCCGTGCCCACCTCCGCACCATCACCCGCACCCACCCCCGCCGGCACGCCCAGGCCGCGCGCCGCCAGGCGCTTCAAGTGCCAGGCATGCAAGGCCACCACCGCATCGATCACGGCGCGCGCCATGTGCGCTCGGCCATGGTGCCCCTTCAAGCCGACGAACCCCGCCGTGGCGCCTGCCGCTACCCCGCCCCCATTGATGAAGGGCAGAAAACGCAGGCCCTCGGCGCCCAGCGGCGCCGACATCGCGCAGTCCACCACGGCAGCCGCACCGACGGCCGCCGTATCGACGGCCGCCGCATCGGCGAACGGTATCGTGCGCGCCAGCCACGCCACATTGGCCATCGACGACGGGCTGTTCTCTAGATAGAGCCGTTGGCTGGCGGGGCCGAACCGCACGATGGCGCCCACGTCTGGCTTGGGCTCGCGCGCAGGCGCCACCACCGCGTTCACGCACCACGTGCCAAACACCGCCACCGCGTGGCCGGTTTTTACCGCCCCCACCGCGGCCAACGATGCCAACAAATCAATCGCGCCCACCGCAATGGGCAACCCCGACGGCAAGCCGCAGGCGGCGGCGCGTGCGGGCAGCAGGCGCCCGATAACCGTGCCGGCAGGCACGATGGGCGGCAACGCTCGCGCCATCAGGTCGGACAAGCCCGCGGCCTCAAACGCCATCGCCGACCACGCGCCGGAATCCAAAGACAGCAAGCCCGCCGTGCTGACATCACTGGCGTCGGTGGCCGCTTCGCCGCTTAACAGGAACGTCAGGTAGTCCTTGGCGAACAGCAGCTGCCTGATCTTCCGGTGCTCGCCGCCGTGCACATCGAACAGTTCAGCGGCGATCAGGCTGGACTGGCCCGCCCAAGGCCGGCAACCCACCTCCTGATACAAGGCGTCGCCCCAGCGCTGCGCCACGGTGCGGGCGCGAGCGGCGGCGCGCTGGTCAGTGGAAGCCACGGCGCGCCCCGCCAACAGCCGCCCCTGTTCGTCCAGCGCATAGAGCCCGGCGCCATGGCCGGTGCAGCTCAAGGCGCGTATATCGGCCACGCGCGGCCCCAACTGTTCGGCCACGCTGCGCAGGGCGCGCATCAGCGCGGATTCGATGGCGTCCGCGCTCAGCTCGCATCCCCCGCCAGGCAGGTGCGTATACGGCAACGCGCCCCCCGAAGCGGCCAGCGTGGCTCCCGTCCCGGCCTCGAAGGCAACTGCCTTCAGGCCCGTGGACCCCATGTCGATACCCAGGAATATGTCGGTGTTCATGTTATGACATTGTCTACAGATATTTTTCGCAGGATAGCAGTGTTTCCCCTAGTAAAAGAAATAATTACGCTGCCATATAGTTCAGTCGATGTCATAACAACGAGTTGGGCCAATCAGTCCACCCCACCGGGTATCCGAGCCACCAGGCATTGGATCAATGCGAGGAAAAGGAGCGCAACATGAGAAGAGATTTCTTGAAGACCGTAGCTGCTGCGGGCGCCAGCCTGGCAGGAGCCAATGCCTTTGCCCAAAACGCGCCCGCAGCGCAAGGAACCGGGCTGAAAGGCGCCAACAACGACGTATATGTGATGAACGTCATGGTGTCCGGGGTGGAGTACTGGTTCCCGGTGTACGAAATGATGAAGCAGCTGGGTCAGACCCTGGGCGTGAAGACGCGCTATTCCGGCACGCCGGAATACGACGTCAACAAACAACTGGCGTCGTTTGAACAAGAGCTGGCGCGCAAGCCCGCCGGCATCCTCTTGCATCCGATGAACCCCGACCCCTTCATCGAACCCATCAACCGCGCGGCCGCCATGGGCATCCCGGTTGTCACCTTCGCGGCCGACTCCCCCAATTCCAAGCGCGTGTCGTTCGTCACGTCCGACAACGAACGCGAAGGCGTGCAGGCTGCCGACGCCATTGCAGCCGCCTTGAACGGCAAGGGCGATTACGCCGTGCTGGAGAATCCGGGGCAGGACAATCACGACCGCCGCATCGCCGCCTTCATCAACCGCATGAAGACCAAATACCCGGGCATGAAGCTCGTGGGCCGCGCGGCCAGCAATCAAGACCCCAACAAGGCGTATCAAGCCACCTTGAGCCTGGCGCAAGCCAATCCCAACCTGGCCGCGCTTTTCATGCCCGAGGCGAATTCCGCGCTGGGCGCCGCGCAGGCCAGCATCGAGACCAAGAAGAACATCAAGGTGCTGTGTTGCGACGTCAACGCGAAGATTCTGGACATGATCAAGTCGGGCGAAGTCTATGGCTCCGTGAACCCGAACCAGGGCGTGCAGGGCTACATGGGCATGATGCTGCTGTTCCTGGCGCGCAACCAGCAACTGATCGACCCGATGAACGACGCCAAGCGCAACGGCACCAATCCGATGGCGGTGCCGTTCCTGGACAACGGCCTGTCCATCGTCAGCAAAGCCAACGCCGACGACTTTTACTGGGATAAATACCTGGCCCGCCGCGGCACCAAAGGCATTAACGAATGAGCGCGCCTCCGCCACTGCTGGCGCTGCACGGCATCGCCAAGCGTTTCGGCGCATCGCGGGCGCTGGCCGGCGTGCACTTCTCGCTGCAACGGGGCGAAATCCACGCCCTGTGCGGCGAGAACGGCGCCGGCAAGTCAACGTTGATGAAGATCATCGACGGCATCTACACGCCCGACGAAGGCGACATCCATCTGGATGGCGAACGCGTGGTCATCAACGGCCCCGCGCACGCCATGCAACTGGGCATCGGGCTGGTCCACCAAGAGATCGCGCTGTGCGGCGACGCCACGGTGGCGGAAAACATCTTCATGCCGGAAATTTCCACGCGCCCGCGCGCCTGGATGGACTTCGCCAGCCTGAATGCCCGCGCAGCCCAAGTGCTGGCCCGGCTGGGGCAAGACATCGACCCCGCGCTACGCGTGGACGAACTGGGCATTTCCAGCCAGCAACTGGTGGAAATTGCCAAGGCGCTGACGCTGAACTGCAAGGTGCTGATCCTGGACGAACCCACCGCGGCGCTGACCGAAGTGGAGTCCGCCGCCCTCTTTCGCGTCTTGCACGACCTGAAGGCGCAGGGGATCGGCATCATCTATATCAGCCATCGCATGGCCGAGATCTTTCAGCATTGCGATCGCGTCACCGTGCTGCGCGACGGGCGCGACGTGCTGTGCGCCCCGCTTGCGGACTTGAGCCCCGATGCGCTGGTGCGGGGCATGGTCGGGCGGGAGCTGGGCAGCTACTACCCGCCCAAGCAAGGCGATAACGCGGGCGATGACAACGCAGATGCCCCGCTGCTGCAAGTCGACAACATCGCTGATGACGTTGCCGTGCACGGCATTTCGTTCACGCTCAAACGCGGAGAAATCCTGGGCGTGTCCGGCCTGATGGGCGCCGGCCGCACCGAGCTTGCGGAAACGCTGTGCGGCTTGCGGCGCGCACGCCGCGGCGAAGTCCGCCTGCGCGGCAAGCTGCTGCGGCTGCGCCGCTATGGCGACGCCCTGCGCCACGGCATCGCCTACCTGAGCGAAGACCGCAAGGCCGCCGGCCTGTTCCTGGAGCTGCCCATCGAACAGAACGTATCGTCCATGGCGCTCAAGCGCATCAGCTCACGCTTCGGGCTGCTGCGCCGGCAAGCCGAACGGCGGCTGGCGCTGGAATTGGGCGCGCGCTTGAAGCTCAAGTCCGACGGCGTGGCCATCGACACCGCCAGCCTGTCCGGCGGCAACCAGCAAAAGGTAGCCATCGCAAAACTGCTGGCGACCCGGCCCGCCATCTTGCTGATGGACGAACCCACGCGCGGGGTGGACGTGGGCGCGAAGTCCGAGATTCACCACATCCTGCGCGACCTGGCCAATCAGGGCGTGGGCGTGGTGGTGATTTCGTCCGAGCTTCCGGAAATCATCGGCCTGTGCGACCGCGCGCTGGTGATCCGCGACGGCCGGCTGGCCGGTGAATTGGCAGCAAGCGAAATGAGCGAAGAGCGCCTGCTAAGACTGGCGTCGGGCCTCACCGCCGAGGAGACAATCTGATGTCCGAACTTAAACCTTCCCCCTCGGCCGACGCGGCGCTGATGCCCGAGGCCGGTCTCACGGCCCGCCGGCCCGCGCCCGAAAGCAAGCTGCGGCACAAGCTGGCAAGCATGCGTGAAGCGGGCTTGCTGCTGATCATCGCCTTGCTGGCCATCGGCATGAGCTTCGCGTCGCCGCACTTCCTGACGTGGGAGAACATCCGGGCGATGCTGTTGTCCTTCTCCATAGAAGGCATCGTGGTGGTCGGCATGACCTTGCTGGTGATCGTGGGCGGCATCGACCTGTCAGTGGGTTCCGTCGTGTGCATGGCCATGGTGATAACCGGCAAGCTGTTTCTGATGGGGGTGGACCCCTGGACCGCCAGCCTGGCCGCCATTGGCGCAAGCGCCGTCGTGGGCGCGCTGATCGGCTTGTGCGTTACCCGGATCGGGCTCAGCCATTTCATCGCGTCACTGGCCTTCATGGTGATCGTGCGGGGCCTGTCGCTGGCCATCACACAAGGCACGCCGCAGTCTTTGTTTTCGTTACCGGCGCAGTTCAAATTCATTGGCCAGGGCGTCATCGGCGGCATCCCGGCGGTGATCCTGATCTTCGCCACGATTGTTCTTATCAGCGACTTCGCGCTGCGCCGCGCCGCCCTGCTGCGCAAGGTCTTCTACACCGGCAGCAACGAGAAAGCCGCGCTCTATTCCGGCATCCGCACGGGCCACGTGAAATTCTGGGTCACCGTGCTGTGCTCGGCGCTGGCGGGGGTGGCGGGCGTGGTCTACACCGCGCGCTTCGGCGCCGCCACGCCCACCTTCGGCCTGGGTATGGAGCTGAACGTCATCGCCGCCGTCGTGATTGGCGGCGCCAGCCTGAAAGGCGGCTCGGGCACCGTGCTGGGCGCCGTGCTGGGGCTGGCGCTGCTGTCGGTGGTGACCAGCTCGCTGATCCTGCTGGACGTATCACCGTACTGGCAAGACGTGGTCAAAGGATTGATTCTGCTTGCCGCCGTCACCGTCGATCATCTTATGAACGTCAAGAAGGGACACCGATGAACATCACCACATTGGGCGCATCCGGCATCACCTGCGAATCCGTCGGGCTGGGCACCTGGGCAATGGGCGGCTGGATGTGGGGAGGCGGCGATGACGCCGCCGCCATCGACGCCATCCGCGCATCGGTTGACGCAGGCGTGCGCCTGATCGACACCGCGCCCGCCTATGGCCTGGGCCATGCCGAGTCCCTGGTGGGCACGGCCTTGAAAGGCCGCCGCCACGACGCCATCATCGCGACCAAATGCGGGCTGGTGTGGCACACCCGGCAAGGCGCGCATTTCTTTGACGAAGACGGCAAGCCCGTGCACCGCTTTCTTGGCCGCGAGTCGATCTTCCATGAAGTCGAACAAAGCCTTGCGCGTTTGCAGACTGACTACATCGACCTGTACATCACGCACTGGCAAGACAGCACCACGCCGGTCGCTGAGACCATGGACGCCTTGCTGACGCTTAAGCGGCAGGGAAAGATTCGCGCCATCGGCGTCAGCAACGTGTCTGCCGACACCCTGGCGGAATACCTGCAACATGGCCAGGTCGACGCCATCCAGGAACGGTACAGCCTGATTGATCGCGACATTGAGTCCAGCCTGCTGCCCTTGTGCCGGGACCATGGCGTGGCATCACTAGGCTATTCGTCGCTGGCGCTAGGCCTGCTGGCCGGCCCGATCGACCCGGCGCGCCAATTCACCGGCGACGACCAGCGCGCAGGCAACCCGCGTTTTTCCGCCGCCAACCGCTTGCGGCTACAGACCTTTTTCCAGGACCTGGAACCCGTGCGGCAACGCATCGGATGTTCGCTGGCGCAACTGATGATCGCCTGGACCACGCGCCCGGGCGGCGTCACGCTGGCCTTGTGCGGCGCGCGCACGCCAGAGCAGGCGCGCCAGAACGCGGGCGCGGCATCCATCAGCCTGGACGCCGACGCCATCGCTGCTATCAACACGGCGGCGGAACGCCATCTCTCTGCGCTGGATTGAATATCAGATTCGTCACATCCGATTCGCTGCATCCGATTCGCTACATCCGATTCTCCGCATGCGCCGCCCCCTCCCACATCAAGGACGCCAAGATGCCGCAAGATAAAACCGCCCGCCTGAACCGACTGCTGAACCGCGGACGTTGCCTGGACATCGCCGTGGACCACGGGGTCTGCAACGAACCCAGCTTCCTGGATGGCCTGGAAGACATGCCCGCCGTCATCGAGCAACTGGCTGCCGCGCGGCCCGACGCCATCCAGCTCAACTTCGGCCAGGCCGACCTGCTGCAACACCGCGCCGGCCGCGACAAACCCGCGCTGGTCATGCGCCTGGACATGGGCAACCCCTACAACGCCACCACGCACCGCGTGATGTGGGCGGTGCTGCAAAACACGCAGGACCCTGTGTTGCCCGCCATCCAGATGGACGCAGCCTGCGTCGTCGTCAATCTGTTCATGCTGCCCGACGAGCCCGACCTGTTCCGCCAATGCGTCGCGAACATCGCCCGAGTGCGGGCCGACTGCGACCGCTATGGCATGCCGCTGATGATCGAGCCGCTGGTCATGGCGCCGCACTCCGCCAAAGGCGGGTACATGGTTGATGGCGACGCCGAAAAAATCGTGACCCTGGTGCGCCTTGCCCGCGAAATGGGCGCCGACATCATCAAGGCCGACCCCACCACCCACACCCAAGACTTCCACCGCGTCGTGCAAGCCGCAAGCTGCCCGGTGCTGGTGCGCGGCGGAGGCCGGGAAGATCTGCGACGCGTATTCGAAAGATCGCGCGAACTGCTGGACCAAGGCGCGGTGGGCTTGGTATACGGGCGCAACGTCTACCAACATGCCAACCCGCAAGCGGTGGTGCAGGCGCTGATGGCGATGATTCATCAAAACGCCAGCGCGCAAGATGCGTGGGGCGTGTATGAACAAGGGGGCATTGGGGCCGTTCAGCCAGCATAGACAGGCCCCGCTTCAATCAAGGTGGCGACGGGCGCTAGTGGCGATGTCTTCGGCCGCGGCGTTTACCCCCGCCGCCCATAACACCCCAAGAACATTTCCACCGCCGCATCCGCCACGCGCTTGCTCTCGGCGTCGCCCAGCGGCGGCTGCCCCAGCGTGACCTGGGGCCAGAAGGCGAAGCTCTTCACCAGCCCTTGCAACTGGTGCCCGGCAAAGTCCGGGTCCACATTCGCCAGCTTCCCGTCTGCAATCGCCGCGCGTATCCACGCCGTCACGCCGCCCTCTTTTTCACCCATGCGGCACACGATGCCCTGCGCGCGTTCGGGGGAATGGATGATTTCGGCCATCGCCACGCGCGCCAGATCAATGAAATTCGGGTCGGCCAGCAGCGCGAGCTTTTGCATCAGCAACTGCCGCAACTGCTCGTCCAGGGCAACGTCGGTCCGATACGGAAGATCAACGCTGGCGATACTGCTGGCCCATAGCTCTTCAAGGATGTGAGAGAACAGTTCTTCCTTGCTGGGGAAATGGTTGTAGACCGTGCGCTTGGACACGCCCGCCGCGGCGGCGATGCGGTCCATGCTGGTGGCCTCAAAGCCAGCCGTTCGAAACTCTTCCACCGCCGCCCGCACGATGGCCTCGCGTTTGCGATCGGTCAGGCGTTGGGGGGGACGGGGCATGGCGGCTTCAGGCTCGACGGGTTAACTTGCTGCGGATTTTACACTGGTCAGTGTACTTTTCAGAAAAACGAAACTACACTGCGCAGTGTAATTTTCTGCCTGGAATGCTTACCGTGACCGCCCTGACCTCCTGCCCGCAATCCTCGCCACCCCGCTACGCCGAATCGCCCCAACACCGGGACGGCCGCTTTCGCAACCCGTTGCCGCGCCCGTCGCTGGGCTTCTGGCAAGGCTTGAAACTGACCTGGACGTTCTTCTTCGCCAAGCCCAAGCACACCGTGCCGGACCGCGCCATCCCCGTGCGCGCAATCGACATCGCAGCGCTGGAAGCCGCGCCCGACCGCAGCCTGTACCGCCTGGGGCATTCGACCATTCTGATGAAGCTGCGCGGCCGCTATTGGCTGACCGACCCGGTGTTTTCCGAACGCGCGTCCCCCGTGCAATGGGCAGGCCCCGCGCGCTTCCATGCGCCCCCGATCTCCATTGAAGACCTGCCGCCCATTGCCGGCGTGATCCTGTCGCACAACCATTACGACCACCTGGACCGCGCCGCCATCGCCAAGCTGGCCGGCAAAACCGCCCGCTTCATCACGCCGCTGGGCGTGGGCGACCAGCTCATCGCCTGGGGCGTGGACCCCGCCCGCGTCGAACAGCTGGACTGGTGGCAATCCACCGACGCCGACGGCCTGCGCCTGACCGCCACCCCGGCCCAACATTTCTCGGGCCGCGGCCTCGCCGACACCGACCGCAGCCTCTGGGCGTCATGGGTCATCCAGGACGCCGACTTCCGCGTGTTCTTCAGCGGCGACAGCGGCTACTTCGACGGCTTCAAAGCCATCGGCGACGCCTACGGCCCCTTCGACCTGACGCTGATGGAAACCGGCGCCTATGACAAGCGCTGGGCTTTCGTCCACATGCAGCCCGAAGAAACGCTGCAAGCGCATCAAGATCTGCGTGGCCGCTGGCTGCTGCCGATTCACAACGGCACCTTTGATCTGGCGCTGCATCCGTGGGAAGAACCGTTCGAACGGATCATGGCGCTGGCAAAGGAAAATGACGTCTCGCTGACCACACCCATGATGGGCGTGCGGGTGAACATGACGGCGCCGGGGGTGGGTACGCCGTGGTGGAGAAAGGGCGGCGTCACGCCATAATCGCTCCAGTACAATCCGGGGTTTGGCGACGTTGTGATCGCCCACCCTCTGGACCAAAGCATGTTGCGACTGTCTGAAATCAAGCTGCCGTTGAACCACACGCCCGAAGAATTGCCTGCCGCGATTCTTAAGAAACTAGGCGTACCGGCCAGCGATCTGCGCGGCTTCACCATCTTTTTGCGCAGCTACGACGCGCGCAAGAAACACAATATCCTGCTGACCTACACGCTGGATATCGACATCGAAAATGAAGCCGCGCTGCTTCAGCGCTTTCACGATGATCGCCACGTCAAGCCGACGCCCGACACCGAATACAAATTCGTCGCCCAAGCGCCCGCCACGCTGAGCAAGCGCCCCATCGTCATCGGCACCGGCCCCTGTGGCCTGTTCGCCGGCCTCGTCCTGGCGCAGATGGGCTTCAAGCCCATCATCCTGGAACGCGGCAAGGCGGTGCGTGAACGCACCAAAGACACCTGGGGCCTGTGGCGCAAACGCATCCTGAACCCGGAATCGAACGTGCAGTTCGGCGAAGGCGGCGCAGGCACGTTCTCGGACGGCAAGCTCTACAGCCAGATCAAAGACCCCAAGCACTACGGGGAAAAGGTCCTGAAAGAATTCGTGCTGGCCGGCGCACCGGAAGAAATCCTGTTCGTCAGCAAGCCGCACATCGGCACGTTCCGCCTGGTGGGCATGGTGGAAGTCATGCGCGACACCATCACCAAGCTGGGCGGCGAAGTGCGCTTTTCCAGCAAGGTTGAAACGCTGCACCGCGAAAACGGCCAGGTGACGGGCGTGACGCTTGCCAACGGCGAGCACATCGAAGCCGACCACGTCGTGCTGGCCATCGGCCACAGCGCACGCGATACGTTCCAGATGCTGCACGAGCAGGGCGTGTTCATGGAGGCCAAGCCGTTCTCGATCGGCTTCCGGATCGAACACCCGCAATCGCTGATCGACCGCGCCCGCTTCGGCCCCAGCGCCGGCCACCCGATTCTGGGTGCGGCCGACTACAAACTGGTGCACCACGCCAGCAACGGGCGCTCGGTGTACAGCTTCTGTATGTGCCCGGGCGGCACCGTCGTGGCCGCCACGTCGGAACCGAACCGCGTCGTCACCAACGGCATGAGCCAGTACTCGCGCAACGAACGCAACGCCAACGCTGGCATCGTGGTGGGCATTTCACCCGAGGTGGATTACCCCGAACACGTGTTGGCCGGCGTGGACTTTCAGCGCAAGTGGGAATCGCAGGCGTATGTGCTGGGCGGCGAAACGTACAGCGCGCCGGGTCAGCTGGTGGGGGATTTTCTGGATGGCAAGGCGTCGACGGAATTCGGTTCCGTGCTGCCGTCGTACACGCCGGGCGTGCATCTGACCGACCTGGCCACCGCACTGCCCGACTTCGCGATTACCGCCATTCGTGAAGCGCTGCCGGCGTTTGATAAGACGATCAAGGGTTTCGGCATGCACGACGCCGTGCTGACCGGCGTGGAAACGCGCACGTCGTCGCCCGTTCGCATCAAGCGTGACAACGACACGCTGCAAAGCCTGAACACCAAGGGCTTGTTCCCGGCGGGCGAAGGGGCGGGTTATGCCGGCGGGATTCTGTCGGCGGGCGTGGATGGCATCAAGATCGCCGAAGCGGTGGCCTTGAGCATCATGGCCCGCCAGGGCTAACGGCGGCCGCTTGCCACTAGGGCTTGTCGGCTTTGGCCTGTTGCGCCCGGTATTCCGGCACCGTGACGCCGCCGACGCCCCAGTTTTCCATTTCGACTTCGTCAATCACGACGAACGTGGAGGCGTGCGGCTTGCCCAGCACCTCAAACAGCAAATCACTGACGCCTTTGATCAGCGCGCGCTTCTGTTCGGGCGTCGTCGCCGTTGCGCCGGGCGCGGTGCCTTCGCGCGTGACCTTGATATTGACGTAGGGCATGTTGTTCTCCTTTGAATCAAGCGTTGCCGCGGGGGGGATGAGGGTCGTGAATGTTGAAGGTCAGCCGCCCGCCACCTGCCCGCCATCCACATGCAGGATTTCACCGGTCACAAAACCGGCGTCCTCAAGATACATCACCGCCTGCGCCACGTCGGCAATTTCGCCCAGGCGCTTCATGGGATGCAAAGCCGCCAATGCCTGATGCGAATCGGGCGCATGCATGGGCGTCTTGATGATGCCGGGCGACACCGCATTGACGCGAATATTCCGGGTCGCGTATTCGATCGCCAGGCTGCGCGTGGCGGCGGCCAGCCCGCCCTTGGTCAACGACGCCAGCACGGACGGCACGTTGGAATTGGCGTGGTCCACCAGCGTCGTGGTGATTTGCACGATGTGGCCGCCACCCTGCTTCAACATGGCGTCCACGGCGTGCTGCGTCGTGTAGAAAAAGCCAGCCAGGTTCGTCGACAGCATGTCGCGGTACTGCTGTTCCGTATAGGCGGTAAACGCGTTGGCGATGAAAATGCCGGCGTTGTTCACCAGCGTATCCACCCGCCCAAAGCGGGCCAGCGCCTGCTCCACCACAGCCTTGCCCGTGGCGGGGTCGCCGATATCCCCGGCGATGGTCAGGTAGTTGGGATCGTCCGACGGCTGGATCGACCGCGACGTTCCCACCACCCGGTAACCGCGATCCAAAAATGCCCGGGCGATGCCCTCGCCCAGCCCTTGCGACGCGCCCGTAACGATAGCGACTTTCTGTTCGTTGCTCATGATGTTTCCTTCTTAACGTGGTTGGTGTGAGAGGAACATTAGGCGTATCGGCGCTGTTCGAAAATCCGCTAATCTTGCGCAATGGCTGATAAAAAACGCACAGACCCCGACTGGCAGGACATCCGTGTTTTCCTGGCGCTTGCGCGCTACGGCAGCCTGTCGGCCGCCGCGCGGGCGTTGTCGACCAACCATTCGACGATTTCCCGGCGGCTGCACTCGCTTGAGGCCACCCTGGGCGAAACGCTGGTCGAACGCCGGCCCGACGGCTACGTGCTGACCGCCGCCGGCTCGCATGCGCTGGCCGCTGCCAGCGACATGGAAGCCGCCGTCCACACCTTGGGCAGAGGCGGCGCGGACAGCGCGTTACGGGGCTTGGTGCGGATCAACGCCCCGCCCGCCTTGTCGCAGGGTTTTCTTGTCGGCAGGCTTGCCCAGCTGCCGCTGCGGCATCCCGGCATCGATATCGACCTGGCCACCGATTTGCGCTCGGTAAGCCTTGAGCGGCATGTCACCGACATCGCGGTACGGCTGGGCCGCCCCCAAGACGGCGACTTCATTGCGAAAACACTGGGGCACATGGGGTTTGGCTTCTATGCCGAACCGGCGCTTTGCAAACGTATGGAAAGCGGCGCCGAACCGGTGTTTGTGGGCTTTGACGAAGCCAATGCCTATCTGCCCGAAGCGGCGTGGCTGGCCCGCCGCTTTCCGCGGGCGCGCATGATTTTTCGCGCCAATAACCAAGTGGCGCAGGCCTTGGCGGCGCAGTCCGGCGTGGGCATTGCGCTGCTGCCGCACTACATCGGACGCACCACGCCAGGGCTGCAAGCATGCCCCCTGGAAGCCCCGCCTGCCCCGCGCGAGATCGTGCTGCTGACGCGCCGGCAAGACCGCAAGGACGCGCCGATCCAGACGGTGGCGGACTATCTGATCCAGGTGTTCGCGGACGAAAAGGCGCTGTTTGAAGCCTGACGCTGCCGCACGGCCTCTTGAAACCTGCAAACCCGATCCCACATTTGCGCTATGGCGGGGTAGCGCAGCTTGAAAGAATTCCATGCAGCAGCGTCCTACGCCCGTCTGAACCAGACCTTTATCGGGAGACGAACATGGCAACGTATCCATTTTTCGATAGCGGCATCCGTTCCGCCCTGGACACCCTGCAACAGCTGGACAACATCCTGCGATCTTCGACCGCGCCTTCCAACCTGCGGTCCACGGCGCGCGCAGGCTTTCCGCCCGTGAACGTGGGCGCAAGCGCCGACTCGATTGAAGTCGTGGCGTTTGTGCCGGGCATAGACCCGGACGCGCTTGAGGTCACCATGGAAAAAGGCCTGCTGACGATTTCCGGCGAACGGCGCGAAGAAGAACCTGCCGGGCAAGCCACCCTGTACGCACGCGAACGCGCACATGGCCGTTTCAGCCGCGTGGTGGAATTGCCCAGCGACGCCGATCCGGAAAACATCCAGGCGCGCTACACCGACGGCTGCCTTTGCATTTCCATCGGCAAGCGCGAATCCGCCAAGCCGCGCCTGATCTCCATCCAATGAACACTGGCCGACGACACAGGAGGATCATCATGGAAGAACGCAACCAAGTGGCCGCCACGCGCGGCTCGGAATCCTTGACCAAGGTCTCGAACGAGAGCAACCGCGCGGCCACCCTGCCCGCGGTGGACATCTACGAGAACGCCACCGGCATTACGCTGCTGGCCGACCTGCCCGGCGTGTCCAAGGACAGGCTGTCGATCAAGGTGCAGGCGAACGAACTGTTGATCGAAGGCGAAGCCGCAGTGCAGGTGCCGGCCGAGGTGCGCCTGGTGCACAACGAACTGCGCGAACCGTTGTTCCGCCGCAGCTTCACGCTGGGCCATGACCTGGACAAGGACAATATCTCGGCCAACTTGAAGCACGGCGTGCTGACGTTGCAGATTCCGCGGCTGCGCGAAGCACAGCCCCGCAAAATCTCGGTCACGGTGACGTGATCTTGTGACGCGGCTTCGGTCGCCAATGCTTCAATCGTCAACGCGGCAACGATGGGCGGGCATGTCGGGAACGACGCGGCCCGCCCATCGGCTCATCAAGCCATCTTGTAGCGGGCGGCGGCGCTGGCCATCTTGATATCGCCCAGCAGCGCCTGCCGCGCCCCGTCCAACGCCTCCCAGCGCGACGCCTCATGCAGCGGCGGAATCGTCACGGTCTCGCGCCGGTCAAAGCCCACCAGCGCCGCATCCACCAGCTCGCCCACGTCCATCACTTCCGGCAGCGCGTTGATGTCGATGCCCGCGCGTTGCCAGATTTCGGTGCGCGTGGCGGCGGGCAGCACGGCCTGCACATAGACGCCGGCGGGCGACAACTCTTCGTGCAACGCCTGCGACAGAAACAACATATAGGCCTTGGTGGCCCCATAAACCGCCATGCCGAACTGCGGCATGAAACCCACCACCGAACCGACATTCACGATGGCGCCCGTGCCGGCTTGCACCAGCCGCGGCGCAATTGCGCTGGCCAAGCGCGTGGGCGCGGTGCTGTTCAACCCCACCAATTGCGCGACCGCCTGGGGGGTTTGCGCGACAAAATTGCCCGTCTGGGCGGCGCCGGCGTTGTTGATCAAAATCTGGATACGAGCATCGTCGCGCAACCGCGCCTCGACTTGCTCAAGGTCTTCTTCGCGCGTCAGGTCTGCGGCAAGCACGTCGACCGCCACGCCGTGCTCTTGCCGCAAACGCGCGGCAGCGGCCTCAAGCCGGGCGACGTCACGCGCCACCAGCACCAGGTCGTGGCCGCGCTGTGCAAAGCGTTCGGCGTAGGTGGCGCCAATGCCCGAGGACGCGCCGGTAATCAAAACGGTAGGGGAAGTCATCTTGCGATTCTCTTTGTAAAGTGGAACGGAACACGCCGCGATAGGCAGCGGATCAACGCGCGTCGGCGTCGGCCAGCGCCGGGTAGTCGATGTAGCCTGCCGCGCCGCCGCCATAAAGCGTGGCCGGGTCCAACTGCGCCAGCGGCGCGCCGGTCTTCAGGCGCTGGACCAGATCCGGGTTGGAGATGAACGGACGCCCAAAGGCGAACAGGTCGGCATGGCCTTGGGCGAGCTGGGTTTCGGCCAGCTCCAAGCCATAGCCGTTGTTCGTGATATAGGTGTTCTTGAAGCGTTGGCGCAGCGAACCGTAGTCAAACGGCGCAACGTCGCGCGGGCCGCCCGTGGCGCCCTCCACCACATGCAGATAGACCACGCCCAGCGCATTGAGCTGGTCGGCGATGTAGTCAAACTGCGCCTGCGGATCGCTGCACGAAATGCCATTCGCGGGCGACACCGGCGAAAGCCGCACGCCCGTGCGGTCAGCCCCGACCTCATCCGCCACCGCCTGAGTCACCTCAAGCAACAGCCGGGCGCGGTTCTGCACCGAACCGCCGTACGCGTCGTTGCGCTGGTTGGCGCCGTCCTTGGCGAACTGCTCAAGCAGATAGCCGTTGGCGCCGTGAATTTCCACGCCATCGAAGCGCGCCGCAATGGCGTTCGCGGCCGCCTGACGAAAGTCTTCGACGATGCCGGGCAGCTCGTCCAGCGCCAACGCGCGCGGCGCCGACACCGGCTCAAAGCCATTGTTCACAAACGTCTTGGTCTCGGCGCGAATGGCGGACGGCGCCACGGGCGCGGCCCCGTTCTCTTGCAAGTCCACGTGCGACACGCGGCCCACATGCCACAGCTGAAGGAATATCTTGCCGCCCTTGGCATGCACGGCCTGCGTCACCTGCCGCCAACCTTCGACCTGCGCAGCCGTGTAGATCCCCGGCGTGTCCTGATACCCCTGCCCCTGCTGCGAGATCTGCGTCGCCTCGGCAATCAACAAACCCGCCGAGGCGCGCTGGCTGTAATAGGTTGCGGCAAACCGGCTGGGAACAAAGCCCGCCTCGGCGCGGTTGCGCGTCAGCGGGGCCATCACGATGCGGTTGGAAAGCGTCAGGGGTCCCAGGGTGTAGGGCTGGAACAAAGCGTTGTCGGTCATGGTCAGGGTCCGTCGAAAAGGGTTGATCGCCGCGGCCGAAGGCGGTGCCTTGGGCGGGTCGCGGCGCTTGCTGGGTCGGTCAACGGCGTTAATGATGATGATCAACATCTAAATCGTCAAGCACTTTGATGATGGTCGACATCAATGTATATTCACTGCCTGGACGCGGCATTGACGTGTAGGCACGGGGCATCGGGCTGGCGAAATAAGCTGGCGAAATAAGCTGGCGAACTAAGACTCAGGAAATGAGACTCGCGAGCTAAGACTGGCGAACTAAGACTCGAGAACTAAGACTCGCGAAATAAGGGTCACCATATGAAGGTCATGAAATGAAGGTAACCAAGGCGCAGGCGCAGGCCAACCGGGCGCACATCGTTGAGACCGCATCGGCGCTCTTCCGCGAGCGCGGCTACGACGGCGTCGGCGTGGCCGAATTGATGGCCGCCGCCGGGTTCACCCACGGCGGCTTCTACAAACACTTCCGGTCCAAGGCCGACCTGATGGCCGAAACCGCGGCATCGGGGCTGTCGCAGTCCCTGGCAATGACGGGCCAGATGGACCTGGCCAAGTTCATCAACGTCTACGTGTCACGCGCGCACCGCGACGGACGCGGCGCCGGCTGCACCATGGCCGCCCTGTGCGGCGACGCCGCGCGCCAGACAGACGACGTCAAGGCCACCTTCGCGGCGGGCATCGAAGACATGCTGGCGGTGCTGGGCAAGGACGACGTTGCGTCGCAAGATTCAGAGCTGGCTGCGGACCCGAATTCAACCGCCAAGCGCGCCCGCGCCAAGCGCATTGATTTGCTGGCGCACGTGATTGGCGCCGTCGCGCTGTCGCGCGCCTGCCCCGATGACTCCCCCCTGGCCGACGAAATCCTCGAAGCCTGCCGCAGCGAACTGCTGGCGTCTTTGGCGCCGAAAGCCGCCGGCTGATTCTTCGTTATTCCCGTATTCCCCGCCTATTTGACGGAGCAAACCGACATGGCCGAGCACTACCTTGAAGACCTGACCCCTGGACAACGCTTCATCGGCGCCGCCCGCGTGCGCGTCACCCGGGAACGCATCAAAGCCTTCGCCGCAGAATTCGACCCGCAGCCGTTTCACCTGGACGAAGACGCCGCCAGCGCCACGCTATTCAAAGGCCTGGCCGCCAGCGGCTGGCACACCGCCGCGCTGACCATGCAGCTGCTGGTCGCCAGCGAATTCAAACCGGCAGGCGGCATCATCGGCGCGGGCGTGGACGAAATTCGCTGGCCGATGCCGGTACGCCCGGATGATGAATTGAGGATTGAAAGCGAAGTGCTGGAGGTGCGGCCGTCGAAGACGCGCCCCCAGCAAGGCTTGGTGAAAGCGCGCACGACGACGCTGAATCAGAAGGATGAGGTGGTGCAGATCTTCGTCAGCAATTTGGTCGTACAGCGTCGCGGGGAGTAAGGGGCGAGGGATAGAGGGCGAGGGATAAAGGGGTGAGGGATAGCGGCGCGAAGGATAAAGGGCGGGCGTGTCTGCGGCCTTAATCTGGCCGTCACCGCTAGCTGGTCTTCACCGCTAGGTGGCCTTCGCCGCTAGCTAGCCTTCACCGCTAGCTGGCCTGCTCCGCGCTCATCCTTCTTCGACCGCCAACGCAAAGTACGCGGCCGCCCCGTCGTTGTCACGCGTCAGCACAGCGCGCACCCGCACGCTCTGCGCGCCGCCATCCTTCGCGCGCATTTTCGCGCCAAAGGCAGCGGTAGGCTTGCCGTGCCGCATCTTCTTCAAACGCGCCCCGCCATCGGCAAACACGCTCATCAGCCCGTCGCCCATCAGCTCTGCCTTGCCGTAGCCCAGCATCTGCGCCAGCGCCGTGTTGGCGGACTCGCAGCGCAGGTCGGCATCCAGCAGCGCCATCCCCTGCACCGTCAACTCAAACACCGCTTCAAATCGCGCTTGCTGGTCCCGTAGCGACTGTTCCGTCAGCTTGCGCGCGGTGTTGTCCATGCTGATGCCCACGATCTTGACGATGCGCCCATCAAAGTCGCGCACTGGCGTCGCGCGCGACGAAATCCAGCGCAGGCTGCCGTCCGGCTGGATCAGGCGAAAGTCGAATTCGTGCGCATTGCCCGTGCGTAGCGATTCCTCGTACGCAGCGTTCATCATCGGCACGTCATCGGCGTGCACGTGCTTCCAGAAGCTCTCGTTGCTGACTATCCGCCAGCCGTACACGGCTTCAACGTTGGACGAGTAGCTGACGTCGTCCGTGATCAGGTTCCATTCCCACGTGACGATGCGTGCGCCCTCTTGCGCCAGCTTCATGCGCGTTTCGCTTTCCATGATCTCGGCCATGTAGCGGCGGCGCGTATCGGTCATGGGCATCGCCACCGCGCTTGATGCGCCTGCCTCCTCCCGCGCCTGCTCGCCGTAGCGCAGCCAGATCCAGTTCACGCCCAGAAACGCCGCCAGCTTGCGCAGCTTTTCGTAATCGATCTCGCCGCCCTTGGTCCATTTATGGACGGCGGGGCGCGACACGTTGAGCGCCGTGGCGACGGCTTGGAGTGTCAGTTGCTTGTGTTCAAGCAGCTCTTTCAAGCGAAACGCAAAGCTGTCTTCGGTCATGTTCACGCCCCTTCAGCCGCGGCAATTGCCCGCCACCGTTTGAAAAACTCCGCGCAAGCACAACGATGAAAAACACCGGTCGTTACAAACGCGCGGTTTTCCGATAGATGCTTGTGCATGGAAGAAGTCTTGCCTACATTGAGTTAATTATTGGTTAATGTAAACCAGTGGTTTACGGACAACAAGAAAAACAAACCTAACAAACACAACAAACACAACGACCACAAAAAAATCTGTGCGCAACGACGCATGAGAGGAGACAACGTGAAAACATCCGCGCCACGCCGCAACGGGTTCCTGACCCTATGCACGCTTACCGCCGTGCTGGTGACCGTCATCGCCATGGTTCGCTGGCCCGCCGAAGCCGCTGCAACCGCTAACGTCTTGTTCGATTGGTCGACGCGCTCGTTCGGGTCGGTCATTCAAATATTTGTCTTCGGCTGTGTCATCGCCTGCATCGCGCTGGCGTTCAGCAAGTATGGCAACGTGCGCTTGGGCGATGGCAAGCCCGAGTACTCGACCCTGTCATGGATCTTCATGTTCATCTGCGCCGGCATGGGGTCGTCGACCTTGTATTGGGGCGTAATGGAATGGGCCTATTACTACCAGTCGCCCGGCCTGAACGTTGCCGCCGGCACGCGCGACGCACTGGAATACAGCATCAGCTATTCCTTCTTTCACTGGGGCCTGAGCGCCTGGGCGGTATACGCCCTGCCCTCGCTCGCAATGGCCTACCACTTCCATGTGCGCAAGAAGGCGGGCTTGAACCTCGCGTCCATCATCCAGGCCATTACGGGGTTTCGCGCCACGGGTCCGGTCGGACGCTTAGCAGACCTGATTTTCCTGCTGACGATGTTCGGCGCGCTGACGGTTTCCATCGCCCTGACCGCAACCACCTTCACGCGCGGCCTCGCAAGCCTGGCCGGCACCCCTGACACCTTCACCATGCAGTTGATCGTGATCGTCGGCGTGTCCGCGCTGTTCTCGGCAAGCGCCTACATCGGCATCGCCAGCGGCATGAAACGCCTGAGCCATATGGTCTGCTGGGGCGCGCTGCTGCTGGCCGCCGTCGTCTTCGTCGTCGGCCCCACCCAGTTCTCCGGCAACAACATCGTCAACGGCCTGGGCCTGATGCTGCAGAACTACATCCGCATGAGCCTCTTCACCGACCCCGCCGGCGACGGCGCCTTCAACCGCGGCTGGACGGTGTTCTATTGGCTATGGTGGGTGTCGTACTCGCCGGGCGTGGCGATGTTCGTGGCGCGCGTCTCCAAGGGTCGCAAAATCAAGGACGTCATCGGCGCCCTCTTGCTGGGCGGCAGCGCCGGCTGCTGGTTCTTCTTCGGCGCGCTGGAAAGCTACTCGATGCACCAGTTCCTGTCAGGCGCGATCGATGTCCCGCACATCTTGAAGGAGCACGGCGGCGAGACGGCCGTCGAAATGCTGCTAAGCGCGCTGCCCGCAGGCAAACTTTTCCTGGCCCTGTACCTGGCGATCATGATCGTCTTCCTGGCCGCGCACGTTGATGCCGTCGCCTATGCCGTGGCCGCCACCACCACGCGCAACCTGTCCGAAGGCGCAGACCCCACGCCCACCAGCCGCGTCTTCTGGTGCATAGCGCTGACGCTCGTGCCGCTGGCGATGCTGTTCACCAAAGCGTCGCTGGAAACGATGAAGACCGCGGTGGTGCTCACCGCCATCCCCTTCCTGTTCATCCTCGCCATCAAGCTGTTCGGCCTGTTCCGTTGGCTGATGCAGGACTACGGGGATGTTCCGGCGCACTTGATCGAATCGGCCGCACAGCCGGGATCAGAAGAAGCCGTCGTGACGGACCTGCGTCAGGCGGTCCAGAAGCCACGCGCTGTCGCAAACGGATAGCCCTGCACGAACGGGCACGCGGTAAGCGCCGCCCGCTTCCCAATCTATCGCTGGCCCCCACGCCAACACTTCCATGGAGACCATCATGACCCCCATCCCCCAGTTGCCCGCCAATTTCTGCGCCGACGAAGAAAACGCCTGGACCCTGCCCGCCACGTACTACACCCAGGACGCGGTCTTCGATTACGAGAAAGAGCAGGTGTTCGCCAACACGTGGATCTGCGTCGCCCACCGCAGCGAGCTGGCTGCGCCTAACGACTACGTCACGCGCGACATCATCGGCGAAAGCATCATCGTGCTGCGCGACCGCGAGGGCATCCTGCGCGCCTTCTACAACGTCTGCCCGCATCGGGGCCACCAATTGATGCAAGGCAGCGGCCGCGCCAAGAACGTCATCACCTGTCCGTACCACGCCTGGACCTTCAAGCTCGACGGCGAGCTCGCCCTTGCCCGCAACTGCGACAACGTGCCCAACTTCGACCGCGACAAGGCCAGCCTGGTCCCCATCAAGGTCGAAGAAGCCGCGGGCTTCATCTTCATCCACATGAACCCGGACGCCGGTTCAGTAGAGGACCAGCTCCCCGGTTTCGAAGCCCGCCTGCGCGCCGCCTGCCCGGTGGTGGACGACCTGCACCTGGCCGCCCGCTTCGTCACGGACACGCCCGCCAACTGGAAGTCCATCGTTGACAACTACCTGGAGTGCTACCACTGCGGCCCAGTACACCCCAGCTTCGCGGACTCTGTCCAAGTCGACAAATACAACCACACCATGCACGGCAACTGGTCGTTGCAGTTTGGCCTGGCCAAGTCATCGGAAAAATCCTTCAAAGTTGACCCGTCGGTGAAGGACCCCAGCTTCGCCGGCTTCTGGACGTGGCCCTGCACGATGTTCAACGTGCCGCCCGGCGCCGACTTCATGACCGTCATCTATGAATTCCCCGCAAGCGCTGGCGTCACGTTGCAGCACTATGAGATCTACTTTCTTAACAAGGACTTGACCGACGAACAGCAGAAACTGGTCGAGTGGTACCGCGATGTTTTCCGCCCTGAAGACTTGCGCCTGGTGGAGAGCGTGCAGAAGGGTCTGAAGTCGCGCGGCTATCGTGGCCAGGGCCGCATCATGGTCGACCGGCAGCGCAGTGGGATCAGCGAACACGGCATCGTGCATTTTCATCGGAGGTTGGCGACGGAGTACAAGGGTGCGCAGTGCGAAGGTGCGGAGTCATCCCTTACCCCTGCGCCGGCGTCGCAACGCGCCCCCGCATGATCATGGCAGCCCACCAGACCCTGCTCGTGCGCGTCGCACGCATCGAACAGGTGACCCCGCTGATCAAACGCTTCACGCTGGAATCCCGCGACGGCAGCGCCCTGCCGCCCTTCACGGGCGGCAGCCACATCATCGTGCAAATGCGTAACGGCGAAAGCCACTACAACAACGCTTACTCGCTGATGAGCTCGCCGCACGCGCTTGATAGCTACCAGATAGCCGTTCGGCGGCAGGCGCCATCCAAGGGCGGTTCGGCCTACCTGCACGACAAGGTCGGCGAAGGCGACCTGCTGACCATCACCACGCCGAACAATCTGTTCGCGTTGGACGGCTCGGCCGGCCACCACGTGCTGATCGCGGGCGGCATCGGCATCACGCCGTTCATGTCGCAATTGCATGAATTGCACAAACGTGGCGAATCACACGAACTGCACTACGCCTTCCGCGCGGATGGGCACGGCGCCTTCCAGGATGAGCTGGCCCAGTCTTGCCAGGACTGCGTCAGGTTCTATGACAGCGGCAATGGCCAAACCATGGACGTGGCCAGCCTGCTGCGTGACATGAAACCCGACGCGCACGTCTATGTGTGCGGCCCCGGCACGCTGATCGACGCCGTGCGCCGCGCGGCGCAAGACGCCGGCGTTGCGCCGTGGCGCGTACACGTAGAGAAGTTCGCCGCCGCCAAGCCGTCTGGCGCCGCGTTCACGCTGGTGCTGGCTAAGTCCGGCGCCACCGTGGAAGTGGCCAGCGGCGAATCCATCCTCGACGCGATTGAGCGTGACGGCACGGCCCCGGTCGAATGTCTGTGCCGAGAAGGCGTGTGCGGCACCTGCGAAACCCGCATCCTGGAAGGCGAAGCCGTCCACTTCGATCAGTACCTGACTGACCAAGACCGCGCGGCGCAAAAGACGCTGCTGATCTGCGTGTCGCGCGCCAAGGGCGACAAGCTCGTGCTCGACCTGTAAACCACAACATCGCGCCGGCGCCACCGAATGCCGGGCATCAAGGGGGGAGGAAACCACCAATGAAACAGATAGCCGGCCTTTGGCTGCTGGCGGGCGTCGTGCTGCCTTTCGCCACGCATGCGCAGACCAACATCACCCTGTACGGCGTCATCAGCACCGCCGTGCGCTACACCTCCAACATCGACGGTGAACATGGCAGCTTGAGCCAGCTCGTCTCCAGCGGCATCGGCGGCAGCCGCTGGGGCTTGAAGGGTTCCGAAGACCTTGGCAACGGCAACCAGAGCATTTTCGTGCTGGAAAATGGCTTCGGCACCAACGATGGCAAGACCGCCTACGACGCCCTGTTCGGCCGCCAGGCCTATGTGGGGGTGTCCGGCGCCTGGGGCAGCCTGACCCTCGGCCGGCAATACAACGCCTTGAACAACATCGGCTGGGCATACAACCCGCTGGACCAAAGCTGGGGCARCTTCTGGTCCGACCCGCTCTACACCGGCGGCGACGTCTTCTTTCAGGATTACCGCATCAACAACAGCGTGGTCTATAGCCGCAGCACGGGGCCGCTCACCTTGCAGGTGGACTACGGCTTTGGGCAACAGGCTGGCAGCATCGCGCGCGGCTCGACGTTTGGCGGCGGCCTGATGTACCAGCAAGGCCCGCTGTCAGTCGGCGTGGCCTATGACCAGCATCGCGCGCGCACCGGCGACAACACGCTGCATAACTATTCCATTGGCGGATCGTACGCGGTCGGCAACGCCACGGCCTACCTGGGCCACATGGGCCGACGCGAAACCGCGCAACACCGGCGCTACGCCATCAGCTTTATCGGCCTGGGCTATCAGGTCACGCCCGCACTGCACCTTTCCGGCGCCTACTATCGCTACCAGCAGCGCGGCAAGGTCACGACGCAGTACCAGCCCGTGCCGGTGCTGCTTGGCAGCGGCAATGGCGACATCGTTGCGGCCGTGGCGGACTACGCCCTATCCCCGCGCACCAGCGTTTTTCTGGAGCTTGACGCCACCCGCGCACGGGGCGGCGCGGTCGGCCGGGAAACCGAGTACTGGAGCGGCCAGGCAGCAACCGGCGTTGGCAGCACCACGCGCATCGGTGTGATGACGGGGATGCGGCATATGTTCTAAGCGCTTGCGTGACGCAGTGGCTGGGCGCGGGAGCGGTATTGCTCTATCCATCTGAAAGACTGTGCAACGCCTCCAAATGGAAAGAAATGCAGGCTCACCTTTCCATGCGCTGCGGTCAGTCCGGCGGCCAGGCGGTCCACAAACACATCCGGCCCTGCCGTGCCAAACAGCTTGCCAAGCGAGATTCCGTACTTGGACCACATCGACGCGCATGCGCTGACGCCGCACAAGGCGGCATAGCGCGCAAGCACCGCGATACCGGCGGGGCCAGGCACGCCCACGCACACGGGATGTTCAATGCCCCGCTCACGCAGCGCCGTCAACCACATCAACACGGCGTCCGCATCAAAACCGAACTGCGTAATGATCAAGGGCGCCATGCCGCGCTCGCTGATGCTGCGACACTTTCGTTCAAGCACATTCCACCGATCGGCCGCGCTCATGACCGGGTGGCCCTCTGGATGCCCGCCCACGCCAAGCACCCGGATGCCGGCGCGCTCGAACACACCGGTTTCGATCAGCGAAGCACTGTCTGCAAACGGCCCCATCGGGCTCGACGGATCGCCTGCAATCACAAAGCAGCGTTCAACGCCGGCTTCGGCAACCGCGCGCGTGACGAAGGAGTCCAGCCCGGCCCGCGAGACGATGCGGCGTGCCGAAAGGTGCGGCATGGGCTCAAAGCCCAGTCCGCGTACGGCCCGCGCCGCAGCCAGTCGCGCGTCGTCGTCCTGGCCGGGCAAATAGGGAATGGAAATCGTCGAGCCCGGCACTATCCGCGAACCCGCGGCGGTCAGCGCCGCAATGTCTCTTGCGCTGACTTCCAACGAATAGGCGTCGGTGATGTTGCGGGCTGGCAGGGTCGTATGAGAGGAAATCAAGGACATCGCTACAGGGCGCGCCAAACCGCTTGGCAAGCGGTTTGCGCACCACGGTGAAGTTCATTCATGGGCGTATTGCGCCATGGCGACCATGGCGGCCGGAGCGACAGTGCCCGGATGGCGGGCCAGTTCGACGAAGGCCCGCACGTAGTCAATGGCGCTGTCCGCCTCGCGCGCCCCCAGAAAAATCTGCTTGGCGATGCCGCGCGCGCCCAGCCGCACCGGCACCACATCCATCCGGGCCGCGTATTCCTCGACCAGCCAGCGCGGCAGAGCGGCCACACCGCGTCCGCTGGCCACCATCTGCACCATGATGTCGGTGGTTTCGATGGCTTTATGGCGCTTGGGCGTGACACCGGCCGGCAGCAGGAACTGGTTGTAGATGTCCAGGCGCTCGATGTCCACGGGGTAGCTGATTAGCACTTCCTGCGTCAGCTGCCGCGGCTTCACGTACGCAGCCGTTGCCAGGGGGTGGCCCTTGGGCACGACCAGCACCTGCTCGTAGTCGAACACGGGCTCGAATTTCAGGCCCGGCTTGAACAGCGGGTCGGGCGTAACCAGCAGGTCGATCTCGTAGCCAAAAAGCGCGCCGATTCCTCCGAACTGGAACTTCTGCTTGACGTCCACATCCACGTCGGGCCACGCCGCCAGATACGGTGAAACCACCTTTAGCAACCACTGATAGCAAGGATGGCATTCCATGCCGATGCGCAGCGCGCCGCGTTCGCCCTGCGCGAACTGGCCCAGCCGCTCTTCGGCCAGGTCCAGTTGCGGCAGCACGCGGTTCGCCACCGCCAGCAGGTATTGGCCGGCCTGCGTCAAGCGCAGGCTTCGACCTTCGCGCAGCCAGACGTCGGTGCCCAACTGCTGCTCCAGCTTCTTCATGCTGTGGCTCAGGGCCGACTGGGTCAGGTTCAACACGCCCGCGGCGGCCGTCAACGACCCTTGCTTTTCGACCTGCTGGACGATGCTGAGGTGGATGCGTTCAAGCATTCAGATGATTCCTGCTCATGGATTGTTGAATTAAAACCATTTTACTTCATCGGTACCCTCCTCTAGCATGCGGTTCCAGCTTGATGCTGCAACTGCACAAAAACAGATGCGGCGCCGGGTAGATCCATTCATGTGAAGCAAAGATGACACGTCCACTCCGTCTAGTCGCAGTTTCCGGCGGACTGCAACGCCCCTCCAAGTCAGCGGCCCTGGCAGAGCACCTGCTGGATCTGATCGCCGATGAAGTCCCGTGCGAACAGCACCTGGTTGAACTGGGTCAGCTCGCCCCGCAACTTGCTGGCGCCGTCTGGCGCTCGCAATTGCCCGACACGGTGGAACGCGAGCTTGGCGCGGTCGAACAAGCGGACATCCTGGTGGTGACCACCCCGGTCTACCGCGGCTCGTACACGGGGCTGTTCAAGCACTTCTTCGACTTCATTCATCAGGACGCCCTGATCGACAAGCCCGTCTTGTTGGCGGCCACCGGCGGCAGCGAACGCCATGCCTTGATGATCGACCACCAATTGCGGCCGCTGTTCAGCTTCTTCCAGGCACGCACCTTGCCGCTGGGCGTCTACGCCACCGACAAGGATTTCGCTGACTACCGCGTGCAGGATATGGCCCTGATCGAACGGGCCAGACTGGCGGTGCAGCGCGCATTGCCCTTAATCGAATTGATGCGCCACCCACGCACCGCCGCCGCAGAAGAAGCGGTCGCAGCCTGACGCAAAGCCAATTCAGCCGCCGCCCGCAGCGGCGATAGCGTCCGCCGCCAAGCGGCAGCCGGACTCCGTATTTCTTTCGCCAAAATCAGCACACCCCAACACCATGAGCAACGCGTTCACATTCAACATCAAGAGCATTCCTTTTGATGAAAACTATCAGCCCTCCGACAGCACGCGCATCACGACCAACTTCGCCAATCTGGCACGGGGCGCGAGTCGCCAGGAGAATCTGCGCAACACGCTGAAGATGATCGACAGGCGCTTCAATAATCTGGCGCATTGGGACAACCCCAAGGGGGATCGCTACACGGTCGAACTCGAAATCATCTCCGTTGAAATGAACATCGCCGCCAACGGCGGCAGTGATGTGTTTCCGCTGATTGAAATCCTGAAGACCAATATCGTTGACCGCCAGAACAACGAACGCATCGAAGGGATCGTCGGGAATAACTTCTCTTCGTACGTGCGCGACTACGACTTCAGCGTGCTTTTGCAAGAGCACAACAAGAACAAATCCACCTTCAGCTCGCCTGACGGTTTCGGCGAGCTGCACGGCAAGCTGTTCAAGCACTTTGTCAGTTCCAGCGCTTACCAAGAACGGTTCAGCAAGCCGCCGGTCATCTGCATCAGCGCCTCGAGCAGCAAGACGTACCTGCGCACTGAAAACCAGCACCCCATCCTGGGCGTTGAATATCAGCAAAACGAATTCTCGCCGACGGACCAGTACTTCGAAAAAATGGGCTTGCAGGTCCGTTACTTCATGCCCCCGGGCAGCGCCGCACCGTTGGCCTTTTACTTTCAGGGCGACCTGCTTGGCCACTACACGAACCTTGAGCTGATCAGCATCATCAGCACGATGGAAACGTTCCAGAAGATCTACCGTCCCGAGATCTACAACGCCAATTCCGCCGCGGGGAACTTCTATCAACCGAGCCTGAAGAATCAGGATTACTCGCTGACGCAGATTGTCTATGACCGCGAAGAGCGCAGCCAGCTTGCCGTGAAGCAGGGAAAGTTCACGGAAGAGCACTTCATCAAGCCCTACAAGCAAGTGCTGGAAAGCTGGGCCGCCAACTACGCGCACTAATCACTCAAAAAACACACGAGACCCGCTGATCATGAAAAAACTACTGCCCACCTCCACCGCCGGCAGCCTGCCCAAGCCTTCGTGGCTTGCTCAGCCTGAAAAACTCTGGTCGCCTTGGAAACTGCAAGACGACGAGCTGATCGAAGGCAAACAAGACGCCTTGCGCCTGGCGCTGCAAGAACAACAGCACGCGGGCATTGATATCGTCAGCGACGGCGAGCAAACCCGTCAGCACTTTGTCACGACGTTCATCGAGCATCTCGACGGCGTCGATTTCGAAAAGCGCGAGACCGTCCGGATTCGTGATCGCTATGACGCGAGCGTGCCGACCGTCGTGGGCGCCGTCAGCCGTCAAAAGCCGGTGTTCGTTGAAGACGCCAAGTTCCTGCGTCAGCAAACCAAGCAACCCATCAAGTGGGCGCTGCCAGGCCCCATGACGATGATCGACACGCTGTACGACGCCCACTACAAGAGCCGCGAAAAGCTGGCATGGGAATTCGCCAAGATCCTGAACCAGGAAGCCCGCGAACTGGAAGCCGCAGGCGTCGACATCATCCAATTCGATGAGCCGGCATTCAACGTGTTCTTCGACGAAGTGAACGACTGGGGCATTGCCACCCTGGAACGCGCCATCGAAGGCCTGAAGTGCGAAACCGCCGTGCACATCTGCTACGGCTACGGCATCAAGGCCAATACCGACTGGAAGAAGACGCTGGGGTCCGAGTGGCGTCAGTACGAGGAATCGTTCCCCAAGCTGCAACAGTCCAGTATCGACATCATCTCGCTGGAATGCCACAACTCGCACGTGCCGATCGATCTGCTCGAGCTGGTTCGCGGCAAGAAGGTGATGGTCGGCGCCATCGACGTGGCGAGCGACAAGGTTGAAACGCCCGAAGAAGTGGCCAACACGTTGAGAAAGGCGCTGAAGTTTGTGGATGCCGACAAGCTGTATCCGTGCACGAACTGCGGCATGGCACCGTTGTCGCGGGCTATTGCGAAGGGCAAGCTGCTCGCTTTGAGCGAAGGCGCGGAGATTGTTCGCAAGGAACTGTTGGGCTGATGCTGAGCTGAAGCGGTAAGGGGTGCGAAAGGCTTAAAGCGATAAGAAGCCATCTACGGTTTCACCCAACGCAGCCTTCCCCCCTCACACCCATGAAAAAAGGCGCCTCGGCGCCTTTTTTCGCGATGGAGTCAGTCTGACACCTGATTTCTCTACTGTTCCTTCAGCCCCAACGACTTCATCAATGGGGCGAACAATTTCTTCTCGTCCTGCACACGCGCGGCGTAGTCGGCCACGCTCAGCGGTAGCGCCTCGGCGCCGGCGTCCAGGAACCGCGCCTTGATCTCCGGCCGCGCCAGCACCTTATTGATTTCGCCGTTCATGCGATCGACCACATCATCGCGGGTGCCGGCGGCGGCATAAACGCCGAACAGGCTGTCCGCGAAAACGCCGTCAATGCCGGCCTCAGAAAAGGTTCGTATGTCGGGCGCGACAGCTGCCCGTTGCCGGCTCGCCACCGCCAGCACCTTCAGTTTGCCCGCCTGCACCATGGGAAAAACCGTGGCCGGTCCAAACGCAAAGTCGATCTGGCCCGCGGCCAGGTCTTGTATCGCCGGCGCCACGCCGCGATATGGCGCATGGGTGGCCTGCATGCCGGTAGCCTGCTTGAGCAGCTCGCCAGCCAGATGCGGCGTCGTGCCGTTGCCCGCCGACCCGTAGTTAAGCGGATTGGGCTGTTTGCGGGCGTATTCGACGAATGCTTCGAGCGTATCGACACCCAGCGAGGACCGGACGAACAGGAACAACTGGCTGTTGGCCAACAAGGCGACCGGCCGCAAGTCCCGCTGCGGATCGAACGGCATGCTGGTGAACATCAGCGGGTTGACCGATTCGGTCGTCGATGGATTGAGCAAGAAGGTATGGTTGTCTCCCCCGTTGCGCACGACCTCGGCGCCCGCCAGGTTGCCGCCCGCGCCGCCCCGATTCTCCACGATGACGGTCTGTTTCAATCCCTCGGCCAAATGCGGCTGCACCGTGCGCGCCAGCACGTCCACCAGCCCGCCAGGGGCCAGCCCCACGACCAGGCGCACCGGCTTGGCGGGCCAGGCCTGAGACGGCGTTTGCGCTTGGCTGCCCGTCGCCCAGCCAGCAAGCGCCAGCATCATCACGGCCAGGCAATGTCTACGCAGCAGCATGCGATTCTCCTTATGGGGCGCCACCGCGCGATCCTGCGTACGGTGCGTCAGGTGCCGCACCCCGGTGAACCACCTTGATGCCTCATCGCGGTGGAGCCCTGCATCTGGCGCTTATTCTTCACAAAAGTTTAAGCATAAAGAATCCCGGATAACCCTAGCTATTCACCTTGCGACTGCTGCATCTCGAGATCCGGTACTGCTCGATCCGAAGCGGTAATGTCCGGCGCGGAACGATCCTGACCTTGCCAAACGTGTGGTGGCACAGGCATGCGATAGTGGCGGCAGGCCATAAGGAGAATTGGAGTCAGGTCACTTCGAACGGCGCTTACTCGCTCATCTAGCGGATGCTCTCTCATTACGCGATTCAGTAGATTAAAAACGGCCTCTAACGAGTCCTTGAGTGGCAGACCGGGTACCGACACCCCGTGATCTCGATCTCCGTCCCAGAAAACTTCATCCGTTCGCGCGTCAGGAATCCAGATTTGGTGAGTCATGTGCGGAGCGTGCTCTAACAACGTGCTGCGCAAATGCTCCGCGCGCTCCTGATCTCCTATCATCGCAAGCCAAGCGAGCAGGAAGGTGTAAAGAATCCCAGCACGCGTATGCTCTTGGAAGTATGCGTCGCTGCCGTCTCTGGGATGGGCTAGGACATCTCGATACTCTGTCATCGGCGTCGGATAGTGTCGTCGAATCCTCAGTCCGTAGCACAGGCGGTCGGCCATGCTACGGATGTAATCAGCGACATTGGATAAACGGCCACGCACGCCTGCAAGACGCATGAACAGCGCCAGTTCGATCGTAAAATCAATCGTCACGAACGGGGACGGCGAGCGCCGGGTTCGCGTTCAGCATCCCGATCGCCATGTTGAGCATCTTGTCCGCCTCTTCGCTCATTGTCTGCCCAAACGCCCCATCCTGCCCGGCACTTATGGTATCCATCCATAGTCCGTGGAGAGACAATCTCCCCAGCGTCTCAAACAGCGAGATGTTGATGTCAACCGCATTGCGTGAATTCACAGCCATTGAAAGCGCGTAGCGCTTGTTGGAGAACGGCCCAACCTTCTCCTGGAAAAGGTGAGCGATGATGATGTGAAGCTGCACGACTTGATCGAAATGAGCTAGCCGCTCCTGTCGCGTCGCCCCCTTGCGCAGACGGGTAGTATCGCAGTGGGGCCAACTGCGTAGGAGTACCAGCTCAGATGCTCGATATGCTGCTTCAAGGTTATCGGCGTCGCGAGCCCATACAAAGAGTATCCAAAGGCATAGGTAGGCTTTGCGTAGCTGGCGTGTACGCTCTATCTGGCTCTTCGGCTCAGAGAAGATGACATTGAGCAAGTGACGGAAATGCCGATAAGCGACGTCGGGCTGGTCAAGCATCGCTAGCGCCTTCTGAAACACCCCCCGGTTCTCGCTCTCAATTAACTCTGCACGCAACATGCCACTAAGAATCAGATCCGCGAGACGATCTCCGTTCCACTCGGCGAAGTGAACGTTGGCTTTCTCGTTTTTCCGGCAAAATCCGCTCCACTGAGCGCGAATATCCTCGCGCATCTCGCCGCCCATGCAAACGCATATAACGACGGGCAGATCCGCTAAGTGGGGTGGGATGCGGTTCGGGATATAGTCATCCAGAACCTCGTTAAGCGATGGCCGCACGGCTTGCTGGCCGGTATCCCAATGCTCACGCGTCAAATCGCCGGATTTGATTGTGAACAGGAATAGGCTTCGAGCGCCATCGCGATCTGGATTGGGGCCAACTGCAGCGATGTCGACGCCGGCTTGCCGCGTGCCACGGCGAGGACGGGTTAGTACTTCAAATCCACTCTCAGCCAAAAGATCGGGAAAAATAGCGTCAAGTTCGTCGCGTTCGCGCAGCGAGCGCAGATAATGCATAACGACAAGTTTCATCGCTGTTCTCGCAGCTCAAGCTGGAAATGGACAAGCATATGATCGAGGCCAAACGGGTCAACGATGCTGAGGAGAGGTAACTCGGACGACACGGAAAACGATTTCATCTCGGTCTCGGTGAGATGTGTGGTGCCCTCCCCGGTATGGATCGGCGTCAACGACGATCGGCCATATAGGATGTACTGCTTGGTGATGAGATCATCAAAAATGGATTTCCGACTCCCCTGCTCCATGCTCCGTCCCATCTGCTCATGCCACTGAACTCGCTCCGCCACGCGCTGCATTTCGCTGGGGTGCAGTTCGACTAGGCGTTCAATTTCTTCCATCTCATCCTGAAGCGCTGCCTTACGTGCGAGCAGTTCAGCAAGGTCCAGGGTGCTCTCACCGCCGGCTGCGACGTAGCGCTCAAGGTAGCCCTTCAAGTTGCCTCCATAGCTAACGAGCAAGGGGTGGTAGATCAGTTCGAGGACATCATTTTTGATATCTGGAGACCCATCACGAAGTACAGCTAACGGTATGGCAGCTGCGGCCAGAGGATCAATGAAGAACCATCCAATGGCCTTGCGACAGAGGAATAATTGATCGGATGGAGCTAACGGAAGAGATGACGTGGGGATGGAGAAGGGAGGGTCATCGTTGCCCAGGCTGCAAACTTCGCTGGACAAGCATTGATGGGTGTGCGCACTCCCGTTCAGTAGCCAGTACACAACTGCGCTCCCCAGTACCTCAGGGCCGACATTTTGCAACGCGTGGTAAGTGCTCTGGAACGCGTCCAGCGTAATCCGGCCTTTTGACCGATCGAATAGCTCAGTAAGCAGATAAAACACTTTTTCAGCATGCCCAGCACCCACGAGCTGATATGCGGCATGGTCGAGATGCGAAATCGTGCCTGCGTTAGCTGGGTCAACATCGGCAGCGGCATTAAGGCATAGGTCCATCGCGTTTTCTGTGAGAGCGACGCGATGAATCCACAACAAGTTCGTTGCCAAGTGGATCGCTAAGGAACTCCTCGTCTGAAGGACTCGTTCAAGTTGTTCATCAAAGCCGACCGCTGCAAGTGTGTTTCGCTGTGCAGCAGCGCAATAGCCCGCCTCGAGGGACCGGAGCGCGATGTCTTCATCGTTGCTGGACGCTCCTTGGAGCAGGGTGTCGAGCACCTCACCGTAGCGTTCACCCAGTTCCATGGCACCCAAAGCCGAGATGGCTGCGAGCTTCGCCTCCCGCTCATGTGCTTGCGCGAAAATGAGGCCTTCCTCAACATCAGCGTTCATTAGGAGCACCGTGAATAGTTGACGCAGAGCCAGGCAATCGCCGGTACGTGCTGCTTCGTAGATCCTGGAAGATCTAACTGGGTTCTTCTTCGTCCATTCCCCAAAAGCGGTACTAGGGGCACTAGCAACCAGATCGTTGCCGCCCGCATCGCGCAGGCGCGCGATAAAGGCAAGAAGGACGTCCTGATCTACGTTCAGAAGGGGTATCAGATCGCAGAGAACATGCTGTACGAGGAAGAAGCGCGGTCCTTCCAACTCCGCCAGCGATTCTTCAACACGAAGGTCAATCGGTGGCCCATCGCTAGCGTTCAATATGGTTGCAAGTGTCTTGAGCAACGCATAATGGTTATCATCCCGAAGCCGATACTTCCGGTCCGCAAGAGTACCAACCAAGCCCCGTGTGCGGAGCTGCGTAGCCAATTCTCTTTCGTCTGGCGGTATCTCCACTGTTGCTATTGGCCTACCCATTGAATCCTTTGCTCCCAAAAGAGCTTCACTTCCACTCTGCGATCACTAAGCGGATAAAGCTCTTCCAAATCAATGCATTGGAACCCATAGTGCCCGACCATATAGGACCATGGCGTGAGACTACATTTACGCAACGTGCAAATGCAGCACATTGACCACCGAACCAAAGTTCGAATAATACCTCGTCACTCAAACCCCACAATCGACAATCGCCGCCCAAAATGAAAAGAGCGCCGAAGCGCTCTTTCCCTTTACTTCAACACCTGATGAACAGGATCACTCCCACTCGATCATCAACAGATCACGTAGACCCGCATGGTTAAAGGGATTGGCTTTGATTGACATGGAGCCTTACCGTCGTTTTTACCGTCAGCCCTGCAACTGATGCGGGAAATGACGGCAACTTGCGAGGGAACCACTCTAACAAGCTCATTATCAATCAGAGTCTAGGATAGCTGAAATCTGGCCCGCCGACAGCAAGCATTGGATAAGTAGGAGAAAGCTCTATTGCACCTATCTTGTCTCATTTGATGCCATACCAACAAAGCGTCACCTGATCTATCTCGCACTACCCTCAAGCACGAGTATGGTGTTATTCAGCCGACGCAACAGATCATCGTAGGTAACGATGTCCATGATGTTGGCGTACTTACGCTTGATCACTTCGAAATCTAGGAGCTGACCTCCGCTCATCCCCGCGCCGCCGATCTCATCACGGCCGACAATGATCGTGGCTTTGGGATTGGATATGCGGATCCTCATACCCTCCGGCAGTTCGTGAGCATATTTTTCCGTCAACGTCAGTTCACCTTTGATGCCCCATTTCGAAAGATGGAAGAGGTATTTCTCGGCTTGCATTATGCTACCGCTCAGCTCCGCAGTAGGAATACTGTTGCCTCGATACTGGCCTCTTCGGAGGATCTTATCCTCGAACGGTTTCTTTACCTCAATTACATCAAGATTTCCATTTGCATCGATGAGAGCTATGTCGATGTAGCGGTTGGTCTTCTTATTGGGATCGCTATAATAATCGTGGATAGTAACATTCTCAAGAATCTTAATGTACTTCGGGAACAACAGAAGCAGGACAGACATCATGAGCGACTGCCATTCGCGCTCAGAGATATCTAACTTCGTCTCTAAGGCATCAACTATCAGATTTCTGATCAGGATGTACTTCTCAATCTCCATTTTCTTGAGTTCTTCGAGATCGAATGTTGGGCCGGTCTTGCCGGCCAATTTTTTGTTAAGGTAGTTTTCGTAGCGGCTCCGAGCATCCTTCATGCCGTCCATGTACTGTGACAGAACCGTCGTCACACGAGCGTCCGCGTAGCGGTCCAGCTCGTATGTGTTCGGAAACTTGGCCTGCAATTCCCTGAAAACGTCCTTCGGAATGGCGTCGTTTCGAGAGCCACCGACGATGATCGGATTCGAATGATTCAAGAGGCTCGCGAGCCGGCCGAATATGGAGACATTTCGTTCCGCGGCGAAAAGCGTCCTCTTGAATTCCGACTCGATCTCAATCAGTACGTCGTTGTCAATTCCAAGCTTGCTACCGGCTATCCTGACGTAATCATTTTCATAAGCACCGAAACGAAACCGATAGGTAAACTCATTAATGTTGGAATTAGACTTCGGCGGTTTATTAATCAGATCTTCGGTTTCGAAATAGAAAACGCTAGAGATAATTACCTGTCCCTTGGTCTGCAGATCTTCGCGAACCCAGGCATTGCCGCCACGGTCGGCTTGATACTCGAAAATGAGACCTTTATCTGTGTGCACGAACTTAATCATCTTCCCTCTTGGAGGTATCCATTAACTGCATCTGGCTTCCTGCTGAGCGCGGCCGCCGGCCTTACCTTGCCGCTGCTGAAAGAGACGGAGCCCTTGATTGCGCTTGCGCAATCTTCTTCTCACGCTAGAGCGGCCACATTTGTACTAGCCGCCGTGATCTATCTTGCTGCAATCTGGTTCACCAACCCGCGCCGAACGACGACTCGAGAAAATTGACCATTGAAACTGGCGTGCGCTGAAGCGTTCAATGCGACAAACATCGACCACCGCCTTGTCTCCCAGACCGGGAAATTGAAGCTCACGCCCAGCGAGCGATGCAAGCTCGAATCAGATGAGTCCGAGACGGCTGGACAGTGAAAGGGCACGCACATTCTGTTGCCCCACCAACCAATCGAGCATTCTACGAAAAGCTGCAAAAATCTCCTTTGAGGATCTGATCTTGTGTTCCTCCCGATTCCAAGCTTCGCTGAGCAACGCCGCCAGTCTGTCGTGCGCAACGGACGCGCCACCTATCCCGACAAGTCCATCCCGCTGGATCATCTCATCGATCCACAGCAACGCTTCCAGGCGCAGCGCAATTGCGGCGGGGCCCGCAAGCCAGCCAGCAAAAACAGCGAGACGTTCGCCGTTAAGCGGTGCTTTCTGCATCCAGAGTCGGAAAACATCCAGAAGACTCCGGACTATCGGTTCGTGTTTGGCTTGCCAGGCCGGCCGGCAGACGAAATTCAACCCCAGCAACGCATCCCAGACCGCCTCGCGCGACCGCCAGACTTTCGCCTCGCCGGTCGACCCGAGCGCGTACACAGATATGCCACGAACAGTGTCAACGTAGTGCTTTGACACTTCATCAGCGATCAGTGCGGATCGATGCATTGCCGACATCAAGGTCTCTGGAAAAGCATGCCAGGCGTTCGGCAGATCAAATACCGGTCTCCACAACAAATGCGGCTCATCATGAGCCTCGCACTGCAACAGGACCACACCCAGGTTCTCGAGGATCCAGGTATCGTCATCCATCTCGTAGTACTGTTGGCGTGCCGCGGCCCGTTTTGCGACAAAGCTCGCCGCGTCCTTCCAGAACTGGACGATGCTCCCCCGCTCGCCTGCGCTCTCCGCATGGTTCGGTAACGGTAGCCACGTATGCGCGGAACGCACGACATCCAGGTCGAGCGCTGGATGTCCCCATTCAATTCGCTTTGCCTCGATAACGGGAAAGTGATCGGCGCTCTCGTATGCTTGCCAGGGAACGAGTTCGGCAGGCAGCGCCCCCGAGACGAATGCTTCGATCTCGTCCATGACCCAAGTTTCAATTTGCTGCCACAACTGCCCCAGCTCTGATTCGTCTACGCCAAAATGCTGGGAATGTTGCAAGAACAACTGGCAGCGCACTTTAAGAAATGCGGCATCCATCGCCAGTCTACAGAGACGCCAGAAATCGTCACCGATTCTGGAGCGAAACGGTGCGCACGCCTGGAACAGGGTCTCGCGCATTGCGAACTTCTGCAGCACCAGTACCATCTGGGCGACCCACTCGCGCAGATCAGGATTGTTGAGGTTTCGAATCCATAGCCTGGCAACCGACTCCGCCATAAAACATTCCCAGGATAGCGTGGAAAGACTATCGCCGATGTCGATGGTTCGCTGCGGCTGATCGTTCCAGAGCGCCAGCAATGTGCGCGTCATCCAGCCGTACCTCGACTCGTCTTCGGCGCACCAGTCCGAATGGCGCAACAGTACCGCAATACAGCCGCTGACCGCGTTGTCCCACTCATCGCCAAGGGTATCCGCCGCCGGAAGCGAAGGCCGCCCCTCTTCTGCGAGAGACCTGCAGAGTTGCCACCAGGCTTCGAGCTGCGTTTGATCAAGCATGTCGGGCGAGTCAAGGATCTTCCGGCATCGCAATGCGATTCTCACGAGCTCGGCTCGCTTCATCACGTCATCGTATTCGGATAGTTGCGCACTCCCGGATGCGCGACTGCCGAGCGCATCCTGGGTGGCGCGCTCGATACCCTTTACGCGCCATTCCGGATCCAGAAATCCGATGAGTTGAGTTCTTATCGAGGCGACAAGCGGGTCATGATCGCTCACCTGTATCCACTGCTCCCTTACTCGGGCAAGGTATTCGAGCGGCACCAATTTGGCTTCGACCATCCCGGCGAAACAGGTTCGCATATCGGTCTGTCTGTGCGGGAGAGCGTTAAACGTCAACGCCATGTCCATCACGAATTTTGGCGGACGTCTAAGGCCCACCATCGTTAGATGCGTTCGTCCCTTTGTCCCTTTTTCTATATCCCACAGAAAGATAGCCGCGTCAGACAACAACGGTCTGAGCGGCCCGAGAAACAACGCTGGCTTTCGCTTGCCCACATCCGCAAGAACGCCGAGTACCGCAGCACTCGAGCTTTTTGCAAGAATCGCTTCCAGCCTGGCCGAAATGTCTTCGCCGGCTTCAATATTCATATACAGATATTGCTCAAGCGCCATCAAGGCAATCGTCACGACCCTTGATGAACGACCTGCACCCATGCTCCAGAGAAACACGTGTCTGTTGCCATAAAACGGCTTCAGGCCGTGATCCATTACGAGCGTCAAGGCCTCCTGACTTTCCGCTCCATCTCCTTGGTCTACATCACGAGCGTCGTCATGCGACAGGGCCTCGCCAGTCGTCAAGTCAACGAGACGAACGATCAGTTCGAGGCCCTCGTCAAAGTTCAGGCCCAGACACATTAAAAACGGTCCATAAAGATAAATCGTGGGCAACCAGCTCATGCGTTCAAGAACCGGGCTGTCGCGCCGTCTGCGGTCAAACTCGATGACCGGAGACCTCGTGGGAGAGCTCAACAGCGTGGCAAGGATGACTTCTCGTGCGAGCGCCGGTCGTGCGCTGAAGAGCTCTTTAATACCTCTTCCGTCGAGAACGGCGCGTCGGAACGCCTCGTCGACCTCCATGCGCGGGCCGTCAGGCCACGGATGCGGCGCGTCATCGACCGGCGCCTCCTGAGCGCGCCCGCACGCTTCCAGTGCGAGCACCTCGACTTCGTCCGGGAACTCGCCTGCGGCCAGTAGCATGCAGCGGAATAGCAAACACCGTTCGTCCGCACAAAATGTGGGCTTCCCTCCTTTAACCCCGGCGATCGCGCATTTGCCGAGCGCCACCCCAAGCGCTGCCGCTTCGCTGCGTGCCCCAGCCTCCGCGGGCGCGCTTTCAAGCCACATTACGACGAGTTCGGAAACCTTGGGTGCCTGCGACGCAAGGATAGCCAGCCGATGCTCATACAAAAATTTGATGACCTCGGGCCAGACCGGGTGCCCCGGCACACGGTCAACGAGGCTTAGATCCGCTCCCTTTTTATTTTGTGTAGCCTGGAATGCCTGGGCGAGTCGTCCCGAACCCGTTGCAAAAGCAAGAAACCGCGTGAGCAGGCGATTGAGTAGCGCACCGTCCTGTTCCAGCAAAACGGGCAACAGTGCATTGAGATTTTCATGAACATTGCCCGAGTACAACGGACCTTCCAGAAATGCGTCTCTCGCACCGATATGGCGGCTCTCGCCGAGTGAAGCCAGAATGGCCTTCCACTCGCCAACGCCTTCCGGCTGCTCAATCACCGCTGTACCGAACAGACGCAGCGCGCGCTGCCACAGCGGGGAATCACCCCGGTCATGCAGATAACCGGCGAGATCATCCCGACGATTACGCAATGTTCGCAACCGCGCCCAGTCACCGTAGAGATCATGGGAGAACGCAAGCCTGTCGTTTGCGACGGTCTGGCAGATCTGATCTACCTGCAAGGACGGCAACGCTGAAAGATCGGAAGCGTTAAAGTCGTCAACGGCAACTGCGGAGACCAGTTGATCGGCCTGGCGCTGGGCAAGATCGCGGACAAACCGCCCTCTGGCGACATGGTCGCTTCCCCTGCTGACTTCGACGTCCCAAAACCAGCCCGCAACGCTAACCTCGCTAACCCATTGAGCCCCGGAGACCACCAGTCCTTCGCGGATTTTTCGTGCAACAAGATCCAGCACCTTCAAATTGAGCAGGAGCCTTGCCACGCGCGGTTGCTCAAGCAGACTCGCAAGGGCGGGAATCGAATCGATGACGGGAGTCAAATCGTCGGCAACCAACGGTTCCAGCCCCACGGTCGCTATTGTTTCTGCCACCCCGAAAGCGGCAAGGCGCTCCGAAACACGCGTCCACTCAGAAGACTGGCAAGGAATCAAGATCCGCCATCGGGTAGCCGGGGCAACCTGCCGGGATATCCGTATGAGCGTGACGGCGTTGCGAAAGGCCGCGTCATTGTAGATGCGGTCCAGGCCATCCACGATCAGAACCGGTGTGGCTGACAATGCCTTCGCAAACAGCTCCCTGAGCGGGTAGCCCAACTTCAACGTTGCTTCAAAAGCACTCAGATCGTTACACTCCAGCGAGCGGGCATCCACCCAAACCGCCTGTTCGCTGCTTTGCATGCGTTTTTCGAACACCTTGCGAGCAAGGACAGACTTTCCCGTACCGGACGCGCCAAGGAGCGCGATCACCTCTGCTGATGAAATCGCGTTTTCGACAAGATCGAGTGTCTGAGCGCGAGGAAGCTCCACGACACCACCGATCTTGTTTGCCACACTCGTGGCATTCTGTGCCGATACGCCATCGAGCTTGGCCCAGTCAGCGATGTAGTCAGGGCTTTCGGCAAGTTCGAAGTCATTGCGCAGTTGGCCGACCAGATCTTCCAGCGTTATCGCGCCGGCAACCTGTCTGCAGTTATCGGCGATCCGGCAAAGCCGGTCCCACAGCTTTTCACTGTCCGCATTGGAGCCACTCCGAACGCACAGCGAACACAGCCACAAACTGCGATCGAGTGAGGTAGACACCGCGCTATCAAAATCGCAGTGAATGAATCGCAGTTGTTTAAGCAGTCTGGCAGTCTCTTCCCTGGAAGGCGGAGAGTTGACGTTCAATGACGACGGACAGTGGAAGCTGGCGAACATGCCACGCTCGTTTTCGTTGGCCCATTTCGGTGTATCCATGTACGCTGGAAACTTCTGGGGATCCGCAGGCAACAGCTTTCTCGACAAGCCCTCGATGGATTGCCTGGCTGCGTCTGAGGGCGGCGCCGTCACAAGCACGAGGTAATCTTCCGCCTGATTGAAGACCCGTGAACCGATATGGAGCCATTGCTCCCAGATTGACTCCACGAAATCGCCCGGTGCGCCCGCCGCCGTGAACTGAGCGTTGCTCTTCACGGATAGCGCGAAGCTGTGGGTGGACGCAGCGCTCCGTGAGCTCACTAATGCATCGTCAAGAAACCACCCGCCCGGGCGTGTCTGGAAATCAACCTTCACTGGCACGCCAAGACGCGTATCCAGAAATGGGCGTTTCGCTAACATGCACGCAAATATCCACGCAACCACCTTACTCTCGAAGACATAGCCTCCTCCACCGGTATTCTTCGGCGCCGCCACGTTTTTTGCCATATTCGCTCGTTCTCCCGAGTTAATTTCTTATTGAAGCCGCAGTCGTCACGCCACGCGTGTCAGATGCGTAGTCTGCGCACGGCAGATATCCAGCGCGCTGCAGATCCCCTAACAACTCTCCCGCCGAGACCAGCTCCGCGAGCACCGCGCGACGGATGAGATCCGTGATGCGGTGATCGGCATGCGTCGTCAGCTCACTCACGTAGTCCGTCAGGTCCGCAGCGCCATACGCCTCCACCACGCGATGGGCAAGCGTTAGCAAGTCCTGCCCCTTGAACGTCGTGATCCGACTGCGCACGCACTTGCGCTTGCTGTTCATCGCCTCGACCGAGTCGCCCTCGCACAGCCCCAAGGCCACGCAAGCGGCAGGCAGCGCAGATGCGCTCACGGCCCACCATAAAGCCTCAGCGATCGCGTCACGCGGCATTTCGAGCGGCGGTGGTCGGTGTGGTTGTTCCATCGATGAATCTGTCTGTTATCGGGGCGCATTCCGGCGGATGACCAGTTGCACCATCGCGAACAACCGGTGGTAGAGGTAATCCACGTGATCGACATCGATCACCGGCGTCTGCTTGAGCTCATGGTGGCGCAAGAGATGTGCATTGCCGACCTGCGTAAGCTCGCGCGCCTCCTTCTCGAGGACTTCGCGGAACGCAGGCTCGAAAGCACTTCTGTCCAGGATCAACTGGGCCGACTTGGCCTTGTTTGCATCGGCCAGGGACTTGATCCGCTCCCAGGTATCGAACAGCCGTTCAAGTGCTTCGCGCCGGATCAAGGGATCCGGATCCGAAAACTTCGTCCGGCTCTCCTCCAGCATCACGTCCAGCGTCCGATCTCCCGTCTGAAAGTACGTCCGCACCAGGGACTCTCCGAGCACGGCCGGCAGCAAGCGGCGGATGTCGCCGTCCTCTCCCAATTCATAGGCCATGCCGTTGCGAGCGAGGATCCGGTTCACACCGGCGCGGAACGCTGCTCGCCCGGCCTCGATATCGAACGTGAGGTGGTGGTGTCGGTGATATTCGTGATGCCAGCCGACGACAGGCAATGCCACCTTGCGCCACACGAACTCCACGCAGTCCAATGCCAGTAAGGTCGGCGGCGCCCAAAGCTCTCGGGTGCGCGGGAAGCTTTCCTCATCGATCCGCTCGGTCTGCAGTGGCCATGACAGGCCGTGAAGTTCGACCTCGATCGCGCTTTTCAGGTCGGCGATTTCGTTGCCGCAGATTGCCTGCCCGTCCCGGCACCGCTCCGGGAAGCTGGCCCCGAAGGCGCCTCTGCTCGCCAACGACGCCGCAAGCGCCACGATACCGGCCCACGTCAAATGGCTTATTTCCCGTACGGTTCTGGCTTTGGGTCCGAGTTCGCGGTCGCTGAAATAGTCGCTCATTGAACATCCTTGGTCGTCTGCATCTTCCGCCCAGCGGCTATCTGGCTCGCCTCGACCCCAGCTTGCGCCTCCCGCGAGCCGTCCTCATGGGCGGCTGCCGTAGAAAAGCGTGGCGCCAAGACATCGAACAGTGTCATTAGCAATGCTTCCAGCCGGGCGATGGTCAGCGCGATCTCCTTGCTGCCCTGGGCAAAGTGCTGGCGAGCGAGTTCATCGACGTCGATGCCGCTGGTGTCCAGTCCGATCGACTGCACGGACAGGAAAAGCCCCAGTTCAGGCGTGCTGAACGCTGCGGCATGGATCAGCTCGTTGCGTGGGCCCTTGTAGCTCTTCACTGCCTGTGCAACCGCCAGCAGCGCAGACAGGAGCTCGTCGTCGCCCAATTGAACCTTTCGCTGAACATACTGGTTTCCGGAAGGGGCCTCGAACTTTTTCCTGTTCAGCAAAAGAGCAGCTCCGACCAGCCGATGGGCCCTGTCCACAAAGCCAATGACGCGCAGCACGAAGTTCTCGTAGTGGTAGCGGTAGATGTCAGGGCTGGGACTGGGCTGCGAACTGAGCTCTGTCACGAAGCCTGCGGTCAGGCGCAGAGCGGCCAACGCGTTGTCCAGTTCCGACGCCCTCTCGAAGACCTCTGCAGCGTAGATCTCCAGAGCCGACGCATGGAAGCGGCGCTTCTCGGATCTGAACGCCGCCAAGCCCCTTACCGCGTAGCTGCTGTAGTGCGGCCGCAGTACCTGCAGCCCCGGGTGATCGCTGAGGTTTCGCGTTTGTTTTTTGAAGTCCATCGTGTGGGGTCGCAGGCCAAGTACTTTTATGAAGGGCTGGGAGATTCGCAGTGGACTGCCGATCGATGAATCCGTCGAAAGCGCGCTGGAGAAACACCAAAAAGTGCCTCGGTTCCATGTGCACACCGCGCGTGATCTGCCGGACGCCCGCATTAAGGGACAGAAATCCGCCCGAGATCGCTGAAACGGACGGATAGTCAAGTGGACGTCCTGGGCGCTGGCGCGAGGGATGTCCGTGGCGTTCGTTCTATGAGGCTCCTCCGAACTGGTCGAGCGCCTGTCGGGAAACGATCACGCCAGCCGCGCCTCGGGCTCAGCAATCAAGCGGCGCGCAGCCGCATTGTGGCGCGGCTGTGCGACCCGTACGCCGTCCTTGGACGCGCCGACGAGTTCGACTACGGTGCATGGCAGCCCTGCCGCATCGAACTTGCGCGCGATGAACTCGCTCTCGTCGCGCTTGTGACTTGACATGATGAGCTGGTAGCCCTCTAGCTCGACCAGATTGCGCATGACATCGACGAAGGCCGCAGCATGGATGATATCGTTGTGCTGGAGTGGGTCGTCAAGCAACAGTGCTCGCCAGCGCGACCAGCGATAAGCAGTGCTGGCGGCGCACAGAATGCTAAAGCCGTTCGCCGCCATCTGTCCTTCGCTGAGCACGAGTTGCGGCGGTAGCGTGGTGTTGTACTGGGCATCATCAACAGCATCCGCATAGCGCAGCTGCATCGCGAGTGATGTGCGCTCGACAGTATGCTTGGCATTGAACTGCACAGTCGCGCCCGGCGTACTCAGCAGCGCTCGATTGAATCCGTCGATCAAGTCGTTAAGCGGCAACAAAAACTGGGTTGAAAAGCTCTCGGCTTCGGCTTGGAGTTGATTGCCATAGGCGACCACCGCGTCCCGGGTGGCTGCGGTTAGCTGGAGTGCCGCGCGCGCCGCTTGCAACTGCTCCTGAAGTTGTTGCGCGCGGAGGACGGGATTGTCCGCGGCTCCTTCCCCACCTTGCTTTTCCAGCATAGCGCGCAGCACGCGCAACTCTTTCTGCGCGAGAAAAGCTTCAAATCCCCGCGACAGCGTATTGGCCTCCTCAAGATGCACGGCCAGGGCGCTGGCTCGTTGACCTAGCGCCGCCTCCCAAGCCTCGATTGCCTGCGAAGATGGTTCACCGTCCATGCTGGCCTGCTGCCAGGCTTCGACTGCGGCCTTGCGCGCGGTCTCGGCGTCGCGGATTGCCGTGGCGATCCGATCACGTTCCGCGACAGCCGTAGCAAGCCGCTCGCGTGCCGCCATTTCCGAGTTGGCGGTGGCGGCGCGCTTGAGGGTCAAGTCCTCCAGGCTTGCGTGCGCATCCTCAAGCAACTTACGCTGCGCAGCAGAGGCAGCGTCGACGGCTTCGATGGTCCACGGCTTTGGGTATCCGACCAAACTCTCATCGATGGTGCGTAGGGTCGTCTCGCACCGAATGCGCCGTTGTACCGCCTTCGCAAGGCGCTCGTCCAGCGACGCCAGCGCCGCGGACAGCGTATCGACGCGCGTTTTGGCTGTACTGACATCGGTCGAGCTGCCGCCAGCATCTCGAATATGTTCAGCGCGAGTGCGTGCAGCCTCGGTCAATCGATCGGCGATCAACGATGAGAGGTTGGTGTCGGCAGTCACTCCCAAACCCTCCGCGATGGCGGCTCGCTCGCTCGCAGATGCCACTTCGGCAGCCTCCGCGGCTGTAGTGGTCGCGGCTTCGGCTGAAATCGACGATTGCGCATGCGTGAGCACCTGGGCTGCGCTCTTCGTACGATCGCATAATGTGTCGAGCGCGCGGACGTCGTCGGCGAGCTGAGCGTCTTGGGCTGCGAGCGCATTGCGCGCGCGTTTCTGGAGTTCGCCTACAGGAAAGCTGCTAGCGCAGACCGGGCAGTGCGTGTCGTCATGACCTATGTGGGCGGCGAGCCCGGACAGGAGCTGGGCGAGTTGCGACGCATCGTGCCGCCGCGCCGCCAGCCTCGCGTCCGCCGTTGCCTCGGCGTCGCGTGCATCGTCGAAGGCGCGCTGCAGCTCGGTCAACTGGCTGCGGGCAAGATCGGCAGCAGCGCTCGCGGCTGTAGCGGCGCTGCGCTGAGTCTGCGAGGCTCCCTCCTGGGCCATCAATGCAGCAGTGCGCGTGGACCAGAGCTGAAGCGTTGCCTGCTCGCCGTCCAGCCGGCTGAGCATCGCGTGCGCCTCATGCGCGCGGACTAGTTCACCCTGCGCACTCGTGATATCCGCCTGGTAGGTGCCGCGCTCAGCTTCCAACGCGGCCTCGTCGGCTTGTGCGGCCTGCCGCTCAGCATCGAGCACGCCGAGCTCGGCGAGCAACGTTCGTATTCGAACGAGTCCGCTATGCTCCGCTTCGTTGCGAGCGACGATCTCGGCCTGCAATGCAGCTACCTGTTCCGCCTTGGTCGACGCAAGCATCGCCTCGCTCACCAGGGTGGTCGCAGTAGCAACGGCAGCACTAGCGGCGACAAGGCGGCTGCCGTCCGGATCTGTGAGCGCGGACGCCTCACGAAATCGCGCCAGGGTAGCGAGAAGGCCGTCGAGGCCGACACGATTCCGCACGACCTGGTGCTGTTCCGCCTCGATGCTTGCACGTGCGATTTTCAGCCGCTCCGTAAAATCCTTCGGTGCGCGATTGCTTGACGGCAACACTTGCTCGATAGCCGAGAGCTTTGCGTCAAGCGTCGCCTCGGTTTCCGCACCCGCAGCCGCTCCACGTGCCTGGAGCTCGGCAAGCCTGGCGGTATTTCCCTGCCACTCCTCGAGCGCCCGTGCGGCAATGTTGACCGCGTTCTCTTCGCGTTCCGCCCGCCGACCAAAGGCAAGACTGGTCGGTCGCCCCCGCAGCGCGGTCCGGATTGATTCGAGCCGGTCGATCCCGCTTGGCCCTTTGAGAGCCTGCCATTGGTCGGATTGGACTCGGCTGGTGAAGCGCTGCTGCGAAGCTTGGCCCAGGAAATGGGTGAAGCCGAGATAGGCGCCAATATCATTGATCTCGGTCCATTTGGGATCCTTGAGCAAGTCGAGCAACGCCCCGGCCGCAGGCTGTTTACGCAACCCACGCACTAAGGGCTCGCCTTCCGAGAAGGTCAGACTTACACGATGCGTTCCGGCCTCGGCGTCGCGCCGGGTGAGGTAATCGCCCTCCTTGAGACGGCCGATATAGTCTTGGAACCGCCTAATGTTGCCGGTAAGGCACCATTCGAGGCCGTCGAAGAAGCTACTCTTTCCAAGGCCGTTGGTTCCGACCAGCAGGGTAAGTCCCGGTCCCGGCGGGACGGGTAGCGTGAATTCACCGAACGTCCGGAAGTCCTTGAGATGGACTTCGCGCAGAAATGTGACAGTCATGATGCGCTCCGCCGCTGCCAGGAGGCAACCACTTGGTCGACGAGGGAATCAGGCTCGATGCCGGGTTCCGTTGCAAGACGGATCCATTCTCCGGCAGTGTCGCGGGGAACTTCGTCAAAGGATGGCGCCTGGCTTACGTTGTCGAGGGGTGCCATCGAGAAAATCGCGTTCGTGATCCACGGCCGGGCAAGGAAGGTGCGCTTAGCAAAATCGGCGAAACTGTGCTCGTCGGCGCTCGCCTCCTGCGGACGCAGCCACACGAGCTTGCGCGCCACACGCTCGTCGCGTTCGACGATGAGGGCTAGCGCTTTCCACCGGTCCACACCCTCGCTGCCGCGCGGGCCAAGCATGATCGCGTGCAGGTCTAGCGTAGCAGCCGGACTCAAATAGGACCTAGCAACGACGCACTGGTTGCGCAAGCGCCGTACAACTTCACCGACTCCCTCCTCGTCGGGCGCCTCGGGAAGCAGCATCAATAGCACGGCATAGCGGCCGATCTGCAGGCCGCGCACATGACTTGGCAAGTCACTGGGCTCAAGCCGCGCCGATGGCGTGTCGCTCCCGCCAGCGAAGACTTGGCCAGCATAGCTCGGCTTAGCTTCGACGGTGAGGCCAAGCTCGGCCGCGAGTCTGCCGAGCAGACCCTCCCCTGCCGCCAGGATATCCCGGGCCGGGGACGATGACGCAACGTCGCTCATGCTCCTAGACCTCCCACTGTTTGGATTGCAGCCCTCATCCGGGCGAAATGCTCTTCCTCAATGTCCCGCAGCAAACCGCTCAGCACCGCTGCGCTGGTCGAGGCAGCTGTGCGAAACTTAGAATCGACCGCCAACATGAGCTTTCCGTCGGTCCCTGGCTGCCCGAGGAGCAGCGTGTCGGCATCGGATCTCCCTAATGATCTGTTCGCATCAGCAATCACCGCCGGCGGGACCGACTGCATAGGCAACAAGACGAATTCCGTGGTCCATGCGTGATGCAGCGCGATCAAGGCCATCTCTTCGCCGTCGATATAGCTTGCCGCGCAAGCATGACCGGTCCGTCCCGTTCCATTTGCATCGCGGGCGAGATTGCCTGGGTGGACGCCACTTGGCCCCGTAACCTGCCAAGCAGTTGCCACCGCGAGCGCTACCGCACACGCCCGAACGATCGACGGAAGCAACAGGGGGCCTGCGAGCGCCGATGCCTCGCCAGCAGCCCCTAGCTCATCTTTGGCGCAAACCGCCAAGCCAAGAAAGCGCGTCAACAAGGCGGGATCGCCTTGAAATCGCTGGAACCAACTCTGCCATATCGGGGCCATTTGCTGCCGAAGATCGGCAGCGGCTGCGAACGACACAGCACGCCCGGGATCCTCGCCCTGTGCGATGTAGCGTGTCAGGTGACGATGCACCGCATCGAGCAGCCACCGATCGAGGGAGCGATTGATGTCCGCCGCAAGATGATCCGGGGGCATCGTCACCGGATTCAAGATCGACGTAAGGCCGCCCAAGGCGCTGAGTCGCGGTGGCTGCAACCCACCCGCACTCGACGAATTACTCGACAGCGCGGATAGGAAAGGTTTCCAGCGTGCGACGTCGCAGAGAAGATCCACGCGCGGCGCGTGGATTGTCAGGCGCGCCACGGCGTGTGCAAGTTCCGACCCCAACGGGAGCGGGGCATCGATAACAGTAAAGTCGAATTGCGAATCGCCGTCGGACCAGAGCATAGCGACGTCCGAAAGTGCCACATCACCGCTCCATCTTGCATCGTCTCCGATCAGCCATAGCTTGCCACTACGCGGCATGGCAGCGATTACAGCTTCGTATTGATAGCGTGGCGGCAGCAATTTCGCTCGGGCAGCAAGCTGTTTGAAATGAGCGTGGGTCGCGGGGCACAGCTTGGGGGCGATGCTATCGGCGCGGAACTGCCGAACCCACGCCTCGTGCTCGGCTGCGTAGTCAGCAAGGAGGTTCGCGAACGGCTGACGAATCATGTCGCGACCGGGACCGCGACGCGCGATCAGATAGTCGGCGACGACGGACCTCGGACCGCATTCAAAGCGTCGCGAGCCATATCTGTCGCCGTGCTGCGAAGGTACCAAAATCACATCATTGGAAACAATATGCTCGAAATTCTGCGCGATCGGACGCGCACAGGCCTTGCGTAGCAGGTACACGGCAAACCGGTTCAGTCGCGCCGTCCTAATCGAGAGAAGCTCCGGCTCCCGCGTTTGAAGGAAGAGTTGGACGCCCGGTCGCAATCGACGCTGCATGTCATCGACTAGCCCGAGAGCCTCTGCTTGGTCGCCAACGGCTTGATCGTAGGCCGCGATGAAGTTGAACCCTTGTCCGTTCGCTTCAGCCGCAAGGGCCTGCTCGTCGATTTCCAGAAAGGCATTTCGCAATGCTTGAACGCCGGCGCGCTGAGCGATGCCGCGAACGATGTCATCGTGTCGGAAGGTAGCACTGGCGGATGCGATCAGATCGATCAACCCGCCATCGCCATTGCCACTGACTAGAAACGACGGCCGCGGGTTGCCGCCAATCTCTGCACCTGGCACACCAGCGTCGCTCCAATAGCTGGCCGTCTCAGTTTGCGAGATCGCGAATTGAGGCTCGACTCCAAAGCCGATCGCTAGCACAACGACGTCGACCTCCTGACTCCCGAGCTCACGTCCACCGCCTTGCGCCTCCCGCTCGAAGGCCACGATAAAGCGAGCAGCATTGGGGGTAATCGATGTGACCTCGTGCCGCTCGTTGACGGTTAGACGCCCTCCGGTGGAGGCTTGGACCTCACTAAATTCGCGCAGCACAGCGTTGCGTACGTCGGTGGCCGAACCCGAGCGCCAGTCCAGAATCGGAAGCTGGGCGGGCTCATGGTCTGCATCTGGATTGGGCCAATCGTATATGTGCGGATCCAGGCGGCGCCGTTGCGTGTCACCCTGCAGCGGCAGCAAGTGGTGCGCCTTTTCAAATAGATAAACGTCGGTCCCTCCTTGCAACGCAAGGGCGGCAGCGAACGTGATTCCGGCGGCACCGCCGCCGATCACCGCGACGCGGGCGTTCGCCGGGAGCAAGTGTTCAAGCTGCAGGGCATAGGCGAGCTCAAGCGCACGAACCTGCTGCGAATAGAAAGTGATGCGTGTGTCGTAGATTCCGAGCAGATAGATTCCCGGATGAGCCGCAGTCCGCGCGCCAGCGATGATATCGGCGGGGGTCAGCACGCCGACTCGACAGATCCGAAGGAAAGCGGCGCGCTGAAACGGAGCCGCTGCTGACTTGACGGCATTGGCAGGGGGCGCACAAACTTTCTTGCCGATGTCAGCAAAGATCGCTGCCACATGACACGAACCCCCGAATGCAAGGTGCACGACCTTGCGCACGAGTCCTCACCGATCACGCAGCGCGAGCCGCGACGCTGCTTACCGTGCGCTTTCGCCGTCAACGTCTTCGCCATCCCCGCCCTTCCCTAGCCTGTTCAAGCCGATACATTCTCAAGCCACTCGCCAATATGCAAGCTACAGCCCCTGTCCTCTGAAGCTCTTTATAACCAATGTAACATATTAACGCATGGTGACGAGAGACATGATCTCTGGGGACATGCGCTGAATGATCAGCATCGCGCCTTGAATTTGGAAATCCACCGAGCGGACCCAATGGCCAACAAGACCTCAGGTGTTCTGGAGATTTTGGTGGTGCAGTAAGTCAGATGTTGCATTGACCGAAGACCTGCCATGTCTTGCTCAACACCGTCCGCGATGTCACGGGATTATCCGAATTGCCTAACGGAACGCAGCGACCAGTTCGGAACTGCTGCTTGGCACTCGGTCGTGGCTAAGCGCGTTGAGCTGCTGTTACTTCGCAAATTCGCGAAAATCTAGGAAACTCCGATGCAATACGATGCACCTTGCCTGGCTACGACACGACCCGCTCGCCCACTCCATCATCAACAGGCCACCTAAACCCGCGTGGTTAAAGGGTTTGGCTGTGATTGACATAGGGCCATACCGCCACTTTTACCGTCAGTAAATTACGCCCTTTGAGGCGGGATTCGGGGTGACTTGTGGAGCGCCGATCTATCGACAACCAGCTTCAATCATACCTAACATGCGACAAGACTTCAGGCCATACCGCACTGTGCTGTCCAGGAAATTACCGGTAACAGCGAGGCCTGAGTTGTCAGCTCGTTGGAACGCCGTTACGACAATGGCCCTTTACGGCGCTTCGAAGCCCCTCTTCACTCCGTACGATGGTCTTGCTTGGGTTCTGCCAGTGGGAAAAACAGCGCACACTCTACTCACGTTCTGGCTGATGGGCTCCAAACATGGCTGCCGCAGACCCCGGGGCCTAGCGGATCAGCGCAGACCCTTAAGCTCGCGGTGAGCCGGAAACTCATCTAGAGTTGCGTCGACCAGACTCTCGCGCGAGATACCACCGCCGCCGCCCAGGGAGATCAGGCGAAGCGCGGCGAACCACTGCGCCCTTCCATTGCCGCTCAACCTGAGGCGCGAAACGTCACCGCCCGCTCGCAGCCAAATGTCCTGGTCCATAGGGCCGAGCGGAAAGAGATCTGGCATGATCTGCTCAAGGTCGCGGTGGCGCTGGTCGACGCTTGGCGAGATCGATTTGGTGCCGCCTTGCGCGAGTGCGATGGAGAAATTTTCTTCCAGGTCGCTCGCCTTGAACACTGGATGCTGCCTTCCGGGAACGGATTGCCTTACCGTCTCGGACACGTAGTTGAACAGGTCGAATACCCGGATGGTACCGTCGCTAGCGGCGGTGGCGGCGCCCTTGAGACCGGAAAGCATTGCGGTCGTGAACACGCTGTTCCGCTCGTGCCTGAACGCCAAGGACGTTTCTGTCGCGCGCGACGATGCGAGCACGACCCGGCCGGTACCCCGCGCCAGTTGCTGTAGCGACTTCTCGGTGAACCCTTCGTCGATCCCCTCCTCCTCGTGCTCGTCCAGGCCAGACTTGAGGGTAGCAGTCCCGGCGGCATGGCATGCGTCTACGACGAATATGACCCGCGGTGCCTTAATGACGGCGATCGCGGCGGACAGTTCGGCCTCGCCGAGCGTCGTTCCCGCAACGTCCGTGAGCTTGCAATCATAGGGGACGAGCGCACTCGTCGCGGCGCCCCCTTTGCCGATCCGCGTGCCGTGGCCCGAAAAGAAGATCGCGACGGTATCGTCGGCGGTCGCAGTCGCCGCGAGGTCAGAGAGCGCTTTGCGAATGTTTTCGAGCGTGGCTGCATCGTCGGTAAGGACAGTGACGTTCGCCTCCGGATAGCCGCAATACACGGACGACTTGAGGATCGCGGCAGTGTCGAGTGCGTCGTTGAGCACAGCGAGGGGAAGACTATCGACTTCCTCATAGTTGGCTACGCCGATGATCAGCGCGCGGCCTTTGTCGAATTTCATTCAGAACTCCATCGGAAATCAGGTGCCGCCGACGCTGTTTCGGAACAGCGGGTCGTTGGCCATAAGCCTGAGGTTGGGATTCTCGGGGAAGTCGGCCCGCATCTGCTGAATCAGCCTTGAAACGTGAAATGGCCTTCCGTTCTGGATATCTCGGATCGCGCCACGCCAGCGCTCCTTGCCGGTACCGTGGTGGCGAAGATCGGCATCCCGTCCGCCCGACCGCTCCCACAGCCCGTCCTGATCCGGTCCGTTAGGAAAGAGCTCGGCGGCCAGTTCGAGGAGCACGTCCCACTTCTGGAGAACGCTGACGGGCGAGAGTCCGAGGAACCAGCGATCGAAAAGGCCGATTAGGTTGATACAGTGGTTGAGCACCGGCGCGATGTCGTTGTGGCCCGCGCGGTAGATCGAGATCAGGTCGTCAACGATGTCGCGTTGTCCACGCGTTGCAAGGGCGCGTCCGAGCAGATCGGCGTCGAACGTGGAGAGGGGCCGGACCGCGCGTACGGCCGTCGAGACCCACCGACGGAATCGCGCGTGGTCGATCCCCCCGAGTGCCTCAATAACGTAAAGGCCTTCCGCGAGCGTCCTAGCCGGGAAACGCGTGAGGAGCTGGTCGAGCCGGGGATCGCGGACGATTCCCTCAACTAGTTCAGGCTCGATTGTGGTGCTCTGCTGATCGGTGCCCGCGCTCGCGAACCAAGCGTCCTTAGTCGCCGCGAGCAAGCGGTCTCTGATGGCCGCTGGCACCTTGCTCCAAACCTCGCTCCTCCGCGGGTACGCTGTCAGGTCCGCAAGCGGGGATGCAGACAGGAGATGAAGGAGTTCCGCCGGCGGCTTGCCGCCGTCAATCTGCTCGTCGAGTAGCTCGTTAAATGCCTTCCGTGGATCATCAGGTCCACGCCACGCTCCGGCGTCGGTCTTGAGTGCCGTCTCCCAGATGCCTCGGTTCGGGGCGGTCGACATGTCGCGCCCCACCAGGAGCGTCGGGTCCTTCGCCACCGCCTCGCCCGCGATCGCGAGTACCCGCCCGTCGGGAACGCTGGCCACCGCGTCGAGGATCTCTCGGGGCTTTGCGCGGCGCATCGCGAGCCGCATCGCGGTAGCGTCAACACCCGGTTCCACCGCACTCTGGGCGCTCGCCGCGTCCGCGGGCCTCATGCTGGCGCCCGCCGCGATGGCGTGCAGTCGAAAGAATTTCTGCTTCGCTGCAGAAGCCATGATCAGTTTCGAGGTCGCGGCATCCAGTTCCCTCGGGGCAGCAGCCTCGAGCGCTTCCAACCCCTCCCGGTCGCGCGCGACCAGTGCGATGAGCGGCGGGGAAACGCGAGCCTCGGACTTCGCCCAGCGCCAGAACCCAGCGGCAAACTTACCACTCGCTGCAAGGACCGAGCGGTTCAGGCCCCGCGTCACGGCCTCGCGCCAGGGGACGATAGCATCCTCGCTGATCAGCGCGTCAGAGAGGATAGTCACCATGTCGGCATCATCCGAAGGCAGGTAATCGTTCCATTCGAACCATGTCTCAAGCGCATGCCAGACGAGGCTGCTCGTTCCGAAACCCCGGAGCGCTAAGTTGCGAAGCGTAAGAATCTCCGATGGCTGAGCTTCGGGGAGCGCTTCTATGAGACGTTCAACGATGATGCACTTCTCGGCCCCACCACACGTTGGATCTGGCGAAAGCCGCTCGATCAACCGGGCGGCCGAGACGAGCCGCGCAACGTTGTCGGGTGTCGCAGATAGCATGGCGTGCGCCTGCTCAAGCAAATGGAGCTCTTTGAAGTCGTCGAGATTTGCGCCGACCCTGTTGCCGAACCCCAGCAACTCAGCACCGTCGGTCGAGCCGTCGATCATTCCCGCCGCCTGGGAGCGCTCGCTGCCACTTCGGCCGACTATCCGCTGCTGCTGTTGCCACCGCCCTAGGAGGGAGGCGGGCGTGCAGACGATCGTTGGTTCCGGCTTTTCTACCACGTCCTTTGGGCCAAAGCTCAGTCGGAAGTAGAGCCTTCGCCGCAGGGCCGGCCATAGGCGTCCCCACAATCCGACCATGAGATTCTCAAACCCGTCCGATCCGATTCGCACCACAGGTCCGGAACCGCGGCCAACAAGCGCCCGAGCCGTATCCACGAGATCGAATGTCGCGGGCGGCATTCCCGGCACCGGATTCACCTCAAGCGGCTCGACGGCCCCCTGCCCCCCGTCGAACGACGTGATGAGGTGCGCGAGCAGCGGGCGAAGGTCGTCCATGGCGGCAATCTCGTCTAGATCGCAGATCAGCGCGTGAGTGACCACCATGCCTGACCGGCCAGCAGACGGATCACTGAACGTCCTCGAAACAATGTACCGATTGCGTACGGCGAAGCCCGACGTGACAGGCGACCAGTCTGCACCTTGCGGCTCCGTGTCCGGCAAGTCGAGGCGCTGCGCCAGCTCGCCCGCAAGCTCGCGGTCGCCGCTCGCACATATGAGTGCGTGCCCATGCTTGATGGTGCCGTACATCGCCTGATCGACGCGCATCTTCCAATCCTCGTGCGTTCAGACGCTGGCATCGAGCAAGCGGTAAATGGGCAAGCTAAGGTCGCCACTCTTCGTACCGTTCGCCTCGACGACGTAGCCAAAGTGCTCGGGCCCCTTGATGGCGTATTCCATGTCGCTGGTCGTGGGGCTGAGCGGGCGTTCGAGCGCGGAGAGCCCCATGATTGACGACTTTCGCCAGTTCGATCGTATGAACGCCGAAACGAGCGGAAGTCGCGCCTCTAGGGCCCCCGATGGCGTCTGTGCGATCTCCGCCTCGTCCCAGCACGTGAGGAGCACGCCGAGATTTGGGAGGCGGTTCGATCTACACGTGGACCGATAGGAGAAGATGAGTATTTGGAGCAGTTCTACTAACCTGGCTTGATCGGAGGGATGCACCCTCCCGTTGTCAACCGAGACGCCTTTCAAACTAGCCAACGGCTTGGTGAACATGTCGTCGCCAACGTGTGTCTGCTGAAGCCGAATCAGCAGCAGCCACGCGTCGGCTTCGTCGACGCGCTTTTGCCACGCATTGGGTAGTCGCCGATCATCGATTACGGACTTGATCTGCTCGCCGCCATATTCGGGCCAAACCAAATCGGCCTCGCGACCGTCGGCATCGACCACCGGCCAAACGCTATCGACGTTAACGGACCGTGCGGTGTGGCCCGCTGCGCGTCCTTCGTCAAGACTCTCGAGCGCGGCTTCGAACGCCTCAAGGTTGGTGGCCGCGCCGTTCATACGCAAGGCCCCCGGGATGCGCATTAGGCGACGCAGCAGCTGAGCCCCATAGTGAGTCTTGCCCACGCCACTCTCGCCGACGAGGAGGATCGAGTTGGACGTCTGGCTCACAGCTGTCTGTTCCCGTAGATGAATAGGGGGTCGTCGGACGTTAATGCCAGCGGCGGCAACCCGACCCCAGGCCGTCTGACGCCGATCGCCCAATGAAAGAGCTCGACTAGGCCGGCGCCCTTGTTCAGCAGCGGATCCTCGTCGGGTGCCCCAACTACGCTGACTGAGTGTTCGGCCGCGTCGGGCATCGCGTCTATGACGGCGCTGCGAACTGCCTCCTCCATCTCTGGACGAATGTCGACATCGGACTTGGTCCAAACGAGAGCGACCGGCCGGCTGCCGCGTTCGGCGCCTAGGCGCTTCGCGATGCGCTGCAACGAGCCGCGCGCTGCGCCCATCGATTCACCGACGAGCGCCTCACGGTCAGCCACGATCATGAAGGCGTCGGCGTTGTCTGACACCCAGCGCGCGCCAGCTCCCTCTTCAGAATCCGTGTTAATGGCCCATCGCTGGAACCATTCACCGGGCGCGTCGGTGAAAAGATAGTCAACCGACCGTCCACCCTTTTCGCCGCGAAAGGATAGATGCAGGAGCCCAGGAGCCCTTCCGCCCCGGCTGGTGGTGTGAGCGGGAAAGCGTGGCGGCTGCCCCGGTGCCCACCGCATCGAACCCGCAACCGCCTCCCACCCGGATAGCGTAAAGGATCCGGCGAACAATTGGTCTTCAATACCGACTAAGCCGCGCCCCAGCAGGAGGTACCATGCCGCGAGCAGGGTCGTTTTGCCAGCGTTCTGCGGCCCCACGACGCCGATGACGATAGGCTTGGCGCGTCCCGACACGAAACCTAGATCCGCGAGGCCGAACGCGCTGCCAGACCACGGCATCAGCATCTCGCCAGAACGATTCTCGTCAATAGCAGCCGTCACTTTGGCACCATGCCAGCGTGGGCACTTCGACAGGTTTGTGTGGCCGAGGTCGCAGCCAGTATCGGGTACATAGCACGCCACATGCGAGCACTTCTCCATAGGTCAGCCCTTCTTCGGAGAGCGGCGCTTGGCAGCCGAGGCGTCCTTCGTCGCCTTCGAGGCCTGAAGCTCCCGGAAGAGCCATCCTGCCCATGCGACATCGCTGACTTCAGAACTAGCCGGCACGCCTGTGAGTCGCTGGAAGTCGTCTGCCTTCCGTGCCTCGGTATAGGCAGGGTGGCCGATCAAGGCGAGAAGTGGGCCGCGCCCCTCCGGCGGCGCCGCTAGCTTGGCGGCGGCGCCGCGGAGCAAAGCGAGATCGCTGTGGCCCTGAGCCTCAGCAACGAGGTCGCGCACAAGCCGCTTGCCGGGAGCATCCGTACCCTGCAGGCGCGCGACCGTCTCGCTTAGGAACGCCGAAACGCTCGCCGGTGAGAACAGCGGCACCGTCTCGAACAGGTCAAACGCCATGAGGGCAGCGGCGACCGAGGGCTGGAGTTCACGGTAGCTCTTGCCGACGGAGGGCGAATATAACGCTTCGCGCCACCACAGAAGATTGGTTCGCCGCTGGAGCCCGGCGGTGGCGGCACTGACCGACTTTAAGGTGTCGTCAACATAACCGGAAACCGCTGTCGCCAACTTGCTGAACGGCTCGGTTAAGTCCGGCTGGCTGACTTCGATCTCGGCCATAGCAGCGTTAATTGCGGCGGCAATCGCCGCTCCGGACCGTGTTCCAAATTCGTAGACCCAATGCTGGGGCGAATTTTGCGACCAATGTGGATTGCCATTTGTCGCGACATTATTTTGCTGAGGCTGGTGATACGTCGGGCCAGCAGCCGCTAGCATACTAGCCTGTAGGTCGCTCGTGGACGCCTCGCCGACCGTGACTTCTGATGTATTAAGGATCGGGATCTCGTACTTCAGCGGCTGGACCGATATGGTCTCGGGCGTCGCCCACTCCTCCTCCGCGCGGACGTCGACGCGGCGCTCGACGTGCTTGACAATGCCGATCCAAACGTCGCGCTCATTGTCAACGGGCAGGAGTGGAAGCGCGTTGCGCGCCGAAGCGACGAAGCATACGCCAATCCGGTCGTCTTCCTCCGCAGCATCAACTAGCGCGTCGAGCAAAATAGCGCGGATCACCGCGATCGGTGTCGCCGCGAAAGTGTTGCGGTAGGTTGCCCACTGGTTCTGAAGCGCCGCCAACGCCTCCTGGACTACGGGATCGTCCTCCGGCGCGTCGGGATCGAACGCGATGAGCGAATAGCTTAGCGCTTTAGAGGGGTTCTTTTTCAGCGCGCCCGCGAGATCCTTTGCCGCCTGTGAGAGCTTCTCTAGCTTGGTATCGTCCCCGCCGACGTCGATCAGCCCCTTGTTCAGGAACCCTTGAAGTGTGCCATTACTCACTCATCCCCCCTGTACCAATCCCACTTTGTTCTATCTAACGAAGCGAACAAACCATGACGAAGAAGACCTTTCGCTTCTAAACGGAAAAAAATCGACTCGCGCGAGGCCGCTTATACTAGATTAGTGTCAAAAATTATACGGCTATACGTAGGCCCGTAGCTTCTGCCGCATTTTGAGACGTCAAGCAACTACCTGCCGTCATGCCCATTACGTTCTGTTCCAGATCGTCCGCAATGGCGGTCGTTCCAGACGTCTAAAGCCGCGTACTGAATGATAGGAAACTCCGGCCATTCCGCGCACGAAAGGACTCCTTTCAGAAAGTCCACTAAACCATTCTCCGGCAGGTCGACAATCTAAAGTGAACGGTATGGCCGATTCCTCTCGACCGCCTCTTAGCTCAACAGCTAAGTTGAAACCGTAAAACTGATAAACATTTGTACACGGCATTCTACGACGGAATACTTCCACCGTCCCAATGAACGTTAGATTACCCTGAAACTGCCATAGTCCGAATAAGAACGGGAGGATCGAATTAGAGCCTCCCGTTCTTATTGCAAGGTCTACCGCCAAGCGGTTCAGCTAATCAGCGATAGCCCCGGACCGTCACCCTGACGTACTTATGAAATCTATACGTCGTGGTCATTGGCGATCGCTAGCGGTAGCCCCGAAGGACGATTCACTCATCATCAACAGACCACCTAAACCGACGCATCTAAAGGAATTGGTGTCGATTGACATGGGGCGATTCAACCACCCTTCCTAACAAGATCGCCCAGACTGCGGTCTGAAGCTACGTTCTCCAGCCATGATCAACACCAACATGTACGGGAGCCGCCAAGCTTTCCGGAAACAGCCTTTGAATGTAGGTCTGTGTTGATCCAAGCATCTACCATGTCCGCCCACTCCTGCAGCATGTGACGCCGCTGCTCGGCGTACTCGGCCTTGTTATAGATCGAGCGCGAGGACCGTCCGTCTTCATGCGCCAAGCACTTCTCGATCCAATCCCGATTGAAGCCCGATTCGTGCAGCAGCGTTGATCCCGTGCGGCGCAAATCATGAACGGTAAACGGCTCCAGTGGTAAGCCCGCAACTTTGGCCCTCTCGACCACAAGCTGCGTGACACGGTTCAGGGTCGCCTTGGACATGCAACTGTCAGCGTTGTAGCGCGACGGCAGGACAAACTTGGAACCGGCTGCACAGGTATGCAACGCCACGAAAATGTCGAGCGCCTGGCGTGAGAGACAAACCACGTGCGGCCTCCTCCCCTTCATTCGCTGCTTTGGAATCATCCAGGTTGCCTTCTCGAAATCGACCTCATCCCAAGTCGCCTCGATCAGTTCACTCTTTCGCACCAACGTCAGCAAGATCATGCGCAACGCTAGCCGGATCGTCGGATAGGTAGCCACGAACTCCAATTGCTTGGACATCAGGTGGATTTCCTGCGGAGACAAGGCACGATCCTTCGGCACGAAAGTCGCAATGGAAGCCGCATCTACGCTATCAGCAGGGTTTGCCACGTTCTCCCCATGCAGATTCGCGTAACCATATATCTGCTTCACAAGGTCCCGAATTTGAACGGCGGTGGCTGGTGCGCCTCGCGCTCTCACACGCAAGCACAGAGCGCGTAGATCCTCCCCATGGATTTCGCCAAGAAGGCGTTTGTTAAACGCCGGCAAGATGTCGCGATCCAGCACGCTCTTTCGCATCGAACGGGTCGACTCGGCCATGGTGGCCCCATAAAGCCAACGGTCGGCATGATCGCTGAAGGTCTGTGTTTCCGGCCCACGCCCCTTCTCTCGCTGCTGTAGTGCTGGTGAGGTACCCTCGCCCAGCAGCCGCCTGGCACGTCGCAGCTTTTCTCGGACTTCGGCTAGTGAAATGCCTCCGAAGCCGTAACGGCCTATGGTCAACGTCTCTCGTCGGCCATTGATTCGGTAGTCGTATCGGAAGGTAATAGTGCCTTTCGGCGAAACGATGACGTATATGCCGTCGCGATCGGCGACCTTGTAAAGGATCGCGCGGGGTTTCAAGTTCCGCAGGGCAAAGTCTGTCAGCACGGGATTAGTCTCCTGATTGAAACGGCCGATTGCCGTCGCCTATCACGAGACCTACATACCCTTGCGAGCCCGCATAAATCCTGATGTCTAAGAGAAAGAACTACCGTCGCTGACGGTAGTTCTTCCGAGGCTACGCCAACCCCAGCCCAAAGAGCTTGCGCACCCCGTCAAATTTACCGTCAGCTTCGCTGCCTGGAAGCTCTTGAAGGTAAATAGCCCACACGAAATACCCTTTAAGATCAACAGCCTAGAAGAATCACATTCTTATTGACGATCTTTTGAGAGACTTTCTAGACTGTTGATTTATAAGGGAAAACTGCTTCCCCTCACTCCCACTCAATCGTCGCCGGCGGCTTGCTCGACACGTCATAAACCACGCGGTTAATCCCGCGCACTTCATTAATAATCCGCGAAGAAACGCGAGCCAGCAGCGGGTGCGGCAGCGGCGCCCAATCAGCGGTCATGAAGTCAAACGTCTGGACCGCACGCAGCGCCACAACGTACTCATACGTCCGGCCATCGCCCATCACGCCCACCGACTTCACCGGCAGGAACACGGCAAACGCTTGCGACGTCAGCTCGTACCAAGTCAGGCCGCTAGCCTCATCCTTGGTGTTCCGCAGTTCTTCAATAAAGATCGCATCCGCACGGCGCAGCAGCTCAGCATATTCATGCTTCACTTCGCCCAGAATGCGCACGCCCAGACCCGGACCCGGGAACGGATGGCGGTACACCATTTGCGGCGGCAACCCCAACGCAACGCCCAGTTCGCGGACTTCGTCCTTGAACAGTTCGCGCAGCGGTTCCAGCAGTTGCAGGTTCAGCGTGTCCGGCAGGCCGCCCACGTTGTGGTGCGACTTGATGGAGGTGGCCTTGCCCGTCTTGGCGCCAGCGGATTCGATGACGTCGGGGTAGATCGTGCCCTGGGCCAGCCACTTGGCGCTTTGCTGCTTGCCGGCTTGTTCCTGGAACACTTCGACGAATTCGCGGCCGATGATCTTGCGCTTGGCTTCGGGGTCGGCAACGCCAGACAGCTTGCCCATGAATTGGGCGGTGGCGTCGACGTGAATGATCTTCACGCCCATGTTTTCGGCGAAGGTCTGCATGACCTGCTTGCCTTCGTCCAGGCGCAACAGGCCGTGGTCGACGAACACGCAGGTGAGCTGGTCGCCGATGGCCTTGTGGATCAGGGCGGCGGCTACCGAGGAATCCACGCCGCCGGACAGGCCCAGGATGACTTCGTCGGTGCCGACTTGCTCGCGGATGCGGGCGACGGCTTCGGCGACGTAGTCGGGCATATTCCAGTCGCCCTGGCATTCGCAGATTTCGTTCACAAAGCGGGCCAGCATGGCCTTGCCTTGGACGGTGTGCGTGACTTCGGGGTGGAACTGAACGGCGTAGAAGCGGCGGTCTTCGTCGGCCATGCCGGCGATGGGGCACGACGGCGTGGACGCCATCAGCTTGAAGCCCGGGGGCAGCTCGGTGACCTTGTCGCCGTGGCTCATCCAGACCTTCAGCATGCCGTGACCTTCGGGCGTGGTGAAGTCGTCCAGGCCTTCCAGCAGCTTGGTGTGGCCGTGGGCGCGGACTTCGGCGTAGCCGAATTCGCGGTGGTCGGAAAAGCTGACCACGCCGCCCAGTTGCTGCGCCATGGATTGCATGCCGTAGCAGATGCCCAGCACCGGCACGCCGAGTTCGAAGACGGCGTGCGGCACGCGCATCGAGCCTTCTTCGTAGGCCGAGGCGTGGCTGCCGGACAGGATGATGCCCTTCAAGCCTTGCGCCATCTGGTCGCGCACGAAGGCGTCGTCGACGTCGCCGGGGTGCACTTCGGAATAGACGCCGGCTTCGCGGACGCGGCGGGCAATCAGTTGGGTGACTTGCGAACCGTAATCAAGAATGAGGATGCGCTGGTGCATTGAGCTCTACCGATTAAATAAAACCGCACCGGCAGAACCGCTATTGTTAATGCGATTCTGCCGGTGCGTGATGCATGACATTGTAGTTGACTGTACGGATCAGTCGGCGCGGTAGTTAGGCGCTTCCTTGGTGATCTGCACGTCGTGTACGTGGGACTCGCGCACGCCGGCGGAGGTGATCTCCACGAATTCGGCTTTGGTGCGCATGTCGTCAATGGTGGCGGCGCCGCAGTAACCCATCGAGGCGCGGATGCCGCCGACCAGTTGGTAAATGATGGCCAGCACGCTGCCCTTGTAGGGGACGCGGCCTTCGATGCCTTCGGGGACCAGCTTGTCGGCGTTGTTGGACGGGTCCTGGAAGTAGCGGTCGGCCGAGCCGTCCGTCATGGCGCCCAGGCTGCCCATGCCGCGGTACGACTTGTACGAACGGCCTTGGAACAACACGACTTCGCCCGGGGCTTCTTCCGTGCCGGCGAACATGCCGCCCATCATGCACGAGAACGCGCCGGCGGCCAGCGCCTTGGCGACGTCGCCCGAGTAGCGGATGCCGCCGTCGGCGATGAGCGGAACGCCCGTGCCTTCCAGCGCCTTGGCCACTTCGGAAATGGCATGGATTTGCGGCACGCCCACACCGGCGACGATACGCGTGGTGCAGATGGAGCCGGGGCCGATACCGACCTTGACGCCGTCAGCACCGTACTCGACCAGCGCGCGCGCGGCGGCGGCGGTGGCGATGTTGCCGCCAATGACTTCAACCTTGGGGTAGTTCTGCTTGACCCAGCGCACGCCTTCCAGCACGCCCTTGGAGTGGCCGTGCGCGGTGTCGACGATCAGAACGTCAACGCCAGCGGCAACCAGCTTTTCCACGCGCTCTTCAGTGCCTGCACCCACGCCAACCGCTGCGCCAACGCGCAACTGGCCTTGGCCGTCTTTGCTGGCCATCGGGTGTTCGGTGTTCTTGACGATGTCTTTGACGGTGGCCAGGCCACGCAGCTCAAAGCCGTCGTTCACGATCAGCACGCGTTCCAGACGGTGCTTGTGCATCAGGGCCTGAGCTTCGTCCAGCGTGGCGCCTTCCTTCATGGTGACCAGGCGTTCCTGCGGCGTCATGATGTTGCGCAGGGGCTGATCCAGGTTTTCTTCGAAACGCAGATCGCGGTTGGTCACGATGCCGACCAGCTTGCGGCCTTCAACGACCGGCAGGCCCGAAATGCCATGCTGGCGCTGCAACGCAATGGCGTCGCGCACTTTCATTTGGGGGGTGACGGTGACCGGATCGATCACGATGCCGAATTCGTGGCGCTTCACGCGAGCCACTTCACGGGCTTGCTGATCAGCAGTCAAATTCTTGTGGATGATCCCGATGCCGCCCTCTTGCGCCATGGCGATGGCCAGACGCGATTCGGTGACGGTGTCCATCGCGGCGGACACAAGCGGGATATTCAGGCTGATATTGCGGGTCAGGCGGGTGGCCAGGGAGGTGTCGCGCGGCAACACCTCGGAATACGCAGGCACCAACAACACATCGTCGAAGGTGAGCGCTTTTTGAACGAGACGCATGGGTAACTCCGGGCGCAAAGCAAGATTATACGCCGCCCGCATGTTTTGCCTAGGTGTTGACCCTAGGTTTGTACGGAATTTTTGCGACGGCGGCGCCGCTGAACCGGCACCAGAACGCCGGTAATCCGACCCCGTTTTATAGCCTTGTTGTCGACATTCAACAAGGCCATATTTTTACCCGGATTATATTGACGATAATTTTTACCCGGATCATAATCCGCAGCGTGATTGATTTGAGATCAAACGAATCGGAACCGGACATCATGACGACCCACCCTACCCCGCGCTACACCGCTTTTGACGGCCACCGCATTCTGGCCGCCGGCCCCCTCGCCGACGTGGCGCTGGCGGTGAAGCGTGCAATGCACACGAGCAGCAGCAGCAGCAGCAGCAGCAGCAGCAATCCCCTGGTGTTCAACGACAGCACCGGCCAGCAGACCGACCTGGATTTGCGCGGTGACGATGCCGACATCATTGCGCGCCACACGCCCTCTGCGGCCGGCAGCCCGCCCTCGATGGAAGCAGACGTCGCCGAGACGCCCAACGCGCAGCCGCGCGGACGCGGCCGTCCCAAGCTGGGCGTGGTGCCGCGCGAAGTGACGCTGCTGCCGCGTCACTGGGACTGGCTGGGCGCGCAACCCGGTGGCGCATCCGTTGCGCTGCGCAAGCTGGTGGAGCAAGCACGCCGCGACAACGAAGCGCAAGACCAGCAGCGTCAACGGCAAGAGGCCGCGTGTCGCTTCATGTCGAGCATAGCGGGCGACCTGCCCGGCTTCGAAGAGGCCACGCGGGCGCTGTATGCGGGCGACGAAAGCCGCTTTGTTCAGTGCGTGGAAGCGTGGCCGCAAGATGTGCGCGGCTATGCGATGAGCCTGGCCTGGCCGGCGCAAGCTGCGGCCTGATCGCAGCGAAATCCGGATCGGCAACACGGCAAGGTTTCGGTACGATGCTGACTTCAGCCGTACCCACCTAACCCTTCAGCCGTATCCACCTCAACCGGATTGCTGGCATGCCACAACTCGTATTGCTGTTGTTGGGAGTTCCCTATCTGCGCAAGCGTTGGCGTGCCTTGGCGGGCGCCGGCGTGATCTTTCTCTTGGCGGGCATCTTCCTCTTGGTCGATGCGCTGGACAACGCCCTGTACTTTCCGCTGAACGCGTTCGCCGTGCTCTTCATCATCGAAGGGCTGGCCACCTTGTTGATTGCGTCCAGCGGCGTGGGCGGGCAGCGCGTGCTGCGCTACGCCAAGGGGATGTTCGTGTTGCTGGCAGGCGGTTTGATTCTGGCTGGCCACCATCATGGGCACTTCGTGCTGTCGATGATCTTTGGCTTGCTGTTCCTGATCGACGGCGTGCTGCAATGCCTGGCCGCGTATGTCGTGCGCTACAGCCGCTGGCGCTATGCGTTTGCCGGCGGCATGGGCGAAATTCTGCTGGCCATCTTTTTCTTTCAGCCCTACCCCACGAACTATGTCGGCACGGTGCCCTACTGCCTGGGCCTGTTCCTGTGCATTGCGGCGATCAAGCTGCTGTGGCTGGCGCGGCGGGTGCGGCATCTGGCGTCCAATCCGGCTTTTGCGGAAAACGATTCGTCCGACTTCATGCCCGCATCGCCTGCGGCACCGGCCCCGGTGTGGGATGGGCCGCCCAGTGATTCCGAACGCGCGTTGACCGTGCATGTGTGGACGCCGTCGGGTTCGGCCAAGGCGCAAACGCGCAACTACCCGGTGGTGGACCGCTACATTGCCGCGGTGGACGTGAACGGCGTTATCTCTACCGGCCACGCGGCGCTGGAGTCACCCGAAGGCATCTACATCAGCCTGTACCCGAAGGACGAAATCGACCGCTCGCCTGACGAGTTCGGCAACCTGCTGCGCGCCACGGCTGAAAACGATATCCCCGGCGTGTACCAGCCGGATTACGCCACCGAATCCCAAGCCTGGTGCCCGTCCACCACGCGCGTGCGCATTCGCAATTACGACGCCGAAAAGCTTGCCGCGTTCTGGAACGTCTATCGGCAGACCTGCATCTACAACCTGACGCACCGCAATTGCTCAAGCTCGGTCGCCCGCGCCTTGGACGCCGCGTTGGACGGCGTGGTCGGGCGGCTGCACGGCAGCCAGGCCGGTTGGCGCGTGCTGATTCGCTTGTTGTTGACGCCGGAATTGTGGGTGGCGTCGCAGATCCGCAAGCGCGCGGTGACGATGGCGTGGACGCCCGGGCTGACGCTGGACTACGCCCGCGCGATGAGCATGCTGGCCGATCCGCGCCCGTTTGGCTGGTGGAAGATGTCGCAAGTGGCGCTGCGCCGCATCGCTGAACTGCGCGCCAATTGGCGCCAGCAGGACCGCGACGCGCCACTGCGCCGTCCGCCGGCCTGATCATTTTTGCCTCCCTTGTCTCTTCTGCCTTGCCTGCTTCCCGCGCCCCCTGTCTGCGCTGCCTGCCCTGCCTGCCTCGCCCGCAAGCATTAGCCTCACCTTATCTATCTATCAAGAAATCGAATTTTTTCCTTATGGGTCTGAATCAGAATGCCTTCAGCCCGCGATCACTGAAACGCGCGAGGCACCCATAACAATTCGAGGATGACGATGGATTCGGTGTATCTGGTCGTGGTGGTTGGGGCGGTGGCCGCTGGATTTGTGCAAGGCTTGTCGGGCTTTGGATTCGGGCTGGTCGCCATGTCGTTCTGGGCCTGGGCGCTGGAGCCGCGGCTGGCGGCGACCCTAGCGGTGTTCGGCGCGCTGGTCGGCCAGGTGCTCGCCGCAGTCACGGTACGGCGCGGCTTCAATCTCAAGCAATTGGCGCCCTTCGTGCTGGGCGGGCTGGCGGGCATTCCGCTGGGTGTGGCCGTGCTGCCCCACCTGGATATGGACTGGTTCAAGGCAATGCTGGGCGGCTTTTTGATTCTGTGGTGCCCCGCCATGCTGTTGGCTCGCAACATCCCCAAGATCACGGCGGGCGGACGCGCGGCCGACGGCGCGGTGGGTTTCTCGGGCGGCGTGCTGGCGGGCATCGGCGGGTTTTCGGGGACGTTGCCCACGCTGTGGTGCACGCTGCGAGGCTATGAAAAAGACAAGCAGCGCGCCATCATCCAGAATTTCAACCTGTCGATGCTGGCCGTGACGATGGGCACGTACCTTGCTACGGGCATCGTCACCCGCGACATGCTTCCGCTGTTCGCCATCGTGGCGCCCGCAATGCTCGTGCCCACGCTGCTTGGCGCCAAGCTCTATATCGGTATCAGCGAGGCCCGCTTTCGGCAGATTGTGCTGGGCTTGTTGACGCTTTCCGGGGTAGCGCTGCTGGCGGCGTCCTTGCCGCGGCTGATCGAACGGCTGGCCTGAATTCCCCCATCGCCGCCCGTTGCGCTTTAATGGACCCGTGCATTTCAACCAAGGAGCATCATGTCCACGCCCAAGAACTTCCTGCTCTACGACGGTGACTGCCCCTTCTGCTCGAACTACGTGCGGATGCTGCAATTGCAAAAAGCGGTAGGCCCGATCGAGCTGCTCAATATGCGCGACCACCCCGATCTGGCCGTGGCCTACAAGGCGCAAGGGTATGACCTGAACCAAGGCATGCTGCTGCATCTGGACGGCCAGGATTATTGGGGCGCCGACTGCATCAACCGGCTGGCGCTGCTCAGCACCGGCAACGACTTCTTCAATAGCGTGAACGCCGCCGTCTTCCGCAACCGCTGCCTGTCGACCGCGCTGTACCCCTTCATGCGCACCGGCCGTAGCCTGGCGCTGACCTTGCTGGGCAAGAAGAAAATGCAGATGTAAGCAAGACGCAGAGCACCGGGCGTGGCGCTGGCGCAATCAGGCCGGCGTATCGCTCCGGGTCTCTTGGTCACCCGCCACACCCACGCCCACCCCCACCACGCGTGTCAGGAAGGCGTCCAACGCCGGATTGTCGTGCTGCGCGTGCCACGCCAGATACATGTCGGCGTACAGATTGCGCTGACCAATCGGCCGGAATTCCACGCCTTCAAAGCGCAGTTCACGCGCCGAATCCGGCACGATGCCCACGCCTAGCCCCGCGCGCACCAGCGCCAGCAGCGTATGGGTTTGCCCCGCCCGCTGTACGTAGTCGGGCTGCACATCCGCCAGGCCGAACGCCCCCACGATGCGGTCATAAAAGTACTTCCCTTCACGCGGCGAATACAGCACGAAGGGTTGGCCCTGCAACAGGCGCAGCGGCACGGTCTCGTGTTCGCATAGGGGCGATCCGGCGGGCAGCGCCAGCACCAGGGGCTCGCGTTCAATCAAGCGGGATTCGATACCGGCCTGCTGCGGCACGCTGCGCGCAAGAATGGCGTCCAGCTCGCGGGCAACCAGCAAGCGGTCAAGATCGGTGCTGACCGTTTCGCGCAGCTGAATTTCAACGCCCGCCAAGAGCTTGCGCGCCTGCATGATCATCGACGGCATCAAGCGGTACGACGCCACGGCGGTAAAGCCCAGCGTGATGTGGCCGGCCTCGCCGCCTGAGGTGCGCCGCGCGGTGGCGGCCGCGCGCGCGGAAAATTCCAGCAAGTGGCGCGCATCGCGCAGAAAGCGCCGGCCTGCGGCGCTTAGCAGCACTTGGCGGCTATTGCGTTCGAACAGCGTCACGCCCAGATCCTGTTCCAGTAACTGGATCTGGCGCGATAGCGGCGGCTGCGTCATGCAGAGCCGTTCAGCCGCACGGCCAAAGTGCAGCTCTTCGGCAACCGCAATGAAACACTCAAGCTGACGGAACTCCATCGATTCAATCCTTGAATTGATCAATGCTATTTATAGCTCGAACGGCTATCCATCGAAAGCCGTTTCTATACTCCGAAAAAACGGCCAGACCCCGTCGCCCAGCAATCGCCAAGCCTTCGCGCAAGCGGACACCTGGCAAGCGGCTGCCGGCCCGCAGAACCCAAAGGAGCATCACCGCAGCACGCAGTTTTTTCACGGCGTAAGCCGCTTGCCAACGCAAATTCACCCCAAAAAAAGAGAAGAGACATGGAGACAACCCCCATCGCCCGCCCTCGCGTCCGGCTCATCGCCGCGGCGCTGGCCCTGGCCGCCACCGCCGCGTTGCCCTGGAGCGCCAACGCCGCCGGCTACCCGGAGCGGCCGATCAATCTGATCGTGCCGTTTTCGCCAGGCGGCGGCACCGATATTTCGGCGCGCCTGTTGGCGGCCGCGCTGGGCGACAAGCTGGCGTCGTCGGTGGTGGTAGACAACCGGCCGGGCGCAGGCGGGCAGATCGCCGCCGACCTGGTCGCGCGTTCGCAGGCCGATGGCTACACGCTGCTGTTCGCCAATTCGGGCATGCTGGCGATCAACCCGTGGATCTACAAGCTGCATTCCGACCCGGCCACCGCGTTCGCGCCGGTGTCGCTGTTCTCGGACTTGCCGTTCGTGCTGGTCGTGCCCACCAACCTGCCCGCCAAGAACGTGGCGGACTTGGTCAAGCTGGCCAAAGCCGAACCGGGCAAGCACACGTTCGCCAGTTCCGGCACGGGCGGCGCGCCGCACTTGTCGGGTGAAATTTTCCAGCAGGCGACCGGCGTGGATTTGATGCACGTGCCCTACAAGGGCGGCGGCCCGGCCATGACCGACCTGATGGCCGGACGCGTCGACATGCTGTTTGCCTCGGTGCTGGAAACGATGCCTTACGTCACCGGCGGCAAGCTGCGTGCGCTGGCCGTCACGGGTGCCACCCGTTCGCCCGCCATGCCGGACGTGCCGACCATCGACGAAGCCGGCGTGAAGAACGCGCAATCGGGTTCGTGGACGGCCGTGCTGGCGCCCGCTGGCACGCCGCCTGCCGTCATTGAAAAGCTGTCGCAAGCCATCCGCGACATCACCGCCGACCCCGCCATGAAAACCAAGCTGGAATCACAAGGCGCCGTGGCGCACGGCTCGACTCCGCAGCAGTTGCAAGAGCTGGCTGCGAGCGAACGCGCGCGCTACGGGCAGATCATCAAGACTCGCAATATCCAAACCAATTGATCCCCGGCGGCCCGGTTTTGGGCCGTTGAACTAAACCTCTTTGGCCCGATTTCGGACCTTCGAACTGAACCTCATTGGCCCGGTTTCGGGCCGTCGAACTCATCCTTATTGGCCCGATTTCCAGGCCATCTCACCGCCCCTTCCAAATAAGCCGTATCCATGACAGATTCCCTGCCCTCCTCCGCCGCCCACCTGCTGATGGTCGGCCCCTTGTTGCCTGATCTGGTGGCGGACCTTGAGTCGCGCTACCACGTGCATCGCCTATGGGAAGCCGCCGACGCCAGCGTGCTGCTGCGCGAACACGGCGCGTCCATACGCGGCATCGCCACCAGCGGCCGCTTTGGCGCCACGCGCGAATTGATCGCCGCCCTGCCGGCGCTGGAAGGCATTTTCAGTTTTGGCGTGGGCTACGACACCATCGACCTGGCCGCCGCCCGCGAACGCGGCGTGGTCGTCACGAACACCCCGGGCGTGCTGGACGCCTGCGTGGCCGACACGGCGCTGGCATTGATGCTGGCCGCGCCGCGCCGCATCGCTGAAGCCGACCGATTCGTGCGCGCCGGCCGCTGGCCCAACGATGGTTTTCCGCTGGGCACGCGCATGAGCGGCAAGCGCTGCGGCATTGTCGGCCTGGGCAATATTGGCTTGCAGATCGCGCGCCGCGCCGCCGCGTTCGATATGGAAATCCTGTACACAAACCGCAAGCCGCGCGCTGACGCCCCCGCGGAATATCGCTACGTGCCGGACATCGAAACGCTGGCCGCGGAGTGCGACTTTCTGGTGCTGGCCGTGCCGGGCGGCGCCGCCACGCGCCACATGGTGAACGCGCGCGTGCTGGACGCGCTGGGCCCGAAGGGCTGGCTGATCAATATTGCGCGCGGCACCGTCGTCGACGAAGCCGCGCTGGTCAGCGCCTTGCAGGGCAAGCGTATCGCCGGTGCGGGCCTGGACGTGTTCGAACACGAACCCGCCACCCCGGATGCGTTCAACGCGATGGACAACGTGGTGCTGCTGCCGCACATCGCCAGCGGCACGCACGAAACCCGCCGCGCCATGGCCGACCTGATGGTGGCCAACCTGGACGGCTGGTTCCGGGAAGAGAAAGTGCTGACGCGCGTCGTTTAGACCCTGCGCGTCAAGCCGGCGGCGCCTGTCGAACAGGCAGAGCGCGCCGGCTGGGCTATTCGCTGACCCATTTCAAATCCGGCGACGGCGCGCCTTCTTGTTGAAAGTACAAGATGGCCGCCGCGGCCAGCTCGCGGCTCACGCACTGATATTGCTGATAGCTGCCTGACTGGCCACCCACCACCACATTCTCGTCATGATCTTCCGAGCGCGACGGATCAATCAGCGTATAGATGCGCGCGTCGTCGTCCAGCGTGATCGACACCACGAATGTGCCCGCGCCGCCTCCCACCGCCAAGACGGTTTCGTCTTCGGTCACAAACGCGATGGAACTGAACTCTGCGCCGTCCAATTGATCCAGCGCGGCAAGCGCTTCTGCGTCCGACGGATCGGCGCTTTCCCGGACGGCGGCCCGGTCGCCCTGGCGCCGTTCTTCAATGAGTTTTTTTATTTTCATGATCGTAAATGCCCCTGGTGATGCGCGCCGGGTCTCCCGCTTGGGCCGGCGTCTGATTGGCGCCGCGTCCTGAAAATCAGCACGGCGGCGTTCGCCAGTCTACCGGCTAACCGCCGCACGCGGGGTCCGACCCTTTGCGGCCTGTTGCAATTGACCGCTGGAAGCCCCGCCACGCCAGGCGTAACGTGAATGCACGGCATATGCCGCGTCACCTTGAGAGGGTCGCACCATGACGTCCCCGACTTCCCGCACGACGCATCCGCAAACGGCGCCCGCCGCCGACACGCCCCCGCACGCCGACAAGGATCGCGCGCGCGCCGAGCATCTGCAAGAAGAGGCGCGCCGCAAGGCAATGGCTACCGCGCAGCATAAAGAAAGCCCGCGCAACCTGTCCGCGCCCCGCTACCACGGCGGCCACCGGGGCGGTTAGCCGTCCGGCAGCACCCCGCGCCTAGCGCCGTCGCGCCAGGCGCGCCATCAGAACTTGACCGAGCACCGGATGCCCGACGGGATCGTGTTGCCCTCGTTCGGCACGCGCAACAGCACGGTGAACGTGCCGCTGGCCGCATCCATCACGCGGTCGATGCGCCACACCTTGCCTTGCAGCGGCTTGTCGCTGATGGCGGCATTGACCGTGACCTGCGCGGCCGCATCCGCCTTGATCTGGCCATACAAGCCTTCCGGCACCACCACCTTGACCAGCAAGGGATTGATCTGCGCCAGCTTGACGATCTTGTTGTCGTTGACGCGGTCGCCCGGCCCGGCATAGCGCTCGGCAACCACACCATCAAACGGGCTCTTGATGCTGCGCTCGGCCAGAATCGCCTGTTGCAGCGCCACTTGCAGCTGCGCCTGACGGCTGCGCGAGGTCATCTCGTCGTAGTCGCCTGCGGGCAGTAGTTGGCGTTTAAACAGGTCGGCGTTGCGGTCCACGACGCGGCCCAGGTAGGCGGCTTCGGCGCGGCGTAAGCCCAACGTGGCTTCATCGACGCTGGTGTTCAGTTCGGCCACGACTTGGCCTTTCTTCACCACGTCGCCACGCTGCACCAGCACATTGCTCAGCACACCGGCCGACGCACTGCCCAGCTCTGACACCTGAAAGGGTTCGATCAGGCAGGCCATCGGCGTTTGCAGGGTGTCGCCCTGCGAGGACAAGGCGGGTTCCGCCAGCACCGGCAGCCGCGCATCGGGCGGCAAGCCCTGCGCGGCGGCGCTGGCGATCAGGCCGCTGAATAGACCAAAGCAAAAGAAGCGTAGGCGATGTGTCATAGGGTTGTGGAGATCAATCCCCCTGCCCGGAAAAGGACAAGGAGTTTTCAAGTTCTTCATCCGCGGCCACCATATGGCGGCGCTCGCGGGCCAGTTTCTTTTCCGTGCGGGCCTGGGCGTAGCGCAGCCAGCGGGCCGCCACGCCATGCCCGCCCATTGAACGCAGCAATTGCGCAGGTTTGGCCCACGCCTTGCCCGCCACGCTATCCAGCACCGCGTCTTCCCAAGACAGAATGGCTTCGACGTGGCCGGGGTCGCCCTGGCGGCCGCAGCGGCCTTCCAATTGGCGGTCAATGCGCGCCGACTCGTGCCGTTCGGTCAGAATCACATGCAGCCCGCCCGCCTCGCGCGCGGCGTCGGACAGCGGAATGTCGGTGCCGCGCCCGGCCATATTGGTGGCGATCATGATGCTGCCCATCTGGCCGGCCTGCGCAATCATGTCGGCCTCGTCCGCGTCCTGCTTGGCGTTCAGCACCACCGCAGGCAGACCGGCTTCGCGCAACACTTGCGCCACCTGTTCCGACGCCGCCACCGAACGCGTGCCGATCAGCACCGGCACGCCTTGCGCATGCAGGACGCGGGTGCGGTCGCGCACGGCGGCCCACTTGTCGTTCAAGGTGGCGTACACCGCATCGGGCGCATGACGGCGGCGTGAGCGGCGATGCGTGGGAATGCGCACCACGGGCAGGTCATACACACGGCCTAGCTCAGCGCGAATTTCCGCCGCCGTACCCGTCATGCCAGACAAGAGCAGATAGTGTTTGAAGAAGCGCTGGTAGCTGATGCTCTTTAACGTGGAACGCGGTTCGCTCAGCGCCAGCCCTTCCTTGTGCTCCAGCATCTGGTGCAAGCCCTGGCCCCACGAGCGGTCCGGCATGACGCGCCCGGTGAACTCGTCCACGACCATGATTTTCTCGTCGCGAATGATGTATTGCTCGTCCAGCCGGTACATGTGCAGCACCGTCAACGCGCTTAGCACCAGCTCTTCGCGGCGAAACGGAATGCTCCAGGGCGCGGGCAAGGCGGCGCATTCGGCGCGCAGATGTTCGCGGCCCAGCTCCGTCAGCGTCACCCGGCGTTCGCCGCGCAGCAGCCGGTAATGCGCGGGGTCCATCGCGCCGGCCAGCGCCATGGCCTGGCGCGTCACGTCGGTGGTGTCGTCTTCCTGCACGCCTGAAATAATCAGCGGCGTGCGCGCTTCATCCACCAGCACGCTGTCGGCCTCGTCCACAATGGCAAAGCACAGGCCGCGCAGGTACAGCTGACTCAGCCGCCCCTGTTCGCCCCGCAGCCGTTCCAGCCGCAAGGCGTCTTCGTCCTTGCCGCCGTCCAGCACAATCAGGTCACGCAGGTAGTCAAACACCAGCGTCTTGTTCGAGCAATACACCACGTCCGCCTGATACGCCTGGCGGCGCGTGGGGATGTCCATCTCCATGCTGACCCAGGCCACCGACAGGCCCAGCGCTTCGTAGATGGGGCTCATGATCTGCGCATCGCGCTCAACCAGGTAGTCGTTGGTGGTGATCACATGCACGGGCAGCCCCGCCATGGCGACCGTGGCGGCGGGCAGCGTGGCGGTCAGCGTCTTGCCTTCGCCCGTGTTCATTTCGGCGACCATGCCTTGCAGCATGGCCCAGCCGCCCATCAGCTGCACATCAAAATGCGCCTTGCCCACCGTCAACCGGCCCGCCTGCCGGATCAGCGCAAACGCGCGTGCGGCGCTCGCGGGGGTGATGCCGTTGCAGCGCAGGTCATAGGCAATTTCGTCCGCACGCTGGCGCACGCCGGCCAGGTCAATGTCGCCCAGCGCCTGGGTTTCGCGGTGCACGCGGGCCACGATGCGGCGGGTGCGCGATAGCGGCTGGCGGCGCTTTCTGCCCAGCCAGCGCAAGGCGGCCGTGCCCCAGGCTTCGAGCTTGTTCGGATGCCGCTCGCTCTCCTTTTCAGGATAGAGCGGGTCCGGGTTCAGGGTGGCGAAGGCGTGCATGTCAGGGCGCGCGCATCAAAAGCGGAACTGGCGCAAGACCATCTGCCGGACGGCGTCATACGCTTGCAGCGCGATGGGCCGGGGCTCGTGCGAGAACTTCACGTACACGCGCGCGCCCAAGTACGCGCGCGGCGCATCTTCGGGCAAGCGCAGGTCCATCACGAACAGGTTCTCGGCCGACTTCGCCCGCCCTTCCTGGGACTTGCGCGGGTCCACGCCAATGCTGCCGCCGCCCTGCAAGCTCAGCGCCAGGCTGGGCAGTTCATCGGTTGCCGCCGGCACTTCACGCGAAATCTGCGCGGTGAATTCCTGCCCGCTGTCCTGCACCAGCCGCACGCGCACATCCTTCAGCGACCGGTGAATGCGCTCCAGGCTCGACTGCGGCACCACCACGCGTACGGTTTCGGCATCGGTCAACACATAGCCCAGCAGTTCACCGCGCTGCACATAGCGGCCCGTCATGTCCTCGGGCTGCGCCGACACATAGCGGCCCGCGTGCGGGCTGCGCACCTGCTGCGCCTGCACCTGTTCCTGGATGGCGCGCCGTTCGGTCTGCAAGCTGGTCCATTGATGGCGCATGATGGCCGCCTGCACCTGGTTCTGCGCGTAGGCCTGCACATAGCGCGCCTGGTATTCATCCACCTGCGCGGCCAGCATGGCGTCGCGGCGGATGAGTTCATCGTTTTCCAGCGCCATCAATGGCGCGCCCAGCCCCACCGGCGCATCATCGGCCGCCTGCCGCGCGCGCACGAAGCCGGCCACCGGCGCCCGCACCTGCGCCGTGGGCGGCACCCACACCACGCCTTCGGTATCGGTGGACGACGGCATCGGCACCGCGCCCACCAGCCCGACGACGCCCGCGATGCACAGCGCGCAGATGGCATAGGAACGCAAGCGATGCGCCTGAATCTGCGGGTCGGCATAGAACTGCCGGCCCAGCCGCCACAGCGGCATCACGATCGTGTTGAACAGCGCCCACATGGCCAGCAGGACGCCAAAGAAGAAGAACTGCCCGGCCATGATGAAGATGGCCAGGAACATGATGAACATGCGGTAGCAGAACGACAGCAGCGCATAGCCCACGAACCAGGCGCGTTCGCCCGGCGTCGCGCGCGGGGCTTCCACGCCGCGCAGCCCCAGCGCGTAGCGCTTGAACAGATAGCCCAGATAGCCGTTGGCCCGCTGGCCCAGGTTGGGAATTTCGATGCCGTCGGACAGCACGTAATAGCCGTCATAGCGCAGCAGCGGGTTGCCGTTCATGAACAGCGTCGACACCCCGCACAGGATGATGACGGTATAGGCCAGCGAGCGGCCCAGCCCCGGCTCCAGCTGCGTCCACGCAATCATCGCAACCGCCGCCAGGAACAGTTCCACCAGAATGCCCGCGCCGCCCACCAGCATCCGCCAGCGCTTATCGGCAAAGGCGGATGCCGCCGACGCATCCACATACGGAATGGGCACCAGCAGCAGGAACATCAGGCCGATCTCATGCACCTCGCCCCCGCGCGCCTTCACCGCGCAGGCGTGGCCAAGCTCGTGAATGGCCTTCACCACCGGATACACCAGCGCCATGGCCAGCACATTGCCCGTGGAAAACACCTGATCCCAGATGTTGTGGGTCAGCGTCTGCCAATGCATGGCGCCCAGCGCCGTGCCAGCCGCCACCACCGCCAGCCACAGCAGCGCGCCCACCCACGTGAACAACCAGCGATACCAAGGCAGCGTGCGCGTCAGCCAGCGGTCGGGGTCCACCAGCGGCATCTTCAGCGCGCTGGGGTTGCCGATGTATTGCTTGATCTTCTGCATGCGCTGGCGCTTGCGGCGTTCGACCAGGTCGCGCACATCGGGCGCGCGGTCGGTCGTCAGCACGTCAGCGCGGTGCAGCTGCGCCATCAGCCGGATGACTTCATCTTGCGGCATGGCGTCATCGTCCAGCTGGCCGCAGGCAATCTCCCAGATCTCCTGCACCGTGCGGCGCCCGTCCATCAGGCTGATCAGCAGATTGGCTTCGGGCGTGTAACGATGGAATTCGCCATTGCTCTGGTCCTGCATCACGTACCAGACCTCGCCGCGATACACGTGGCGATGAATATGAATGTGCGAACGCAGCCGCGGGCGCAGCGTGCTGACCCGGTGCCAGGAATTGCTATAGAGCGCGGTACCAGACATCTTCTTATCAGCCGAACCAGCCCCACCATTTCAGGCGGAGCCAATCAAAAAACCCGTGCGTCCAGATCCAGACGTAGCGGCGCTCGTCGATATCGATCCGGCCCACGCCTTCCATGCCCGGGCGCAACGCCTGCGCCGCCTGGGGTTCCAGGCTGGCCTCCAGGCGGAACACGGTCTTGCCTTCCTGCACCTGCGCCAGCGGCACGATGCGCGTCACCGTAAAGGGAATCTGCCGGTCTGGCATCGCGGCCAACGCCACGCGGCCGGTCTGGCCCACCGCCACGTCGTCAATCAGGCGGTCTTCCACATCCAGCCACAGCCGGTAGCCATCGGGCGGCGACAGCTTGAACAGTTCCTGGCCGCGCTTGACGGCCTCACCCAGTTGCTGGCTCAGGTCGCCGCTGACGATGATGCCGTCAAACGGCGCGCGCAATGTCGAACGCTGGATCTGTTCACGATAGAACTGAATCTGCGCCATGGCTTGGCGCGCCTGGGCTTGGGCGATGGCGGAGGCCGCGCTGTCACCCCGCGCCGATGCCTCTTCGGCTTGCCGGCGGTACTGCACTTCCAGGTTGCCCGCGCGCAGCAATTCCAGTTCGGTCTCTCGCGTATCCAGCGCGGCCAGCGCATCGCCCTGCTTCACGGTATCGCCCGCGCGGCGCGACGCATCGCTGATATAGCCATCGAACGGCGCGGCCAGCACGCGCTGCACCACGCCTTGCACCGTGGCCGTCGCGCTGATGCGATACGGGCCGTGCGCGAAGACGGCAAACGCCACCAAGGCGACCAGCGCGACGGCCGCCAGCTTGCGGCCAATGTAGCGGGGCCCAAGCAAACGGCCAGATTCGCGCAACACCGCATCGCGCCACTTGCGCCAGAATGGGCGTTCCTGCTGCAAGCGCTGATACAGCACGCGGCCGGCCAGCAGCACTACGCTTTGGCAAAGTTCGATGCTGGCTTTGTCGAACGGCAGGTCGTCCGGGCGCTCAAACACCAGCGCCCCGCGCGCGTCGCCATCGGGCGCGAACGGCACCGTCAGCACGTTGCGGTTGCCAAATTCGCGCGCAAGCTTCTGGTGCGCGCGCAGTTGGATGGTGCGGCCTTCGTCCTGCGGCACGCACAAGGTCGAGTTCTGGTCGATGGCTTCGTCCATGGCCTCGGCTACGCTGCGCACCAGATTCATGTTCTGCACCAGCCGGCTGCTGTGCGACAAGGCGTAGACCTTGCTGCGGCCATCCTGCCGAAAGCCGATGCTGACCCGGTCGCATTCCAGCCGCGTCGCCAAGTCAGTAACCAGCGTCAGCGCCACATCCTTGAACTGCCCTTCCTTCAGCGAACGCGCCACGCAATTGATCACCACCATCAGGCGTTCGACCGTCTGCGCGCTATCGGTTTCCTGATGCTGAACCAGCCACGCTTCCAACACGCCCGCTCCCCAGCGCAGCGCCTGCACCAGCGGTTCGGGCGCCTGCATGGGGGTTTCGAACGCCGCCACGCCATGGATGCGGCCGCCCAGCACGATGGGGTACGCCACCACCAGCCCGCTGGCATCCGCCGACACAGCCACTTCGCGGCCCTGCAAGGCTTCGTCCACCGCGCTGTAGAACACTGCGCCTGCGCGGCTGCCCGCCGGGGTTTGCGACACCGCTTCAAATGGCCCGGTGTCCGGCTCGCCCAGGATCAGCGCCGCGTGACGCACGCCCGGCAGCTGACCCGCCTGCAAGGCGAGCCAGGCGTCCAGGAAAGACTGGCGGTCGCTCGCGGCCGACAGCGCCGACCACCAGGCCAGGTCCGCGCGCTTCACCTGCGCGGGCACGACAGCATCATTCATCCTTGCTTCCACTCTCCGTGAGCGCCGGCTGCCGCACGCTCAGTCCGCGCTTGCGGCTGGCCTTCGGCTCCCAGGTATTGGTTTTTGAATTGAACACGACCGTGGCGTTGCCCGACTTGCCCAACGCACCGCTCAAGCCCAGGATGCCCACGCCCGCCGCCATGGCGACGCGCTCGGCCGTGGTGGATGCGTGGGTGTTCTCGGCAGCCGCCACGTTGTCAGCCGGCTGATCCGCGTCCGACACCGCCGCGCCTTGCGGCGCTGCGTCCTCGGTTGCTGCGTCCTGTCCTGCCCCGTCCTGTCCTGCCCCTTCCTGCCCTGCCAAATCAGCAGCCGGGTTGGACGCGTCCTGTGCGGGCTTCGGAGCGGGCTTAGGCTCTGGCTTCGGCGCCGTTTTCGCGCCGCTGGCGTAACCCTGGCCACCCCCGTCCTGCACCGTTTGATCGGTGCGCATGGACACCTCGTCCGGCGCGCCCGACGAAGCATAATCGGAAAGCCCGCCGTCGTGGCGTGCAATCACGATGTCTGGCGACGCCGGTCCCAGACGGATGCTGTTGACCGCATCCCGCAGGCCCGACAGGTACCACGCGCCCGCGTTGGGGCGGGTCAGCAGCGGCTCGAACACCGGGCGCTGCCATTGGCCGAAGTTGCCACTCCAGGAATACAGATCCTCCAGCGCGCGGGTGATCAGGTCAGGCGTATTACCGCCCATGCCGAAGCGGGTCAGGTTCACCACGCGGCCGCTCTCCGGTTCGATATAGATGGCGGCAAAGTCGCCCACCATCACGTCCTTGGCGAAGCTGCCGCGGAAGCTGTCGGCCCCGATGCCGCCCAACATGTAGTTGCCGCCCGTGCCTGCCAACAGAATGTCGTTGCCGCCAAACGCGATATCGACGGTTTCGATCAGGCTCCAGCGGTCGTTGACGAACACCACGCGGCCGCTGTCGCCAAACATCACGTTGTTGCCCGCGCCGCTTTCCAGCTGGTCGGCACCCATGCCGCCGATCATCACGCCTTCGCCGTTGTTGTACAGGCTGTCCGAGCCGCCCACCGACGGGTAGGTGGATTCGAACAAGGCGATCCGGCCGGCGGCGGTGAACACCGCCCGCGCGCCGTCGCCGGCGATCAGGTTGAAACCGCCCGCGCCCACCGCGCGGATGATGTCGTCGCCCATGCCGCCAAACAGCGCATTGCGGCCCGCGCCCACCGTGATGGTGTTCACGCCGCCCGATGGCAGGTTGATGGTCTCCAGCAGTTGCAGGCCAATGCCCGACAGATAGCGCGCGTCCGCACCCGGCGCGGCGGCGTCAATGAAGTCGCCGCGATTGCGCAGGTAGTTGACCGGCTCCACGTTCACGATGCGGCCGAAGTTGGCGAACACGATGTTGTTGCCGTCGCCCGCCGTGATCGTGTTGGCGCCCGCCGACAAGCCATCCGCCGACGCCCCCACCGCCAGCCCTGCCGCCTGCTGCGGCGTCAGCACCAGCGTCAGCGCGGCCAGCGACTGCTGGTCGGCCACCGCGGCCACGCCCATGTTCATCGGCGTATCCAGGTTGATGTTCATGCCGGCGTTGCCGAACACGATGTTGTTACCCTGGCCTGCATGGATGACGTTGCTGCCGCCGCCGCCCGCGATCAGGTCATTGCCCAACCCGCCATAGATCACGTCGTTGCCCGCGCCGCCGTACAGGATGACGCCCTGCGTGGTGGTGCGTGCGTCCAGCACGTTGTTGCCGCCGTTGCCAAAGTGCAGCGCCTGGCCTGCTACGCGTTGGCCGGGCGATGCGGTGTAGTAGGCGTCGTCCTGGCTGGTCGAGCCAAACAGCAGCACCGGMCGGTCCGTGCCGCCCACCGTATTGCCTTCGGCCACCAGCAGGTTATTGCCGCCGCCGCCCTGCACCAGCGTGACCGTGCCGACCGTGGCGTGGCGCACCGTGTAGGTGTCATCGCCCTGGCCCAGCATCGTGTTCACCGACTGCACGCCGTGGAAGACGATGCCGCGGTCGAACACATGCGTGCCCGCCTGGCTCGTCTGCAACACCGTGCCGCCCGCGCCGCCCAAGCCCGGCGTCATGCCCAGCCCGGTGATGCGGCCGAAGTCGCCAGCTTGCGCGTTGCTGTACACGCGGTCCAGGCCACCCATGTTGTCGACCTGATCCTGCATGCCGGTCTGGCCGGCCGTGGTGCCGTCATTGAAAATGCGGATGCGGTCATTGACGGGCGCGGCAGACGCCACGCCGTCATTGCGCGCACCCAGCACGCCATCGGTTTCGCTTGGCAGGCCCACGCCCGCGTGCAGCGTGCCGTCGTAATCCGGGCGGTCCAGCGTGTCGCCTTCGATCAGCAGCGTGCCTTGGATACCCGACACGTCATGCGGCTGGTCGCCGTAATTGGCGTAGCTGATGCCCGTTACCGGGTCCACCGTGATGATGGGCTGGTCGCTTGCGCGCGGGTTGCGCACCTTGCCCGGTTCGTTGGCGGGGCCGGCATAGGCCGGGTCCGCCACGCGCACCAGAATCGGCGGCAGGGCTACGTCTTGCAAGCCGGGCAGCGTCGTAAAGAGCGACGCCGACAGGTGCAGGTCAAGGCCAGCCAGGCTCAGCGGCGGCAGGCCTGCGCCCGCGCCGTCTTCCACCTTGACCAGCACCTGCTGCATGGCGCCCCACGCTTGCGCGCCGACACCGTTGGCGTCAAACGTCAGCACCACGCTTTGGTGCCAGGTCAGCCCGCCGTCGGTGGACAGCAGCAGCCCGCGCCCTTGCAGGCTTTGCAGGGCAGCCGCCATCGAATCCGCCGCGTTCAGGGCCACGCCTTGCGTCAGCGAGCCATACAAGGCGGACGCCACCATCGCACTGCTCAGCGACACATACGCCTGGCCCGACGCGGGGCGCGGCAGCACGCTGGCATCCAGATTGATCGCCAGCGACAGCGTATTGCCGCCGTTGGCGTCCAGCTGGCCCGGCTGCGCCGTGATGCTGACCGGCTGCGCGCCATCGAACACGTCGCGCGAACCGCCGCGGCCGGTCACGATGGTGTTGCCCGCCACGTCACCCGACAGATCGAAGGTATCGCTATCGCGTCCGCCGATCAGGGTCGTGATGACATTGCTGCGCGTGGACAGCACATAGATGTGGTCATTGCCTTCGCGCGCATCCAGGTTGACGCGCTGGATGTTCTGGTAGCTGGTGTTCAGCCCCGCGCCGCGGATGCCTTCTTGCGTCAGCACAAAAGCGTCGGCGTCTTCCGAGCCCAGCACGGTATAGGTATTGATCCCGTCGCCGCCATCCATCGACACCGCGCCGTTGATGACGTAGTTGCGCTCGCCGTTGGGCTGTTGCTGCGCTTCCTTGAACGCGTAGACCATGAACTCGTCATCGCGCTTTCCGCCAAAGAGCGCCAGCGGCGCGGCGTTGCTGTAGATGCGGAAGACGTTGCTGCTGTTCTCCGCCCCGTACAGGGTCAGGCCGAAACTGTTGCCGCGTGACAGATAGCCCTGCGTGGTTTGCACCGTGTCGATCTGGTCGCCCGCGCCCACGTTCGGGAACTGGCGGTCCAGCGCGTACAGCTGACCGACCTGGTATTCGTTGTGCTTGGACGCATCGCTACCCAGGCCGCCGTCGATGACCACATACGTGCTGGTGTCATCAATATAGAAGCGGTTGCCGCCGTCGACCGCATTCAGGCGCAGCCCGCCCGTCATGCTGCGGTCGTAGTTCACGCGCTGCACGTCATTCGCGTAGCCCGCGCCTTGCGGCGTGATCTTCGCGACGAAGTGCTCGCGCACCAGGAAAGTCTCGTCCTGCGTGGTGCCGTTGATCGTCAGATGGTTCACGTCCGACAGGTTTTCAAGGCCGTTGTCATCGGAATCATGCACGTTGATCAAGATGGACGTCAGCGCCGCGGCCAGGTTCACGATGATGTGATCCGAGCCTCGTCCGCCGTCCACATCCACGCGGTCGGTCACGCCGGCCACGCCTTGCTGGCTGGTCAGCGACGGCAGTTGATCCAGCACGATCAGGTCGTTGCCATCATTGCCATGCAGCGACACGCCGCCGGCCAGCGCGCGCGCCGACAGGTAGATCGTGTCGTCGCCCTCGCCCGCCAGCACGGTTGCACCGCCGCCCAACAGAATGCGCGCCATCCAGATCTTGTCGTCGCCGGCGCCCGCGTCCACTGCCAGGTGACCCAGGAAATCGGAGTCAGACAAGTTGATCAAGTCAGCGCCTGCGCCGGTGGTGATGCCGGTGTTGCCGCCCACCGTCACCGTGTCCAGCAGCACGACGTTGTCGCCGTCGCCCGCGTCTACGCTCAGGGAGCCGATCAAGCCGCTGTCCAGCAACGTGATCTGGTCAGCGCCTGCGCCGGTCGCAATCGCCGAGTTGCCGCCCACCGTCACCGTATCCAGCAGCACGACGTTGTCGCCGCCGCCCGCGTCTACGGTCAAGGAACCGGTCAGATCCGAGTCCACCAAGGCGATCTCGTCCACGCCCGCCCCGGCCATGATGGCGGTATCGCCGCCCACTGTCGCGGTTTGCAGCACGACGACGTTGTCGCCTTCACCAGCGCTTATCGTCAGTGAGCCTGCCAAACCGCTGTCCACCAGCGCGATCAGGTCATCGCCTGATCCGGTAGTGATGAACGTATCGCCGCCCACCGTCACGGTTTGCAGCACGACGCCGTTGTCGCCGTTGCCCGCCACGACCGTCAGGTCGCCCGTCAGATCGCTGTCCACCAGCGCGATCAAATCATCGCCCGAGCCGGTGGTGATGGACGTGTCGCCACCCACCGTCACAGTGTCCAACACCACGATGTTGTCGCCGTTGCCCGCGTTCACCGTCAACGCGCCGGTTAGCGCGCTCAGTTGCACGGTGATCTGGTCCATGCCCGCGCCCGCCGTAATAGCCGTTGCGCCGGCGATAGCGACGACGTCCAGCAGCACGACGTTATCGCCACTGCCTGCATTCACCGATACCGCGTCGCCGAAATCGCTATGCGTCAACGTGATCAGGTCAGCGCCCGCGCCTGACAGCAGCGTCGCACCGCCGCCTACGGTGACGGTATCCAGCAGCACCACGTTGTCGCCTTCGCCCGCGTCCACCGTCAACGTGCCCGTCAAATCGCTATCCAGCAGCACAATCGCATCCAGGCCCAAGCCGGTGGTGATGGCGGTATCGCCACCCACCGTGACGGTGTCCAGCAACAAGGTGTTGTCGCCATCGCCCGCCGTGATCGTCAGCGCGCCGGTCAGGCCACTGCCCACCACCGTGATCTGATCCGCCCCAGCGCCGGTTGTGATCGTCGTATCGACACCCACCGTCACCGTATCCAGCAGCACGATATTGGCGCCTTCGCCGCCGTCCACCGTCAGCGTGCCAGTGATAACGCTCTGCTGGAACGTCACGGCATCGTCGCCCGCCCCGGCCAGCACGGTGATATCGCCGCGCACGTCCGTGGTGTCGAACATGACCGTGTCGTCGCCGTCCAAGGTGCGCACGGTGGTTTGCTGCTGATTGATCAGCAGCGCGTTGACCAGAATCTGGTCTTGACCCGAACCGCCCGTGATATCCAGCAAGACGCCTTGCGTCAACGCGTCATGACCATCCAGCGCGCCGCCGATGTCGGCGGTGTTGCTGAAGGTGATGGTGTTGTTGCCGCTGTCGCTGCCGTACACATAGATCTCGGGCGCCACCAGGCGGCCGTTGATGTCCACCGCCGAGGCCTTGCCGTAGCCGGCCGTGCCGCGGTCATCGCGGTCCACGCGCAGATTCATGCGTTGGCCAGCCTGCATCAAACCGCCTGACTGCAAGCCGCTACGGCCCGCAACCGACAGGTTGTTGCCCGCCAGCAGGCTCAACACGCCCACGGTGCTGATTATCGCGTCCGGCGCCAGGACGATATCGCCCGAGGTGCCGGCTTGCGCGCCTTCGTAGCGCGCCACCAGCCACGCGTTGGCCGCGTTGATCTGGCCAACGTTGAACGACAGCGCCTGCGACACGCCCTGCGCATCGGTGGCGGCGCCCACTTGCACCAGCGCCACGTCGCCAACCGCCTTGACATTGATGGTCGACTGCGCGCCCACCGACGCCACGATCAGCGCGTCGTTGACCGCCGCGCCCGCCGTGTCGGACTGCACGTAGCCGCCCACCGAGCCGCCCGCCACAAAGAACAGACTGCCGCCCGTGACGACCGCAACGCTGCGCGTCTGGGACAGGCCCGGATGCGCGGTCTTGTCGCTGACGATGTTGGTGGCGCTGCTCAGGTGGACCTCATCGCGTGACCGCGACTCCACCCGCGCCAGCACCAGATCATTCGCGCCCAGCTGGCTGATCGACACCGACCCCAAGGCCGACGCCACCAGATAGCCGGACATATCCGTCAACAACGGCGAGCCCAGCTCCCCGATGGTGCCGGACAGCGTTTCCAGCCACACGTTGCGCGCGGTGATCGCGGCCTGGCCCGAAGCCGTGCCGTTCAAGATCGCGTCCAACGCATAGATGCGCACATCGCCGCGCACCCCACCGGCATCGACCACATCGATACCGCCCAGGCGCAAGCCATGCATGCCATACAGGTTGACGCCCTGCGTGGCCGACGCCCGCACCGTGGCCTGCGTATCGGTTGCCGACACGCTGACCAAGAGCGGCGTGCCTTCCTGCGAGACGTCGGCCCCCATCTGGCCCACCGACTGCCCGGCGATCAGCGCCACTTCGCGCACATAGCCCAGGCCCGCCAGCTCGGCGGCGCTCAGGTCAGACAGCACCACGTTGGCGTACTGGCGCTGGCCTTCGGACGTGGCGTTCAGGATGGACAAGCCCGCCTTCAACGTTACGCTGCCGGCCGACACCACTTGGCCCACGCGCAGGTTCGCGTCCGTCTGGTAAGACGAGCCGCCTGCCGCCGTGCCCTTGGTATTGGCCAGAACCAGGTTCAAGTCCTGCGCGCCCAACTGCGACACGCGCGCCACGCCACCCGCTTCCACGTACAGCGCGTGGCCAGCGGACAGGCTCAGTTGCAGATGCTTCGAGGCGTCGTACTGATAGATGCCATCGGCGTCCCGCGTGCTGCCCACGATGTCCTGATCCGCCACCAGGCTGACCTGGCCGGCGCTTTCCAGCGTGCCCGCATCGGTGCCGATGATGGAACCGCCCTGGGCGCTGACCGTGATGGTGATGCCGTCCTTGGCGTGGATATCGCCCAGGCGGATGCTGCCCTTGGGCGAATCCAGGCCGACGGTGGTGTCGCTGTAGGCGGACACCACGCCGTTCACGGCCTGCACCGCCAGCGAACGCGTGAGCTTCAGCGTCAGGTAGCGCGGGTCGCGCATGTCGCCCACCAGCATGCCGCTGGCAAGCGCCTGCGGGCTGGCGCCGTCTTGCGCCATGTACGGCACGTTGACGGGTTTCCAGACCGGGTCCAGGAAGCCGCTGCCAATATCCACCACCTGCACGCCATTGGCGCGCGCGGCGGCCACATTGGCCTGCCATTGGCTGATATCGGCCGCCGACGCGCCTTCCAGCAGCTTGCTGTTGTAGATGAAGACGTCGCGGCTGTTCTCGTACAGGCCGAAGCGGTCGGCGAACAGGAACTGCACCGCGCTATTGGCCGACAAGGTCGTGCCCAGCTTCAGCGATGCGTCGTTGGAGAACACCGGCTCAAAGCGCTGCCACAGGCTCGTGTCGCTGAAGTCGACGCTGGCGCGGTCCAGCGGCGTGGTGCCAGCCGGGCCAATGTAGCGGTACAGCGTGTGATACACGCCCGCCAGGTTGACCGCGTTGGCGCGCGACAAGATGGCCTTGTCGGCCTCGGGCAGCGAGTCAAACACGTTGGCGCGTTCGTCGTCCGACAAGCCGCCCAGGCTGGGCAGTTGCAGGGTGTAGTCGCCCAGCTCGGCGCCAATGGAACCCTGGCCCGACGTGCGCAACACGATGCCGCCGCCCGCCTTCACGTTCAGGAAGCGGTCTGCGGGCGGCGCGCCGTCCGTATCACCGTCCACGTCGAACACCTGTTCGTTGATGGCCGCCGACACCGGATACAGCAGGTTGTTCTCGATGTTGCGCAACGTGGCCGTCGAGAAATAGAAGAAGTAGCCCGCGTTGTAGGTCTGGCCGTACAGCGCAATATCAGCCGCCGTTTGCGCCGGCGCATCCGCACGCACGGTATAGGTGCGCGTGTAGGCTTCTACACCCGCCCCGTTCAGGCTGGATGCGTCAAACGCCAGCGTGATGGCCTCGCCCATGTTGGGATACAACGCCAGCAAGCCGTCGTTCTGCCCCGCGCCCGTCTGGTACAGCATGGCGTCGGCCAGCGACACCGCCAGGCGGATGGTGCCGTCGGCGCCAACGATGGCGTAGTACGCCGTGTCGGCCCGCACGTTGCCTACCGATTGGCGGAAGTAGATCTCGTCGCCGGTACGCAGCGCACGCAATTGCCCCGTCCCATCGTCCACGATGTTCATGTTGGCCAGCTTGAAGCTGCCCGCCCCCACTGCCGTCAGGCCCGAGCTCACCGCTCCCGCGGCGGACTCCAGGCGGTCGCGCCAGTAGTTGTGGTATTCGGCCGTTTGCGCCAGTTCCTTATCGACCACGTAGTCGTAGACGATCTGGTTGCGCGTGGACTTGACCAGGTTCTGCGCCGCCGTGATATCCAGCGCGGCAGGCAGGTAGTTGGGGTCAAAGCCCTGGTTCTTCAGCTGTTCGTGCAGCGCCTGCATCTGCGCGGTCAAGCCTGCCGTCGAACCGGCGGCCTGCGTCTGGAACAGGTGAGTCGACACGGTAAACATGCCGTTCACGTCTGCCGCAGCAAAGCCGCGCAGCAGCTCGCCCGTGATGCCGGCGTCGGTAAACAGCGCCTTGACCAGTTCGCGGCCCTCGGGCGTCTGGTTCAGCAGTTCAATCTGCTGATGCAGCACCGCCTGTTCCTTGGACGCAAACAGCTGAATCGTGTTGTTCGCACCCACCAGCACGTAATACGCCACGTTGGTTTGCAGGCTGGCCGTTTTGCCGATCTGCACGCGCACGTCGTTCAGGTAGACACGGTCGTAGTTCTGCAAGGCGCGGTAGCCCGTCACCTGGCCATTGGCATCCGTGACCGGGACGATATTCATGTCGGTCAGCGTGATGACGTTGTCGGCCGACACGGTAGCGCCGCTGGCGGCCGCGTCCAGCAGCTTCACCGTCACCGCGCCCGGCGTGCTGCCTGCCACGCCGAAGATCTGCGCAATCGATACCGGCGTGCCGCCGTTGAAAGCGCCGTCCACGCTGCTCGACAGCGTGACCACACGGCCGTTCACGCTCTGGATGTAATAGATGGCGGTCTGCGTGGAGTTCGCAAAACTCAGCTCCACGCGCTGGCCTTGCACCAGGCGGTCGTTGCCCGGCAAGGTCAGCGTGGCGGCGCCAAACTGCGTCAGCGACTGCTGCGTAAAGCCGTTGTCCACCAGGCGGATGCCGGCGTTCACCGTCATGCCGTGCAAATCGGGCGTGTAGCTGCCCGACGTCGCGGTGTCGTGAACGTTGGTGTTCTGGTAGACGTTCAGGTCTTCCAGCTGCGACTTCTCCGCATACACCTTGCCCGTGAACGTGATGCGGCCGGTCAGCCACGCGCTGTCGGGGCTGGACGCCGTCAACGGATTGCCGTCAGCGTCCACGATGGTCAGGATGTGCAGCGTGCCGTTGTCGTAGACGCCCAGGTCATGGCCTTGCAGCTTGCCATTCTGGTTGGTCATGTACAGCTCAAGCCCGGCCAGCGAGATCGACTGCCCGCTTTGCAGCAGCGCCTTGATGCTGTTGGCCAGCTGCGTGCGCGCAACATCGCTCAGGTTGGCGTTGGTCAGATCCCAGCTGAAGCCGTTGCCCATGTCGACGAAGTCGGCATACCCGGCGCCCGCCGTTTCCGTATAGGTATAGAACGGCAGCAGGTTTGTGCCGAACCAGCCCCAGTTGTTGTTCGGCGTATCCGACGTCAGCACGCCCTGCTTCAGCGCCGCAGCGCCAAAGCCGCGTTGGATCGTGTAGGCCACGGCCATGGAGCCGGTGCCCTTGCCCAAGCCCGTCAAGCCGTAGACCAGTTGCGACGGCAGCGGCGTTGACGTGACCATGTTCGCGCCGTTGCGCACGAAGAAACTCTTCAGCGAGACAGCCGCGCCCGAGAACGTGATCGAAATCTGGTTCTGCGCGTTGTAGACGCTGGTTGCCGGCGAGCCGTCGGCCTGGACGAGGCTCAGGGACTCGATGCGGCGCGTGTAGCTGACGCCGTCAATCATGAACGTGATCTCGCTGCCAATCAGCCCATTGACGGCGCTGTTCATCCACTGGTTGTAGTCCTGCACGGAATTGCCGGACGGTATCGACCAGCCCAGCGTATTGCCGGCCAGCTGAAGCTGGTTGCTGGTGATGGTGCGCTCAATGACCGTCCAGGTGCTGCCCGGCGTTGTCGACGTCAGGTTTGCGTACAGCGACCCGGCGCCGGTGTTGATCTGGCCTTGCGGGTGGTCCAGGTTGTATTGATCAATTGCCGCGATGATGTCGGCCGAAATGTTCTGATCGTCGGCGCCCAGCGCGGGCGCAGTCGTGCCCGACCCAGGCACCACGGGACGCGTGGCGTTCTGGGAACCGGTGACCTCGCCCCCGCCCAGCGTGCCGGCCGTATTGCCGAACACGATGTTCAGGTTGTGATGACCGGTGCTGTCCAGGTTGGTCAGGTCGCCCACATACGGCGACTTCAGCGTGACCAGGATCGAGTCGAAACTGTTCGACCCCCACCACTGGCCGCCCGTCGGCACAATCTGGTCAATCGTCAGCTGTTGGCCGTCCACCAGGATGTAGGTGTAGGTGCGCAAGCCGGCAAGCGCGCGCTGATACAGGTCGCCCTGCGTCTGGCCCGACAGGCTGGCAAAGGTATTCAACTGGTCATTGCTCAGTTGCAGGCGCAAGGTGCTGGACCCCTGCTGCACCGTCAACGCGCCAGACGGCAAGGTGAACGAAATCGGCAGGTTGGCGTTGGACTGATCCGTGGCGCCAGCCAGCGCGTACGACGGGCCGTACAGCACGCCTTGGCTGCCCGCCGTGTAACCCAGTGACGCCAGCGACACCGGGCCCGGGTTCGACGTCGGGTTTAGCGGGTCGTACACCGTGAACGTGAACTGGTAGATGTTGTTCGCACCGCTGCCTGCCACCAGACCCAGATAGCCCAGGATTTCCTTGCGGACGTTCCCGTTCAGGCTGTCGTTGTAGGCCAGGCGCACCAGATGATGGCCATCCACCGCCGCCTTCAACGCGGCGTTGTACTGGTCCGCCGTCAGGTTCAGCGCCAGGTACTGGCCGCCTTCGGCCTGCGTGCTCAGGTACGTGCCGACACCGCCCAGCGTAATCGTGGCGGTCTGCAACGACCGCACGCCCGACCAGTAGCTGTCGTACTGCGCCAATTGCGCGTTCAGGTCGGCCAGAATCTTGGCCGTGACGGTCGGGTACGCCTTCTCGGTGGCGGTGCGGGTATCGGCAAGCTCGCCATCCAGCAGCGAACCGCCGTTCAGCGTGATGTTGACGCTGCCCAGCTCCGCGTAAACGGAAGCCTGCGGGTTCGTCCAGTTCACCGGCTTGACCAGCGTCAGGTCGGCATTCAGCACGTTCTGCGACAAGTAAATGCTCTTGTCGGCCCCGGCCGGGCCGCCCGCCAGGCCCGCCTGGGCGGCGAAGCCCTGGCGCGCATTGATCGTCAGCGCCTTGGACGCCGTGCCGATGGCGCCGTAGCCCGCGTTCAGTTCGATGCGGTTGCCCGACACGACGGTATCGGTGCTGCTCGTGGACGCATGGGCGAAGATGCCGTTACGCGCCTCGATATACACCGTGCCCGCCGACGAGTTCACATACTTCAGCGTCGCCCACGAGCTATTACCGCCATCCGAGAAGTAGTTCAGACGGATGTCGTTGCGTGCTTCCGCGCGGGTGTAGCCGTTGGACCCCATCACGTTGAGCGTGATCGCGCCGCCCAGCGCGATGGCGTCCACGTTGACCTGCGCGCTGGCGCCCGTGGGCATCTGCCCGTTCACATCGCGCGCCATGATGCCGACTTCGCCCTGCATCGTGATCGATGTCGGCTTCGAGGCCGACACCGCTTCGATATGCACCGTCTTGCCGTTGCCAACGATCAGGTTGCCCGCCAGCGTGATGTCGCCATTGCTGCGAATGTAGATGGCGTTGTCGGCGTTGCTGGAGCCCATGAAGCTCAGCGTGATTTCCTGGGAAGCCGGCATGTAGAAGGTGAACAGCTCTTGCTGCTTCTTCTCGACCACCTGCGTCAAGGTCGTCGTCTTGGTGCGCAGCCAGCCGCCGCCGCTGGTGTGCGGGCCGTCGTTGCGCACGATGACGCCGGTGTTGAACTTGCGGTAGGCCACGCTGAAGACAGAGGTATCCAGCGCCGTGCCACCCGAGGTTTCCAGACGGTAATGCTTGCCGTCCGGGCCTTCGATACTGCCAGCCGCGTCTTCCACCAGCGTTTGCGTGCCGCTGCCTTCGATGGTGGTGGGCAGCAGCGCGTCGTTCAGTTTGCCGCTGGCGATCAGTTGCTGTTTCAGCGCATCCGGCACGGAATTGACGCCGTCATAGGCGACGACGGTGGACACCAGCACGGGGCGCGGCGTCTCAAACACCGTGACCGGGCCGGACTTGCTGGTGTTCTTGTCCGTCAGCCAGCCCAAGGGGTCGAAGTCGCCGAACAGGTTGAATTGCTTGGTGGTGTAGATGGTGGTGGTGGTTTCGCCCGAGCTCCAGCCCATAACCCACACCATCATCTGGCCGGCCTGGGGCTTGTAGCTCAAGGTCAGCGTCTGGCCGTCCTGCAACGAGCCGGCGGTGTTGCTCAAGCCCGCCGAGCTTTGCTGGCCGTTGCCGTTGTCGTACACCCAGATCCAGGTCAAGGGGTTCACTTCACCCGGCGTCGGCTGCACCGACACAAACTTGTTCCACACCGTGTGCACGACGTTGTTCGTGCCTTGCAGCTCGTACAGGTCTTTCTGGCCGCGCGCGGTGTCGATGATTTCGATCCGGCCGCGGCGGTAGGTGCTGACGTCGATGTCGCCCGTCACCAAGGCGTAGGTCGTCTGGTTGTCGATATGCACCGACGCGTAGCCGTTGGCCACAACCAGGTTGCCATTGCCCACCGACACGATCTGGCCGGTCAGCGAAATGCTGCCGCCCGCCAGGCGGATCGGGTCCAGGATGATGGTCTGCGTGGCGTAGTCGAAACGGCCGGTGATGGCGCCGTAACGGTTCAACGACCCGTCGGCGCTGAACGACACGCCGCTGATGGCGTAGCCGTTGCCGTCTTGCAGCGCCTTGTCCTGGTCGCCGCGGAACGAGCTGTCGATCTTGATGTAGGCGTCGGTCAGGCCGCTCTGGATCTTGCCGTCGATGTTCAGCGTCAGCGCCGAAATGCTGACCGCGCCCAGCGCGAAGATACGCGAATCACGCGCCGCCGAGTTGTTGTTCATGTACTGGGCGAAAGTGTCCAGCTTCATGTAGCCCCATTTCAGCAACACGTTCTGCATCGTGTCGCTGATACCGGTGCTGGTGCTGCCGCTCTTCAAGGCGTTGACGACGCTGGCCCAGCTGTCGTTGAGCAGCGTGGGGTCAGCGCCGGTGTTGAACCACCCGTCGCTTTGCAGGCTGAAATTGCCCTTGGCCACAATATCCAGGCTCACCGCCTGGATCGTGCCCGACACATTGATGCTGCCCAGCGTGTTGATCACCGACACCTTGCCCAGCGGGTTGACCACCGCGCCCAGCAGGCCCAGGTCCACGGGCGCGTTCGCAATCATATTGGCCAGCGATTTGTCTCTGCTGCCATCGGGCCTGATCTCGTCCAGCATGCCGCCGAACGGGTCCGCGGCCCACGTGTTCTTGACCTGGCTGATGTTGACTTCGGCCGTGTCGGCCCCTGACGCGCCCTTGACGGACACGTCGTTGATGTACAGATGGCCGGTCTTGAAGACCTTCAGCTGGCCATCGGAACCCGGCCGGATGATGGTGCCGTCCAGCACAACCGCGTCATACACGTTCATCAGCATCGGCGAATCGTTGACGATGTTGATCTGCGTGTTGGCGCGCGCGTCGATGCCCGCCTGATTCACGCCGCTGGTGTCCGTGGCGCTGACATAGACCGAACCGCCCGACGCGTACATGTCGGGGACTTCGACATAGAACGTGGAGAACGAATCCAGGTAGCGAAGCTGCCCATCCACCACCGTCGCCATCTGGATGCTTTGCAGCTGGCGCTGCAAGGCGGCGATGTTGGCCTGGTAACGCGCCACCGCCTGCGGGTCGGACGCGTGCTCGGTCTGCATCTTCGTCAACGTGCGGATCTGCTCGCTGATGACGTTCTGCTGGCTGGCGTAGCGCAGCGTGGGCATGCCCACGTCCAGGGTCTTCAGCACGAAGTACAGGCTGCCCACCTGGGCGGCCGCCGTGCTGCCGAAGTCCGTGCGCAGCGCGTCGTCCTTCTGGGCTTGCGTCGGGTTATTCAGGCGCAGCCAGTAGCTGTTGTTGTAGTTCTCGGTGGCCAGATTCAGGTCACGGCTGTCCAGGCTGTTGTAACGGTAGTAGTTGTTATTGCCGTCCGTAATGATCATGCCGGTCGTGACGTTGACCTTGATGTCGGCGGCGGTGAACGCCGTCAGTTCATAGTTCACGTCGATATTGACCGTACCGGCCGCGCCATCGAGGCTGGTCTTGCCCGCACCCAGCAGCTTTTCCAGAATCGCCTTCACGACGGCCGAGTTCGAATCGAACTTCACCGCACCGCCGGCCGCCTGCACGCCCAGGCCGGACAGGCCCAGTTCCTTCAGCAGCTCGGCCGGAATCACAAACAGGTTGGCCGCGTTGTTCACGCCCGCGATGATCTGCGTAGCGGAGCCCGTTGCCACCTTGCTGGACGTCGTGTCCACCACGCCATCGGCCAGATTGGCCGTGGGGTTCAGGTTCAGGCCGATGACCTGCACCGTGCCATTCACCTTGGCCTGGTCCAGCGTGGACGGGTTGGTTTCCAGGCGCACATTGCGCTGCGCTTTCAGCAGCGAACCGTTGGACGACACGCCGTCGATCAGCACCGTGTTGATCTGGCGCGCCTTCGCGCCGCTGTCCACGTCCGGAATCTGGGCAATGCCCACCAGCGTGAACGACACGTTGTCGTTAGCCAGCAGATAGCCAGTGGACAAGGGGTCGGACGCCTTGCCGCTGCCCGCCAGCGCCAGGATGCTGTCGGCCTCGATCGACGAATTGTCGATCTCGATGGCGTTGCGCACCGTCAGGTTGTTATTGCTGTCGGACTTGCTGAAGCTGGATACCGCCACCACCAGCAGGTCGCTGATGGTGGTCGTGACGCCGCGCGTGTTGGCCGCCATGACCACGTCGCCAAAGGCGTTGCGCAGGAAGGCCCCGTCCACCTTGACCTTGGACAAGGCGCCGTCGGTGCTCAGGTGGTTGGTCGACAGCGTGACCGAGACCCCGGACACGCCGGTGATCTTGTTGCGCTGCGTGTAGATGATGTCGTTGGTGGTGACCAGGTCCAGCATGCCCGGCGTGCCGTAGTCGCCGCGCGCGCTCACCACCGTCATGCCTGCCGACGTGATGGTGTCGCCCGCCTGGCGCGAGCCGGTGATGGTGATGGTGGATTCCGGCTTGATCGTCACCGTGTGCTTGCTGACGTCGGCGCCCGCCACCTTGACGGAATAGCCGCTCAGCGTGGACGTGCCGCGCACGGTGTTGTTGCTGCGGATGTCCAGCTTGTTGCCCGTGACTTGCGCGCCGCCGCTGATGTCGATGGCCGACTTGCCGCCGACGTCCACGTCGATCTTGCCCTGGCGGCCCGCCACCAGCGCAATCGTGCCGGCGTCCATCTTCACGTCCACCGACTGCACCTGCCCCGCCGTGACGCTGAGCAAGGTGCCGTCCACGCGGGCGTTGTTGCCGATCGACACGCGCGCGTCCAGATTCGTTGTTAGCGATGCGGAGTCGATCGACACCGTTACCCCGCCCACTTCCAGCGAACGCGCTTCGGCCAGCAAGCCCGCTTCCCCGTTGCGCTCGGTGGTAGCGCCCACCGTGATGCCGACGATGTCGCCCTGCACCTTGGCGTTGTCCACCGAGGCTTTCAGCGATCCGCCCAGGCGCGTTTCAGCGCTCATCACGCCCACGCCGATCACGCCGCCGGTAATCGCCTTGGAATAGGCGCGGCCGTAGTAAGTGCCTTGCGCATTGATGTTGACCATGCCGGGCGCCGTGCCCAGGCCGGGCGACGTCACCGACACGCCGGTCAGCACCGCGCCGTTCTTGGCTTCGGCCAGCGTCGTCGTGGCGATGTCCACCAGCGCCTTGTTGACGTTGACGGCCAGCCCCGTGGTGGCGGCCACGCCGGCCGTCTGGGTCTGGCTGAAGTCCACGCTGACCAGCGCGTTCATGTCCACCACCGGGGCGGCCACGTTGGCGCCGTCCACCGACGCCGTGGTGGTGTCGCGTGCGATGTTCTCGGCAATGCCCACGCCGACCGCCACGCCCACCATGCCGACCGCCACGCTGACTTGCGTCAGGTCGATCTGCGCGCTGACCTGAGTGTCGGCCGTGATCTCGACTTTGCCCAATGCCCCGACGTTGCCGCCGCCCGTGATCTTGGCGCTGACGTTGTTGCGGGTGTTGTTCGTGACCCGAACGCCTGCGCCCGATGCCGCGATGCCGCCGCCCACCGCAACCGATGCGGTCACGGCGTCCAGGCCCTTGAAGTCGGTCTTTTCCAGCGCCAGCACGGACACGGCGTCGTATGCGCCCACGTTCTTGCCGCTGGCGGTATTGATATAGGCGCTGACCTGGTTTTCGGCCACGCTGTCCACCAGCGTCACGGCCAGGGCCAGATTTAGGCCGAAGCTGCCCGGCACCGGCAGCGAGGCCGCCACGGCCACGCCATACGCGCCAGACTTCAGGATGGTGCTGGTGTCTTGCGCCCGCACCGTCACGGAACCTGCGCCGCCTGTCAGGCCGGCCGTCACGTCAGACCCCTGAATATAGGCGGACGTCGTGGTGGCAAAGCGGTTCGTCACCTGCACGCCCGAGCCGGCCGCCGAGCCGCCAAAGCCCGCCACCGCGACGCTGCCGGCGAAGTTGACGCTGGTCAGCGTCTCGGTGGACGTCGCCAGCACATCCACATTGCCCTTGGTGACCGTGATGGTGCTGTTGTCGATATATGCCAGCGCGCGGTTGCCGCGGCTGACGCCATCACCCGAGTACGCGCCAAACGTATTGTTGGCGATCGACACGCCGATGCTGGCCGCCAGGCCCGCACCCGTTGCGCTGACCGACACCGCGCCCGTCACCGCCGAAATGGTGGACGTGTTGTCCGCCTTGACCGACACGCCCGTGCCTGCCGTGATGGTTGAACCGGTGATATAGCCGCCCACATCGTTGGCGATGATGTGCGTGCCTTCCGCGCCCGAACCGGACACGGACACGCCCGAGAACCCAGCCGCAACCGACGCCGCCACCGACACGCCATCCAGCTTGGCGGTCTCCTTGGCCGACACGGCCACTGCGTCCGACACGTTCAAGGTGGACGCCGACACGTACGACTGCACGCTCATGGCCGCCACGTTGCTGGCCACCGAGGCGCCCACGGCGAGCGACCCGCCCGTCATGGCAAACGCCAGCGATGCGCCGATGGCCTTGGCGTCCAGCGTTGTGGTGTCTTCGGCTGCGACGGACACGCGCGTCATCTGCGCGCCTGTGCCAACGCCCGAACCCACATTCAGCACCGAATTCGCCACCGACGCTTCCACCGCGCCCAGCGCCTTGTTGCTGGCCAGCGCCACGCCCACCGACAGGGCCAGGCCCTGCGACGTGCCAGAGAGGCTGGCGCCTGCGGCGGTGGCTTTCAGCGTGGACGTGTTCGTCGCCTTGACGGAAAGGCTCTCCGCCCCGCGCACGTTGGCGTCAATCTGCGTCAGGCCGTCCACCTGTGCGCGCGTCACCGCGCGCGTGGTGTTCGATGCATTGGAACCCGCCGCCGCCAGCGCGACGCCGTTGTACGCAATGCCCACCGCGCCCGCCACCACCACGGTTTCCAGCGTCTGGATCGTGTCGGCGGTGACGTTGATGGCGCCCAGGTTCGACACCTGCGTGTTAGACAGCGTGGCGCGTGCGCCTGCATCCTGCGTGATGGTGTTCTCGGCGACCGATGCGCCGATGGCAAGCGAGCCGCCCGCCGCCGTGAAGGCCACGCTGGCCACCACGACCGTGGCCTTGATCGTGCCGCTCATGTCGGCATCAATGGTCAGCGCGTTGGCGCCGTTGCCGTTGATGCGCGAGCCGTTCATTACCGCGGTTGCAGACGAACTGATCACGTTGCGCGCATCCGCGCCGCCGCCTGCCAGCGAAATGCCGCCCAGGCCCACGCCCACGGCAATCGATGCCGCGACCGACACGGTATGAATGCTGGCCTTGCTGTCCGCCTTCACGGTAATGGCCGGCGCGTTGACGAAGTTCACCCCGTCAACCTTGGCCAACGCTGCGTTGCCCACGTCGTTCTGCGCCAGCGATGCGGCCACCGACAAGGACGCCGTTGCGCCCAGCGACACCGCCACCGTAATCGCCACGGCAGCAATCGTGCTGTCGATGCGCGCCACGTCCATCGCCACGACCGACACGCTGGCCGCGTTCCAGGCATGCGCCTGGTTCTGGTCCGTGATGCGGGCAGTGATGCCCGTCTTGATCTTGTTGACGGCCCGCGCGCCTGCGCCTGCCCCCGACACCGCCAGGCTCGCGCCGTCCACGATGGGCGGCGCGTAGGCCACCGACACCGCCACCGCGCCCGCCACCACCACGGCGTAGATGCTTTGCTGCTGGTCGACGCTGCCGTCGGCCTTGAACGTGGCGTTGCTGGCGTTGACGCGCACCGCGCCCGCCGTCACCGTGCTGCCGTCGATGGACGCCACGATCTCATTGACCGGACGGCCCGCGCCCAGCGCCACCACCTGGCCCGCGCTGTTGACGTCGTAACCGATGACGTTTTCGGCCATGGCGACGCCGATGGATGCCGAGGCTGCCGCGTAATGGCTGACCGACACCGAGGCCGACATGCCCAGCACCACCGCATTGATCTGCGACAGACCCAGCGCCAGCACATCCAGCGCGCCCAGCGTGTTGCCCGCGCCAGACGTGTTGATGATGGCGTCCGCAATGCCCGCCTGCACGCTGGCCGAAATCACGTTGCGCGCCAGCGCGCCGCCGCCACCAATGGCGGCATTGGCGCTATCGCCCACCGACACCGCAACGGATGCGCCCAGCACCACCGACGTGATGTCGGCCTGTTGCGTGGCGCTGACGGTCAACGCCGCACCGCCTGTTTCCACCGTGCCGCCCTGAATGTGGGCATGCACCGTGTTGAAAACCTTGTTGACCGCCACGCTCGTGCCCACCGCAATGGCCACGCCCGCGCTGCCGGCCTGCACGCTGACCGCCCCGCCAATGGCGATGGCGGTGATGGCCGCGCTATCGCTGGCGGACACGGTCACGCCCTGGCTGCCGCCGCGCGTGCGAATGACGGAGTTGTCCACCAGCGCCTTGACGACCGTGCTGATGTCGCTGATAGCGACCGACACGCCCACGGACGCGCCCGCGCCCATGCCACCTGCCGACACCGCCACGGCCAACGCACCGGCCACGGTGACGATGCTGCCGGTATTCTCGGCGTTGACGCGCACGTCGCCGTCCATGACGCCGCCCGCCTTCGGGTCGACATTGCGCAGCGTCGCCTCGACCGAGCCGCCGATGGTGTTGCCGCTGCCCGCGCCCGCGCCGGCCCCGGCGAAGCCCTGGCCCACGGCCACCGCCGCCGCCACACCGATTGATGCCGACACGATGCGCGAGTCATTGATTGCGTCCACGGCGATGCCGTTGGCCGAGCCGATCTGCGTGCGCAGGCTCGCGTCGTTGGCCGACGTGCCATCAATATAGGCACGCGTGTTGTTGCGCACCGTGTTGTCGGTGGCCGATACACCGGCCGCAATGCCCGCGCCGCTGCCCGGCGACACCGCCACGCCCAAGCCGCCCGCTACCGCCAGCACATAGCCGTCGTCGCGCGCTTGCACGGCCACGCCCGGCGCGCCGCCCGAGGACAAGGCCTCGACCAGACGCGCGTTGCGGATGCCGGCTTCCGTTTTGCTGTTGACGCGGTTGATCGACACCGCGCCGCCCACCGACACCGCCGCTGTGCCGACGGCCACGCTGCCGGCCACCGTCACGTTGTGGATCTGGCCGGTAAACAACGACGCCACCTGCACGTGCGCGCCGCGCACGGCACCCTGCGTGTCGCGGATCAAGGCCGACACCGAATGCTCGCGGGCCGTGCCAGCGGGCGCGCCGCCCACGTAGTTGTAAGACAGGCTGGCGCCCACCGCCACGCCCGCGCCTTGCGAGCCCAGGCCCAGCGCCACCGCGCCCGCCAAGCTGTTGATGGTGGACGCATCATTGGCTTGCACCACGATGTCGCCATCCGCCACCACATCCTGGCCGCTGACGGTATCGCCAATTTCTGCCGTGATGGTGTTGGCGATCCAGTTCAACACCGCCGACCCGCCAAAGCCCACATTGGCGTCGGAGCTGCCCGCCGCCACCGCGCCGCTGACCGCCATCGCGGAAATCTGCGCGTTCAGGCCCGGCGACAAATCATCGGGCTTGGCGAAGGTGGCCTGCACCACGATGTCGCCCGCCGCCGACAGCGACGAGCGCACCGCGCCCGCATACACCGTGTCGAAAATCTGGTTCACGGCAAACGCCATGCCGGCCGCGACGCGGCCTCCCACCGACACCGACACATTGCCGGCCAGCGCCGAAATGCTGGCCATGTCGCGTGCGGCGATACGGATATCGCCCGTGGTCGCGGTGACCGCGGCGTCGCGAATCTGTGCGTGTACCGTGTTCTGGATCGTGTTGACGGCCACCGAGCCGCTGACCGCCACGCCCGCGCCACCCGCCAAGCCCACCGACACGTTGTAGATGCTGGCGCGTTCTTCGGCGCGTACCTGAACGGAATCCGCCGTGACCGTCGCCGAGGCAATGGCGGCGCGCACGTTGTTGCGCATGTCCGCCACCCCTACCGACGCGCCTATGGCCGCCGATGCGCCTTGCGTCAGCGAAATGCCCAACGCGCCCGTGGCGGTAACGATGCGGCTGGCATCCTGCGCCGATACCGACACCGCGCCGCTGTCCGCCAGCACCTTCGTGCCGGCCGCCGCACCCGTGTTGTCGATGATGGCGGTAACGTCCGCGCGCGACAGGTTCACGCCGATGGCGCCCGCGCCGCCCAGGGACTTGCCGCCCGCGCCGGCCACGGTAATGCTCAGCATGCTGTTGGTCAGGGCATGGCCCTGCGTCAGCGAACCGATGTCCAGCGAAATCAAGCCGCCGGAGGTGATGCGATCCACCGCTTTCTGCAAGCTGATGCCGCCCGCGCCAGTCGTGGCGCCCAGCTGCATGGCGATGCCGTCTTGGGCATTTTCCAGCGAGCTGGCCAGTTGGTAGCGGAACGTGCCGCCCTGCGAGGCGTTGATCACGTAATAGCGCTGGCCGTCGACCAGGCCAGCGATGTTCGTGCCTTGGCTGCGGTAGATCACGGTGTCGCCCGTGGCCAGGCCCGCGTCGGCGGCGAACGTGAAACTGTTTTCGCCCGCCACCTGCGTCTTGCCGCTGCTGGCGGACAGGGTCGCATCCGTCGGCGTGCCTTGCGTGATGCTGGTGTTCTCGGTGCCGTCGCTGCCCGTGCTGGTCGTCGTTTGCGAGGTCTGGCGCTGCAATTCCACTTGCGTGAATGCGATCATCGCGTCGGGGTTGACCGAGACCGGCTTGCTCTGCGCGTCCAGCACCTTGTTGCCGGCCGCATCCGTCAGGAAATACTCATAGCGCTTGGTGCCGGTGTTGAACTCGGCCACGTAGCCCAGCGCAGCCAGCGTCACGGCCGCGCCGTTCACGTCCTTGAAGCGCAGCGTGGTGCTGTCCACCACCTCAACCACGTACACGCCGTCATTCGCCAGGCCGGTCAGCACGCCATTGGCGCCCACGCTGACCACCACCTTGTCGCCCGTGGCCAAGCCGTGCGCCTTGGGCAAGGTCAGGCTGCCATCGGCATTCAGCACCGCGCCCGCGGGGTTGTTCACGCTGAAGCGCTGCAAGGCGCTGCCCACCGTGGCGCCGGACAAGTCGATCAGGTTGCCCTGGCCGTCGCGCAGCTGGAACGAGGTCTGATCGGCGCTCAGGTTGACCACGTAATAGGTCACGCCCACCTTCAGCACGTCCTTGCCTTGAGCCAGGATGCGGTTGGCCAGCACGTCGTCGATCTGGCCGTTGCTGCCCACCGACCCGCTATACACGATGGCCGAACCTTCCTGCACGCCCGCGAACGGCGCGTTCAGCGTCAGCGTGTTGGTGGCGGGGTTCAGCGTCACGCCCGCATCCACGCCGTGGAAGGGTTGCAGGTTGACGCTGGTGGAATTCTGCATGCGCACGTGGGCAAAGCCCACGGCGCCAAGATTGCTTACGCTGGAGAATTGCAGCGCCTTGCCGCGCAAGGCGTCTTCCTGCGTGTCCGCCAGCTGAATAACGGCTTCGCCATTGGCGGCCTCGCGGCGGATCACGTAGTACACGCGATCGTTGCGCAGGCTGGAGCCATCGGCCAGCTTGATGTTGGCCGCGCCCGCGCTCAGGTAAATGCCGTCGCCGGTTTGCCACCCTGAAAACTCGCCGCCCGTGCTGCCCGTCTGGCCGGGCATGCCCGCGTTGCCGCTTGTGTCTTGCGTGCCGTTGATGACAGCGGCGGCGTTGCCCGTAAAGGTCAGCGTGCTGCCGCCCTGGTCCACCTTGATGTCGTTGCCGCCCACCGACAGCTGGTCGCCGCCGTTGAGTTGCGCATTGCCGCCCGCCGCCATCGGGTCCACCAGGCCGGCGAACACGTTGACGTTGCCGGCCACCGCATGCACATCGCTGCGCAGGATGGCGGCCGAGACCTTCGGGTTGGGCGTTGCGCCCGCGTTGTCCGCCACGTCCACGGTCGTGACTGCCGCGCCGGAATCGGCCAGCGTGGTGTTGTTGAAGCCCAGCAGGTTGCGGTCAAAGGCGGTGTTGCCGCCCATGATGTTGACCGCCACGGCCAGGCCCACCGCCGCGCCTTGCGTAGCGATGGAACCCGCGACCGTGATGGCGTACAGCGCGGAGGCATCCGAGGCGTTGACGCGCACCGCGTCGCCCGTGAAGCCCGTCTGGCTGCCCGCCTTGATGGTGCTGCCGCTGATGCGCGCTTCGGTTGCGCCGCGCATCATGTTGACGTTGACCGCGCCGGCCAACGCCAGATTCTTGGACAAGGCGCCTGCCGCGCCCACCGACACCAGCAACGGCGACGAATGCGCCGACACATCCACCTTGCCGGCCACATCCACGTCCGCGTTTTCAATCAACGCGCTGGCGCGCGAGCTGACTTCGTTGACACTGACCGATGCGCCCGCCGCGACCGAACCGCCCGCCGCCACCGCCACGCCGCCCGTCACCGCAACCAGCGTGTTGTTCTCGGTGGCCGTCACCGTCAACGCCGTAGCGTTGATGCTGCTGCGCGCCACCACCGCGCCATTGGCGTCGTAGCGCGGCAGCACATAGGCCGCCACGGCAGAGCTCACGCGGTTCACTTGTATGGAGCCCGCGCCCGCGAACTTGGCCGTGCCCATGCCCACGCCGACGCCCACCGCGCCGCCGCCCAAAGACGACGTGTCTTCGGCGCTGATCTTCACTGCGCCGTGGCCCTGGGTATCCACGGTCGAGCCCTGGATGCCCGCCGTGACCGCGTTGCCGATCTCGTTGTAGCTGATGGCGATGCCCACGCCCGCCTTCTTGCCCACCCCCGCCGCGCCGGTAATGGCCACCAGCGTGGTCTTGTCCTGCGCCGTGACGTTGATGTCGTGGTTGCCGGTGGCCGCGCCGCTATGCGTGACCGTGCTGTTGATCAGATAGCTTTCAATGCGGTTGGACACCACGTTGACGGACACCGAGCCGCCCACGCCCGCGCCATCGCGCGCCATGCCCAATGCGCCGGCAAAGCCGACGACGACCTGGGTGGATTCCGCCGACACGTCGATGCGGCCCGTGTACAGCAGGTCCGTCACCTGGCGGATGCCCGCCTCGACATTGCTGGTGCTGACATTGACCGCAATGGCCGCGCCCACGCCCGCCTTGCCGTCCGTCGTCGCCACGGCGCCCGCCACGGTGGCCAGCACGCTCAGGTCGCGCGCTTGCACCGTGATGTCGCGCGCCGATACCTTGGCCGCGTTGCTCAGCACGGCGATGTTGGCGTAGTCCGCCACGCCCACGGCGGCCGAGCCGGCCACCGCCACGCCCTTCTGCCCCTTCGCCCCGGCCATGCCGGCCGCGATGGTGACCGCCACGCCCGTACGACGCGCGGCCAGAGCCAGATTGGCCGTCACCGCCAGTTCCCCCACCGCCATCACTTCGGCACGGGCTTCGCCGCCCAGCATGTTCATGCTGTAGGCGCCCGCGATGCCCACGTTCGACTTCGCGGTGTCCGACTGCGCCAACGCCGCCGAGCCCGACAGCGCCAGCGCGTGCGTGTTGTTCAATGCCGTGATCGACGCTTCGCCGCCGATCTTGATGACCATGCCGGCCGCGTTGACGTAGGCCTGGGCAAAGTCGCTGACCATGTTGACGGCCACCGCGCCCGAAATCGCCACGCCCGCCTTGGACGGCTGGCTGCTGGCCCCGCCGCCCGCACCGCCGCCCGTCGCCGCGCCCGCATCCTGGGTCAGTTCGCCGACCTTGCTGCTCAGTTCCTCCAGCTTGGTCGACACATCCGTTGACGACGACCCGTCGCCCTGGCTGCCGGGCAGCTTGATGGCCGACGTATCGGTGCCACTGCCGCCGCTGCTGCCGCCACTGCCACCGCTGCCGCCCGTGCCTGCGCCCGTGCCCGTTCCCGCACCCGCCACGGGGCTCGACACCCGCGAGCCGGCCACGGCGAAGTTGCCGACAAAGCCCTTGTTTTCTGCCCGCACCGACAGCGACGCGGCCGAGAACGAACCGGCCGGCAAGCCGGTGGGCGCGCCATCGGACACGCGCAGCGTGTCGCCGATCAGCGCCTGCGTCCAGCGGTTCACATCATTGATGGACACGCTCATGCCCACGCCCGCCGCCTGCGAACTGGCGGCGGCACCCGCAATGGTGCCAACCCACGTGGCGTCTGTCGCCTGGATGACGGCCGCGCCGCTGGCGTCCACCGTGGCGCCGCGCCCCACCTGCGCCAACGTTGTCGCGCTGGTCGAATTGACCAGCACCACGCCGTTGACAGCCAAGGTCTTCGCCTGGCCGCCCGAGGCGCCCAAGGTCACCGAGATCAATTCGTTGTCGGCGTTGACCGTCAGCTTGCCGGTGTTGATCACGGCCGTATCGCTGACGACCGCGCGCGTGTCGTGCTTTGCGGCGTTCACGTACACCGACACGCCAATCGCCGAGCCTTCCTTCGAGCTGCTGCCGTAGTCAAAGCCTTGGTACTTGGGCGTCAGGAAGCCCTTGGCCAGGTCCTTGCCGTAGCTCATGCGGCTTTGGCCGTCCGCCTTGGGATCGGCCTTTTGCAACGACTTCGCCCCGCCGATGGATATCGACGGCAGGATGATGTTGCCCACCAGATTCAAGCGTTGCGAGGAATTCTCGGCGTCAACCGTGACATCCCCGGCCGCGCCGCCCGCCAGGCGCGTGTCGATCTTGCCCGCCACGTTGGCGAGCGTCTTGGTGTCTTGCACCAGCACGGTGAAGGCGCCCGACAGGGCCAGCTTCTTGCTCTTGGCGGTGGCGCTGGCCCAGCTGCTGAAGCTGGACGAAATGCCGCCCGTACTGGTCAGCGTGGCTTGCAGATTGTTCAGGAAGCTGGTGGCGGCAGCGCTAGCCACCGACATTTTGGCCGTCGTGCCATCAGCCGCGTTCCACTTGGTGTCGATGCCGTCAAACGGCGCGTACAGGTTCACCAGCCACAGCTTGTTCGGGTCGATCTGATTCAGCGTGCTGGCCGTCGCGGCCACATCGCCACCATTCGTGGCGATGGTGGCCAGGTTGCTGATGCTGGATTGCGTCTTGACGTCGTCAATCCCGATGATCACCGCGGCCGCAGCGCCAAAGTCGGAGCCGTCCGGCCCCGCCGCGCGTTCCGGCTGATTGGTGGTCAGGTTGTTTTTCTTGTTCAGGAAGGCCTGCTTGTCGGCGATGGCCTGGTCATCCACCCCGCTCATGACCGTGAGCTTGGTGTTGTACTGCGTCACCGCATTGACGGTGACATCGCCGCCCGCCGTGGTGACCGTGGCGGCGTTGATGCCGTTACCGATGCGGGCGGTCGTCGTGATATTGCTCATCGACATGCCCAGCGCCGCGCCCACCTGGAACTCGGTGGACGGTTCGTCGATTTCCTTCTGGATGTCGGAGTCGTACTTGGCGCGGTCCTCGAAATCTTTTTCCTGCTTGATCTGCGTGATCTTGTCGCCGAACTTGCCGCCGCGGCTATCGGATACCAGCGCGCTGAAGAAGCTCTTCACGTACTGCGTGCCGGTGCCCAGGCCGCTTAGCGCACCGCCCACCACCGGGGTAACGGTCTTGGCGATGGCGGCGTTCTTGGCTTCAAGCTGCGCCGACGACAGGTAGTCGCTGCCCGTTGCGGCACGCCCGCCCAGAATGGTCTTGACCGCAATGGCGCTGCCCGTGTCCACGGCTTTGGCTTCAACGGTGACGTTGCCCGCGTTGCGCGTCACGATCGTGCCGTCCATGAAGGCTTCGGTGGTGAGCTGGTTGTAGGCAAAGCCCACGGCCACGCCCACCTTGGCCACGCTGGCCTTGTACTTGCCGGTTTCTTTCGACGGGTCGATCTTGCCGTCCGCGCCCTTCACCGGCTGGGTGTCGTCGCTTTCGGCCATCGCGCCATTGGCGGAAATCGAAATCGTGCTCTTGTGGTTCGTGATGGCCTGAATGGTGACGTCGCCGCCCACGCCGCTGACGGTGCTGGCCGTTGGGTTCGCGGTGTGCTGCAAGCCGGTTTCCAGGCGCGCGGACGCACCGATATGCACCGTGGATTCGCTCAGCACAACCGCCACGCCCACGCCGATCACGGCCGGCACGGCGCCCATATGCCCCGGCAACAGGGCAATGGACATCTCGTTGGTGACTTCAGACTTGATGGTGATGGCCTTGGAGGCAATCACCGTGCCTTGCACGTCGATGTTTGAATAGTTTTGCAGCACACCGACCGCAATGCCGGCGATCTTGGCCACCAGCGGGCTCAGCGTAACCGTGGCCGACGAGGTGGACGTGATCGTCACATCGCTGTTGGACACAAGCCGCGCCTGCGTGCCGACATTGATGGACGACTTATAAGTGATGCCCGCCCACGACGCCATGGCGCTGGCGCCGTCCAGGAACTTCATCAGCGCGTCGAACGCGGAGTTCACGCCACCGGCCAAGGTGCCCAGGATGCCGCTCTGGTTGGCGGCGTTCTTGATCAGCGGGTCCAGATCGTAGTCTTTGCTGTCGATCTTGGTCGTCAGGCTGACGCCCGACCCGCCCGCGTCCTTGGCCCACAACGTGGCGTTATTGATGGTGATGCGGGTTTCCAGCGTGTAGATCTGGGCGAAGCCACTGCGCCACGGGCGGTAGCGCTGCGCCGCCAATTCGACGGCGCCTGCCGCCAGCACGATGTTCGCGCCCGACGTCGCACCCACCGTAATCTTCTCGCCTTCCAGCCGCAGGGTATGGGCATTGTCCAGCGTGATGTCAGTGAGTACCGAGAACGATTGGCCACGGATGGTGACGTTGCGGCCCGTCACGGTGAGCGCCGTGTCGACCGTGCCGTTGCCGATGTCCAGCACATAGTCCAGCTTGTCGGTGTTGGCGCCCATCGTCACGCCGACAATGCCGCCGGTGTTCGAGATCAGGTTCGACAAGGCCGTGCCCGCGCCCAGCGCCATCACTTGCAGGCTGTTGCCCGACCCCGTGTTTGCCGCCAGCGACACCGTGACCGTGCCTGCCGTGGTGTCGGCAGGCTGCGTCACCACGAACGAGACGTTGCTGGTGTTGCCCATCAACGTGTCGTAACCGCCGCTGGTCGCCAGCGTGACGGGTTTGCTCCAGGTGGACGCATCCAGCGTGGTCGCGCCCGTGGTGTTGGTGGCGATGAGGGTGGCGTCAGAGAACGAATTTCCGCCAAAGTTCACAATCGACGTGCTGGCGCCGCCATTGTCGTAATGCACGTTCCCGTTGCTCAGCACCGCGCCCACGCTGGTGTTGACCACCAGGTGATTGCTTGCCGCGGTTTGCGTCTGGATGTTGTTGCCCGCGCCGGTGTTCAGCGCGGCTTGGCCATAGTTGACAACAAAGGTGTTGTCGCCGCCGCCCGAACGGATGGTGGAATTCGTGCCCGCCAGCACGAACTCCGTCTGATGGCCAATCGCCAGCGCCGCGCCGGTCAGAACACCGCCGCTGGTGGAGCTGCTTTGCAGCTGCCCCGCCGCAATCAGGCCCAGCTTGTAGGCCGCATCCGACAGGCTGACGGTGGAGTTCGACACCGTGCCGTCGGCGTTCAGCGCCGCCTGCATGCCCGGCGCCAGCGAGAACACGCCCGAGAAACCGGCCGCAATCGCGTCCTGGCTGTAAGCCACCTGCAAACGCCCTTGGGCATCCAGGCTGGCCGTCAGCGCGTACAAATAGTCCCAAGGCGTGGTCTTGTCGGTATCCGGAATCAGCTTGCCCGCGTTCGGGCCGCTGACGGCGATGCGCAAGGGTTCGCCCGCCGCGTTCACCATGACGCCCGCGCCGATGGCGTCCAGCAGGTCTTGAATGGTGCGCACGCCTTCCAGGCCGACATCGACCCGCGCATTGGCGTGGTTGGGGAACACGAACGCCAGCGCCGGGCCTTCAGCCGGCGTGTAGCCAGACGTCAAATCCGCCAGATAGGTCTGCGTGGTGACACCGGTGAAGGCGGTGGTGTCCACGGTGTTGGCCGTTGCCCCGCCCTGCACCACAAAGCGGAAGTCATTCACGTTGGTGAATGCGCTGTTGACGGTGACGCCGCCCGTGCTGATCGCGACCTGGCTATTGTTCAGCGTGACGTTCTTGCCGCCCGTGGACAGCTCGATGGTGTTCGAACCGGCCGAGCCGATCACTTGCGTGGCGTAAGCGTTGCTGATGACGAAATAGTTCGACAGGCCGGCCACGCCGTCCAGCACCGCCGTGCCGGCGAAGCGCGAGGTGTCGATCCAGTTGCCGTATTCGCCGCTGACGATGCGGGCGCTGGTGATGCCGGTGTAGGTGGAGGCGGTGGCCTGCGTTTCGCTGGCGGAACGCTTGATCCAGGTGGTGCCGCCCGTTTGCTCGAACGACACGTAGCCCACGCCGCCCGTCGCGGCCATCTGCGCAACATAGCCCGCGCCGTCAGTACCCGTCAGGCCATCGGCCGCCACAACCAGTTCGGTCGTAGCGTTGGCGCCCGTGCCGCCCGTGATCGCGTAGCGGCCGCCCAGCAGCATGATCTGATGCTTGGTATTCGCGCCGGAGCCGGACTTGATGACGCCACCGGCCATCAGGCCGCTGACCAGCACCGTGTTGCCGCTGAAGGCCGACGCGTCAATCAGCGTCGAACCCAGGCCGCCGTTCAGGCGCGCATCGCTAAAGATGCCGTGCAGCGTGTTCGTCAGCACCGGATTCGCCTGGCCCGCCGCCAGCGCCGTGCCGTCCGTTTGATACGTGGCCGACAAGCCCGTGTTCGTCAGCGTGAAATTCCACTCGCCGTTTTCGTCCAGCGTGTTGCTGAGCGAGCCCGCCTGCGCCCAGAGCTCGTTGGCGCCCTGGTAGCCAGTAAATGTGTTGTGGCCCAAGCCGCCCTTCAGGACGTTGGCGCCTGCGCTGCCGATCAGAGTGAGATCGCCGCGATAATTCGTGCCGTCCAGCGTGACGATGGTGCCCGCGTGCGCGGCCGTGCCGGCCGCTGCGGTGGGGTCAATGGTGCGATAGTCCTGCAAGGTCACGGCGTTCACGCCGCGCAGGGTCACCGTCGTGGCGGCTCCCGCGCCCACGGGCGTGTTCGTCAGCGTGGCCGAGGTCTTGTCGCCGCTGAGGGTGGCGTTGCTGTCCACGCCCGCGATGTATTCGGTGGCGCCGCCCGTGGCCAGATTGCCGATCACCAGATCGTTGCCGCCGCCCCCGCTGATGCGGTTCTGGCCGCGGCTGTTGGCCACGGTAATGATGTTGTCGCCCAGGCTGCCGACGATGTCGTTGCCGTAGGTGCCGCCCGCGCCAATGACGTTGCTGATGTTCAGCACGCCGGCCATGCCGCTGGCGTCGTACAGGCCGGTGTTGCCGTCCTGGAAGTTCAGGTTGACGGTGACGTTGTCTTCATAGGCCGAGTAGTCCAGCGTGGTCTTGCCCGCCACGCCGAAGAACATCTGCACATCAAGATTGCTGACCAGCGCAGTGGCGCCGTTCAGGTTGTTGATGGTGCCGTCGGCGGCCACGCCTGCGCCCAGGTAAACGGAAATGCCGCCACTCGTTTGCACGCGGGCAGTGACGTCAACGCCATATTGGGAGAGGTCCAGCGTGTTGCCGCTTTGGCCAGCCTGCTGGGTCAGGGTGAAACCGATGGCGCCGCCTGCAACGATGTAGGTGTTGCCGCCGCCGCTGCCGCTGATGATGTCTTGCGAATTGTTGATGGTGACGGTGGTGTCGCCCACCACCGTAATCTTGTTGCCGCCCTGCGTCGAACCTTTGACTCCGCTGATCGCGCGCACATAGCCGAATCCGGTCGGCGGCGGCGGCGGAACTTCTTCGCCATTGGCGTCCGCCGTGGGGCCGGACAGGTCCACCGTGATGCCGGTGGCGTACCCGCTGTAATCCAGCAAGGTCTTGCCGTCCAGCGCCGTGCCAATCAGGTTGAAGGTCTTGCCGCCGATCTTCAGGCTTTGTGTGCCGTCGGCCGACTTGAACACCACGTTCACGGTGTGCTGCGTCCAGACGTTGGCGGCATCCACCGTCGAATACTGAATCTGGTAGGCGTCGTCGTTGCTGATGATGGCGGTGACGTTGCCCTTGATGGCCGAGAAGTCCAGCGTGTTGTTGCTGTTCTCGTCGTCGTCGTTGCGCACCCAGACGCCGTTTTCCTGCTTCATGCCCTGACGCACTTCGATCGTCGTGACAGCAGCGGTGGAGCTGTTGTTGAAGACGAAGGTGTTGTTGCTGCCGTAGCCGATCAGGTGGTCGTTGGTGGCCACGCCCTGCAAGGTTGAGCCGCCCGATTGCAGGCCGGTGGCGCTGGCCATCACGCCGTTCCAGCTGGCGACCGTGACCGAGTTGGTGTCGATGACGCCGTTGCGGTAGTCCAGCACCCAGTCGCCGCCCAACGCGGCGCTGCCGACCGTGTGCGTCGCGGCGGCCACGTCTGCGCGCGTGATGGCGGACAGGCTGTCCACGAAGGCGATGCCGCCCTTGCCGGCGGCCACGTTGCAGCCGTACAGCAGCAGGTCGCCGTCGTCAGACAGCGCGTCGCCCCAGGCGCGCAGCTGTTCCTTGTAGGTGTCGAGCTGGCCTTCGCCCAGCGTGGCGGTGCCCAAGGTCAGCGACCCGGCGCTGCCGTGGCTCATGATCTGCACCGCAGCCAGATCCTTGTGCTGGCCCAGAATCTGCGTGATCTGGTCCACGCCGTCGTAACGGCCGTCCAGCACGATGATCTCGGTGTCGTGCGCGCGCAGCACCTGCACTTGCGGGCCTTCGCCCGTGGGCTTGATCAGGCCGTCCAGGCCTTCGGTCTTGCCGCTGATCAAGCCGTACAGGCCTTGCACGATCTGCTCGGCGTTATCAACGGCCGGGTCCACGAAGATGATCTGGCGCACCGGCGTCTGTTCAGACTGCGTGGTGTAGCCGGCAATGTTCGCCGCCAGCGCCGACGGCTTGGCCGCGTTCGCTTCCTGCCCGGGCAGCCACGCCTTGGCGTCGCCCTGGCGCGTGGCGTTGGCCTTGGCGTACTGGTCCAGCGTCAGCATCTCGCTGTGCTGCGCCACGGCCTTGAAGGCCGCGCGTTCCACCAGGTAAGGATGGGTGCCGGGCGCGGTGGGCTTTTTGCCCTGATGCGCGCCCGCTGCGGGATCGGCCGGCGCCACGACGGGCGCCTGGTCGCTGGTAGGAGGCGGCGGCGGCACGAGCAGGTCGGCCGACATGAGATAACGGCGCTCCAGCGCCTCGAAGAGTGGCCGCCTGCGGAACAAGGATTGCTGCACCTCGCGAGAGGAACGGCCGGTCCACAGTTTGCGCGCCAGTTTCTTCATGCTCATATCGTCGCTCGACATTTGTTATTGCAGGCGCCGGACGCGCCCAGGATTTTGAACTTCCCCACGTGCGCGGGTGGTGCCGCGCACGTCCTGCCTTTTCTGCTTTGCTTTACAGAATCTGCTGGCTGATCGCCGCGATATCCGCGGCGTTCAGCGTGCCTGCTGCTTGCTTGAGCTTCAGGCCGTCCAACACAAAGTTGTAGCCAGCCTCGGCCTGCTGGCGCTTGGCGTTGTACAGATTGCGCGAGGCGTCCAGCACGCTCACGATATCGTTCAAGCCCGCCGTAAAGCCCTCTTCCTTCAGCTTCAGCGCCAGCTCAAACGACTCCACCGAACTGTTCAGCGCCCGAATGCGGTCCACGCCGATGACGATGTTCTGGAATGACGAGAACACCTGGCGCTGCACCTTGCGGCGCGTCAGGCTCAGGTCGGACGACGCGGCGCTCAAGCGGCTGGCGGCCGCGTGGCTCATGCCGTACGTGTAGCCGCCCTGAAAAATCGGCACCGACAGGTTCACGGTGAAGCGGGTATCGGCCACGGTGCTGCCGCCGCCAAACAAGCTGCCGCCGGTTTCGTTGCGGCCGGTGGACGCGCGCAGGTTCACACTGGGGTAGTAGCCCGCCTTTTGCACCGCCACTTCTTTTTCGGCCACAGCCACGCCGGCGGACGCCGCGCGGATCGACCAGTTCTGGTCCAGCGCCGTGCGCAGCCAGGCTTGCGCGTCGTTGGGCGCAGGCAAGGTCATGGGCAGGTCTTTGCGCACCGGACGCAGCTTCAGGTTGCCGTAGCCGATGATTTCTTGAATGGCTTGCTGCTTGTCCAGGTAATCGTTGCGCGCCAGCAGCGTGTTGGCGTCCTGGATGTCCAGACGCGCCTGCACTTCGCTTAAGCCCACGCGCGTTTCCTGGCCGCTGTGATAGCGGGCCTGCACCAATTCCATCTGCTTTTGGGTGGTGCGGCGCTCGGCCTCGGTCAGTTCCACCTGATCTTGCGCGGCCAGCACGCTGAGATACGCGGTGGCCGTACGCAGCATCAAATCTTGCTGCGCGTAGGCGTAGCTGGCCACTTCCTTGCGTTCGGCGTCCTGCGCCTGGCGCCACTTGTGGTACGCGCCCAGTTCAAAGATGGGCTGGTTCAGGGTCAGCGCCCAGCCGTTCTCGGCCCAGTTGGCGCGGCCCGTCTGGTAGACGGCGTTTTCGCTATCGACCACGTTCTGCTTGACGCGGCTGCGGTTCACTTCGCCGGTGACGCTGGGCAACAGGCCCGCGCGCGCGGACGTCACGCCGTAACCCACTGCTTGCAACTCTTGATAGGCGCCCTGCAATTGCGGGTCGTTCTGTAGCGCCATCATGTAAACCTGGTCAAGCGTCATCGGATCGGTTTGATCCGGCAGCTGCGCACCGTTGTACGCCGGGTTGTCTTGCGGCAGGTACGACACAGGCGCGGGCAGCACGGTGGTTTCGTCAAAACGCGGCGCGGGCGACGGCGCAACGTCATCCATCTGCGCGCTGGGCGTCGTCTTGCCGAAGCCGGAATCCTGCTCCGGCGTGCGCTGCCCCATCTTCAACGTGCCGCTTTCGGTCTGCACGCCGCTTGCCGGCGCTGCGGTGGCGGTGACCGGCGTGGCGACGCCCGGCGTAGCGACGCCCGGCGTGGCGACGCCCGAGGCCGACATCGGCGCGGTGTCAGCCTTCGCGGCCGGTGCGCTTTTTTGCGCGGCGCAGCCCGCCATACCCATTGCCGTCAACACGGCCAGCGCGATCATGCCCGTGCGCGTGGGCGCGGGGCGGAAGAGAAGCTTGTCGTTGTCAGTCATAGTAGACAGTCAGAAACTCGTGTCCGTCCCGCGCGGCGCCGGCAGCCAGGCTGTACAGGCTGCGCGGTTCGTCGGGCAAAAGAAAACCCAGGACCTCGCTTTCGGCTAGCGCCAAGCTGGCGGCAACACGCAACAGGTCGGGGATGAAGGCTCGCAAAGGCAGATCTGCCCCGCGGAAGGTGACGGTGAACGAATCGCGACGGGTGTCGGCTTCGTCCACTTCCAGAAACATGAAGCCGCTGGGGTCGGCTTGCTCGCAAGCCTCTTGCGCGATGCGTTCGGCCACCTGACGCAACACGGGGTTGGCCAGCTTGGCCAAACGCGGCGCCAGATGCGCGTCAAACGCGGCGCGGTCAGCCAGATAGCGCATGCGGTAGGCGGTAATGGCCGCTTCCTGCTGCGTGGCCGGATGCCATTTGTAGCCGCAGCCCAAGGGCAACACGCCGTGCTGGCGCAGCGCTTCGGGCGTGGGCATGAATTCCAGGTAGATGCGGTAAGTGCCCGCCGCGCCGTCCGGCTCGTAAGCGAAGAACATGGCGCGTGCGTGCTCCATGTCTTGCTGCACGCGCATCCACAGGGATTGCGGAATGGCCAGCGCCTGCGACAGCGTGGCCATGTCCAGCTGATGCCAGTGTTCACGCTGGATGCCCAGCATGAACCGGTTGCCAACAAGACCCGCGGCCGAAAACTTCATCGACCACTCGACCCCGTCTATCTGCCTGCCCTTGAAGACAGACAGCAGGCGATCCGCCCAGATCCGCCGTTCCCCCCGCAGCGTGTGCAGGGGGATGTGGATCTCCGGCTCGGCGCCGGGTTGGCTTGCGGCCGGGCCGATCGCGGGAGTCAAGGTAGCGGTCAGCATGGCCCGGGTGGCGCTGTCAGGCCGCGGACTCGGCGGACGCCGTGTCAGCGGGCGCGGCGTCAGTGCTGGACGCCACGTCCTTTTGCTGCTGCGCCTTCAGGCGGCGCTGCTCGTCCAACTGCATGGCCAGGCGCTGGATGTTGCCCAGCGATGCGCGGTGCAGTTCGATCAAGCGCAGGATGCCCGAACGCTGAAGCTCGACCACGCGCGCGTCGTCGATGCCGGCAAACTTCTGCTCGTCCACCACCCAGAAGCCGCTCAGGTAGCGGTCGCCATCGGCTTGCGAAATCGTGATCGTCTTGGCCGACAACAAGCCCAGCTCGTTCAAGCGCTTGGCCATGTTCTTGGTCAGTTCCATTTCGCCCTGGAACACGCGCAGGAATTCCATCATCTGCGTCAGGTAGCCCGTTTCCTTGCCGTCTTCAAACAAGGCCACGCCGTCAGCGCTGTTGATGCCAGGGTAGGACTCATCAATGCAGACGGCCAGGCGGTCGGCTTCGGACGTCGTGCCCAACACGAAGGGGTAACGGCGGGCAAAGGCCGGCACGTAGGTGTCGGGCCTCCAGGTGCCCTGCTCGGTCACGAACAGGTTGGACTTGTCTTCCAGGCCCAGCAGCACGGCAACGTGGAAGTTACCGGCTTCGTCACCGACGAAAACGATGGGGTAATGACGGCCGGCATCGGCGAATTCGCTGGCCGCAATGGGCAGCGCATTCGTGTCGTGCGCAAACGCATAGTGGTCCGGCTGGATTTGGATTTTGGTGTTTTGGTGCGCCGCACGGTCCAGCGCAACAGCCCGCTCGTAAAACACAGTTGCTGACATTATTAAATTCTCCTTACCCGGTGTTTGTTACTTTGTCCACGTTTTCGGCAAGGATTATGCGCAACTTCAGCACGAAGTTTTTCCGAAAAATCCATACGTCATAAGGGTGAACAACCGCAAGAATTAGACGGGTTTTGTCAAATTTCGTCCATACCTGAAATTGGGCATTTTCCCTATGCAGAACACGAACCTGCCGGCTAATGCAGGCAAGTCCAGACATAAACCGATATATTTCATATCACGTCAAAAACGGCTCGGAGCTTTTCGGGATAAATGGACAGAAATTGAATAACCGGGCCGTCCTCACCCGACGCTATCCTCACCGCAAAAAATATTCAGTTACCACTTCCCTGGTAACTGAATCCTTGCGTTGACGCCGAAAATTAACCGGAATGAATAGGGGCCGCATTGGACCTTAGTCCTAGGACGCAACACAATCCGACGCCACGGCGGCTGGATATTTCGTTGACCGGCACGTCAGGCTTTGTTAAGTTATTTCCGACTGTGTCACGGCCGATCCGCGCTACGCGGGCTCTTGCATCGGTGCCGGATTCCCCTTMCATCCCTACTCCGACTCGGCCAATTGGCTGACGCGGCCCGCTTTCCGGAGACTTCCCGTGACCGCAGTGCTGATGATCGAAGATCACACCATGTTCCGTGAGGGACTCATGATGACGATCGGACACATGGCGCCTTCGCTGGATATCTGCCCCGCCGCAAGCGGCGCTGAAGCGCTGGCCGTTCTTGAATCGCGCGCTGATATCAGCCGCGTCATCATGGATTACTACCTGCCTGACATAGGCGGCACGGCCCTTTTGAAGCGGCTGCGGCAAGTGCGGCCAGGCGTGCGCATCCTGGTGTTGTCGGCCTCTGAAGATGCGCACGACCGACGCTGCGCGATGACCGCCGGCGCCCGCGCCTTCCTGCACAAATCGGCGAGCAGCCAGATGCTGCTCTCGGCCCTTGAACAAATCGACCTGCCCTACCTGCCTGACGGCCAGCCTGACGCGCAACGCGTGCTGGGGTCGCCCGGTGTGCTGCGCGGTGTGACGCCCGGTGTGTCGCCCGGCGTGCTGCCCGGAGTGACGCCCGGAGTGACGCCGGCTGTGCAGCCCGGTATGTCGCCTCCATCGCCCCCGGTTGAACGGCCCGATGAAGCCGCCCTGCTCAGCGAATTAACGCCGCGTCAGATTGAGGTGTTGCGCCTGATGTGCGACGGCATACGCAACCGCGACATCTCCGAGCAGCTGGGCGTGACGGAGAAGACCGTCAAGGCGCATATCTCCGTGATTCTGGCCACGCTTGGCGTGCCCAATCGAACGCAAGCGACGCTGGTGGCGCGGCGCGGCGGCCTGTTGGGCAAACCGATGTAGCGGCGGGTCTTGCGCGCCAGGGGTTTATGACAGAATGGCGCCATGCGTTTACTCATCACTGTTTGCATCCTGACTCTGGCCGCCCTGGCTTTCGTGGCTTACCGCTATGCCCAACGTGCGCCGGGCGATACGCCGCGCCGCATTGGCAGCGACGTCCTGGCCGGCGCCATCATGTTTGCCTTGTTCGCGCCAGCCATCGGCGGCGCCGCAGTCACCATCACCATCAGCGCCATCGCGATGGCGCCGAAAAATCTGATGATGCTGATCTTCGGCTTGCCCTGGTTTTATATGTTTGGCGCCGTGCCTGCATTGTTATGCGGCGTCGTGGCAGGCGCCTTGCGGCCCGCTCGAACCACGTGGTGGTCATACGCCAAGATTGCGCTCGTAGGCGGCGTTTTCGGCGTGGGCTTTGTGCAAGGGTTCACGAGCCGCGAGTTTTCATGGGAAGAGCTCAACGGCTCGTTGGCCATCGGCGGCCCGGCCGGCGTGTTCAGCGCCTTTCTCTGCTCGATCTGGTTCTACGGCAAGCCCGGCAATACGCGCCCGACCGATGGCGATGCGGCGCGGGCAACCGCGTAGCGGGCTGTCGTGTCGGGCAACGGTGTAGCGGGCTGCCGTGTCGGACTATCGGGCTGGGAGGCTATCGGGCTGAGGGGGCTACTGGGCTACGGCGCTCTATATATAGGGCGATCGGGACAGCGGATTATTGGTCAGAAGCCCTTATCCCCTAGACCTTTCCTCGGCCTTTTCCGCTTCCTCTTTCTCTTCCGCCTCGGTCTTCACCTCTTGCAGCTTGACCGTCTGCGTACAGCCGTTTGCCGCCGCACACTGGCCGGGTTGCTGCGAGCTTTTCACGCATTCCGCAAACGCCAGCGCGGCATCCACCGTCGCGAAGTGGTACGAATGCCCGTCCGCAAAAGCGACCTTTCCTTCCACTGAGCAATCCATGGCTGACTCCGTTAGCGTGACGATTCTTGGTCGCCGTAGCCGAAAGGCCAGCGGCGCTTGTTCGGTTCAGGGGTCGGCTTTTCGTTATTCATGATGGACTCCAATTTTCGAATATAGGAATCCTATCTGCGCAGTCGTAACAGCGATGTAAGGGTTCGAAAACAAGCCCTTCACCTGTTGCGGCGCGCACGTCTGTCATGAATCAGTGATAGCAGGCGGCATTCAACCACACGGGCGATATTCCCCTCCCCGCCTTCAGTGCTATCAATAAAAGCGCCAAGGGAGAAACCGCCATCCGCTGGCATAACAACATCCGGCCCGATGCGGAATGGCGATTTTAGGGAGGATATTGTCATGGCCTCAGGCTCACGACTGTCTGACGTAATTGTCAAACTGCCGGACCGATCGACCGTACGCGTTGAACGTCGCCTGGTCATTATTCGAAGCGCAGACGCGTCGCCAGAACATCGCTATGTCTGCACGTTGGAATCGGGTGAACAAGTGATTTGGCTGGGCGATGGAAAGTACCGGTTGCCAGATGGCGCCGTCGCCGTGGCGGTTGCACACAAACGTCCATAGTTTGCGAACTTCGGCCAGTACGCATCATGGGCGGTTTTGCCATTGCGCTGACCGCCATCGCCGCATTCGCGTCAGTGGTTTTCCTTTGCATGATTGACCGTGTACTTGGGGATGTCGACCGTCAGGTCTTGTTCGCCGACGATGGCCTGGCAACTTAGGCGCGACTGCGGTTCGACGCCCCAGGCACGGTCCAGCAGGTCTTCTTCGCCCTCTTCCACGTCATTGAGGGCATCGAAGCCGCTGCGCACAATGCAGTGGCACGTGGTGCAGGCGCGGCTTTTTTCGCACGCGTGTTCAATGTCGATGCCGTGATCCAGCAACGCATCGCAAAGGGACGTGCCTGCGGACACGTCGAGTACTGCGCCGGCGGGCGCAAGATCGGGATGAGGAAGAACGGTGATTTTTGGCATATCGGGCGGCCTTGTGTGTCTGTCTTGGAAGATCCAAACCAAGACCCCGAGCCTAAAGATGCCCACGTTGGCAAGGTCAAGCGGCCGCCGCGTAAAACAATTGTGAAGTCCACACGGGTTACTGCGCCGAAACACTGTTATCGCCGCACAATAATCGCGCACGAATTCTCTGGACATCTCGTCCTTTGGGAGAACCCTATGTGCGATTGCGCCAACTGTCTTTCCCTCTCCACCCCTGAAAATCCCCGCCGCCGCCTGCTACTGGGCGCTGCTGCTGGGATTGCCACCATCGGAGCCACGGGCTGGCTTGAAGCCGCCCACGCCGAAGTCCCGTCCAACGATATTGGCGGTGACGCCGCCTTGAAGCGCTTGATGGCCGGCAACGCGCGGTACGCCGCCAACAAGCCCAACGTTCGAGACTTTTCAGCGGGCCGTGCCGCTCGCGTCAAGACGCAAAAGCCGATTGCCGCAATTTTGAGCTGTTCCGATTCCCGGGTGGCGCCGGAGTTGGCGTTTGACCAGAATCCGGGCGACGTATTCATCGTTCGCGTGGCGGGCAACTTCGTCAATGACGACGGCCTGGCCAGTTTTGAATACGCCACCAAAGTTCTGAACGTGCCATTGATCCTGGTTCTGGGCCACAACAACTGTGGCGCGGTCGACGCCACGATAAAGGTGCTGAAAGAGAATGCCGAACTGCCTGGCCACCTGCCCGAACTGGTCAACGCCATCAAGCCCGCGGTGGAACGCGCCAGCAAGGGCGACCCCAAAAACCTGCTGACCGCCGCCATCGCTGAAAACGTCCGCCAGGCCGTCCAGCGATTGCAAACGGCGCAGCCGGTGCTGCAAGGCATGGTTCAGCAGAAAAAGCTGATGGTGGCGGGCGGCGTCTACGACCTGGCCACGGGTAAAGTCACGTTGGTCTGATCGCGCGGCGCGGGAAAGCCGCAACGCGCCTTAGTGCTTGGCGGCCAAGGGGTGTTCGAAGAAGAATCGCAGCATCTCTTGGGTCGCATTCGGGCCGCTGCCGTCTGTATAGGAACCGCGCGCGGAACCGCCGGCCCAGGCGTGGCCGGCTCCATGCACCACCCAATATTCCGCAACCACGTCGCCCGCCGCATTCCGGTACACGCGCTTGGTGCTGTCGCGCCCGTGGTTCGCGCTGGCGACGCGTTGGCTTTCGGCGCGGGCGCTGGCCCCTGCGCTTGCGGCGACAACCGCGTCCGCGTTGCTGGGGTGCACGGTGGTATCGCGATCGCCGTGAAAGACGATGGTCGGCACCGCATTAGGCGACGCCGCCGCCGGCCCGGCGCCCATTCCTTTCATGGCGGCCAATGCGCCCGGCAGATCCTTGGCGGCTCCCGCCGCCAGCCCGGAATGCACGCCCGCCGCCGCATACAGCTTCGGATAAGTGCTAGCCAGAATCGCGGCCATCRCCCCGCCCGCCGACAGGCCAGCCACGTAGACGCGGCGCGTATCGATGTTGTGTTCGGCAATGATGTGGCGCGTCATGTCCGCCAGAATCGACGGTTCGCCTTTGCCCGCCTGCTGGTGGTTGTGCTTGAACCAGTTCCAGCATTTCTGCGGATTCACCTCACGCGGCTGCACCGGATACAGCACATAGAAGCCCTGCGCTCGCGCGGCGTCGTTCATGGCGGTGCCGGCGGCGAAATCATCGGCGTCTTGAGTGCAGCCGTGCAGCATCACCACCAGCGGCCGGGGCTGATCGCCCGCGCCAGGCGGCACGTAGAGCTTGTAGCTGCGCTGGCCGGCGGCGTTGCGAAAGGCGAAGGAGAGGAAAACATCTGGTTGGGAAGCGGGCTGCGAGGGGGACTTGAACTTGGGCTCGGGGGTGGACGGCGAAGCGGGCTGTGAGGCTGGCTGCGAGGTGCGCGTCGAAGCGGGCTGTGGGGCCGGCTGCGAAGTGTGCTTTGAAGCGGGCTGCGAGGGCGCTTCAGAAACGGGTTCGACAACGGGCTTGGATTCCGGAACTTCCCAGGCTTCGACGTCGATGACGTCGGCATCATCGAATCGCGGCTGCGCGGCGGTGGCCGTTGGCTGCACGCCAAGCAACGCGGCTTGAATGGCGGCCGTTGCCGCAGCCAGATTGCCGGAACGGGTAAGCCGGGTGGCTTGGCTCATGAGCTGCTGAAATTCAGGGTGCATGGTGTGACCTTTAAAGCGGCTAGGACTGTCAGCGAATGCGCTGACGCAGGGCGGCCTTGACGGCGGCGCTTGCGTGCAGCGCCCCCAACACCGTCACGGATTCAATCGTGGCCAGCGCCAGCTCGGGCGTCACGTCCGGCGCAATGGTCGCCAGACCCAAAATCCGAATCTGAAGCATTTCACCGGCGGCCTGAACCGCCAGCAGATCCTGGGCGGTGTAGTGCTGAATACCCAGCACCAACGTTTTCCGGCTGACCGCCTGCCGCACCGCTTCACCATGGGTGGCAAGCTGGTTGCGGATCGCGGTGCGGATCAGATCGGTCCGATTGGCGTAGAAGCCTTCCTGAACCAGCAGATCAATTTGACCCAGGTCGACATAACCCAGGTTGATCGTGATCTTTTCGTCGGAAGGCTTGGGAGCGGAAGCGAGGCGGGGGGGACGTGGAGGCATGAAACGGATCATAAAACCATCCAAGTGGATGGCATATGGATGTTTCAACTTGATAGATCTATTCGGCCACTGCCCCGGGGACCCAGGGCCGAAATCAAGATTGCCTGTTTCAATTGATCCGTAGGGGATCAGATTTTTAAGACGTACTGTGGGTAGGTGGCAAACCGTCACCGCGACCTTAAAGGTCGACATCACCACAACATCAAAGGTGCGCACTATGACATTCCCAACACGCTTTGGGGCTAACGCTACGGGCGCTCATCCGGACAAAACCCAGCCTCCCGGCAAGCCACAGGAAGCGAAGGTCGCGACCAAGGATGATGCTGCACAAAAACAGGCTCAGGTCGACGCCAGCAAAGCAAGCGCCTTGCAAGGCGACAAGACCTAAGTCCGGCCCGTCGCCCGGGACGGGACTGAAGCTAGCCCTTGTTCCCCGTTACGGCACCCGCAGGTCAGATCACCCGCCTACTCGGCAGAGGAGATCATCATGAAGCACTCCAGCAATTCAGGGCCCCGGCATACGGTTCTTAAAGAGATGCATCGGCCTGAAGCCCATCGCGTTGAACCCGCGGCCACCCCAAAACCCACACCACCGCGCTGGAGCGAGTCGCCCACAGGCGCCGCCGCAACGCCGCGGTCGGCCGGGCGAGACGACGACCGAGATTCCGTCATCAACGGCCATGGCCATGGGCCGCGCCTGCACGCCGATTGGGACGAGCCGTAACCCATGCTTCAGGCGGGTTCGTGCCCTATCAGCCACCCGGCCAACAACGAAAAAATGGCCCCGCACCGGGGCCAGCCTGAACACATAACGCGTGCGCTAGCACGTCACAGCATCGTGTCCCGCGCCTGTTCGGCGCGTGCTGCGCCAATCGCCGTCTCGACTTTCTTCACTTCCTCTGGCGGCGGCAAAACGGCAGGAAAGCCCAGCGCTTCGATCCACAATTCCCGCGTCCAGCCCATCGTGTGATACAGGTGATGGTCCTCGTCTTGCTCGACCGCTTCGTGGGCCTTCTTCAAGACTTTGGCCTCTTTGCCCTTCAGCTTGTCAGCGACCAGGCCAATCAACTCCCAATTCTGATGGTCTTTCGTTTCGGCCAAGACGACGCATTCCGCAGCGGCCACCTGCGCCGCCACCGCGTCGCCCTTCGACTTCGCCAGCGCGATGGCCTTCACCAGTGAATCACCATGGTGCTTGACCACTTCGCGGCTGGGTACCCGCTTATCAGGGTCAAGGCCGAGTTCTTCAAACACGGTAAGGAGTACCTGCCGATGCGTCTTGGTTTCGTCGAGATAGCTCTGCCACTCTTTCGCCAAGTCTTCATTCGTGGCACAGGAAAGCGCTGCGGTATAGACGTTGATGCCGCCCAGCTCCGTTTCCAGCGCCTGATAAAGCAAATCATGGATGCGTGCCATGTCACCGCTTTTGTTGGTAGCCATAAGGTCCTCTTGAGATCGTGAAGTCATGCGGCCCCACAGCGGGGCCGCATTTGAAGGTCAATGTTGGGAAGGTCAACTGCGGGGGAGCAACTGCAGAAGGGTCAACTACGGCGCAGGCTGATTGGACGCGGGAGTGCCTACCGGCTCCTCCGGGTCCAACTCATCTGACTCGCCGGGCTCTTCGTCTCCGTCCGGGGGGAAGGGCTCTTCGTCTCCGTCCGGAGGAAAGGGTTCTTCAGCCGCGTCCTCGGGGATATCCAACTTCTTGGACTCCTCGGTGCTTGTCGGCTCGGTTGGCGCGTTGGGAAGGGGGGTATTCATGGGCTTCACCTTGTTCGGCCACATAGCCGCACAAGGGCATCGCAAGAAGCGCTCCCAAACGCCATCGCCCTAAGTCATTGAAATAACGCGCAGTTATGAAAAGGCATGAGGAAATCCCCAATTAGGGTATTTGCTTATGCCTTTTAACTATTTGCAGCGCGCATACTTGCTGGGCAAGAATTCGCTCTGAGCATAAAGCAAGACAGATGGAACTTCGCCAACTCGAGGCCTTCGCGGCCGTTATGTCCACCGGCAGCGTCACCGCTGCCGGGCGTGTGCTTGGCCGCTCGCAACCGGCCATCAGCCGCTTGCTTCAGGAACTGGAAGCCGAGATTGGCTACGCCTTGTTCGCGCGCAGTGGCCCGCGGGTCACGCCCACCGAACAGGGCTTCCTGCTGTATGACGACGTAGAACGCGCGTTGGCCAGCTTGCAGCAGATACGCGGGCGCGCCGAAGAGATTGCGCGCGGCCAGGCCAAGCCGCTGCTGCTGGCTGCAACGTCTGCTTTGGCGGCGGGCTTGCTGCCCGACGCATTGAAGCGCATCGAAACCCAAGCCGGCGCGGTCCGCATTCAAGTGCGCAGCGCGTCGCCTGAACGCGTGGTGCACGCGGTACTGACCGGCGCGGCGCAATTGGGCGCAACGAGCCTGCCGTTGGAACACCGTGGTTTGACCGTGCATTGGATCGGGCAGGCCGCCTGTGTAGCTGCATTGCCCGAAGACGATGCGCTGGCCGCCCTGGACGTGGTGCCGGTGTCGGCCCTGGCCGGGCGCCGTTTGATCACCATGGCCAACCCCTACCGCTTGCGCCGCCGCTTGGACGCAGCGCTCGCCCCCGACGGCAATGCGCCCGGCACCATCGAAACCAATTCGTCCGTCAACGCTCTGGCCGCCGTACGCGCTGGCCTGGGTGTGTCGGTGCTGGAACCGATCACCGCTTACGGCGTCCCGATGCCGGGCGTGGCGATCCGGCCCATCGACTTGGACATCCCTTTTTTCTTTGGGGTCATCACCCCGCAGTCGCAACCCCTGACGCCGGCCTGCCAGGCCATGGCCGACGCGCTGGCCGATGCCGCCGCCGCCCTGCTGCCCGGCTTTGTGCTGCACGACGCCTGCGAGCATTCGGCGCTGTTGCAGTCGATCTACGGTGATGACGCCCCTGTTTTGGAAACCCCCGCACTATGAATCAGCCCATCGCCACCCCGCCGCAAGGCTTAGCCGCGCTGGAAGCGCGCCTGCGGCAAGACTTGTCCTGGCTGGAAATTCCCGCCAAGAGCTGGGTCGCGCCCCGGCTCGTGGACGGCCAGCAAGTGCTGGACGTCGTCATCATTGGCGGCGGCATGGCCGGCTTGGCTGCGGCGGCGTCGTTGACGCATCTGGGCATTACCGCGCCGATCTTCGATCAAGCGCCCGAAGGCTATGAAGGCCCGTGGGCCACAACGGCCCGCATGGAAACGCTGCGTTCGCCTAAGCAATTGACCGGCCCTGCCCTGGGCTTGCCGGCGCTGACGTTCCGCGCCTGGTTCGAAGCGCAATTCGGCTCGGCGGAATGGGACGCGCTGGACAAGATTCCGCGCCTGCAATGGATGGACTACCTGCGCTGGTATCGCCGCGTGCTGAACCTGGACGTGCGCAATGAACACCGCGTGTTGTCGGTGCAGCCGCGTGCCGACCGTTTGGTGCAGCTAGACGTGGAATCGCCCGCTGGCCGCAACACCGTGCTGGCCCGCCGTGTTGTGCTGGCCACCGGCCGCGATGGCTTGGGCGGCGCGTATGTGCCTGACTTTGCAAAGCAATTGCCGCGTGACCGCTGGGCGCATTCGTCCGACGTGATGGACTACGCCACGCTGTCCGGCAAGCGCGTTGGCGTCGTGGGCGCGGGCGCGTCCGCCATGGACAGCGCAGGCACGGCACTGGAAGCCGACGCAGCCAGCGTCGACCTGCTGATCCGCCGTAACGACATCCCCCGCGTAAACAAAGGCAAAGGCGCGGGCAACCCCGGCCTGACCCACGGCCACCTGACGCTGCCCGACGAATGGAAGTGGAAGATCCGCCACTACATCAACGCCGCCCAAGTGCCGCCCCCGCGCGGCAGCACCTTGCGCGTGTCGCGCTTCCCGAACGCCCGCTTCAACCTGGGCTGTGGCGTGCAAGACCTGGCAATGGTGGGCGACGACATCCACGTCACCACGCCCAAAGGCGTGTTCGTCCTGGACTTCCTGATCTTCTCCACGGGCTTTCGTATCGACTGGACCGTGCGCCCGGAATTCGCGCCGCTGGCGCCTCACGTGCGCAACTGGGGCGATCGCTTCACCCCGCCCCCCGGCGAAGAAGACCAGGAACTGCATGACTCGCCCGACCTGGGCGCCGTCTTCGAGCTGCAAGAAAAAGTCCCCGGCGCCTGCCCGGGTCTGGACCGCGTGCACTGTTTTTCCTACCCCGCCGCGCTGACGCAAGGCACGATCTCGGGCGACATCCCCGCCATCAGCGACGGCGCCAAGCGCTTGGCGCAAGGCATCGCCGGCCTGTTCTACCGCGAAGACGTCGAAACGTACTACGCCAACATGGAAGCGTTTTCCGAACCGGAAGTGTTCGGCGATGAGTGGACGCCCGCCCCGCCGCCTGCGGCAGTCGCCACCCCGGCCTCGCAAGCGGAGACCGCGCAATGACCGGTTGGTTGATACGCCGTGTCGCGCAAGCGGCGGTGGTGGTGTTCCTGATGACGCTGATCGTCTTCGTGGGCCTGCACGCCATCGGCAACCCCGTTGACATCCYGATCGGCCAGGACGTAGACCAGGTCGACCGCGCCCGCATCATTGCGGAGCTTGGCCTGGACAAACCGCTGTGGCAGCAATACCTGGGCTTTCTAAACGGGGCGCTGCACGGCAACCTGGGCAACAGCTTCGTCTACAACATTCCCGCCATTGAACTCGTCATCCAGCGCCTGCCCGCCACGCTTGAACTGGCGATCAGCGCCCTGGGCCTGGCCGTCATCATCGGCCTGCCGCTGGGCTTGATTGCCGGCCTGTACCCCGACAGCCGCTTTTCCAAAATGATCATGGCCGGCAGCATCGTCGGCTTCTCGCTGCCCACGTTCTGGGTGGCGCTGATGCTGATCATGACGTTCAGCGTGTCACTCGGCTGGCTGCCCGCCAGCGGCCGGGGGCAAACGGTGGAATTCCTGGGCTTTCAGTGGTCGTGGTTGACTGCCGACGGCTGGCGCCATTTGATCTTGCCCGCGCTGAACCTGTCGCTGTTCAAAATTTCGCTCGTTATCCGCCTGACGCGCGCCGGCGTGCGCGACGTGATGCCGCTGGACTTCGTGAAGTTCGCCCGCGCCAAAGGCTTGTCGCCGTTTCGCGTGGTCTGTGTGCACGTGCTGCGCAACACGATGATCCCGCTGGTGACCGTGCTGGGCCTGGAACTGGGTTCGACCATTGCGTTCGCCGTCATCACGGAAAGCATTTTCTCGTGGCCCGGCGCCGGCAAGCTGATCCTGGATAGCCTGAACGCGCTGGACCGCCCCGTGATCGTGGCCTACCTGATTGTGGTCGTGTGCCTGTTCGTGACGCTGAACCTGATCGTCGACATTCTTTATAAAGTGCTGGACCCCCGGGTACGGCTGGAGGGCTCGGCATGAGCACCACTGCAACCCCTGAGAAGGTTCCCGCCCTGCGCCGCGAATCGCCCTGGCGCCGCAACCTGACCGAATTCATGTCGTCCAAGACGGCGGTGTTCGGCCTGGCCGTAGCCACCCTGCTGATCCTGGCCGCCATTTTCGCGCCGTGGATCTCGCCGCAGAACCCGTACGACCTGCTGCAAATCGACGTGCTGGACTCCCGCATGCCGCCGGGTTCCATGAATGGCCTGGACACCTTCCACTACTGGCTGGGCACCGACGGCCAAGGGCGCGATCTGCTGTCMGGCATTCTGTATGGCCTGCGCATCAGCTTGATGGTGGGCGTGGGCTCGGCTGTGATTGCCGGCATCGTTGGCACGCTGCTGGGCTTGCTTGCCGCCTACGCAGGCGGCAAGGTTGATGCGTTCATCATGCGCCTGGTCGACTTGATCCTGTCGTTCCCGTCGATCCTGGTTGCCATGATGATCCTGGCCTATCTGGGCAAAGGCGTGGGCAACGTGGTGCTGACGCTGGTGATTCTGGAATGGGCCTATTACGCCCGCACCGCACGCGGCCAAGCCCTGGTGGAACGCCGCCGTGAATACGTTGAAGCCGCCCGCTGCCTGGACATTCCCAACTGGCGGATCATGTTGAAGCACATCCTGCCCAACTGCCTGCCGCCGCTGATCGTCATTGGCACCTTGCAGATTGCGCGCGCCATCACGCTGGAGGCCACGTTGAGCTTTCTGGGCCTGGGCGTGCCCGTGACCGAACCGTCGCTGGGCCTGCTGATTTCCAACGGCTTTCAATACATGCTGTCCGGTGAATACTGGATCAGCTTCTACCCCGGCATCGCGCTGCTGATCACCATCGTCGCCATCAACTTGGTGGGCGACCGCCTGCGCGACGTGCTGAACCCAAGGACTCACAAATGACCGACCGCACCGCTACCGGCGCGCCGGCCACGCTTGAAGTGCGCAACCTGCGCACGCACTTCCATACCCGCGCGGGCGTGCTGCCCGCCGTCGACGACGTGTCGTTCACGCTGGAGCGCGGCAAGATCCTGGGCCTGGTCGGTGAATCCGGCTCGGGCAAATCCGTGACGGGCTTTTCCATCATGGGTCTGGTCGACGCGCCGGGCCGCATCGTGGGCGGCGAAGTGCTGTTTCAAGGCCGCGACCTGACCAAGCTGGCCCCGCGCGAACTGCGCCGCCTGCAAGGCAACCGCATCGCCATGATCTTTCAAGATCCGATGATGACGCTGAACCCCGTCTTGCGGGTGGATGTGCAGATGATCGAAACGGTGCGCGCGCATAACAAGATGAGCAAGCGCGAAGCCCGCACGCTGGCGCGCGACACGCTGGGCATGATGGGCATTCCCAGCCCCGAAGAACGTTTGCTGGCCTACCCGCATCAGTTGTCTGGCGGCATGCGCCAGCGCGTGGCCATTGCCATCGCCATGCTGCATCGCCCTGACCTGATCATTGCCGACGAACCCACCACCGCGCTGGACGTCACCATCCAGGCGCAGATTCTGTCTGAAGTGCAAAAGCTCGCGCAGCAGCACGGCACGAGCCTGATCTGGATTACGCATGATCTGTCCGTGGTGGCCGGCTTGGCCGATGACGTGGCCGTGATGTACGCCGGCCGCATCGTTGAACACGGCAAGGTCGACGACGTGCTTGACCGCCCGCAGCACCCCTACACAGTGGGCCTGATCGACAGCCTGCCCAGCAACAACCTGCGGGGCCAGCGCCTGCGCCAGATTCCCGGCATGACGCCCAACCTGCTGCACCTGCCCGCCGGCTGTGCGTTTTCCGCGCGCTGCTCGCGCGCCACCGCCGCCTGTGGCCAGCAACCCGGCATCACTCAAGCCCTGCCCGAACACGACGTGCGCTGCTTCCATCCGACTATCCAGATCCACAACGAGGTGACGGCATGACTGTATCCGCCGCCCCCACTCCGCTGATTGACCTTTCTCAAGTCAGCAAGCGCTTTGGCGAAAGAAAGGTCGGCGCAGCCGGCCGCGCCATGCAGCGCATGGGCTTGTCCAAGCCGCCCGCCATTACGCGCGCGGTCGACAACGTGGACCTGATCGTGAACCCCGGCGAAGTCGTCGGCCTGGTGGGCGAATCCGGCTGCGGCAAATCCACGCTGGGCCGCATCGCCGCGGGCTTGTTGACGCCATCGGGCGGTGAAGTGCGCATCAACGGCGTGCGCCCGTCGGACATGACGTCGGCCGAAGCCCACGCCGCGCGCCTGACCGTGCAAATGATTTTCCAGGACCCCTACGCCAGCCTTAACCCGCGCCTGCGCGTGGACGAGATCGTGGGCGAAGCGGCCCGCATCCATGGCCTGGTCGGCAATGGCGACTTTGACGACTACGTCAGCGCCCAGCTCGAACGCGCGGGGCTCGACCCTGCACTGCGCCAACGCTATCCGCACCAATTCAGCGGCGGCCAGCGCCAGCGCATCGGCATTGCCCGCGCGCTGGCCGTGCAGCCGTCCATGCTGGTGTGCGACGAAGCCGTGGCCGCGCTGGACGTATCCATTCAAGCGCAAATCCTGAACCTGTTCATGGACCTGCGCGAAGAACTGAACCTGACGTATCTGTTCATCAGCCATGACCTGGGCGTGGTGGAACACCTGTCTGACCGCGTCGTCATCATGTACCTGGGCCGCGTCGTGGAAACGGCCACCGTGGACGAAGTGTTCCAGCGCCCCAACCACCCGTACACGCAAGCGCTGCTGGCGGAAATTCCCAGCCTGAAGTCGCGCCACAAGGTCTTTACCGCGATCAAAGGCGAGATTCCCAGCCCGCTGAACCCGCCAGGCGGCTGCCATTTTCATCCGCGATGTCCGCATGCGATGCCGCGCTGCAAGACCGAAGTTCCCACGTTGAAGGGAATCGCCATCAACCATTTAAGCGCCTGTCATTTGAACGACATGGCCTGAACCTAATTGGCCGCGTTGTCCTGAATGCCTGTAGTGGCCTTAACGACAGCGCAGCCTTCGGAACACTTAACTCGTTCCCCCCCTACCAAGGACCCCGAACATGAAACGCCTGATTCTTTCGACCCTGACCGCCGCCATTCTCGGCGCCTCTGCCGCGGCCTCTGCCGACAACCTGTCGATCGGTTTTGCCGACCCGCTGTCGTCCCTGGACCCGCAGCTGAACAACCACGCCGGCGACCGCTCGGTGGCGCTGCACTTCTGGGACCTGCTGATCGAAAACAAGTGGAACAAGCTCCAGCCGGGCTTGGCCGTCAGCTGGAAGCCGCTGGACTCCACCACCTGGGAATTCAAGCTGCGTGAAGGCGTCAAGTGGCAAGACGGCACGCCGTTCACCGCCGACGACCTGATCTATTCCTACACCCGCGCGCGCGGCGTGCCGGGCAGCGTGGCAACGTACGCCGGCTACCTGCGCACCATCGACACGATGACCGCGAAGGACCCGCTGACCCTTATCGTCAAGACCAAGGCGCCCAACCCCGACCTGCCGCTGAACCTGGCATCTGTACACGTCGTCAGCAAGCACGTTGGTGAAAAGTCGACCACCGAAGACTACAACTCGGGCAAGGCCATGGTTGGCACCGGCCCGTACAAGTTCGTGTCCTACACGCCGGGCGACCGCGTCATCATGGAACGCAACGACGGCTACTGGGGCGACAAGGCCACCTGGGACAAGGTCAACTACCGCTACATCAACAACGCCGCCTCGCGCACCGCTGCGCTGTTGGCCGGCGACGTGGACGTGATCGACAAGGTCTCGGTGTCGGACCTGGCCAAGCTGCAAAAGGCCCCGAACATCGCGGTGTACCCGTACGACGGCCTGCGCGTCATGATCCTGCAACCCAGCTTCAACCCCGCGCCCAACCAGTACATCACCGACAACAACGGCAAGCCGCTGGACAAGAACCCGCTGCTGGACCTGCGCGTGCGTCAAGCGCTGAACCTGGCCATCAACCGCAAGGCCATTTCCGACCGCATCCTGCAAGGCGCGGCCACCGAAGCCAACCAGTGGATGCCCAAGGGCACATTCGGCTACAACCCCGACGTGAAAGACATCCCCAACGATGTCGCGCAAGCCAAGAAGCTGCTGGCCGAAGCGGGCTTTCCCGACGGCTTCAAGCTGACCATGCACGTGCCGAACGACCGCTACCCGCAAGGCCCGGAAACGGCCCAGGCCGTGGCGCAGTTCTGGACCCGCGTGGGCGTGAAGACCCAAGTGGAAGTGGTGCCATGGGCCGTGTACTCGGGCCGCGCCAACAAGAACGAATTCGCCGTCAGCATGCTGGCGTGGGGCAACGGCACGGGTGAAGCCAGCTACGCGCTGGTCAACATCCTGGCCACCGTCGACGCCAAGAAGGGCCTGGGCGCGTCCAACTGGGGCCACTACTCCAACCCCAAAGTGGATGCCGCGCTGGAACAGTCCACGTCGGAATTCGATGTGGCCAAGCGTGAAGCCATCTTGCGCGACTCGGTCAAGCTGGTGGCTGACGACGTCGCCATCTTCCCGCTGTTCCACTACAAGAACATCTGGGCCACCAAGAAGGGCCTGAAGGTCACCCCGATGACCAGCGACCGCACGGCCGCCATGATGGTCACCAAAGAGCCGGCCGGTAAATAAGCCATGGTGCCGACCCTAACCATCACCCCCGCGGACGCCCTGATCGACGTGCCGCGCCAGATCCGGGTCGAGCACGTCGAGCCGGGCCAGACGGTGGAAATCACCGCGCTGACCCGCCGCAACGGCGTGCTCTGGCAGGCGCAAGCTGCGTACACGGCTGGCGAGGACGGCGTGGTCGACCTGACCCGCGACGCGCCCCTCTCGGGCGACTACACCGGCGTGGCCCCGATGGGCCTCGTCTGGTCGCAAGCGCCCGTGGATTCCCCCAGCCGCGAACACTTCAACCACCCGGTCACCGAAGCCTTGGTCACCGACGTGGTCGCCCGCGTGGCCGGTGCGCAGGCGCAAGCCACGTTCACGCAACGCTTGGCGCTGGACGGCGTCACGCGCCACGAGGTCCGCGAAGAAGGTCTGGTCGGCACGCTGTACCTGCCGGCAGGCAGCAAGCCCGGTTCGCACCCCGCCGTCATGATCCTGAACGGCTCGGGCGGCGGCATCAACGAACCGCGCGCGGCGCTTTACGCATCGCGCGGCTACGCCGCCTTTGCGCTGGCGTACTTCAAAGCGCCGGGCCTGTCCGACTACATCTCGAACACCCCGCTGGAATACTTCCAGACCGGCCTGCGCTGGCTGCGCAAAAAGGTTCAGCCCAAGCACGACTTCGTCGCCATCAGCGGCCAGTCGCGCGGCGGTGAACTCGTGCTGCTGCTGGGCGCAACCTTCCCCAAGGAAGTGTCCGCCGTCGTCGCCTACGTACCCGGCGCCGTCGTGCACAGCGGCCAGAACGCCTGCGACCCCAAGATCGGCCGCGAAGGCCCCACGTGGTTGCTGGGCGGCAAGCCGATCCCCCACGTCTGGGAAAACAACCGCACGGCTACGTGGGCGCCGTTTGACGAAGGCCCATCCCCGCATCGTCACGAGAAAGCCATCCTGACCGCACTGCAAGACCCCGACGCCGTCGCCCGCGCCCGCATTCGCGTGGAAGACATCGAAGGCCCGGTCATGCTGCTGTCGGCCACCGACGATGGCTCGTGGCCGTCGAGCCTGTATTCGAAGATGGTGCAGGACAAGCTGGTCGACGTGAAACACCCCTACCCCGTCGAATGGCTCGACTACGAAAACGGCGGCCACTCGATCCTGTTCCCGTACGTGCCCACCACCCAGCTCGTCTACGCCCACCCCGTGTCCGGCAAGATCAGCACCAGCGGCGGGAATCCGAAAGACAACGCACGCGCCGACCAGGAATCGTGGGAAGGCGTGAAGAAGTTTTTGGACGCGGCGGTGAAGGCGCGGGCGGCTGCGGTTAATTCGGCTAGCGCGGATTCGACTCGTTCGGATTCCGCAAGCTCGCAGTCAGCTCCTGCACATTCGGCAAGCACTTCCGGCAACGCCGGCTGATCAGACACCAAGGAGAACATCCCCATGGCACAACAACCCATCGTCTATGACGCCGTCAATGATCTGGTCGACAAGCTCGTCGGCCTGACGCCCGGCAGCAAAACTTTTGAGGTTCGCCACCAACGCGAAAAAGTCGCCGCCGCCACGCAAGGCAGCTACGACGCCCTGTTCGACCCGGCACTGCCCGGCTTGTCGCTAGCCGAACGCCTGCTGGTCGCGCTGTACGCCACCCGCATCAGCCTGTCGCCGCTGCTGGCCTCGCACTACCGCGCCCGCTTGGCGGAAACGGATGCAGTCCCCGCCGACATCGCCGTTGCAGAATCCGGCAAACCGTCAGACGCCTCCACCCCGCGCCTGGCTGCCGTGCTGGAATTCACGCGCAAGCTGATCGAAAACCCCGTCGAAGGCGACGAAGCCGCACTGAAGACCCTGCCCGCAGCAGGCGTCTCCACGCCCGCGGTGGTCACCCTGTCGCAACTGATCGCCTTCCTGTCGTACCAGACCCGTCTGGTCGCAGGCTTGATCGCGATGAAAGACCTGGAAGGCCAAGCTCCCCGCGCCGCCGCCGTCCCGCCCGCGCCCTTCGAACCCAACACCGCCGCCACCGAACCCGGCGCCGTCATCAAGGCCCACGGCTTCACCAACGAAGTGCTGGAGTGGAAGGCATGGCTCGACGTCGTCAACGTCGACACCGCCACCCCGGAACAAGTCGCCGTCCTGGAAGAAAGCCACCCCAAGGCCAAGGTCTCGGACTACTACCTGTTCCTGGTCCACCAACCGGAAATCCTGCGCCAGCGCTCCACCGCCTTCAACGCCATCATGTACGCCCCAGGCGGCCTGTCGCGCGCCGAACGCGAGCTGGGCTCCACGGTCGTCTCGCGTGTGAACGGCTGCGTGTACTGCGCATCCGTCCACGCGCAGCGCTTCGAACAACTGGCCAAGCGTAATGAAGTGATCGCGCAAGTGTTCGAAGACCCCTACACCGCCGGCACCACGGCACGTGAACTGGCCATTGCCCAGTTCTCGATCCAGATCACCGAAGCCCAGGCCGACGTCAACGCCAACAGCATCCAGGCATTGAAGGATGCGGGCTTGAGCGAAGGCGAAGTGCTGGACCTGCTGCACTCGGACGCCATCTTCGCCTGGGCAAATCGTTTGATGCTGAACCTGGGCGAACCGGTTTTTGCCACCGTAGGCTAAGACCCGCTTTTCCGCCGCCCTGCGGCCACGTCAGCGTTTTCGTTAAACTGACGCTTTCCGCGCCACTACGCGCCCCGCCCCGTGCGGGGCGCTTTGCCTTCCCCCATGTCAGAAAAAACCCACGACATCCGCCCCGGCCAGTCGATCGAACTCCTAAAAGCCCTGCACATCCTGACSCGCGACGGCAAGATGAACCAGGACAGCCGCCGYAARYTSAAGCAGGTCTAYCACCTGTTTCAGTTCATCGAGCCGTTGCTGAAAGACGTCCAACAAGAACGCGGCGCGGTGACGCTCGCCGATCATGGGGCTGGGAAGTCGTATTTGGGGTTCATTCTGTATGACTTGTTCTTCAAGGAACAGAAAGACGCCGTCGGGAATGGGTCCCATATTTATGGGATCGAGACTCGCGAAGAACTGGTGAAGTCGTCAGAGGAACTGGCGAAGCGGCTGGGGTTTGGCGGGATGTCGTTCTTGAATCTCTCTGTGGCGGAGTCGATTACGTCGAGTCGGTTGCCGGCGACGATTGATGTGGTGACTGCGTTGCACGCTTGTAATACGGCAACGGATGACGCGATTCACTTTGCGTTGGAGAAGAAGGCGAAGTACATCGTGGTTGTGCCTTGCTGCCAGGCTGAGGTGGCTTCGGTGCTAAGGAAGAATAAGGGCAAGGCGCTGGCTGATCCGCTGGCGGAGATCTGGCGGCATCCGCTGCATACGCGGGAGTTTGGCAGCCAGATTACGAATGTGCTGCGGTGCTTGCAGCTGGAAGCGCATGGGTATCAGGTTAGCGTGACGGAGCTGGTGGGGTGGGAGCATTCTATGAAGAATGAGCTGATCGTGGCGCAGTATAAGGATTTGCCGACCCGGAAGCCTGCTGAGAGGTTGACGGAGATGTTGGAGAGGATTGGATTGCAGGAGTTGAAGGATCGGTTTTTTGTGCCGGTGGCTGCATGAATATGACGAAGGGCTCTGCGGAGCCCTTTGTGCTTTTTGACTGTCGTTTGGGGCGAGACAAAAAGGTCACGCGCATCGTTGCGGCTTCCATAGCGTTCCGCCGTATACTCGCCCTGCGGTCACACCAATGACCGTCCGGTTTGACAGCTGGAAATGACAAAAGGCGGACTGCCGCTGCAATAGCGGCATTTTTACGTCCGTAGGCCGACGCACGTCCCTGCTATGGGCGGGCCTTGGCTGGGGCACGCTCGCGTGCGCCGGTTTCTTTTGTCACCGGTCTGTCAACCCGGCCTTGCGCCCGCCCACCCCGATTGACAGCGGGGCGCGGGTCTAACGACAAAAGAGGCTGCTATGAATGATCACCCCTATACCTATGACCGCTGGGCCACGCCGGATGATCCGGAGTTTGCGCTTGTGCGGGTGGATGATTTGAGGAAGATGGAGCGGGCTTGCCAGGGGATTTGGGCGATTGCTCGGATTGTGGGAAATAGTGTGAATGAGGCCGACTCTTCGGACGCACAGCCGTTGGACGATTGGATTGCGTCGAATTTGGTAGGCGGGGTCGAGGCTCTTTGTGACCATCTCTCCGAACTCTTAGGAGTGGCAATTGATAATCCACGATCAATGTGCGAGCTATCCTCGGCGGCTCTCCGTACCAATTAAGAAAATAGTCGGATGGAGCCGGTCTTCAGGTAATGTCGGCCAGCTCCGTCAATCCGAAATCGATGTCCTCACATTCGGATCATGAAGTTGTAGCGCTGCACTTTTCTTGTTAGCGGGATCCGGCCCTCAACTTAGAATGGGCCTCCAACAAGAGGTTTTCCAAAAATCACCAGGGAATTACTTATGCCAATTCTCGCAGAAATGAAAATTGACTGGACCGCTTTTGCCGCATTGACGGCTTTGGCCATTTGGCTGGTCGACGGATATCGAAGACGCCGGGAACGACGAGCATCTAGACGGCTTCTAGCGCAGATCATGACCGCTCCAGTAGCTGTCGCACAGTTAGAAATCGCCAAACTTAGAAGTCTAATTGTTCCACCCGGCGGTGGAGATACCACCTACTTATTGAGAGTGCTGAACTATCAAAGCGAACGCCAGAATTTTGCATCCAAGGCCTCACTTATCACCTTGGAATTGCCATCGCAGTTTCTGGACAAGGCGGACATTTTTAGTGAGGTCGTTAGCAATCGACTCGCTTTGGCTTTCGCCCAAGTCAACCGCTTAAGAAGCGTATGCCAATATTTCGGAGAGGTTTCCGATGAAGCCGACGAGGAGGAAATAACACAGAGTCTGAAGCTAGTCCTCACTCAAATTCAAGATGCCGAACAGAGCATTGGTGAGGCCTTTCAAGCGCTACTAAGCGAAGGTCGGGCCTCTGCCAAGTTCCAACGACCTAACTCAAAATAGCATTCCCATTTTTATATTCTTAGGTCGGAACCCTAAAAGCAGCCCTCCCCCTTTGTTCAGCCATCCGTCTCTCGCTCTCCACCCGCCCACAAACGTTTCATACTACAATTTCACGCCCGTACAACACTCTCGATCACGACAATTAACACGAGACACAGCCATGGAATACCATCGATTTAATATTGGCAAGGCGAACTTCCCCCATGATACGAACGCTTGGTGGGCTGAGAATCTTGCCCGAGGCGTGATCACTGCGGGATTCGACGGAAGGGCTGGCGACGAAGGTGAGCAGCATCTACTCGCAATGAACGAGGGAGACTGGATCCTCGCTTATGTAAGCAAGAAGGGATTTGTTGGTGCCGGGCGTGTATTGCGAGCCGACAGTTATCGTTTACATCAAAGACTCGTCAAAGGGACGCTATCCGATCACTTGCATGAGCGCGCCGTGAAATGGGAGTTTGTTATTCGCGACGTAGATCAGGCAATTTCCGAGCGGGACGCGGAGTTGCATCACCCAATTTCGACGCGTCAACGGGTGATTGACGTAAAGTCAGCAAAACGTCTGATCAATATGTTGYGCGAGCGCGGCACGCATATGGAAGACCTTACTGCATCCATGCAGCCAGTCACTTCAGCTGAGCTAATGGAAATAATAGACTCACTAGATGCGCCCCTCGTCATTACCAAAAACAAAAATCGTGAAGATTTCTTGAACTTTCGTCCAGATCCGGATGTTGAAGGTCGGTATCTAGATGGTTTTTGGATTGGGCGCCCCTCATTCGTTGAGGACGGGCGGGGATACGTTCTCCATCACATCGTGCATCAGTCAGTTGTTTGGATAGGCACGTACGGTGGGCTCGTGGAGGACGGAAACGGCAAGTATTCCTACTGCATGGATCTTGCCACCCCATTTCTGCTCTCCGATTTTGGTCAGGCTACGACCGATCAGCGCGCACTTTGGGCGATCCTAAAACAGCAGGGACCAGTTGTGACATTCTATGAACCGAAGGGGGCCGATTCCCCAGAACCAACTGTCGCATTTGCTCTGGCAAAACGAAGATTGCAGCAGGGACGCTTTAGGCTGTCCGTGTTCAACCATCACGGGGTACGGTGCAAGGTGACGGGTTGCTCAGTGCCCCAACTACTGGAAGCTGCTCATCTTCGTGGCCGCGATTGGCAAGCAGGCCACAACAAAGCAACCGATGGAATCCCCCTCCGGGTTGACGTGCATAGGGCATATGACCAAAGCCTTATTGAGCTTGATGCTCAACATCGGCTTGTTTCCGTTGCTGACGTACTACGCGAACAGTATTCGGAATATCTACTAACCCCTCCAATGAGCCATTGAAGGATTCGCACTGCGCATTGTCCGTCGGCTTGCCGGGCCGGCTGAAGTCGATTTCCACCCCATTTTCGTATGCCCATTTGTCCATGGCTTTGGAGATGAACTCGCTGCCGTTATAGGTTTTGATGACGCGCGGCAAGCCGCGCAGTGCGCATACGCGACCGAGCGTCGCCACCACATCGCCACCCCGCAGGTTTTGCCCAATGTCGATGGCCAGACACTCTCTGGTGTAATTGTCGACCAGAGTCAACGCACGCAGGCGGCGACCATCGAACAATTGGTCCATGGCGAAGTCCATGCTCCAGATGTCATTGATGGCTTGCGCGACCGCTTTACGTTGGCGACGTTGCGCCGACTTATTGCGCTTGGGGCGCTTGTGCCGCAACGACAAGCCTTGTTCTCGATACAAACGGTAGACCCGTTTGTGATTGTCTCGATAGCCTTCGCGGCGCAGCATCACGCGTACACGCCGGTATCCGTAGTGAACGCACGTATGCGCTATCTCGTGGATTCGCATGACCAGCGCGCCACTGTCGCGTCGACACGATTCGTAGCGATACAACGACCGGGAAATCATGACTGCGGCGCATGCCTTGGTCACGCCGACGCCGTAGCGCTTCATCAGATCATCCACGAGTACGCGGCGCCGCGAAGGCTTCAGAGTTTTTCGCCAGAACGTCCTGCAACATAGCCTCGTCCAGCGACAGGTCCGCGACCAGGCGCTTGAGCCGATTGCATTCCTGTTCAAGCTGGCGAAGTCGTCGAAGCTCCGAGGAACCAAGCTCGCCGGATTTCTTCTACCAGTTGTAGATGTAGAAGGTGGCTTCGCTCACGCCCATCTTGCGGCAGACCTCGGGTACGGCCGTTCCCAGTTCGGCCTGCTTCAGCGCAAAGGCGATTTGCCCTTCGGTGTATTTCGATCTCTTTACGGCATGGCTCCTATTCCATATGGTGAAATCATGCCGGATTTCTTTAATTTAGATCAGGACTAAAAACTGGGTTAGGGTCAACCCTATTTCCGAAGTTGCCGCCAAGGTAAACGCCCTTCCCAGGAAGACGATGGGGTTTAAGCCTCCGACTAGAGTGTAGGACGACATGCTGTACTTCGAGCCGTTCAGACGTGAGGAATTCAACGCACAGGAAATGAGATATCAGCCCGCATTATTATCTTTTAGCTTCAGTCTACCGCCCTCTGCGGCGACTACTTTTCCCTATACCAGCGCTCGAAGGAATGACTAAATTGATGAGTCCCCTTGACTCCATCAAGACGTGCCTTGTGAATTACGTCATCGATGTTGGTACGGATCTCAAACTCGTACCAATCCCTATTAATCCAACCCGGGATGGACACCAGAATAACTCGATAGTCTTCGACGTAAATATTTTTATACTCTTCATCAAAGTATTTTGGTTCTGTCTGGGTTTCGTCCCTAGTCGGCCACCACCGGACGCCTTCAACAAACTCCAAAACAGTGGGCTTAAAAAGCCTAAAGAGAAAGTTGGGATTTCTGACCGACTTGGATACTGCAAAGCTGTGAATAACACAGGCAATAGCACCTGGATTAAAAAGCACCATCTTGACCAAAAAACGTCCATCCAGTTGCTCAGAATTTATATACTGAAGTACGATCTGGCTGCTTCGGTGAAGAGAGCGGGTTATGCGATACGCTGATATTTGTGTCCCCCTGTTCTTGATGTTGATATAGAGCAGATACAGGGAGATGAGTAAACCGATGCTGGCAATCGCGAGCGTGATGAATTGTTGTGTTTCTTGATTCACAATGCACAGAAAGGGTGGTGAACACGGGTTGAAATATAGGTGAAAGGACGCAATTTCACAAGTCAATTACTGCAGTATCGCAATATGAGTTCTAATATTTCGATAACGTTTCTAGAATATTTTTTTTTAGGATTTTTAGTGCGATTAAGTCCTTCGCCCTCATCAATCTTCTCAATGCGGGAAACTGCCGCGCCCAACTCCTCCATATGCGCAATAACGTACCCATCCGTCTTACCATATTTGTACGCAACTTGCGGACGAATAAATAACTGACGCCGTTTTATTGGAAACACTCTCGCACTAGCTTGCCATTTTTTAGTCTATTTCAGGATCACCATGATTTTACCGTTTTGCGAATCATGTAGCTTTCACCCGAAATTTCTCTAGAACCTCCTATTAGAATTTCTATATTTGACTGGGCTCATTTTCCAACCACGGCAGATAGCCATTAATGATCTGTGCCCAACTGATTTTCCAGCTGCGAGACTACGAAAGGAAGTACTCCGCCGGTTATACGTACCGCACCACTTACGGTAAAGGTCACCTGGCCTTTTATTCCTTCCTGCATAACCTCATAAGACGACTGATCTGGATTGAACTTCAGCTCATCCAAAAACGGCAACAGCTTAATATTAATCCCGTCTTTCGAGGCTAATTCAATCCTCGCCACTACATGATGCCGAGATGAAATACCCACTCCTCGAAGACCTATGAGACTGAAATCGTCACAATGATTCAGCATCCTCGCCTGCTGACGTGGGGAAAAAATGTATGGTTGAATCGACATCCCAATGCCCCCAGCCAATTCAAGCGCGTTGAATAATTCCCGTGTGGCTCGCGGGGGATCCGTAAGCCGCAGAAACAACACGTCGCCCACTTGTAAAAAAGATATGCTGAGTTGCTCGACGCTATTAAAAGTCTGAGTAGTCCGAATTCCATTATCGTCAAATCCTACAGCCACGATGGCTGAGCGCCAAAGAAAGCGGAAATCCATAGGATTGATTTGCCCCTCTAGCATGGGCAGAAATCCTGAATTTGATTCACTCGCAAACTTTGCGTTAGCGACTTGACGCACCAGCGCCGATGCGCCTTCAGGTGCGAAAATCTTATACCACTTAAAACGCGTCATATCAGCGCCCTTTGTGAAGGCATGCTAAGCGAACGCACCAGCTCGCGCGCACGAGTTTCGATTGCACGTGCGACAGAATCCATTTCTGAAGTTGTGGCACCGCGTCGCGCCTTTAGTAATCTGCCACTATCATCCAATTCGTGGACACCGTGAAGAATGTATGAAAATCCCGTACAACCCACGGGATCGGCAAACATCGCTTCAATATCATAGCCAAAGCCACTTCCGAAAATCTCTGTCGCCAACCAACCGACTTTTACAATGTAGTAAGCCTTCTCCTGCGTGAGGTCTCGCAATAATTCCGACCGCGAAATTCCGCTACCACGAAGAAGCACCCTTTCCACATAGGTTTCTCCATCATCATCGATCAACGTGCCCCCGCCGCCTCCAGCCCCATCAGGTCTAGCCTTATATACAAAAACGTCGGTGACATCCTTGTGCGAATACCCCGGCAACCCCATCATGAGGTCGTAGAAGAATTTGCTTCTAACCCCGTGGTTACCTTGATAAAAAAGGGACACCTCTGATCGTTCAAATTTGATCCCAGCGTCTCTTTCCATAGCCAGAACCAATTTACTTCTAACGACTTCCACATAGCCAGACTGGGTACTTCTAATAACTAGTTCATCTGCATTTCGGATTATCTCTATATAACCCTCTCTATGTTGCACCTGACCAAATTCAGACTTTCTATAATCGATTTCCGTATACCGAAGATTCAATACCAGCGAGCCATCGGCTCTTACCGGCTGAAGGATGTCACCTTCGCTTAGTACGCTTTGGCGCACGAAATCTACGGCACGAATAATCCCTTCATCAGAAATGGAACCCTTTAGATCCAGCGCGGTTATTCGCTCTTGTCGTCTATTGACGCCCAATCGTCTTGAGAGGTCTTGGTGATCCACAGAATCGTGCGTTAGCCTGCTGAAAAACATCGCTAAGTCGTGCCGCGTCGTCTGCTTTGAACAAACGATATTTCTCCGACGAAACATACCCTGGAGGGTATCTTGGTCTATCTTGGACTGATTTAAAGCGTCAAAGATGTTCTTGTCAGATGCGTAGTAGAGCGAAGGACCGCTTTTCAAGACTGTCTCCATCCAATCGAGGGCGCGTTATATGAGGTAGCCACCGATGTCACCCGTTCCAGGCTTATATTATCCAGTATCGCCTTTCTCGCGGGATCGAGGCCCCATGCTTTCACATATCGTTGCTTGGCCGACTCAAAATTGCTTAGGAAATTCTCGTCTGGGTCCGTAGCAACCATCCTAATACGGATCTCTTTATCTTCCTCTAAAAGTTGATACCTGGACAAGCTGTCCAGAAAATACTCGAATTCTTCAGCTGACTTGCCCGGCCTATTGTAATAAATGACGAAGCCCTGAGGCTTTCCAGCTTTTGCTTCAAATGTCAAAATAAAATAGGGTGAAGTCAACGCCTCAATTGTCGCCGCCTGCCCCGAAACTTCTCCACGACGCCGCCACATGACTAGATCTGGGTAATAGAATGAATAGTGATCTGGCATCAATTTCTGATGCTGCAGCCTGACAATATCGTTAGCGATTGTATAAAGCCTGCCGATATCGGTCGGACCCAAAAAATGCACGTATACATTCGGCGCCACCGGGATCGTCGACAAGTCGGTTTTCGAAATCGAGTTTTCGAACTCGTCATTGAATTTGCCGTCGTGATTGTGGACGAAAAGTAAACCACGGATGTCGAACTGTTCGTCGTCGGGTGCAGAATACGCGCGACGCCACTCGTCCGAAGCCTGCGCACACTCGACGGCCATTGCCAATGATTCTATGGCCGCTCGAATTTTCACCGGACCTATAGTGTTTTTTGCGTAGCTTTTTAGATCTGTATGCAGATATACCCGCCGCCCCAAATAGGGATCTTCATAATAGAAAATTACGTCGCCAGGATGACTCTTCTTTGGCTTTGGGTTCTTCCCTTTCGAGGTGTGCCGGCTACTGCCACATGCAAAATCTTGGTCACGTCGCGGATGCGCTTGCCAATGAAAGAACGAAAAGATGTCGCGCGACAATAAGTTCGCAATTTCACCAATATTGACAGTCTCGGTCATTTCGCCCTCAAGCTATTCTTAGTTGCTACTAAATTTATCACAGCTTTACGAGACTAGGCGGAGATGAGGTAGCTGATATACCGACGCATCCTCGCTCATTACACTTTGCATTTCTTGCTCGCATAAATTTGACATGTCGCAAGGCGCATGTAGCCAGAACTCTTGGGAACGCGAACTCCGAGACCCAAAATGCCCTTTTAGGTCGAACGTTGTCCGTCGCGTGCTACTTGATTCCGCATCCGGGCGTCTAAGCAACGGCGACCACGTTTTCGCTATTCTCCTCGTTGCGCGCTCCACAGAAGCCTCGCTCCACCCGCCCCCACCTCCCCGCAATCCCCCCCGCCGCCGCCTTCATCCTCTCCACCACCATCCCAAATCTCTCCACCCCCAACCTCTCCGCCATCGCCGTCACCGTAATCGCCCCCAGCGCCACCCCTCCCTCCGTCAACACCGGCACAGCCACCGCACTAGTCCCCGGCATCAACCCCATTGCCGCATGCGCAATCCCCTCCCTCCTAGCCACCTCCACCCGCCCAATCACATCCTCCACCCGCTCCCCCATCACCTCCAGCCTGGCTGCATTCCCCCGCACTAACTCCACACTTTCCTCCCTTCCCAAACTCGCCAGCAACGCCACCCCCGACACCCCCACTCCCAACGGCCGTCTAACCCCCACCTCAATCGACAGCACCTGTATTGGATGCCTGCCCGTCCGCCGCCCAATACATATCGAATCGTGCCCGTGTCGAATACTCAAAAACACCGTATCCCCCACTTGATCGGCCAGCTCGCTCATATACGGGTCCGCCAGCGTCAGCAGCGGAAAGCGCCGCGTCCTTGCAAGCCCCAGCAAACTAATCTCCTGCCCGATCAAATACCGTCGCGTTTCTGAATCCTGTTCAGCCGCGCCCTCTTGCACCAGCGTCTTCAGCAAACGATGCACGGTGGGCCGATTCAAGCCGGACATGCGTTCCAGATCCACCAGCCGCACGCCGCGCTCTTGTCCGCAGGCAATCAGGCGCAGCAGCGCCAAGGCCCTGCGTACGGTCTGCGCGCCGGATGCGCTTTTGTCTTCTGCTTCGCTCACGTGGCCTCCGGTTTGATAATGGATTTTGGCGTCTGCTGAATACCGCGCTTGGTGACGATGGGGCCTAGCGATGCGTAGTTGGGGCCACCGATGCGGCAGATGGGGCGTAGTAATGCCGTATCGATCTTGCCGTCTTGCAGCAGGCCATCGCGTATATGGAACATCACGACTTCGCCCACGAAAAACTCCGCGCCGGTGTCGCCAAACGGGGTGACGCTATGAAAGCGGCATTCCAGGCTGATGGGCGCGGCGGCAAGTCGGGGGGTGTCGATAACGGCGCCGGGAAGCACGCTTAAACCCAGCACGTCGACTTCGCTGATTTCGGGCGGGTGTTCTTGGGCGCTGTCGTGCAGGGGATCAAGCAGGGTTTCGTCGCCGACGTTGACGACGAAGTGGCGGTTGGCCAGGATGTTTTCGGCGGTGTCTTTGCGCTTGCCGGCTTTGCGGCCGATGTTGACGCCGATCATGGGGGGTTTGTTTGAGACGAAGGTGTAGCAGCTGAACGGCGCCAGGTTGACGCCGCCGTGGGCGTTGACGCTGCTGATCCAGGCGATGGGCCGGGGCACGACGATGCCGCTCATCAGGCGGTAGGTTTGTTCGGGGTTCAGGTCGCTGGCGGGAAAGTGCATGGTGGGTCTGGCTCCGTAGTCCGGATATTGAACATTCAACAATGAATAAAACCGCGTGCGCAATGGGCGCCCAGGGTAATTCTGCGGCGAAATGCGGTCATGCCAAAAGCCGCCCGCAAAGCAACCTGCCAAAAGAGTCCAACATCCGGAACTTTTCTTGAAATTCGGATTGTTCAGCGGCGCGGGAATTTCTAGAGTGTCGTCAAACACAACAAACAAAACGTGATGACACGACCAGGAGACAAACCATGCATCGCAATGCGCTTCGCGCCTGCGCCACGGTGGCGCTGACCGTTCTGACTTCCATGGCGCACGCCGCGTGGCCCGAGAAACCCGTGAAGATCGTGGTGCCCTATCCGCCGGGCGGCAATGTGGATGTGGCGGCGCGGCTGATTGCGCCGGGCTTGCAGGCGGCGTTTGGGCAGCCGTTTATTGTCGAGAACAAGCCGGGTGCGGGCGGCATGATTGCCGGTGAGCAGGTGGCGCGGTCCGAGCCCGATGGCTACACCTTGTTCATGGCGGCGAACGGGCCGCTGCTGTTCTCGCCGCTGATTTTCAAGCGGGATGCGTACAAGTGGGATCGGGACTTTGCGCCGATCAGTTCGGTGTCGTACACGCCGCTGGTGTTGCAGGTGAAGCCGGGCTTGCCGGCGCAGACGCTGGCGGAATTGCTGGCGCTGGCGAAGAAGGAGCCGGGCAAGCTGAACATGGCGTCTCCGGGTGCGGGGACCACGAATCATCTGGTCAGCGAGCTGTTGCAGTCGTTGACGGGCGCGCGTTGGACGACGGCGCAATACAAGGGCAACGCGCCGGCCACAACCGATCTGTTGGGCGGCCAGGTGGATTTCAACTTTGATCAGATTTCAGTGGCGCTGCCGTATGTGAAGGATGGCCGCTTGCGCGCGTTGGCGGTGACAACGGCCAAGCGCGTGCCGTCGATGCCAGACGTGCCGACGTTCGCGGAAGCGGGTGTGCAGGGCATGGAGGCGGCCACGTTTACGGGCCTGCTTGCGCCCAAAGGCACGCCGCCGGATGTGCAGAAGCGCTTGAGCGAGGCGCTGACCAAGATTCTGGCGCAGCCGACGATCATTCAGCGTTTTGATGAGCTGGGCGCCGAGGCGCGCGGCAGCTCGCCCGAGGAATTCACGCGCTATCTGGCTGCGGAAGACGCGCGCTGGACGCCGATCATCAAGCGTGCGGGCATCACGGCGAACTAAGGCCAGACCACAGCCGCCGGACCACAGCCTGGTCTGACCCGCCAGCAGCCACGCTCTGAATACCTAACGCATCGCGGCCTTGCCTGGTGATGGCCGCGATGCCGCCCCACCCTCTTCTTTCCACACGGAACCCGCCATGAGCAGACGCAGCATTTACGCCGAAGGCTTCAGCCACAAGAATCCCATTCCGGCCGCGTGCCGGATTGGGCCCATGCTGTATTCGGGCAGCATCCAAGGCACTGACCCCGCCACGGGCGCTTACGGCGCGTCGCTGGAACGCCAGTGCGAACTGATGTTCGACCACGTGCGGCGCATTGTGGAAGCGGGTGGCGGCTCGCTGGAGCACATCGCCAAGATGACGGTGTGGATGCGCGACCGCAGCCAGCGCGCGGCGCTGAATGCGGTGTGGCTGCAAGCGTTTCCGGATGCGGATAACCGCCCGGCGCGGCACACGATGCAGGCCGATCTGGATGGCGACAAGCTGATCGAATGCGATTTTGTGGCCGTGATCGGGTAAGGGAGACAGACGATGACTCAAAGCCAAATGACTCAGAGCCAAAGCTCGCAGAATCAACCCGCGCAGAATCCAGCGTCGCAGAACCAAGCGCCGCAATACCCACCCTCGCAGTACCAACCCTTCAATCCCCGCCCCACTGCGCCCACCACCCGGCTGCCGCCTAACGCCTGCGATAGCCAGTTTCACGTATTCGGCTCCGCAGATCGTTACCCCGTGCGCCCCGGCGCGGCGTACGAGATGCCCAGCGCCACCATCGAGACCGCGCTGGGCCTGCATCGCCTGCTGGGCATCGAACGCGGCGTGATCGTGCAGGCCACCACCTACGGGGCGGATCATCAGGTGGTGTTGGACGGCCTGGCCGCCGCCGGCCCGTCGTATCGCGGTTGCGCGAACGCGGTGGTGCTGGCCGAGCGTGACGACGCCTACATTCAGAAGCTGCACGATGCGGGCGTGCGCGGGGCGCGGTTCACGCGGCAGGGCTTGGGCATCAGCATGGCGCCCGCCGTGTTTGACCGCGCCATTGCGCGCATTCGTGAACTGGGTTGGTACGCCAAGTTTCAGCCAGAGCCCGACGGCATGATGGCGCAGGCGGCGCAGTTTGAACGGCTGGATATTCCGGTGCTGCTGGATCACATGGGGCGTGCCGATCCCACTGCAGGCGCGGCAGATCCGACTCGCCAACTGGTGGAGTCGTTGCTAAGTCGCGGCAACTTCTGGGTGATGTTGTCGCTGACGGAGAAGATCTCTCGCACCGGTCCACCTTGGGACGACGTGACGCCGCTTGCGCAAGCGCTGATCGCCGCCAACCCCGACCGCGTGGTGTGGGGCAGCGACTGGCCGCATCCCGTCTCCACCAAACCCACGCCCGACGAGGGCCAGTTGGTGGACCAGTTGGCGCGCTATGCGGGCGACGCCGCGACGCTTAAGAAAATCCTGGTGGACAACCCCGCTCGCTTGTTTGGATTCGACGAATGAAACTCCTTAGCTATACGCATCAAGGCCGAACGCACTTTGGCGCACTGCGCGGCCAGGACCAAATCGTTGCGCTGGACGGTCAGCGCCTTGGCCACGGCCAGGGCTTCGCCAGCCTGCGCGACGCGCTGGACGCCGACGCCTTGCCCGCGCTGGCCAATTTGGCCGACACGCTTACCCCCACGCACAAGCTGAACGAGGTGCGGCTGTTGCCGCCCATACCCTCGCCAGAAAAAATCATCTGCGTCGGCGTGAACTACGGCAAGCGCAACGAGGAATRCCAGGACGGCAGCGCGCCGCCCGCCTACCCCAGCGTGTTTCCGCGCTTTCCGGGTTCGTTCGTGGGACATGGCGAACCCTTGCTGCGCCCCCCGGAATCCGAGCAGCTGGACTACGAAGGCGAGATCGCCATCATCATCGGCAAGGCCGGCCGCCGCATTGCGGCTGAGGACGCCTGGAGCCACATCGCGGGCCTGACCTGCCTGAACGAAGGCACGGTGCGCGACTGGATCAAGCACGGCAAGTTCAACGTGACACAGGGCAAGAACTTTGACGCCAGCGGGTCCATGGGGCCGTGGATGGTAACGGCGGACGAATTCGACCCTGCTGCACCGTTGACGGTGACGACGCGCGTGAACGGCGAGCTGCGCCAGCAAGACGCCACCGACAACCTGATGTTTCCGTTCGCGGAACTGATCCGCTACATCTCCATCTGGACCACGCTGCAACCCGGCGACGTCATCTCCACCGGCACCCCCATCGGCGCGGGCGTGCGCTTCACGCCGCCGCGTTTCTTGAAGCCGGGCGACGTGGTCGAGGTGGAAGTGGCCGGCATTGGCGTGTTGTCCAACCCCGTGGCCGACGAAGTCGCCGCGCACTGATCAGGAGCCTTCCATGCTTAACGACGAAGACCGCGCCCGCGCGGCCAGCCTGCTGCTTGAAGCCGAGCGCAGCGGCGTGCCCACCACGCAGTTGGACCAGGCGTTTCCCGGCATTGAGATTGCCGATGCGTATGCCATCCAGCAACGCAATATCGACCAGAAGATTGCCGACGGCGCGAAGCTGCGCGGCCACAAGATCGGCCTGACATCCAAGGCCATGCAAAGCACCGTGGGCATTGATGAGCCCGACTACGGCCATTTGCTGGACACGATGTTCTTTCAAGATGGGCAGACCATCCCCACCGACAAGCTGATCGTGCCGCGCGTGGAGGTCGAGCTGGCTTTCGTGCTGGGCAAGCCCTTGCGCGGCCCGGATGTGAGCCTGTTCGACGTGCTGGATGCCACGGACTACGTGGTGCCCGCGCTGGAACTGATCGACGGCCGCAGCAAGTACCCGCGCCGCATCGTCGACAACATTGCCGATAACGCTGCGTGCGCCGGCATCGTGCTGGGCGGTCGCCCGGTGCGGCCGATGGATATCGATCTGCGCTGGGTCGCGGCCTTGCTGTTGAAGAATGGCGTGATTGAAGAGTCTGGCGTGTCGGCCGCGGTGCTGGGGCATCCCGCGCTGGGCATCGCCTGGCTGGCGAACAAGCTTGCCCAGCACGACGCCGCGCTGGAAGCCGGGCACATCGTGCTGGCGGGATCTTTCACGCGCACTGTTGCGGTGAAGCGCGGCGATACGCTACATGCTGACTACGGCAAGCTGGGCAGCATCTCGGTGCATTTTTCATAAGGCGGCGCGCATGGAACTCCCCATCAATACGTTTAAACGCGCGCTGCGTGAACAGCGCCATCAGACCGGGCTGTGGGTCACGCTTGGGGCTGCGAACAGTACCGAACTGGTGGCGGCCAGCGGCTTCGATTGGCTGCTGCTGGATACCGAGCACACGCCCGTGGTGCTGCCAACCGTGATGGCGCAGTTGCAGGCGGCAAGCGCGTATAAGAGCCATCCGGTGGTGCGGCCATCGTGGAATGACAAGGTACAGATCAAGCAGTATTTGGATATTGGCGCGCAGACCTTGCTGCTGCCGTATGTGCAAAACGCGGATGAAGCGCAAAGCGCAGTGGCAGGCATGCGCTATGCACCGCGAGGGGTGCGAGGCGTCAGCGGCACGATGCGCGCGACGCGGTATGGGCGCGTGGCGGATTACATGCGGCGCTGCGAAGAGGAACTGTGTTTGCTGGTGCAGGCCGAGACTGGCGAAGCGCTGGAGAACCTGGACGCCATGATTGCGGTGGATGGCGTGGATGGGGTTTTCATTGGCCCTGCGGATCTTGCCGCCAGCCTGGGTTATCCCGGTGAGCCGCAGCATCCGAAGGTGGTTGCCGAGGTCGAACGCGCCATCCAGCGCATACGCGCGGCGGGCAAGGCGCCGGGGGTGTTGACGACGGATGAGACGCTGGCGCGCCGGTATATCGAGGCGGGGAGTTTGTTTACGGCAGTGGGCGTGGATGCGGCGATTCTGGTGCGGCACTGCGATCAGTTGGCGGGGCGGTTTGCGGGGGTTTGACGCTGCATTGAAAGTCCAAACTCACACAGATCCCGATAACTCCTCCAGCACCTTCGGGTCGTAATCCCAACGATGAAGAGAATTCTCTTTGCATTGGATAATGGCTTTCGTCTGTTTGCCGTCTTTGATCTTTCTGAGTCCTAGCGAACCACAGCAAATCGGACATTCGCCGCCAATTTGGGTGAGAAAAACATGACCAGACTTATTCGCTTCCACAGTCAACATTGACGCAACGCGATGGACTCGTTTGTCTCTCAACCCCGTGCCCACGTTGATCGAAAAAAGGCTAGGTAAAAGCAGAACGAGCCACCAAGCCGAAGGGGCGAACATGAAACCAACTACCGAGAAAACCGTTATCGCGACACCATACTCGCGAAACTCTGAAATCCTGGCTGGCCTTCCGCGGAATGTGGCGGCGTAAACGTGTGTCCTCTCGATCCCACCCGCATACAGCCCTCCCTTGGCTCCAAGCGGCTGATCTAGCGGTGCCACGCCGCCTTTKGCAATACCAAATCCACTTTCACCGGCGTTGAATAGGCTGGGGGTCGACGCACCCCGCAACACGCGCTGGCATTCAAGACACAGCCGCTGATTGCCATTGTGCTCAGCCCCACATTGTTGGCAATGCAATTCTTCGTCCTTGAAGTGGGTATCGAAATAAGGGAAGTGATCTGGTAGCAGTCAACGGCTTAACCACAAAGGGCATAGCTATCCGCTGAATGGGTTTGAATACTACACGACTGTTCGCAGGCTCAGAACCGATAAGACAGGTGCCGTGATTTTGGATCTTCCGTGTTTATGAGTCCTTGCGATCCCTGTATTCTCATTGCTCCTCATTGTGCTGCAACTACCCCCATGGCCAACCGTTCGTATCTCTACAGCTTAAGCAACCGCCCCAGCTCCTACGCAGACCGTCCGGACACCGTCTCCGGACTTTCTGAATGGCCATACGACGTGCCGTTCATGTACCGGCTTCTGATGTCAGGTGATCCGCAGCTGTGCGCGTCGTTAATCGCCGACGGCTTCGATAGCGACGAACCCGAGAGCAAGACAGCGCTGTACGCGATCAGCAGTCACTTCGATACGGGTTTTGCGCGCGTCAAACGATTCACGGAAATCATCCGGGCGGCGACGGCGGATTTGCCTTCCGCCGTTGAACCCGCTGCTGCCGCTGCGCCGCACTCTGCTTCCCTGATAAATCGGCTGAAGCACATATTCGCGCCTCGGCTAGACGCGTCTTCAAGCGCTGTGTCTTCAAACGCCGACGCGCAAGCCCCATCGCTATCCGCTCGCGCATCCGCCGACGAACTGCTTGCCAATCTGGACGAAACCATCGAGTTTCTTGAATCGCATCGCGATACGTATCTGCTGCTGGAAACGATTGAGCTAGACACGATGTCCGAATCCGAAGAAGCCGAATTGAAGGCGTGCGTAGAGCAAGAGATTGCGCGATGCGTGCAGGCGGGCGCTGCGGTTGATGCGTTATCGGCTGACTTGGAACAAGCGGGCAAAGCGCTTAGATTGGCCACGCAGCGATCCGGCGCTGCGCCCATGGACGCGTTTTTCGGGCTGCGGCTGGACAACGATTGCGACAGCACGCGAACCGGGGACACGGAGTATCCATTGGGCCTGGTGTGGTACGACACGCTGTACTTCGACGTGATGAATCGAAGCGAGTTTGACGCGCAGCAGAACTAGGCGCCGATGCCCCGCGTTGCTCGCGCTCCGAACCGCGGTGGTTCCTTCCCTGACGTTGCGAGCCCTGCGATGCCACTGAAACGCAGGTTCCTTCCCTGACGTTGCGAGGCCTGCCACGCCACTGAAATAGCGCCACATTTGTTACTCCCGGTTCCCGGCCTCCGGTGCAACACTATCCCTCAGCACATTTACAGCGGGCTGCCACGCAACCCGCCGTTCATCCCAGCCGAGAAGGAATCACCATCGGAGGCATCACCATGACCACCCCCACCCCACCCACCGGCCGCATGCGCACGCCGCCCGTCGTCACCGCCGACGAATGGCAAGCTGCCCGCCAGCAGCTCTTGCTGAAAGAAAAAGCCCAAACCCGCGCCCGAGACGCCCTGGCCGCCGAGCGCCGCCGCATGCCTTGGACGCCCGTCGACAAGGACTACACGTTCGACGGCCCGAACGGCAAGCGAACGCTCCGCGACCTTTTCGACAAGCGCCGCCAGCTAATCGTCTATCGCGCCGTCTTCGAACCCGACGTCTACGGCTGGCCCGAGCACGCGTGCCGAGGCTGTTCAATGGTGGCCGATCAGGTCGCGCATCTGGCGCACTTGAACGCCCGAGACACCACGCTGGTGTTTGCCTCGCGCGCTCCGCAAGCCGACATCGCCCGCTTGAAAGCCAGCATGGGTTGGACGATGCCGTGGTTCACGCTCACCGACAGCTTCGATGCGGACTTTGGCGTGGATGAATGGCACGGAACAAACGTGTTCTTTCGCGATGGCGACCGCATCTTCCGCACGTACTTTCTGAATAATCGTGGTGACGAGCTGATGGGCGGCACGTGGAACTACCTGGACATCACGCCGCTGGGCAGGCAGGAAGCCTGGGAGGATTCCCCCGAAGGGTATCCGCAAACGCCGACGTATAAGTGCTGGAACTGGCACGACAGCTATGTCGCAGACGCACCGCCCGATCAGAAATGGGTGGAGGTGTCTGACGCCGGGGAGAAGGCGTTCAGGGAGCATTGCGACGGGGCGAAACCGTCGGCGTAGCCGTTACACAGTCACTCGGGAAGGACGTTCAGCGTAAACCGAGGGCGCCCTTGACCCACTTGAACGACCGCTAGCGTAATGAGTACGTTCCGCTTGAGCCAGTCTCTGAGAATCACGTCAGGATCTTCAATCGAAGAACCTATCCGGCCTTTGATCAGCCCATCTACGGTCTGAAACTCAAACGTTCGCGAGTTGGGCAGAATGCCCACGAACTCCCCCGCATAGCATTCCGACGCTTCTTTTATGTTCTCTTCGCCAAGCCGGCTAGCGGAGTGAGTCAACTGGTCGAAGCCCTCATATCTAAATATCCTGCCCTTGAATTCCAGCCCGCACCAGGCTTGGTATTGAGACAAGACGGAGAGAAACTCAGAAATTTTCTTTACGGCTCGAGGATGAATGGCATCAACAAATTCCGCCACATCGTCATCACTTCCCGTTGCCGATGCTTCAAGCAAAGACTGCATCTTCTGCAAGGCTTCCTCGGTCTTTTCCTGCTCGGGAAACAGACCACCTGCAGGCAGTTCAAACTCGAATCCAAACGAACCTACCGCCGTACCGGTGATCAAAAGTTGATTCTTCTCGCGATCAGGAATCGGCCCCATAAATTGAAGGTTTTCGTTGAGACCTGCCACCACTGCGGCGAAGGCATCGGCAAACGCGATGGTGGCTTTACCCCCGAAGTCAGCAGCGATTCCGTGGCTGCCGATTGTTGGGCGGCCTCGAAAGGTTAGCTTTAAGCGAGAAGGCTTTGGAGAGGCAAGCTCGCGGTCGAGCGCTACACGAACGGTTTTCAACCGGTTCTGAATCGAGATTCGTTGTATCGCCGCTGACTCGGGAATACCCTCCAGCATCCGCTCCAACTCTCGGATTTCAGAGGCGAGAAACTCGTCGCGTTTAATCATGGCTCGGCTCCAAGATCGGCCTTGGCTTGGGCTAACCCTTGAACAGCGACCACATCTTCGGCCGGTTCCAGTCCCACTTGGATAAAGCCCTTCCACATGCCGTCTCTTCTGTGGGACCACATGCTGTACCAATAGGAGACGGATTGCACCGCCTCTGCTTTCAGCGGGCGCCCCAGAACTTCCCAATAGGCATCCACTTGAAATGCATCTTTCACGTACGCTTGATCAAAAAGACGAGGGTTCCTAGCGACGAGCGCCTCTTGATCCAGCCCCTTGGGAAGTTCCAAAAACGTCACTACATCCACATCACGTGGGTCTCGCGCCTCAACGACCTCGACATTTTCAGAGAAGCTGCCATTCAGCCATTGAAATCCTGTATCGATTCCAATGGTGTGGATCTCAGCGCGAAATTTAAGAAGCCCTTCAAGAATTTGCAATCGAGCACATGATGTCCCCATCGCGCCGACCAGCGATTGAAGGGATGCCTGATACGGAGAACGATCTGGATCGTGACCATGCGCACCTGGACGCACTGGCGGAATAACGCCTTGAAGGTTCCACGCAGGAATCATAAGTATTGCCTTTGGGCCTTATCAAAAGTCACACAGCTGTTCGATACGAACATCGATCATAGACCGTAGGCAAGCGGGAGCATGATCAAAAGCGGCAAACAAAGACAGTGAATGAGTCCTACATTTATAGCGCTGCAACAGCCAGGGGAATTGCCGAGTGCTTTGCCAGAGGCTGCCACAGGCTTTGCAAGAGGCTGCCACGGCGAACCAAGCGTTTAGGCGATACGCCCTATCACCGAAACCTTAACTGCCGTCTCCCCAACTCCCCCACCGTCCTACACCCCATCAACTTCATCGCCCGCTCAATTTCCACGCGCATCTGTTCAAGCGCCCTTTCCACCCCCGGCCGCCCCGCCGCAGCTAGCGGAAACAAGTAATACCGCCCTAACCCCACCGCTTTCGCCCCCAGCGCCAACGCCTTCAGCACATGCGTGCCGCGCTGTACGCCGCCGTCCATCATCACGTCGATGCGGTCCCCGACTGCATCAACGATCTCCGCCAGCTGATCAAACGCACTGCGCGATCCATCCAATTGCCGGCCGCCGTGGTTCGACAGCACGATGCCGGTGCAGCCGATATCCACCGCGCGCTTGGCGTCGTCGACTGACATGATGCCCTTCAGGCAGAACTGGCCGCCCCATTCCTGCACCATGGCTGCGACGTCATCCCAGGTCATGGCTGGGTCGAGCATGTCGGTAAAGTAGCGGCTGATAGACATTGCGCCGCCGCCCATGTCGACGTGGGTGTCCAGCTGCGGCAGCCGGAAGCGTTCGTGCGTCAGGTAGTTGATGGCCCAGGCGGGTTTCGCGGCGAATTGGGCGATGCCGGCCAGGTTCAGCCTGAACGGGATGGCGAAGCCGGTGCGTTTGTCGCGCTCGCGGTTGCCGCCGGTGATGCTGTCGACTGTCAGCATCATGACCTGGACGCCGGCCGTCTTGGCGCGGGCCATCATCTCGCGGTTCAGGCCGCGGTCTTTGTGGAAATAGAACTGGTAAACCTGGGGGCCGCCGCTGATCTGGCGGGCTTCTTCCAGGCTGACGGTGCCTAGCGACGACACGCCGAACATCGTGCCGAACTTGCCCGCGGCGGCGGCCACGGCGCGTTCGCCGTCGTGGTGGAACAGGCGCTGCAAGGCGGTGGGCGAGCAGTACACGGGCAGCGCCAATTTTTGGCCCATGACGGTGACGGACATGTCCACGTTTTCGACGCCGCGCAGCACGTCGGGCACCAGGTCGCAGGACTCGAAGGCGTCGGTATTGCGGCGGTAGGTGGTTTCATCGTCGGCGGCGCCGTCGATGTAATTAAAGATGGGGCCAGGCAGGCGCTGTTGCGCCATGCGGCGAAAGTCGTGGAAATTCTGGCACTGGTTCAGACGCATCGGAAGACCTCTATCAACGTCATACGTACACACTGGATACCGATAGCCGAGTCGTTGAATGACCCAACGCAATGGCCAAAGGGCGAACGCCTGCCCTTACCCGAGAAAAGATGCAGTCTGACACTTTTTATGCAGTCTGACTGCAATATTTACTGCAATATTTATGCTGTCAGACTGCAATATTTCCATCGGCTCGTGCTAAAAAAATGCAGTCTGATTCCKAACTAGGATGCCGATGACAACAATATCGAAACGGTGTGGTGCGGTTAGGCTGACTCACGTGAGGAGCCGGAGAACATGAGCTCGGCCCCCACCCTTGAGCCCGCCCGCTGCGCGTTGTTGGTGATGCATTATCAGACCGACATCATCAACCTGTTCCCCTCGGTCGCGCCCACTTTGCTGGCGAATACGCGCACGCTCTGCGACGCGGCACGGCGTCAAGGGATCAAGATTTATTTCGCGCAGATTCGGTTCAGCCCGGGCTATCCCGAAGTCAGCCCGTTCAATAAAAACGGGCAAGGCATCAAACAACTGGGATTATTCATCGACGATCAGATCTCGCCGGAATTGGGCCGGCAGTCTGATGAGCCGATCATCACCGCCCATCGCGCCAGCGTGTTTTTTGGTACGGACCTTGAACTGCGGCTGTCGGCGCAAAGCATCGATACGCTGCTGATGGTGGGCATTGCGTCCACCGGCGTCATGCTGTCGTCAATTGCTCATGCAAGCGATGCGGACTACCGATTGTTTACCGTCAAAGACTGCTGCTACGACCCGGATTCGATCGTGCACGAGCACCTGTTTTCGACGGCGTTTGCGTCCCGCACCACCRTGCTGTCGCTTGCCGACGCGTTGGCATTGCTGGCGTAGCGCGCGGCCGCACTCGCCGAACCCACGACGCGCCGATCACTTCGGTGGCGCAAATATCACCTTGACTGGGTTATCCGCCTTGTACGAAGCCGAACGCGGCCCGGACTTCGGATCAAACCCGGGATGCCAAGCCCGCAGCTCCGCCTCCGAGAGCCATTCCAGTTGCAGTTGGTCGTCGGGCGAATACGACTGGAACTGCGCCAACGCATTCACCGCAGACTGGCAGTTTTCTGACGTGCCGGACTTCAGGACTGAGACCTGGGTCTGCGCGGTCGATGACATGGAGCCCGGCTGAGGGCATTTGCGGACTTCGACGTGGTATTGGCCTTGGGGCGAAGGCAGATCCACAATGATTTTGTTTGGGCCGCATCCCGTCAAGAGTGCGGTCGTCAGTGCTAGGAGTGCAGTATTTTTTATCATCAAGCCACCTTGTGACTGCCCCGGCAGTCGGACTGTGAACACTTATCCAAGGATTCAGACTGCAATTAACCCGGTTGACTCAACGCCCGGCTGATGCGGTTTCTGGATACCGTCGTCTTTGGCACCTTGAACGGGAACCACGTTCGCACGTCTTCTTCCAGCCCGATGCCGTGCATGTAGTTGTAGATGGCCTTTTTCAGCGCGCGGCCCAGCGCGTCGTGGTCAACGCCCGTCGGGTCATGAAAGCCGATGTCGTTCTTGGCAAACGTAACTTCCGGCAGCGGCTGCAAGGTCACGCCGTATTCCTCAGGGTTCTTTCCCACCGGCGAATGCACCGTACAGGCAAAGCGGTGAAAGAACCCGCTTTGAATACAGCCGTTTTCGAACAGTTGCCGCACGTACTCCAGCGCGTCGACGGTGTCTTGCACGGTCTGCGTGGGAAAGCCGTACATCAGATACGCGTGCACCAGAATGCCGGCGTCGGTGAAGGCGCGCGTGACGCGGGCCACTTGATCCACCGACACGCCTTTTTTCATCAAGCTCAGCAAGCGGTCCGACGCCACTTCCAGGCCGCCCGATACGGCGATGCAGCCGCTGTCGGCCAGCAGTTCGCACAACTCCGGCGTGAAGGTTTTTTCAAAGCGGATATTGCCCCACCAGGAAATGCCCGCGTTGCGGTCGATGAGCTCTGTGGCCAGCGCCTTCAGCGATTTAGGCGGCGCGGCTTCGTCGACAAAGTGGAAACCGGTTTGCCCGGTCTCGCGCACGATGGCTTCGATGCGGTCGGCCAGCACGGTTGCCGATGCGCCTTCGTAGCGGCCGATGTAGTCCAGGCTGACGTCGCAGAAGCTGCACTTCTTCCAATAGCAGCCGTGGGCCACGGTGAGCTTGTTCCAGCGGCCGTCGCTCCAAAGGCGGTGCATGGGGTTCAGCATGTCCAGCAGCGACAGATAGCGGTCCAGCGGCAGGCCGTCCCAGGTGGGCGTGCCCACTTCCGCGAAGGCGACATCGGGTTCGACCAGGTTGACGTACTGGACGGCGCCCGTGTCCTTGTCGCGCAGGAAAGTGCGCACCAGGCGTTGGCGCGAGCGCTTGCCTTGCACGTGATCCAGCAGGGCCAGCAAGGGGCGCTCGCCAGCGTCTAGCGTGACGAAGTCAAAGTAGTCGAAGACCCGCGGGTCTTTCAGTTCGCGCAGTTCGGTGTTGACGAAGCCGCCACCCAGCACGGTGATGATGCTGGGGTCGTGCGCCTTGATGGCCTGAGCGATGCGGAAGGCGGCGTAGACGGCGCCGGGAAATGGCACCGACAGCAGCACCATGGTGGGCGTGTGACGCGCCAGCGCGTCCATCGTCAGCTCGCGCAGCGTCTCGTCGATCAGGTTCAGCGGCGCGGCAAGAGACGCCGCCAAGGGGTCGAACGTGGGCTGGCTGCCCGCCAACGATTCCGCGTAGCGAACGAATTCGAAGCGCGAGTCGATGGCGTCGCGCAGCACGTCGGCCAGGTCATTCAGATACAGCGTGGCCAGATGCTTGGCGCGGTCGTGCAAGCCCAACGCGCCGAACGCCCACCCCAAGGGATCGCCGCCGTCTTCGTCCATATAGACGTCCAGCGAGCTGAAACGCGGACCTTCGGGCAGGAAGTGGCGGCCGACGATGCGGTGCGCCAGCGTCGAATCGCGGCCTTGCAGGAAGGCGATGGCGGGTCCGATGGTGGACAAATACCGCGGCTCCATCGCCACGAAGGCCTGGATGGCGGGGGTGTGCTTTTCAAGCGGCAGCGTGGCGATTTTGTCCGCCACGGCGCGCAGGCCATCGGCAGACAGCAGACGCAGCACCAGCGCCAGCGCCAGATCCTCCTGAAAGGACGTCACCTCGCGCGAGCGCAGGAAGCCCGTCAGATAAGCGGTGGACGGGTAAGGAGTATTCAGCTGCGTCATCGGCGGGATGACCGACAGCACGCGTAGGGGCGAGGTAGACATGAGGCACGGCAGGGTTGCCGTCAAAGCGAAGATTGGGGGAAATACGGGGGAATTATAGGCAGTGTGGCGGCAGGCCCCTGCCGCGCCCTCAAGTATGGCGGTGGCTGCACACCATTGGCTGCCCGGTCAGGTCGCCAATCAGCGTCGCCAGCCCTTCGGCGCTTTCCCGGTCCAGCCCCTCGGCGCGGAGGGTGCGAAACCCCATCGCCAGACTGAAACCCCAATCCAATTCCAGAATCCGATAGCTGCGTCCATTCTGCGCGCAGTGCCATTGGGCGGCGGGGTTCTCATAGGCTTCGCCAATAAAATCCACGTGCGACTCAAAGGGAGGCATGGATTCCAATGGCTCGTCCGTACCCGGCAAACAGGGTTCCGACAGATTCTCGCCCACCGCGACGTGCGGATTTGGCCCGTGATAGGCCAGCAGCATCAGCGCGAAGTGCCTGGGGTCCGCATCATAATCCGCGCGCGACGCGGCGCTAAGGCAAGACCTGGCTGCCGGACCCAGGCAGTATTGGGGGCTGCGCCAATCACTGGATTCATCATCGTTGTACAGCGCGTCGGGTGTGATCCCGTGGCTGGCCAACAGGGCCAGCGTCTCGTCGATGGACGCGTCATGCTGGATCGGCAAATCGGCGGGCAGATAACCCGCCTGCACATATTGCGCAATGACGTCGCCCGCCGTGGCGGTCGAATCTGCATATTGATATGAGCCTTCGTTCAGCGCGGCCAAGCCAAAACTCAGATTCCGCAATGCGCGATACGGAATTTGATTGCCGCGCGGGGGCAGCACAAAGCCGCCGTCCAACAGGCGCGCTTCTAGTGCGGGCCAATCGGGCGGCGCCAGATGAAAATCGCGTGGGCAGATGAATTGGTAGTGTTCGGACATGGGGGGTGGGTGTGGTCAGGACGGCCAAGAGACAATCGGAAACGGCTCGAAGAGTCTAAATGAAAATCTCGGTATGAACGACGCGTCGCCATCCGCCTAAAATGCCCTTCATGCGCAATCCGTCAGATCCTTTCGCCCCGCCCAACAAGCAGCGCCCTGCCCGCCTGAACTCGCTGCTATGGATTCTTGAACCCTTGGAACGTGACGCCGGTTATACGCGCCGCAAAATGTTCGGGTGCGACGCCGCCTATCTGGACGGCCTGCTGTATCTGGTCGTGGCGGATCGTGAAGCGCCATGGAATGGCGTGATGGTGTGCACTTCGCACGAGCGGCAAGCGGCGTTGATGGATGACATGCCCAGCTTGCAGCCGCATCCCGAATTGCCTAAGTGGTTGTACTTGCCGCAAACCGATGAGGCGTTTGAGACGTCGGCGGAAGAGCTGGTGACGCTGGCGCTGGCGCGCGATCCGCGGATGGGCGTGGCGCCCAAGCCGAAGGCATCGCGCCGGACGTCTTGGCGATCAGCAGATTAATCCTCCCAAGCCCGACTCAACACCCGCGCCTCATCGGCCAAGACATACTGCGGCGCGCCCTGCGCCATGGCGGCGAACAACAGCGCGTCGCAGGCTTGTTGCCACAGTGGCGACAGCACTTGTTCTGTTTCGCCGTCTTCTTCTATCAGCACGAACGCATCGTTGCCATCAATGGCTTGGGCGCGTTGCCACAGCTGGGTGTGAATCAGCACAAAACCGGAATGAAGCGGCGACCGCTCCTTGTCGCGCCCACGGGACGCGGCTAGCGTGCCGTGCCATTCGTCGGGGTCGGTAGACCGGGTGTCTCCGCCCGCTTGCGCCCACCGTATCCACGCGTGGCCGTAGGCAGCCGCTGCATTCGGGTCAACATTTTGAGCCAGCGCTTCGGCTTGCGCGCGGGTCAGACCGTTGATGCGCGTCAGGATATTGAGCACGGCGTCCCCATGCGCGCCGAACAACGTCGACAGCGGCAAGGCTTCAAGCAGCTCGATCGCTGCGGCGCGCCAGTAGCCGGGCTGCGCCACCAGCCCCGACATGTCACCCAGTTCCTGCACACGCACCCGCCACAGTTGCCCGGGCCAGCGGCTGCCGATGGTGATAGAGGCAAGCGCTTGATCAACCACCATCCACGGCGGCGCGGCGGTCGCCAGCCTGACGTGATTGCCGTTTCTGATCAGCGTGTCGGACGCGTCAGGAAGGTCGAACCAATAGCCTTCCATGGGGGATGCGGTGGAATGCGGTGATGTCGGCATGAGCCTGTATGAAGTGAAGTCGCCGGGCAGTATAGCGAGGCCGGGCCAGATTTGACCCGAGTGGGCCAAAATTGACTCGACCTAAGTCGTTGATATCGCGGCGTTAATTTTTTATCGGGTCAAATCTGGCTCGATTCTTCGCTGAAACACCGCGTTTTCAAGAATTTATCGCGGGAAGGTTGACGCAGCGGCCGCGTCAAAAATCGCTAAGCCCTTGATAGCACGACGATATTTTTTCTTCTCCCACACATGGCACGGATTTTGCATTAGTCGTGATAGCGCCTCTTTTTAAGATGCCGCCGATCTTTCGGCCCGCTATCGCAACCAGGAATCCGTCATGTTCAAGCCCGCTTCAGTCCGCTGCGGCACCCAGCAAGTTCAGGCGCCACGATGACCACGTACGCGGCGCTATTGAGCCGGTCCCGAATCGCGGACCAGAACTTCTTTCTGCTGATCGATCCCTTGGCGGATTGCGATGACGACCTGCCCGTTCACCCCGACGCCTTGTTGCAGCGGTTTCCATCCGACGCCGTCGAGACCGTCTTGCGCGCCGATCTGGCCTATGCGCCGTCAATCTGCCCGAAGCTGATCACACTAGCCGACGCCGGACACCCCTTTGACGAGGATCTTGTCCGCTTGACGGTGGACGCAGCGCTGGCAGAACCCATCGGCGCGAAACGTTTGATCTGCGGCTGGCTAAGCAGCCCGTCGCCGTTGGACGAACTGGCGCACGATCTGGCCCAACGCTGCCTCGTGCCCGGCGCGCAAGGGCCACGCTTCATCCCGCTGTTCGAGCCCCTGCGTCTGGAACTGCTGGCCACTTGTCTGCAAGACCGCGTTGCGCCTTGGCTGTGGCCCGTCAGCCAATGGATATTGCCCAGCTGCGGCGGCTTGCTGCAACTGTGCGGCAACGCCGCAAGACCCGCCGCGCCGCTGAACGCTCCGGACATTGCGACGCAACACCTTGCGCCACTGGTGGCTAGCGTACTGTCCGCGTGGCAGCGCTTGGCGGCGCAGCCCATGCCGCATGCTGTGCGCGGGTTCGCACCGCGGCTGCGCGACGACGGCGGTCCCGCCAACCTGGCCGTAGCAAAGGTCTTGTCGTCATTGCAGCGCAGCCATGCGCTTGGGCTACGCAACGCGCAGGACCGCATGACGTTTGCGCTACAGCACCTGACCGTGCACGCGCGCCTGGAAACGCACCCGCACATACAGCAGCGCATACACGACGCCGTATCCGGCAAGACGTCGCTTGAAGCTTCGCTTGCACGCATGAGCGATGGGGAATGGCACTACATCCTGAACACCTTAGCCCGCGAGCGGAGTTGAACGATGGGTTCCTTTGCCAATCAGATCAGGCTGGCCGCTCGCGAAACGTCCTCGGTGCCGGCGGGCGCTTGCCGCACTTGTGAGCGAGGCGGCATGCCCGTGCTGTTGCTGCGTCAAGCGCCGTTGCCTCCATCAGCCGACTTCAACCCCGATCGCGACCGCCATCACATCGACGTCCAGCCAGACCGGCATCGCATGCTGCGAGAAGGCTATGTGTATGTGCTGCTGGATCAGGAAATCTGGCACGCCTATCAGGTCAATGCCCAAGGCCATCTGCGGCAATACGATCCCTACGGCATGCCCAAGGGCCCGGCCAAGCCGCTGTCCAAGGCCTGCACCACAGAAGGCCACGACATTCGCGCGTCGTTCATCCACGTTGATACGAAGCAGCACAAGCAAGCGTGGATCGCGTTCTCGCACGACCGTTGGCCGGCGCCCGTGCTGGACGCCTACAAGTCGCAACGCGCACCCTCCTCGCGTTTCTTGAAAGTGGATCTGGCCACGTTGCGCGACACGCCCAATACGCTGGGCCACGGGCTGACGTACGCGGATGGTTATCTGACGGACCAAGTCTGGGAATATCGCTACGACGCGCGCGACTTCGGCAGCCGGCATGGCCTGCACCTGCGGACGAACCGCATCGTGCCGCTGAATGACTACGTCGATAACGCCGCCCGCGCGCACGCGCTCCCGCAAGGCGTGCCCGTCCTGGTGTTGCCCGATCCGGTAGGCACCGTGCTGGAACTGAACCAGCAACGCCAGATTCTGATTCAAGATCGCCTGGCCTGGGCCGGCAATGCCGAACGCCAGTACCTGTTGTTCACGTCGGCCGCGCTGCTGCAAATCAAGGCGCTTGAGAAATCCTGGGCGCAGGCGGAAGCGCAGATCGAGGTAGAAAAAGAAACCGAATATCGCAAGCAGCACAACGATCATCCGGTGCTGGGTACGCGTACACACTTGCCACCCGTAGACGTCGCGCGCGAAACCGAGATCGTCGCCCGGCGCATCACCACCGAATATCACGAGCGTCTTGAACAACGCTACAACGAACCGCTGCGCTTGYGGTTTCAACAAGAGCACGACAAGGAATGGCAACGCCGGCAAGCGCTGATTGATACGGTGGGCAAGCGCTATGCCGAGTGGCTGCATTCTGACAGCTGGCAGCGCATTGCTGAACACGACTACTCGGCCGCAGATTCGTATTCCGCTGCCAGCTTCACGAAGATGGTGGCGGCTTGCCTGGATGGCGGGCCAAGCGAAGCGCCCGTGGCGAACGATGCCACCGAACTGGGCCCCACGCAAAAACTATGGCAAGCGCTGCTCGAGAACCCGGACAGCGTTTTGTACAAAGCCATGTTGGCCAAGAACGACAGCCTGCTCGCCGGGCTGAAGCCGAGTTTCACGCAGGGGTTTCAGGCGAATGATTCCGGCAAGCTCTATGCGGCGGCAAAAGACGTGCTGGGTTCGGCAGAAGGCCAGATATACCTTCGCGCGTCCGTGTCGGAAGCCATCGGCCTGTTGCAGGGCGCGTTGAACAACGCCTTCAACGGCCTGGAAGCGCAGGTGAAGGAACAGCTCCGGCCAGTCGTGACATCTCTGCATCAGGTCGCCTTGTTGTTAGGTAGCCAGATGCAGCTGATCCGGGTCGAAATTGAGCTGACGCTGGGTGAATACCAGCAATTGCTGACACAGCAGATGCGCGAAGAGTTCGATAAGGCCGCGCAACAGGCCAGCAAGAAAGTGCGCGCGATGATCTTCAGCGGAATGATCGCGCTGCCTGGGCCAGCGCAGAAGCAGATATTCAAAGCGTCGTTCTGGGTTTCGGATACGGCTGGGGGGTTGAAGAACAAGCTTGCTGCGATGGCCGCAGGTGCAGGCGCCACGGTGGATGGCGGCTGGCGCAGGATCGTCGTTGGAATAGAGAGTTTGGAGCCGCAGGCGCGCGCGATTGCGGGAGAGCTGCGCGCCACAGCGGCGGAAGCGAAACTGCGCGGCCATCAGGCGTTTGTGGGGTTACGGGGATTGGCCAGCTTGGATCTGGTGCTGTCGATGGGGGCGCTATTTTTTCAGCAGGACGGGCTGGAGCGCAGCTTGAAGGAGCTGGAGCAGACGATCGGAGCGAAGTATCCGGAGGCGGTCGCGGGGGTTGCGGCGAGTGCGGTTGGGGTGCTGGGAGTGGGGATTGAACTGACGGGAGTGGGGATCAAGGGCATGGCTTTGGCGCTTCAGAAAGCTGGCCTGGCGGAGGCGCGAGCGTTGAACGCGGTGGTGCTTGGCAAAGGGTTGATTCGGTATGGGGGAGTAACGAGCGCGCTGGCGGGGGTGATGGAAGGGGTGCAAAGTGGATTTGCTGCGAGTCGGACAGGAAGACAAGGCGATGCGACGGCAAGAAATTACCACTACGTAGCTATGAGCCTTTCGATCGCTTCAGCCGGTATAGCGGTATATGTCGCATATTTCGGCTTGGGGTCGCTTCTAGGCCCCCTCGGTTGGGCCATCGCGTTAGGTCTGCTTGCCTATACGACCTCTGAATACGCCAAGAAAAAACAGTCAACCTTGATCGAGCAATGGGCTCGCCGCTCCTATTTTGGAAAACATGACGAAACGCCACCTATTTGGTGGAATACCGCAAAGACCCTGCCGAGCGTTCCTGTACACGCCAATAGCTCGATAGGCATCGCCAGAAGCGGTGAGGCTAGTGCCGACACGGATGTCGCAATCGGGGCGCTGAACGCCGCGCTACTGGGGCTCGTGGTGGACTTCGACTTTTATTTTCGACCCCGGCTGGCTCTCACGGCAATTGATGGTGCGGGCATGCAGTGGGGGACCACGCTTGAATACAGCGTCGAGCTTCCAAGTTGGTGGCCGGAGCATTCGGGCTATGCCATGTCTGTTGCACTGCAAAGCTACTTGCCCGAACAAATCGTCATCGCCGAGCAGCACAACGCTTTAGCCATTGAGACGGTATCCGCCAGCCTGAAGCGCCCCGGCTTTTGCATTGACTCTGCTGCGAGTCAGCGCCCGACGAGTGAGCGGCCAGTCATCGCCGGATGCCTCCTGCTGGATATCGCAGAAGCAGATATTGAGTCCGCGACACTACATATTAAGTACTGGCCGAATATTCAGGACAAAGAGGGGTATGCGGAAATCACAACCGTCGCATCCCGTTAAACGCGCTCTGATCATTCCAGAACGCAGTCGATCTATTTCCTAAAGGCACAAATTGTCGTCCAACAACAAAAGCCCCCTCCCCCGCAGACCTAGTCTTATTCCCCCATATCGAGGATGGGCGCGCGATTTAAGCCATCCCACCACCGACCCTCCCGCTCTCGGATTTGATGTCCCACCAGCTATCAACGCGATGAATGACACCTATTTGGAGATTAGTCGCCGCCATAACAATATGCGTGGACTCTTGCTTCTCTTTGTGCCGTTTTTCGTCGCCACCCTCATATTCACTGCACCGATGTTTACGATTGGCGAGCTAGATATCGTCTTTCTCTTTCTGGCCATTCCGACCTATACAGGGATACTTTGGCTAACCGCATTGTTTATCCGCGTAGACATTTCAATCCCGCGCGACGAACCCATCCGCTTCAATCGTCTTCGCCGCAAGGTCTACGTCTATAGCTTCCACTTCAGCAAGTGGAACCCCTTCGCCCGCTGGTACGTCACCACCCACACCTACAACTGGGAAGACCTGCGTGCTGAGCTCTGGCGACAGCGTGGCGCCACCCCGCAAGGCGGGCTGCTCATCACGTGGGGAGTTTCCATCGCCGTCGTCAAACCCGGCACCAACGACGTCATCGACAGATTTCCGTTAAGCGTCGGCCAAGACGAGGGCAGTTCATGGGATTACGTTCGAGCCTACATGCAAGTAGGCCCGGAAGCCTTGCCACCGGTCGAAGCGTTCAATGATCCGAACGAGGTCTCGCCGTTGAATCTCGCGCTTCGTTTTGCGCCAAAAGTCGAATGGCCAGCCGCGATAGACCTGGAGTCGCGTAGCGGGAGGTAGCGTTGATGCTCATAATCGCTTCCCCACGCGGAACCCACGCCTCCTAATCCGACTCCCCCGCCCCGCTCAACGACTTCAACACCGTCCATCCCGACTCGATATGTTTGCGCATCGCCAGCATCGCAGCCGACGCGTCGCCTGACGCGAACGCTTGCAAGATCTCTTCGTGCTCTCTTACCGCGTCCTGCCCCCGGCCCGACGCCGAGTTGATCAAGTCGAACGGGTAGCGCGCCCACAGGATCTGCACGAAGTGCAGGGTCTGGGGCAGCTGCGCGATGTCGTAGAGCTGGCGGTGGAAGCGGTAGTTGATGCCGCGTGCGGTGGCGCGGTCGCCGGTTTCGAAGGACTTGGCGAAGTCGTTGGCCAGCACGCGCAGTTCGGTGATGTCTTGGGTGGTGATGCGTTCGATGGCGGCGCGGACCAGTTGCGATTCCAGCAGCAGGCGCAGCTGCAATATTTCGGCCGACGCGCCGGCGTCGAAGGGCACGACGCGCGCGCCGCGGTAGGAGTCGCCGCTGATGTAGCCTTCGGCTTCCAGCAGCTTGAGCGCTTCGCGCACGGGTGTGATGCTTAACTTAAGTTGCTCGGCAATCTCTGCCTGCTTCAAGCGCGACCCGCGCGGAAACACGCCCGAGATGATTCGCTCTCGCAAATAATCCGCGACTTGTTCCTCTTTCGTTCGGTATTCCATTTATTAAGCCTGATTGGCCCGGACTTGCCGGTTAAACCTTGGGTTAAACCCCCTTGGGTCAAACCCTGATTACAGGCCGCGAAGCCCCTGTGGGCCTGATTCTAACCGTTAAGCCATGGCGGCACCCCGGGATTCGGCGGCGATGCGGCGGGCGCGTTCGACGACCGGCTTGTCGATCATTTTTCCGTCCAGCGCGGTGGCCGCGCCGTGGCTGGCGTCAAAGGCGGCCAGCACGCGGCGTGCCCAGTCTTGCTCGTCGGCGGTGGGCAGAAAGGCGGCGTTGACGGCGCCGACTTGGCGGGGGTGGATGCAAAGTTTGCCGCCGAATCCTAGTTGCCGCGCGCGGCGGGCGTCCGCCTGCATCTGTTCCGGGTCGTTGAATTCCAGGCTGACGCCATCGATGGGCGCGGCCAAACCGGCGTGACGGCATGCCAGGACGATCTCGGTGCGGATGGCGGTCATGGCGTCGCCTTCGTCGGCGATGCCGCTGTCAACAGCGAAGTCCACGCTGCCAAAGGCGATGCGCGCCACGCCCGGCAGACGCGCCATCTTGTGCAGATCCATGTAGCCGCGCACGGTTTCCAGCAAGGCGATGATCGGGCGGCCGGGCAAGGCTTGCACGGTCTGCGCCACGGTGGCGGCGTCGGCCTTGGGCAGCATGACGGCCGCGCCGGGCGCCCCTTGCAGCGCTTGCAGTCCTTGCTGTCCTAGCTGCTCTTGCTGGCCTTGTAACCCGTGCAGCGCTCGCACGTCCTCCTGATACCACTCGGTGTCGGCCGCATTGATGCGGACGATGCCGTGGCCGCCTTGGGCCAGCCAGGCCGCGACCTCCGCCCTCGCCTGCGCTTTGGCGGCGGGCGCCACGGCGTCTTCCAGGTCCAGGATCACCGCGTGCGCGCCGCTCGCTACGGCGCGGGCGTAGCGGTCGGGGCGGTCTCCGGGAACGAACAACAGGCTGCGGGCAAGCGGATTCATGGGCGGCTCATTCGAAAACGACGTCTTGGGAATTGGTGATGCGGCAAAAGCGTTGCAGGCTCTTGATCGCGATGTCGTGCTCTTCGGTGGACAGGCCGCAGCAGCAGTCTTCCAGCACGACCATGTCGTAGTCGCGGTCGTGGCCCTCGCGCACGGTGGCTTGCACGACGGCGTTGGTCGAGATGCCCGAGCAATAGATGCGCTTGATGCCGTTGGCGCGCAGGATGGCTTCCAGGCTGGTGCTGTAGAAGGGGCTGACGCGGTGTTTGATGATGTCGAAGTCGCCCGGTTGCTGCCCCAGATCGGGATGCGTCTGCGTGCCCCACTCGCCCAGTTTGAAGATGCCGTTCTTGCGCGCGCCCGAGAAAATCGGCGAACTGGGCGGGCATTCGCGGTAGTCGGGGGAAAAACCCACGCGCACGAAACCGATGTGCAGACCAGCGGCGCGGGCCTTGTCCAGCGCGCGCCGGGTGTGTTCAAGGATGCCGCGGCTGCGCACTTGTTCGCCGTAGGCTGCGCGGCCGTTGGGGCCGTCGGCGTGGACCAGATCATTTTCCATGTCCAGCACCAGATAGATCGCGTCTTTCATCAGGGATTCCTTTGCGTGATGGGGTTGGGATGTCTGATTGCGCTCACAAGATCACCTCGCGCGCTTCGAGGTCGGCGCGTTGCGCCGTGCTCAAGCCCAGTAGTTGCCCGAACACATAATCCTCGTCCTGGCCCAAGGCGGGCGTCAAGCGCCGGATACCCACTTGATCCGACCCGCTGAAACGCGCAGGCGCGCCAACCGCCAGCCGCGGCGCAATGTCGGGCGCTTGCACCGGCGTGACTGCGCCGCGCGCTTGCAGATGCGGGTCCGAGGCGACGTCCTGCATCGTCCAGGACACGTGCGCGCACACCCCCGCCTGTTGCAAGCGCTGCGCCGTGGCTTCGGCGTCACACGTCTTCAGCCACTGGGTCAAGGCTTGGTCCAGCTCGGCGCGGTGCTCGCGGCGCAGAGCTGCCGTGGCGTAGCGTTCACCGCCGTTGCCCTGCCCCAAGGTGTGCGCCAGCGCGCGCCATTCGGTGTCGTCGCGCACGGCCAAGGTCAGCCACCGGTCGGGCTGCGCGGTGGGATAGACGCCATGCGGCGCCATGGCCAGATCGGCGTTGCCCGGGCGTTCGGGCGTGATGCCCAGGCTGGCCAGCACCAGCGCGTCGCCGATCATGGCGGACGCCACTTCGCGCGCTGCCAGGTCGACGTGCTGCGCCTGGCCCGTGCGGCGGCGCTGGTTCAATGCGGCCAAGGTGGCAAGCGCCGCGTGCACGCCCGCGGCGTGGTCCATGACGTGCCGCATTTCAACGGGGGGGCCGTCGCTGTATCCGCTCATCCAGCCCAGCCCGCCCCATGCGCCAAAGAGCGGCGCGTAGCCGGCGAAGTGGGAGTCGGGGCCGCTCTGGCCGCAGGATGACAAGGACAGCAGGACAAGGTCTGGCTTGGCTTCGCGCAGTGCATCGAAGCTCAAGCCCAGACGCGCCATGACGCCGGGGCGAAAGCTCTCGGCGGCCACTTCTGACAGCGCAACGATGCGCTTGGCCAACGCCACGGCTTCAGGCTGTTTCAGGTTCAGGCGCACCGACAGCTTGTTGGCCGACACCTGATCAAACGTTGCGGCCGACATGCGGCCATAGACCGCGTGCGGTTTACGAAACGCGTCGGGCCGGGTGGCGCTTTCAATCTTGATGCACTCGGCGCCCAGTTGGGACAGCAGGTGCGTGCAGAACGGGCCTGCTGCATGAATGGTGAAGTCCGCGATGCGCACGCCGGCAAGCGGCGCACGCAGCGGATCAGTCTGCGGGGAACGTGCCAGAGCCTGGCTCATGCGGTGGCCTCCTGTGCCATCTCGTTCAAGGCGGGCACGGCGCCCGCGCGCGGCAACGGGGTACAGCGGAACTGAAACGGCGCGACCAGAATCTGCGCCTCGCGGCCACTGGCCAGCACGGCGGGTGCGAAGAGGCCGCGTGCGCGCTCTTGTTCCCCTTGGACCACTTCAGCGGGCAAGCGGTATTTGGCGGCAGGCACGCCTAATTCCTGTGCGCGCTGGACGATGTCTTCAACCGTGTGGCGGGCCATCCACTCACGGATATGGCCGTTGATTTCATCGCCCCGGCGGCTGCGTTCCAGGGGGTCGCGCAAACCCGGGTCGGCCGCCCAGGCCGGTTGGCCCAGCAGATCTACCAGCGACCGCCACTGGCGGTCTTCCAGCGTCAGCAATTCAATGAAGCCGTCCTGCGCTTCGAACACGCCGCCATAACGGAAGCGGCGGCTGCTGCGGTGTTCCAGCGACCCGTCGCCCAGCCGTTGCAAAGCGAACGCGCCGACGGACAGCACAGCGTCTTGCACCGACACGTCCACGTATTGTCCGCCGCCGGATGGGGCGGCCCACCAGGCGGACAGCGCGCAAAGCGCCGCCATCGCCCCGCCTTGGTACCCGCCAAAGTGGCCATAGATTTTCAAGGGCGGCCGGTCAGGGAACAGCTCGTGCGACAAGCCGTTAGGCAGCAGGAACCCTTCACCGCCCGCGTGCAGCAGGTTGACCTCTTCGCCATCCCAATCCGCTTTGGGCCCCGTCGCCCCGAAAGGCAGGACGCTGACGTGGACCAGCGCGGGCCAGTCGCGGGCGATCTGCGCGGGCGACATGCCCTGCGCCTCGCGCTGGCGCACGGGCGTGTCGTCGATCAGGATGTCTGCGTCCGCCAGCTCGCGCACTAGCAAGGCGCGGCCGTCGGGCGATGTCAGGTCAGCTTCCAGGCTGCGCTTGCCCACCGCCAGATAGGCGAACAGCGCGCTTTCATCGCTGTCGCCAATCAACGGCGGCGCGCGCCGCAGCCGCGAGCCGCCAGGCGGCTCCAGCATGACGACCTGCGCGCCCATGACGGCCAGCATTCGTCCGGCGTAGGCGGCCGCGACCGTGTTCGAGCGCTCCAGCACACGGCAGCCGGACAAGGGCAGCATGGCGGTTTGTTGCGTATCGTTGGACTGCATAGGGGCTGTCTCACAAGGTTGCGGCCGCGGGCCGGTCAGCGGGTCACGGGCAGTTCAAGGTCCACGCCCGACCCATCCAGGAAGGCCGGCAGGCGCACGTCCCGCGAGGGCAAGGCTACGGTGGCGATCCCCGGCGTGGTCAGTTCACCGCGCTGGTTTTCGGCGGCCAGTTCGATGTCGACCAGCCCCGTGTTGTCTTTCACGTACTTGCGCAGGACTTTGCCTTTGCAGAACGTGGTGTCGCCCATGATGTTGAAGCGCCGCATTTCGGTACGCACGCGCTTGATGACGCCCGCGTCGCCCATCCAGTTGGTCACCAGCGAGCACATCCACGACGAACGCTGCGGGCCGTAGTCATAGGTGCCGGGCACGCCCACTTCCTTGGCGACCGATTCGCGGTGGTGGCCGATGCCGGTGTATTCCACGCCGCCGCCCGCCTCCGGGTTGCGAAAGAAGTGGCCGGGATGTTTGACCGCCGCTTGCAGCACCACGCCGTGCGTATGGCCGCGTCCGCAACCCACCAGAAAGCCCATCGTGTCCATCAGCGACAAGGGGCCGCGCGCAATCGTCGGCAGTTCTTCGCCTTCCTGCACCTCTTCCCAATAGCGCACGTTGGCGCCACGGATGTTCTTCGGCTCGTCCAGCACCATCTGGTCGATGCGGTCGCGTTCCTGATCGGCGTATTCGTGCTGCACGATTTCCTTGTACTTGCCGGTATCGCGCGCAGCCTTGCGTTCGTGGCGCGTGCACGTGCCCAGCGCGCGCGCAACGAGCTCACCGCGCTGGTTGTAGTAGCTGGCTTCCACGTACTGCAACACCAGGCGGCCCGAGAACTTGCTCTCTTTTTCTTCCACGCCCACCACGCGTTCGATGGCGGTAATGCGGTCGCCCGGACGCACGTGGCGGAACAGCTCCCAATCGTTGCCGGCATAAAAGCCGTGCACGCCCGGCAGGCCCCAGCGGGTGCGGCCCAGCCAGCCAAACGCCATCGGGAACATGGGATGGCCCAGCAGCGTGCCGTAACGCGTGCCCGAGGCGTAGCCGGCATCGCGGTACAGCGGGTTCAAGTCGCCAATGCCATTGCACCAATTGCGCAGCGTGTCCGCGGTGGCGTCTTGCAGGTACGGCCCTTCGGGACGCAGGTGCAAGCCGATCATGGCGCGCGCGGCGGCGACGGCTTCGTCGGTGATACGGCCTTCGGCGGGTGCGTTGCCGACATCGGCTTGGGGAAGATTCATGACATTGCTCACGGTTGCGACTCCTCTACCTATAAAGAGAATGCAGAATGCATTCTTTGAGAACGTAAAAAAACGCGTTGATCGCGGGGGTAATTCCAAACTGTCTATTCGATACGGATGCCTGCCGCCTGGATGATGGCGCCCCACTTCTGGCGCTCGTCTTTCACGAATGCATCCAGTTGCGCCGGCCCCATCACGAGCGGTTCCACGCCGATGTCCAGCATCTTGCGGCGCGTCTCGGGTTGCTCAAGCACGTAGCGCACGTGCTCGCTCATTTGTTGAATGATCTGCGGCGGCGTGCCGCGCGGCGCAAACAAGGCGTCCCAGGCCACGACGTCAAAGCCCGGCACGCCCTGCTCCGACACGGGCAGCACGCCGGGCAGCATGTCGCTGGCCTTCAATGACGTAATGCCCACGGCGCGCAACTTGCCGCTGGTCAGGTAGGGCCGCGCGGCGGTCACGGTGTCGATCACCAGCGGAATCTGCCCGCCCATCGTGTCGGTCAACGATTGGCCCGACGCCTTGTACTTCACGGCGAACAACGGCGCCTGCGCTGACTTCACGAATTCCGCGAACACCACTTGCGCCGTCGTGCTGGGCAGCCCGACGTTCAGCGTGTCGGGCCGGGCGCGCGCCCGCTTGACCAATTCGCCCACGCTGTTGGCGGGCAGGTCGGCCGCGGACGTGACGATCACCATCGGCAACAAGCCGACCATCGCCACGCCTGAAAAATCAGCGGTGGCGTCGTAGCCTTGGCTGGCGTACAGGAATTCGTTGGCGGCGTTGGTGGCGTTGGTGCCGAACAGAAAGGTGTAGCCGTCATTAGCGGATCGGGCGGCGGCAGACGAACCGATATTGCCGCCCGCGCCAGCGCGGTTTTCGATCACGATGGGCTGATTCAAACGCTTGGCCAATTCCTGCGACACCAGACGCGCGAGCAAGTCGGCGCCCTGCCCGGCCGCATACGGCACGATGATGCGCACGGGTTTGTCGGGCCAGCTGGCGGCCTGGGCCTGCGGCATGATGCCGATGCAGATGGCGATGGCGGCGCTGATGCCGGACCAAGCCACCCTTAACCCCCTACGCAACCCCGTGCGCAGTCCGATGGGCGACCCCGCGCGCAACCCCATTCGTAACCCCGAGCGCCAGGCGGGCATCGAGCCCGGGCGGGAAATCGTCAGCGTGTCATTCGTAGGCAGCGTCATGATGATCACCCGTTCAGCGCCAAGCCCGCACGCGGCCAGCGCGCCGCGAACAACTGCCCGTAGCCCGACAGCGTGATGTATGCCGTACGGCGGTCACTGCCGCCAAAGCAGAGGTTGGTGCAATAGCCTTCGGGCGCTTCGTGGAATTCAATGAGCTCGCCCTCGGGTGAAAACACGCTGATGCCGCCGCGCACCAAGGTGGCCACGCAGATGTTGCCGCCCGCCTCCACCGCCAAGGAATCAAAGCGTTGATACCCGGGCAAGCCGTGCACCAACTGCCCGCCGTTGGGCGACGGCCACGCCGCCAACTGCAATTCACCGGGCGCAGACGCAGGACGCGGGATCGGGTACGACCACAGCCGGCTGGTTTCCGTTTCAGACACATAGAGCCGCGAACCGTCGGGCGACAAGCCCACGCCGTTGGGCGTCAGCACCGGATGCGCCGCGCGGCGGATGGCGCTGCCGTCCGTGCGGGCGTAGTACAGCGCGCCGCGCAAGATCTTGTCTTCGAACGTCTTGCCGAAGTCCGTGAACCAGAAGCCGCCGTGCGCATCGAAGACGATGTCGTTCGGGCCGTGCAGCGGCACGCCGTCGCAGTGGGTATATAGCGTCTGCACGGCGCCGGTTGCGACATCCACGCGCTGGATGCTGCCGCCGTCGTAGCCGTCTGCCGGGCCAGTGGGCCGCGTGAAGCCCGCATCGGTGCGCCAGCTGAAGCCGCCGTTGTTGCAGACGTAGCAATGGCCGTCGGGCCCCAGCGCCGCGCCGTTGGGGCCACCGCCCAAGTCCGCTACGTTGCGCAGTTCGCCATTGGGCAGCACACGGGTCAGGCGGCCGCCTGCAATCTCCACGACCAGCACACTGCCGTCGGGCATCGCCACGGGGCCTTCGGGAAATTCCAGCCCGCTTGCCAAGACTTCACCTTGCAGCTTCAGTTGCTTCATGCCCAGGTTCCTTTTCTATGCGTGAATGGCGGAAGACGGCGCTTGCGCGGTCTGGCGGGCGCCCAGGTACGCGTCGATGGCTTGCTGCCGGCCTTCGCGGCTTCGCAGCGCCTGTTCATCGAGCTCGCCCACGATATGGCCGTGACGCAGCACCCACGCGTGCGCCGCCAACTTGGCCGCCACATGAAAACTCTGTTCGACCAGCAACGCCGCCAGTTGCTGTTCACGTTGAATCACCGCCAGCCGTTCGTACACCCGCGAGACCAGCAACGGCGCCAAGCCCAGCGACGGTTCATCCAGCAACAGCAGGCGCGGCGCGGACATCAGCCCCCGCCCGATCGCCAGCATCTGCTGTTCACCGCCACTGAGCAGACCGGCGGGCGCATTACGGCGCCCGGCGATCTCGGGGAAGAAATCCATCACCATCTGTTCGCGGCGCGCTCGCGTGCGCGCATCCACAAAGTACGAGCCCAGCACCAGGTTTTCAGCCACGGTCAGGTCCGTCACGATGGCGCGCCCTTCCGGCACGTACACAATGCCCCGGCGAAAGCGCTGCGCGGCCGACAGCCCGGAGATGTCTTCCCCGTCCAGCCGGATACGCCCTTGCGCCGGTTCCAGCCCAGCAATCGCGCGCAGCGTGCTCGACTTGCCCGCGCCATTGGCGCCCAGCAACGCCACCACGGTCGCGGCGGCGACCGACAGGCCGATGCCGTGCACGACCGGCCCCGCGCCATAGCGCACCGTCAAGCCCTCGACCTCCAGCAAGCGCGGCGATGCGTCATTCATCTTCGTCTCCCAGATAGACGCGCACCACTTCCGGGTTCAGCCGAATCTGTTCCGGGCCGCCCGATGCCAGCAGGCGGCCCACGTTCAGCACATGAATGGTGTCGCAAACTTCCATGATCAGGTCCATGTCGTGTTCGACCACTACCAACACCAGGTCGGGCGCGCGCAGCCGCAACAAGGCGGACGACAAATCGGCGGTCTCGATGGAATTCAAGCCCGCGGCCGGTTCATCCAGCAACAGCACCCGGGGGTTGCCCGCAATGGCGCGCGCGATCTCGGTCAGGCGCAGCACGCCGGGCGGCAGTTGCGACGGAAATTCGTCAGCCACCTCGGCCACGCCCAGCCGTTCCAGCGCGGTCAAGGCGCGTTGCCGGTTGAGCGCGCGTTCCGCCTTGCCGCGCGGCAGTGGCAGAAAGGCGTCGAACCAACCGGCCGACGACTGCCGGTCCAGCCCCACCATCACGTTCTCAGCCACGGTCAGTTCCGGGCACAAGGCCACATGCTGAAAGCTGCGCGAAAAGCCCAGCGCGGCGCGGCCCGTGGGCGGCATCCCTTCCAGACGGCGGCCGCCAAACTGGATGCTGCCCTGCTGCGGCGAATACAAGCCCGTCAGGCAATTGAAGAAACTGGTTTTGCCTGCGCCGTTGGGGCCGATCAAGCCCGTGATTTCACCGGCCTTCAGATGCAGCCCGATGTGTTGCAGCACCTGGATGCCGCCAAACGACAGCGACAGGTCGTCAACCACCAGGGCATCCGTGTCAGGCATAGCGAGCGCCGTCGTCATGGATTGCCTCCGTGCAAACGGGCGCGCAGCGAAGCCGGCAGCGCATTGAAGCCCAGCACCACGATCAGCAGTGCCGACCCGTACAGAATGGGTACCCAGTCACCCGCCCCCGCCAACAACAAGGGCATCAGCGTCAGGAACAGGCCGCCCAGCAAGCTGCCCAGAATCGACAGCGAGTACAGGCTGACCACGGAACCCACCAGCAGGAAAATCGACGTCCACAACGTAAAGCTATTGGGTGATACGGTGGATGAGCTGAACGACAGCATGGCGCCCGCGATGGCGGCAATGGCGCCGCTCAAGGCCATGCACGACAGCCGCGCCCAGCTGCGGCGCACGCCGAACGATTCGGCCGCATGCGGCGACGTGCGGATCAGCAGCAAGGCCATCGCCTGACGCGAGCGGCGGAAATGGCGCAGCAACAGCGCCACCGCCACCAGCCCGGCCAGCGGCAGGTAGTAGCGCTGGGTTTCCTTGGCTAGCCCAGGCAGCGCGTCCAGCTTCACGTACAGGCCTTCATAGCCGCCCGATACCGACGAAAAATGCAGCAGCACTTCGGGCAAGGCCAAGGCCAGCGCCATCGTGGCCACCGCCAGATAAATGCCCGACAGAAAGCGCGACGGGAAGGCGAAGGCCATGCCCAACACGGCGCCGGCAAGCGCCGCCACCGGCAAGCTGGCCAGCAGCGACACGCCTACGTACCTTTCCATCAAGGCGACGGTGTACGCCCCCGCCGCAACGAAGACGCCGTGGCCGATCGAGACCTCGCCCGCATAGCGCACCAGAAAGCTCACCGACATGATGGCAATGGCGTTGGCAAAGCACAGCCCCAGCGTGTAAGTCCAGTAGCCGCCCGCCGCCATCGGCAAGAGCATCAGCGCCAGCAGACCCGCCGCGCCGATACCCGCAGACCAGCGCTTGAACGGCGACGCGGCGGCACGGCCCGCAGCCGCAGACGCAGGCAACGCATTGGTGGATAGCATCACACTAGACACGGGCACCTCCGCGTATGGCCAGCACGCCCTTGGGGAAGACATTGAGCACCAGCAGAATCGTCAGCAGCAGATAGCTGTTGTTGAATTCGGCGGCGACGTAGAACGACAGCAGGTTCATGATCACGCCGATGAAGATGCCGCCCAGCACCGCGCCCGGCAGGCTGTTGAACCCGCCCACCACCGCCGCCGCAAAGGCTTGCAGCATGAAGGACGACACGCTGGTCGAAGACAGAAAGGTGGTGGGCACAATCAGCAGCGACGCCACCAGGCCGAGCAGGCCCGCCACCACCCACGAAAACAAATGCACGCGGCGCAGATTCAATCCGCATACGCGGCTGGCGAAGGGGTTGGCCGACACCGCCCGAAACGCGATGCCGATGCGGGTGCGTTCGATCAGCAGATACAGCAGGCCAATCGCCACCGCCGTCGTGCCCAGCACGGCCAGGTCATACGCGGTGACGATCACCGGCCCCATCTCGCCACGCCACTTGGGCAGCGGCAAGTCCAGCGACACCACGTTCGACCCGAACAGCAGCTGGGTGGCGCCCTGGGCGATCAGCCCCACGCCCAACGTGGCGATGGTGCTGGTCAGGTCCGACTTGAACACCAGCGGCGCAATCAGAAAGTAGCTKACCGCCATTACCGCCACCATGATGGCCAGCGTCAGCAGCACCGCCGCGCCCCAGGCCATGTTGGCGAACAGGCCTGCCGTGAAGCCGAACACCAGAAACGCGGCCAGCCCCGCCAGATTGCCGTGCGCGAAGTTCACGACGTTGGAGCTTTTGTAGATCAGCACAATGCCGATGGCGCCCATGGCGTACAGGCAACCGCTGACAACGCCCGCCCAGATCAGGCCGATCAGGTCATCCATGAGCCCGGCTCCTTTGCGTTGACGCATCGGGTTGAGCGGACTGGCCGGGTTCAGATTCCGCTGCCGCCGGCCCGTCGCCGCGGTCGATCAGTTCGATCACCGATGGGAAATACCGCCCCGAGAAACCGCCGCTGGCGGCGGCCGCGTAATACCGGCGGGCAAGCTCGGCCACATGCGCCGTCAGCTCGCTTTGCGCGGCCAGCTCCAACACGTAGCTCAAGTCTTTCAACACGTATTCCGGCGGGAATGATTTGTCGGGAAACTGGCGCGGCAACATGGCCTTGCGGCCGTGATTGCGCAGCACGAAGCTGTCGCCCGACCCCTTGGACACGGCGTCCAGCAGCACATCGGGCTGCACGCCGGCGCGTTCGCCCAGCACCATCATTTCAGCCAGCGCCACGGTGTTCTCGAACACCAGCGCGTTGTTGATCAGCTTGACCACCTGGCCGCAGCCTACGTCGCCGCAACGCGTCACGTCCGAGCCGATGTAGCGCAGCAGCGGTTCAATGCGCGGGTACAGCGTTTCGTCTGCGCCCACCATGATGCTGAGCTCTCCACGCTGGGCCGCTTCGCGGGTGCGCGCCACCGGCGCATCCACAAAGGCGACGCCGCGCGCGGCAAGCTGTTCGGCCACGCCACGGGCCGACGCAACGGTAGTGGTGCTCAGGTCGACAATCACGGCGGGCCGGCGCGCCCCATCAGTCACGCCGCCGGGCGCCACGCACACTTGCTCAACCTGCGGCCCGCCCGGTAACGACAGGAACACCACGTCCGCCTGCGCCGCTACGTCGGCAACGGACGCGGCACGGCGCGCTTTGGTGCCGTCCAATAAGCGGAATGCGTCGGCGTTCATGTCAAACGCGATCACGTCCGCCGGATGCTTAAGCGCAATGTTGCGGCACATCGGGCCACCCATCACGCCTAGTCCGATAAAGCCGATCACGGGGTGCTTGTCTGCTGTCATGGCGCGCTCCTGGCTTCAGTCCATCCACATGCCGCCGCTGATATCCAGCGACGTGCCTGTGATCCAGTTGGAAGCCGGCGAACACAGAAACAGCGCCGCCTGCGCAATGTCATCCGGGTTGCCGTAGCGGCCCAGCGGCACGGTGCCGTTGGCCGACGGCGCGCCGCCGCCCGTGACGCTGGCCCACATGGCGGTCTCGACCGGCCCGGGCGCCAGCGTGTTGGCGTACACGCCATGGGGCGCGCCGGCCTTGGCAATCCACCGCATCATGCCGTGCACGGCCGCCTTGGACGCCACATAGGCCGGCCCCGACGCCACGCCGCCGTTCTTGGCCGCAATGGAGCCCGCCGCCAGAATCTTGCCAAAGCCCTGCTTGCACATCAGCGGAAACAGTTTGCGCGCCGGGTTCACCACGCCGCGCACGTTGACGGACATCACGGCGTCCCACTCATCGTCGGTGCTCTCGGCAAGCGGCGTGCGGGCGATGATGCCGGCGCACAGCACCAGGATGTCGACGCGGCCGTAGTCCTCGATGATCTTGTCGATGACCTGATCCGTTTCGGCGCGCGAGGTCACGTCGTAGCGCCGGTAATCAATGCCACCGCCTATCTCTTGCTGCTCGACGCGGTCGGTTGCGATGACGCGCGCGCCCGCTTGCCGGAACGCCTTCGATATCGCCTGCCCCATCGCGCCCGCGCCGCCCGTAATCAACGCAACCTGGCCTTCAAGACTTGCTGGGCCGCTCAAATGCTGTGCCATCTTTTCTTGTCTCCTGATCGTTTTTTTCTTGGGGTGCGCGCTGGCGGTCAGCGCAGCGTCGCGGTGGCGGACATCGCCAATTCTCCGTCCGGTCCGCGCGCCCACAGCGCAAGCGATCCGTCTTCATTCGTATGCCCTTCCAGGCGGAACGGGCGCGACACAAACAAGGGGCTGACGCCGCGAAACTCAAAGCTGGCCAGCGCCCGGCCTTCGCCATGGTCCAGCGCCAGCTGCTGCAACAGCGTGGCGGTCAGCGGGCCATGCACCACCAGATCGGGATAGCCCTCTTCGTTGCGCGCATAGGCCTGGTCGTAGTGAATGCGGTGGCCGTTGAACGTCAACGCCGAATAGCGGAACAGCAGCGTCGTGTCGGGTTGCACCTCACGGCCCCACCGCGCCTGGCCGGCATAGGGCTCAGGCGGGCTTGCCGCTGCCGCGCCGGGCGGCGTGGCCTCGCGGTAGACGATGTCTTGCTCTTCGATGATGCAGTCCGCGCCGTCGCACCGCGTGGTGTGTTGCACGGTCACAAACCACAGCGATCCGCGCTTGCCGACCTTGTTCTCGACTTTCAGGATGCGGCTGCGGCGCGTGGCGTCAGCGCCAATCTTCACGTCCTCCAGATAGCGCACCCGGCTGCCCGCCCACATGCGGCGCGGCAACTCAATCGGCGGCAGAAAACCGCCGCGTTGCGGATGCCCATCCGTACCCAAGCCGCTACAGCGCGCCACCGGATTGAAGAACAGCCACTGCCAGCCCGGCGGCAGCGGTTCGCCCGCGCCGGGCGCAGCGTCCCGGTCCAGCGTGGCCGCCATGGCCGCAACCGCCGTCGCGTCGATGTGCTGCGTGCGCGATTCTTCGCGGCCGATCCATTCGTCATAGATATTGGTCACGCCCTGACTCCTAGGCTAGTTTTGCGTCGAACACGTCGGCGGGATAGGGTTTGAAGTCCCGCACCAGCCTGAAGCCGCCGCCGGACACCGCCTGAATGATTCCTTCCTGGCGCGCGCCGCGATGGTCGCCCGCCTTGAACGTGACCTGGCGCGCGCCGCCTACGGTTTCGTTGGTCATGGTTTCCATCACGTCGACAAGATTGGCGCGGGTCAGCGGCTTGCCGCTGGCCAACAGCATCTGGAAGCCCTTGACGAACAAGGCCGCGTTGCTCCAGCCATTCAGGCCGAACACGCCGATGGGGTCATTGGGATAAAGCTTGGCCACCGTATCGCGATACGCCTTGATGTTGGCGTCGTCGGCATCCACGGGCATCAGCCACGATGAAAAGTACGCACCATCCAGCAAGGGGCCGGCCAGTTTGTAGGTGGTGGGGTCGGCCGTGAAGAACGGCGCCATCCACTTGCCCTGAAAGCCCAGGCGGTCGGCGGTTTTCAAGGCGGCGGCCAGATTCGCGTTGGACCCGAACAGGATCACGACGTCTGCCTTGGCATTGGCGATGCGGCGAATATGCGGCGTGAAGTCGGTGCTGCGCACTTCAAACGGAATTGATTCCGCCGGCTGCTTCTTGTTGGCCGCCATCAGCAGGTCAAAGCCGCGCTTGGCGGACCGCCCCAGTTCGTCGTTTTCCCAGAGCAGCGCGACGCGGCTGGCGTTCAGCCCGCCAAACGCGTAGTCCAGGTTGGATGCGGCAGACCAGCCGTAGTCCGGCAACAGCGGGAACACGAGCCGTTCGGCGAACAGCGCCGTCGCGCCGCCAATCGGCCCGATCATCGGCAGGCCCACTTCCTTGGCGTAGGGAATCACCGCCACGGATTGCGCCGTACCAACGGGCGCGGCCAAGGCGAAGATCTTGTTCTCTTCCACCAGGCGGCGGGTTACCGCCACGCTGCGCGCCGGCTCGTAGCCATCGTCGTAGCTGACGGACTTGATCTTCCAGCCCTTCAGCGCGTCGGTTTCATTCACCCACTTGAAGCAGGCATCGGCGGCGCGCGAAAGAATGGCATAGAACGGCACCGGGCCGGTGATGGGCGTGAACGCGCCAACGGTGACCGTCTTGCTGGCCACGTCGATGCCTGGAGAAACGGATTGCGCGCGCGCCCAGCCTGGAAGCGAGATCGAGGCTGCCGCAGCACAGCCGGAAAGAAATGTCCTTCTGAGCACGGTGATGTCTCCTGGTTGTTCTTCGACGGCCGCTGTCTGATGCGCGACTAAGAATGCATTCTATATTTTTAACTGACGCGCAAAATACGGGCTTTCCCTAGGAAAAAGACTATCTCTGCGCAATCCTTACCCATATAGAATGCATTCTTTTAAGAAAACAGCCAGGAGACATCATGCCGAACGCACCGCTTTCCGGCCGCAAGGTCATTGAACTGGGCACCATGCTGGCCGCGCCCTTTGCCTCGCACATCCTGGCGCAGCTGGGCGCCGAGGTAATCAAGGTGGAACCCCCGCGCGGCGACCCCACCCGCAGCCTGGTGCGCGGCGGCCCCAGTGGCACGTTCATTGCGTACAGCCACGGCAAGAAAAGCGTGTGCATCGACCTGGCCCACCCCGACGGCCATGCCGCGTTCCTGAAGATGCTGGAAACGGCCGACGCGCTGGTTCATAACCTGGCGCCCAAGGCGGCGCGCAAACTGAAGCTGACGCGCGCGGACTGCCAGGCCGTCAACCCCCGGCTGATCTACTGCCACATCCGCGGCTATGCCGATGGCCCGCAGGCGGACGATCTGGCCTCGAACCCCGTGGCCGAAGCGTCCACCGGCGTGATGGAAGCCAACCGCATCAATGGCCGCCCCAGCCGCTTGGGGCCGTCGTATCACGACCAGTTTGCGGGCGCGTATGCCGTCATTGGCATCCTGGCGTCTTTGCTGCAACCCCAGACCGCTACAGATGGCGGACACGTCGAAATCGGCTTGTATGAAACCGGTTTGCACGTGGCGTCACGCGATCTTGTCGGCGTGCAACTGAAGACGCAACTGCTGGGCCGCCCCGAACGCGAACCGCATGGGGAATTCAGCATGCCGGGGTATGGTGCGTACCTGACCTCGGACGAACGCTGGATGTACCTGCTGATGCTGACGGACGCACACTGGCTGAAGTTCTGCCAGGCATTGGCGCTGCCACAGGCGGCCGATGCGTCGCTTGCGTCGTTGAAAGACCGGAAGAAGGCGCGCGAACAGGTGGAGGAAATCGTCAAGGCAGCGGTGGGCGCGCATCGCTTTGACGACCTGGTTGCACGCTTGAAAGCGGCGGGGGTGGGCTGCACGGAAGTGTTGCCGCTGGAACGCGTGCTGGATGCCGAACAGGCGCGGCAGGCAGGCACGCTGCGCAGCGTGCGCTATCGCGATCTGGCGTTCGATGTGCCGGAGTTTCCGCGTTTGCATGCGAATGATGACGGGGTGCAGACGCTGCCCCCGCCTGATTTGGGAGAGCACACGCTGGACGTATTGCAGGCGGCAGGCTTGTCGCCGGATGAATGCGAGGCCTTGATGGAAAGCGGCGCAGTATCCGCGATTCGTTCGGGCGATTTTGCGTGGGCGCCGGTACGGCGGCAGGCATAAAGCACCAGTTGTTCAGGCACAAATACCAAAACAAGGGCGCACAGATCGCCCGACAATAAATCAAGGAGACTGCAAGTGAAACAGCTCAACATGATGTCGGGCCTGATCAAGGCCAGGGCTGGGGCAATGACGTCTGCGGGAATGGCGTCTGCAGCAATAACGTCTGCGGCAATGATGGGCGTGGCCGTGATGGGTGCGGCCGTGCTTTGCGCGGCGCCGGCGTCGGCCTTGGCCGGCTCTGCGACGGGATATCCCGACAAACCGATCCGGCTGATCGTGGGATTTCCGCCGGGCGGCGGTGCGGATTTCGTGGCGCGACAGGTCGCGCAACGGCTGGGTGAAGCGCTGAACGCCAGCGTCGTGGTCGATAACAAGGCGGGCGCCAATGGCATCATCGCTGCCGCTGAAGTGGCGCGCGCGCCCGCCGATGGCTACACGCTGCTGCTGGGCGTAACGGCGTCGCAATCCATCAGCCCTGCGCTATCGCCCAAGCTGCCGTATGACCCGCAACGCGATTTCACGCCMATCACCGAAGTGGGCTACACCCCGCTGGTGCTGGTCGTGAACCCCAAGCTGCCCGTCAAAACGCTGGATGAATTCCTGCGCTACGCCAAGGCCAGCAAGACGCCCATTCCGTATGGCTCCGCCGGCATCGGCAACATCACCCACATGGCCGCCGAGCTGTTCGTGCAATCGTCCGGCGTATCAAACTTCCAGCATGTGCCTTACAAAGGCAGCAGCCAGGTCATGACCGATCTCATCGGCGGACGCGTCGATGCCTATTTCGACACCCTGCCTTCGTCGCTGCCCTTGATTCAAAGCGGTCAGGTGCGGGCGCTGGCCGTGACCAGCGCCGTGCGCTCCGGCACCGCAACCGATATTCCGACCGTGCAAGAGGCCGGCGTGCCGGGGTTCCAGACCACCACCTGGTTTGGCGTGCTGGCCCCGCCCAATTTAAGCGCCGAGCTGACAAACCGCCTCTACGACGCGTTGCGCAAGGGTTTGAGCACGCCCGACGCGCGCCAGGCGCTGGTGTCGCGCGGGGTGGAACCGGTGCTGGATTCGCCCGCCCAGTTCACGGCGGAATTGCGGACGGATCTGCAACGCTGGCGCGAGGTGGCGCGCAAGGCGAACATCAAGCTCGAATAGGCGGGAGCGTCCGTGGGGCGGTTTGGCGCTCTGGCGGTTTGGCGCTCTGGCGGTTTGGCGGTCCGGCGATCTGGCGCTCCGGCGGTCCGGCGATTTGCCCGTCCTGTAGTCAGGCGGTCAGCCTGTCATGCGGCGACATCGGCTCCGCAATGCCGGCACACGCGAGCATCGCGCAAGATGCGCCCGTCGCAGTGCAGGCAGACCAGATGCGTCGGGGGAACCGGCTCGCGGGCGTGGGGCGACCGGTCGGCAATGGCGAACAAAAACGCAGCGGCAAGCGGCGGGCTGATCAGGCAGGCCAGTATCGTCCAGCCAAATCCCTTGCGCCCCCGGCCGACTGCCAATACGCCCACCACCAGGGCCAGCACGATCCAGAACAAGATGAACAAGAACATGGCGCGATAGTAAACCGCCTCACGCCACCAGATTTTTACCCCGATGCGCAAAGAAGGTTGCGCCAATGCGCGCCAACGAGAGTAATCTGCTTTGCAGGGCGTGCCGCCCGGGCATGACCCATCCAAAAGATCCGTCTGCATCCAAAAGGAAACGCTTATGAACAAGATCCCTTCAACATGGCGTAGGACCACTCTGGCGGCAGTAGCGTTGGGCGTGTCGAGCGTGCTGTTCGCCGGTTGCACGACGAGTGGGTCCAAATCGACGGCCACTCAAGCTGAAAAGCGCCAGGAAATTAACGCCGCCACCAACGCCACCTTGACCCGGCTTTACGAAGCCTCTCCCCAGTCCAAGCAGTTGGTTCAACGCGCGCGCGGCGTGCTGGTGTTTCCGTCAGTGCTCAGCGCCAGCTTCATCGTGGGTGGCCAATCCGGGTCTGGCGTACTGCGGGTGAATGGCCAAGACACCAGCTACTACAGCATCTCGGGGGGCTCCATCGGCTTTCAGGCGGGCGCCCAGTCCAAGGCCATGGTGTTGTTGTTCATGACGGATGAAGCATTGGCCAAGTTCCGCGCCAGCAGCGGCTGGACGATCGGCGCCGACGCCACCGTGGCCGTTGCAACGATCGGCGCCAACGGCGCCATCGATTCCAACTCCGTTCAACAACCCATCGTGAGCTTCGTCATGAACAACAGTGGGTTGATGGCGGGTGTGTCGATCGACGGCAACAAGATCTCGCCGCTGGTGCTGTAGCCCGCCCTCGCTTCAGGTCAGCATCGGCGTCATGTCCGGGTCGCCTTTCTTCATGGCCCGGCGATACGCATCACGGGCGCCGATGCGCTGAAGATACGCCAGGATATTCGGGTAAGGCGACAGATCGAACGAATAGAACATCCGCATCGTCGTCAGCGAGAACACCGCGATGATGTCGGCGGCGGTCAGCGCGTTGCCGGCCAGATAATCCGTTTTACCCAACTGCGTGTCGATCAGGCTCAACGCCTGCTTGCGCCGCGCCTGGGCGAACTGCATGGTCGGCTTGTCGTCAGCCACCTCGGCGCGCGACAGCACCATGCAGCGCATCAGGCTCGGTTGCAGCGAGCCGTTGGCGAAATGGAACCAATAAAGATAGTCGGCAAACGCCGCGTCGGTGGCGGGCACCGTCAGGCTGCCGTTGCCGTACTTCGCCAGAATGTACTCAACGATAGCGGTGGACTCCGCCAGCACGATATCGCCATCGGTGATGATCGGCGCGGTGCCTAGCGGATGCAGCGTCTTGTATTCAACCGGCGCCAAGCGCGTGACCGGGTCCCGGTCGTAGACCTTCAGCTCGTAGGGGATGGCGAGTTCTTCGCACAGCCAGACGATGCGCTCGGATTGTGATTTTCCCAGATGATGGACGATCAACATTCGGACTCCTGGTTTAGCGGCCCGGCGACGCCATCGGTTAACCGATGGATACATAACACCGAAAACCGGCATTAATTGGATGCAAGCTGCGTGCTATTTTATGCGCCCGTAGCTGCCCTCGTACGACGGCGGCGCTGTCCTTAGCCACTTCATTCATGACCCTGCACATGACGCCTGATCGCGATACGACTACGCCCAAGAAAACGCCGCGCATTTCCCGGCTGGTTCCGCTGATGTTCGGCCTTGCTCTTGCCTCGGCCTCGCCGATCATCGCCGCGCAGAAGGACGGCTCGCTGCGGGCGCATTCCCCCGTCCAGCAAAACAGCCCCACGGCGCTGGTCCCGGTGCAAAAAACCGAAATCAAGAACCAGGCCGCCTACGAACGCCTGCTGAACAACAGCGGCGTCACGGTGCAATGGCTGTGGTCCGCCCAGCGCGGCAAGCTGAACGCCAAGGACGTGAATGACGTCGTTCGCATCGATGGCGAGCAGGCCAACTTCGAAGGCACGCTGAAGATCAACGGTGAAATCGTCTCGATCGACAGCGACCGCTTCATCTTCCGCGGCACCATCCTGATTCTGGACGCCCCGGACAAAGGCCGCCGCTGCGAACGCACCGGCGACTACGAATTCCGCGCCACCGGCAAACGCAAATACTGGCGCCTGCAGCAGATGGAAAGCTGCGATCGTCTGACGGATTACGTGGATATTTTTTATTGATCCGTGATGGGTTGCATACGTTAAGGCCCCGCATGGCGGGGCCTTAAGCACGTGTACACAGATCGTCGTATTCACGCATCGTTTTCTGACCGATCCCGCCAACCTCGCACAAAGCCCGGGCAATGCGGTGGATGGCCGCCAGGGCAGGCAAATCGTTAACCGTCGCTTCACCCCGTGGCTTATTGACATTCCGTTTCGCCGTCTCAGATGCCGCAAACGACGAGGAATGAAACGGACGGACGGCGGCATCGTTGGTCAATTCAAGACTCTCCAGGACATTCGATTGGCAGATCTGGCGTAAAACGCCGCTTGTGCCATGCGCTGCAAACATAGCACCCAGTGCTATATCAAAATCGCTTCCAGGCTCGAAATCAGACGAAGTCCCGGCCAGGCAACGAGCGTCCGGCGAACCGCGCATGACTTCGCCGGACGGCTCTTGCCTTGCCCATTTACACCACCCGCAGCTTCAACACCTGCTCGGTCGTCATCACATCGCCGAACGTGTCTTCGATGCTGACGAGTGCTGCGCGGTGCAGGTTGTCGTGGCTGACGACGCTGCCGTCGGCGCGGTCCAGGTCGCGGGTGGCGCAGGCGTCTTCGGCCACGATCACGTCATAGCCCAGCGGCACGGCGTCGCGGGCGGCGCCGGCGACGCAGGCGTGCGTCATCAGGCCGGTGATGACCAGCGTTTTGACGCCGGCGGCTTTCAATTGCTGGTCCAGGTCTGTGGTGGGGAACACGCTGACTGATGTTTTGCGGACCACGTTGTGGTGCGTGGCCGGTTGCAATTCGGGATGGAACTCGCCGGTCTGGCTTTGATCGGCGAACACCGGCGCGCCGGCGGGCGTGACGTGCTGCACGTGGAAAACCGGGATCTTGGCCGCGTCGGCGTGCGCGATCAGGCGTTGCGCGTTGCCCAATGCCGTCTTGCCGGCGGGGATGGGCAGCTTGCCGCTGAAGTATTCGTTCTGGAAATCGATAACCAGCAAGGCGGTGCTGGACACATCGAGCGATGCCGGGGCGGTGGCGCCGGCCAGGGTGCGAATGGTGGGATGGCTCATGGCTTGTCTCTTGTCGGTTGGGGAAAGAACACCCAGTGTCACGCCGATGCGGGTTTCTTGATAGTGGCCCGATGGACAACTATTGCTAGAATCGGGCCAACTTATGGCCCGTTTGTTGGCCCTTTTGTTGGCCCTTTTGTTGGCCCTTTTGTTGGCCCTTTTGTTGGCCCGTTTGTTCTGGACCTTTAGCTCGGGGCCGTTTGTTCTGGTCCATACTCCCTGGCCATCCATAGCCCAATCCGCACGCCCGCCATGCACACCGTCGCCGTCATCGCCTTCGAAGACATCAGCCCCTTTCACCTGTCCGTGCCTTGCATGGTGTTTGGCGACGATCTGGCGCGGCTGGGCGTGCCGCGCTATCGCTTGCTGATCTGCGCAGAAAAGGCCGGGCTGATTGCCACCCTGTCAGGCTTCAAGATCGAAGTCGAACATGATCTGTCGGTGCTAGCCCAGGCCGACACCGTCATCATGCCCGCCTGGACCGACCCCGAAGCCGCCGCCTCCCCTGCCCTGTTGCGGGCCTTGCGCGCCGCGCACGCCCGGGGCGCGCGCATCGCGGGGCTGTGCCTGGGCACCTTTGTGTTGGCTGAAGCCGGCTTGCTGGACGGGCGCACGGCCGCCACGCATTGGGTCTGGGGCGACGACTTCGAACGCCGCTATCCCAAGGTCAAGCTGGACCGCAAATCGTTGTACATCGACGATGGCGACATCCTGACCTCCGCCGGCACCGCCGCCGCCATTGACTGCTGCCTGCATCTGCTGCGCCGCGATCATGGCGCGGAAGTGGCCAACCGCATCGCCCGCCGCATGGTGGTTGCGCCGCACCGGCACGGCGGACAGGCGCAATACATCGAGCAACCGCTGCCCGAACGCAGCGGCTCGGACAAGCTCAGCGCCACGCTGGACTGGGCCATCGAAAACCTGCGGCTGCCGCTGTCGCTGGACCTGTTGGCGGAGAAAACCGGCATGAGCCGGCGCACATTCACCCGCCACTTCAAGGCGAAGACAGGCGCCACCGTGTCCGAATGGCTGTTGAACCACCGGCTGGCCGCCGCGCAACGCCTGCTGGAAACCGGTCGGCTTGCCGTCGACCGCATCGCCGAAGACGTAGGGTTCGGATCTTCGGTATCGTTTCGCCAACACTTCACCCATGCCTTTGCGATTTCACCGTCGGCCTACCGCAAGCAATTCTGCGCAAGCGCCACAACCCTACAAGGAGACACCGCATGATCAATGACCTGGACAAGAAACACCTGGCCCGTTGCGTGGACCTGGCCAAGCGCGCGTTGGAGCTGGGCGACCAGCCCTTCGGTTCCGTGCTGGTGTCCGCGACGGGCGAGGTCCTGTTCGAAGACCACAACCACGTCTCGGGTGGAGACCACACGCAGCATCCGGAATTCGAAATCGCGCGCTGGGCGGCCAACAATGTGCCGCAAGCCGAGCGCGCATCGTGCACCGTGTATACCTCCGGCGAGCACTGCGCGATGTGTTCGGCGGCGCATGGCTGGGTGGGCTTGGGCCGCATCGTGTATGCGGCGTCGTCAAAGCAGTATGCGCAGTGGATGCGCGAATGGGGCGTCGCGCCATCGCGCGTAAAACCGTTGGCGATTCAAGACGTGATTGATGGCGCAACCGTAGACGGCCCGGTGCCGGAGTTTGCGGAGCAGATCAAGCTGCTGCACCAGGAGAACGTGCGCCGCCGGGCGTAGGCGATGCCGTGTTATTTTTCCCGGTGCAAGATCACTACTTGATTAATGGCTAAGCGTCCAAACGGCTCAATCGCCCAATGGACAAACCGCCTAACGGCCAGGACCTTCGGCATGCCCTCAAACACCGTCAAATGGATTGTCAGCATCGTCTTGGGATTGCTCATCGGCAGAGTCAGCTACGGCGTGCTGCTGCCGGTAATCCTGGCCCTAAGCCCCCGCGAGCAAGCCGCCACGTCAGGCGACCCGGACACGATGATCGTTGCCGGACTCGTCATCTGGCTCGTCGTCACCGTCATCGCCAGCGTCCTGCTGGCGCGCATTGCCAACCTGCGCCGCCTGATCGGCTGGGGTTGTGTGGCGCTGGGCGCCGCCATGGTGCTGACGATTCCCGCCACGCTGCTGACGATGGACGTTGGCGCACACGCCACCAGCGCCGCAGACACCCGCGACGCCAACACCGCCCTCTTCTTCTGGGCGCTTATTTTTGGTCTGCCCTATGTCGGCGGCGGGCTGGTGCTGGCGATTTTGGGCACGGTGCTGGTGCGTAAGCACCCGGCGTCAAAAGACCCCGTCCTTAACTAATCCGCCAATCTGCCGTTGTAATAAGAATGCGGCCCCCGCATGCGCCCTGCGCTGCCGGCGTGGGTTCGCCTTTTCCTGAACCCACCTGCGTAGCGAATGACTTCATCCCCCGACACGATCGATACCCATCTTGCGCGCCGCGCGGAACTTCGGCAGCGGCTGCAAAGCGGCCAGTTTGATGAACTGGACGCCATCCTGGAACCCGCCGCGCTGCGGTGGCTGGATAGCAAAGGCGAATCGTTCGGATATCGGTGGTTGTTGGACCAGATCAGCGACCCGCAACTGTCAGCGGCAGAAAATCTTGCCCGCCTGCGCGCGTGGCGCGAGGCGCGGCCTGCGTCGTATCACGCGCATCTTGCCTACGGCAACCAGTGGGAGACCATTGCCGGCAACATCCGCAGCAGCAACACCGCCGACTACGTGGACGATGAGCAATGGGCCGGCGCAATGATGGCGCGCGACCATGCCGTCGGGGCCTTCCTGCAAGCGATGGCACTGCATGAGCGGCCCGTGGTGGCCGTGCAGAGAACCATGCGCGTCTGCGCCTACCTGGGCGAACCGGAATGGCTGGCGGCGCTGGCCGCCGGCGCGCCGGCTTCGCACGATGCGTTGCAGGCACGCTGGCCCGCCGAGGTCTGGGAACAAGGCTTGAGCCTACTCGCCGAACACAGCGGCATGGGCCTGGCCGAGCTGCCCGCGTCCTTGCCCGCCGGCCTGCCCGCGCGCCAGACGGGCGACAGCGACGATCCAAAAACCTATTGGCTGCGGACCTCGTTAGCCTTGCGCCCCAATGATGTGGGCGTGCTCACCACGTACCTGTACTTCCTGTATCCGCGCTGGGGCGGCAGCCACGACGAGATGGACGCGTTCATCAACGGCCCCGTATGCGCCGGTTTGACCGACGCCGAGCGCGATGAACTGCGGTTCCACAAAGAATTCGATTACCTGGGCTGCTCCGCCTTCTATCCGGACGTGGACGACGACGCGCAGAACGCCGCGTTTCGCGACGCGTTCGAGCAATGGCTGACTTTGCAGCTTTCCGCCGAGCAGCGCGCCGTGGCCCTGTGCCATTACGCCAACTTTGAAACCATGCGCGCCCGCCATGTCGATGATGACGGTGACGTGCATTGGGACGCCGCGCTGCTGCAACACGCTTACGACCTGCTGGCGCAGGCCTGCGCCGTGGCGCCTGCGGATATCGACCTATCGGACGAGGCCTACCCCGGCACGGTGTTCACCTTGCAAGCGTGCCTGTGGTTCAAGGGCATGCCCGACACGCACGGCCTGTTCCGGCAGATTCTGCTGCGCGGCGCGCGCTGGGGCGACGATGTGGAAGCCGTGCTGCTGGCGGCGGTGGGCAGCCAGTTCGGCCTGTTCGGTTTGCAGACCGGCGAGCTTGATACGCAAGCGCTGCTGGAACGCGGCTTCGCGCTGGACGGCAAGGACCGCTCGTTCAACCTGCCGCAGCTGGGCCGCAACCTGTGGGGCGACGTGTCGCCTGAGGCCGCGATGTTCTTGTGGCAGGAAGGCGCCGCGCGCGAACGGTCGGATGCGCTGATGTCGCTAAGCGAGCTGTATGCAGGCAAGATCGACGTCGACTACGCGGGTATCGACAAGACCGCCGCGCGCGATTGGCTCACACGTGCCGCCGAAGCCGGCCATCTGGTGGCCCGCAACAATTTGGCCTATGCCGCCATCGACGAAGGCCGCGACCTTGCCCAAGGCGAATACCAGACCTACCGGCTCTGGCTGGAAAACAACTGGCGCGTGGCCGATCGCGGTTCCCGCATGGAAGCCATGGCCGCCCGCAACCTGAGCTGGCTGATGCTGATGCACAGCGGGTCAGATGAGGACCAGCGCGCGGCGCTCGACCGCGTGCTGCCCTGGATGTGGGACCAAAGCGATGACGGCGACCGCGAAACCGCCGCACGCAGCTACGCCATCGCGTTCATGGAAGGGCGCGGTTGCGAGCCCAATGCGTATCTGGCCAAGGTGTGGATTGCGCGCGCCTGCGCGCTATCGCCCGAAGACGAATACTTGCAGCGACTAAGCGGCGAAATCAATAACGACAGCGGCTGGTTCGGCGGCTGGCGTTTGCGGCGGCGCATGGAACAGGCCCGCCTGCGAGTGGATGGGCGCGGACGCGAGCTGACGTTTGGCCGCGGCGAAACGGACGTCTGAGACACTGCGGGGCTGTCTTAGCTTGCTGTCTCAGCTTGCTGTCTTGGTTTGATTGCCCACGCTCGCCGCGTCCCATTGCAGCATCAGCTGCGTGATCGCGGCGTCGAACACCGGGTAACGCACGCCGTCCCGCGCCGCGAGCGACACGCCCAACAGAAAGCTGTTGAACAAGGTGCCCAGCACTTTGGCGTCTGTGGTTGCGGCAAGCTCGCCGCTGGCGATGCCGCGCTCCACGCAGCGGATGAAGCCCGAATGCGTGCGCTGGCGCGATGCCGCCAAGGGCTTGGCGACGTCGGCATGTTCTGGGGTGGGCGCGCTCATGACGCCCAGCGCCACCATGCAGCCTTTAGGATGCGTGCGTTCGCACTGCATCTTCGCCGACCGGCGCAGCGCCAGTTCTATGGCGGCTTTGGGCGGGGTGTTGTCGTCCCACAGGCTGTCGTTCACGCGGGCGTAGGTGTCCAGATAGCGTTGAACGGCTTCGGCATACAGCGCCTCTTTCGACCCGAACGCCGCATAAAAACTGGGCGCTGAAATGCCGCCGCCAATGCCGGCCTTCAACTGGCTGAGCGACGTTGATTCATAGCCCTGTTCCCAAAATAAATGCATCGCCTGTTCGACCGCTTGATCGCGGTCAAACGCGCGCGGCCTGCCCATTTGCGCCATAGCAGTCTCCCTTTTTCGAACGCGACATCAATACTAATCGATACAAAAGTCGTTGACAACGCGAAAGCTGCGCGCCTACATTTATACCGATCGGTATATAACTAGCGGCCCTCAATCGTGGCCCCCATGGCGCCCGTCCCCCGCGCCCGGCCCGCCGCAGATATCGATCCGGCACTCTCTACAAAAGGACTTTTGCGTGAATCACTCAACGACTTCAACCGGGCAGCCCGCGTCTGACCGCCTGCCTGTCTCCGGGCTGCTGGCGCTGGCCATGACCGGCTTTCTTTGCATCGTCACCGAAACCCTGCCCGCGGGGCTGTTGCCCCAGATCAGCGCCGGGCTGGACGTCAGCCAGGCGCTGGCCGGGCAGACCGTCACCGCTTATGCGCTGGGCTCTTTACTGGCGGCCATTCCGCTCACGATCGCCACCCGCGGCTGGCGCCGCCGCAACGTGTTGCTGATGACGATCATCGGCTTTCTACTCTTCAATTCCGCCACGGCGCTGTCAACGAACTATGGGCTGACCCTGGTGGCGCGCTTCTTCGCGGGCATGGCGGCGGGGCTGGCTTGGAGCCTGCTGGCGGGCTACGCGCGGCGCATGGTCGCCCCCTGGCAACAAGGGCGGGCGATGGCGTTGGCGATGGTGGGCACGCCGATCGCGCTGTCTCTGGGTGTGCCGCTAGGCACCTTGCTGGGCGCTACGGTGGGATGGCGCGTCGCGTTCTGGATCATGTCGGCGCTGACGCTCGCGCTGATCGTCTGGGTGCTGGCCAAGGTGCCTGATTACCCGGGGCAGTCCGCCCATGAACGCATGCCGCTGCGCCGGGTGTTCACGACGCCGGGTGTGCGGCCCGTGCTGGCGGTGGTGGTGGCATGGATGCTGGCGCACAACATTCTGTACACGTATATCGCGCCCTTTGTCGCCCCTGCCGGCCTGTCTGAACGGGTGGACCTGGTGTTGCTGGTGTTTGGCACGGCGGCGCTTGCTGGCATCTGGATCACCGGCAGATTGGTCGACCGCCATTTGCGCGTGACGGTGCTGGCGAGCCTGGCCGCCTTCGCCGTCACGGCGCTGGTCTTCGCCCTGGCGCCTGCCAACCCCACCGTGATCTATCTGGGCGTGGCGGTCTGGGGCGTGAGCTTCGGCGGGGCCGCCACCTTGCTGCAAACCGCGTTGGCCGATGCGGCCGGCAGCGGCGCAGATGTGGCGCTGTCCATGAACGTGGTGGCGTGGAATGGCGCAATCGCCGGCGCCGGGGTGGCGGGCGGCATGCTGCTTGAGGCCTGGGGCGTTGGGGCCTTTCCGTGGGCGCTGGTCGTGCTGGTCGCCCTGGCGTTCGTCATGGCGTGGTCGGCGCACGCGCATGCGTTCCGGCCCGGATTACGGAGCTCGGGGCTGGCCGTGGTGGGGCATTGACCCCGCGCTACAGGGCGTAGGGGGTACGCCCGAGGAGGATTCCACCCAGGGCGGCCACGTCAATTTGCAGTTTGAAACGTTTCATCACCGGGCTGGCCGGCCGCCCTATGGCGACAACAGTACAATTCCCGCCACTCCTCGCTACAAAACCCCTTCCCCGCCGCCTCACCCATGTCCAACCTCATCGTCCACGGTGGCACGCCTTTGCGTGGCCGCGTCATTCCTTCGGCCAACAAGAACGCCGTGCTGCCGATCTTGTGCGCCACGTTGCTGACCGACCAGCCCCTGACGCTGCACGGCGTGCCGGACATTACCGATGTCCGCAAGATTCTCGACATCTTCCGCACGCTGGGCAGCGACGTGAAGCTGGACGAAACCACGCGCACGCTGAACCTGCATCACCGCCACACCACGTTCGACGCCACGTCGCACCGGCTGCCGGAAGAGATGCGTTCGTCGATCATGCTGGTGCCGCCGCTGCTGGCGCGCTTTGGCGTGGCGCGACTGGAAGACAACGTGAAGGGTTGCACGCTGGGCGTGCGCGAGATTGATCCGCACGTGGACATCTTCCGCTCGTTCGGCGGCGAAGTGGAACGCGCCAGCGGTTCCCTGCTGGTGCGCAGCAGCGGCCCGCTGAAAGCGACGCACCACTGGCTGGACTACGCGTCGGTCACCACCACCGAGAACTTCGTGCTGTGCGCGGCGGCAGCCGTTGGCGAATCGTCGTTGACCAACGCTGCGTCCGAGCCGCACGTGCAGGAGTTCTGCCGCTTCATGGTGATGATGGGCGCAGATATCGACGGCATCGGCACGTCGCGCCTGACGGTGCGCGGCGGCGCCACGTTGACCGGCGGCGATTTCACTTTTGAAGAAGACTTCCACGAGATCACGACCTTTCTGGCGTTGGGCGCCATCACGGGCGGCGACGTCGTGGTGCGCAACCGCACGCCGGGCAACTTCCCGCTGATCGACCGCACGTTCGCCAAGTTCGGCGTGCAGATCGAGCACAAGGACGGCTGGTCGCGCGCGCTGCGTTCCGGCCCACTGAAGGTACAAACGCCCTTCACCAGCAATGTGCTGACCAAGGTCGAAGCCGCGCCGTGGCCGTACTTTCCCGTGGACCTGCTGCCGATTTTCATTGCGCTGGGCGTGTGCGCCGAGGGCAACGCGATGTTCTGGAACAAGGTCTATGACGGCGCGCTGGGCTGGACGGGCGAACTGTCGAAGTTCGGCGCGCACGTATTCTCGTCCGACCCGCACCGCGTGGTGACGTTTGGCGGCATGCCGCTCACGCCCGCCGTGGTTGAAAGCCCCTACATCATCCGCGTGGCGATCGCGCTGTTCATGGTGGCCAGCAGCATCAAGGGCCGCTCGGAAATCCGCAACGCCACGCCGATTCGCCGCGCCCATCCCCAGTTTGTGGAAAACCTGCGCAGCCTGGGCGTGCAGGTGGAATGGACCAGCGAAGAATAAGCCTGCGATAGCGCGCGGCAACCGGTGGCGGGCCTGCCACCGGATAGGCGCGCTTGGCCGCGGCTGCGGCGGGAACGCAACGGCTTACGCCTTGCCTGCCGCCCGCCCCAAAAATTCCAGCACAGCCACATACGAGCCTTCATTGCCCGCCGCATTCGCGGCCGGCGTGCCGCCCGCATCCAGCAGCAAGCCCGACATTGCATGCGGTTTGCTGATCAGCGTGGCCGGCAGGTAGGGGTAATGCACGTGGTGCCCCGCCCCCATGCAGACGTGATGAAACGTGGGCAGACCGTGCGCCTGGCGTTGGCGCATCACAATTTCCGAATACGCAGTGCTGGGCCAGAAGCCGTCGTCTGACGCACTGACCAGCATGACCGGGCCCGGATAGTTTTCCACCGGAATCCGCGCGCGCTCGAACGCAGCGCTATCGCGCGTGGCGCTTAAGAACGCGTGCGTCTGCCGATACGGCGGCTCGGAGGCGTAGGCGGCTTCCCAATCAGCGCTGACGTTGTTTTCCCATAGATGCGGCAAGGGTTCGCCGCCCTTGGTCCAAACCTGGGCATTGCGGCCGGTGCCGGGTGAACCGGCGCTGACAACGCCGTGCATGACGGGCGACGGCACATAGGCCACCACCGCGCTGACCAGATCGGGATAGTGCGAGGCCACCAGCAGCGACGTTTCCCCGCCACGGCTGATGCCCGACAGCGCCACAAAGCCGTCGCGCGGCGCCAGCGTGTCGTGCGCCCAGCGCAGCGCGTGCTCGAAATATTCCAGCGGCATGTCGTTCAAGTACTTGGGCCGGCCTTCGTAATTGAAGATGGCCAGCGCCAGGCACTGGAAGCCGCGCGCGGCAAAGAGCGCGGCGCGCGGCGCGTTGACGCCGCCCGACGAGCCATTCATGTAGATCACGAGCGGATGCGGGCCGGGGCCGGCGGGCGTATAGAGCTCGCCCGACACCGTCATGCCGCCCACGGTTTCGCGGACTGCGCGGTGCGTGACGCCGTCTTCCAGAAAGTCTTGCACCAGCCGCGCCGACGCGTGGCGCACGCCATCGGTGGCTTCGATCTGAATCACCAGCGGCTCGGTGCGGTCGGGCGGGAACACCACGCGGCTCATGTCTTCGCAGACCATGGACCACACAATGCCCATGGCCGAGGGCTCGGCGTAGCTGCCCGACACGGGGCTGTCGCGCCCCAAGTCCAGGCTGCCATCGAAGCCGGCCACGAACACGGCCTGCGAGCGCCACGGCGCGCCGCACATCTGCATGCTGGCGGTAACGGTGATGAAGGCATAGGCCGGAAAGCCGTCGATGCGGATCTCGCGTGCGACGTCGATCAGGGCGAATTCGGGGGTGACGGTGATGCGGGCTTGTTCAGTCACGGGGTGTCCTTGAAGGTGTCCTTGACGGTGGCGTTAGGCTTTCAGATCGGTCTTGGGCACGCCATTGGCCTTGATGACCTGCGCCCACATGGCGGACTCATCGGCGATGACTTTGTCCAGATCGGCCGACGACGTGAATTCCACGGCCACGCCCTGCTCCGCGAATTGCTGGATCAGGCCGGGGTCGCTCGTGCCTTCGCGCACGGCGTTTTCCAGCACGGCCACCACGTTCGCGGGCATGGCGGCGGGGCCAGAGATCATCATGCGCGTGTACAGCTCGAAGCCGTCGACGCCCGCTTCCTTCATGGTGGGCACGTCGGGCAGGCTGGACAGGCGCTTGTCGGCCGTCACGGCCAGCACCTGCAACTTGCCCGCCTTGATGTTGGGCAGCGCGGAAGTCGGAAAGTCGAACGTGCTTTGCACCGTGCCGGCCATCAGGTCCAGCAGCGCGGGGCCGCTGCCTTTGTAGGGCACGTCCTGGAATTGCGTGCCCGTCTTGGATTGAAAGTGCAGCAGCGCCAGGTGATTGATGACGCCGCGCCCCGCGTGGGCGCAGGTGATGTCGCCCGGCTTCTTCTTGGCCAGCGCAATGAATTCCTGCACGTTCTTCACGCCCAGGTCCGGGTGCACGATCAGCAGCATGGGCGACTTGCCCATCGACCCCAGCTGTTTGAAGTCAGACTGCTGGTACGGCAGATTGTTGTAGAGCAAGGGGTTCAGGATCATGCCGTTGGTGCCGGCAAAGCCCAGCGTATAGCCATCGGGCTCTGCACGCGCCACCGCCACGGTGGCGATGATGGCCTGCCCGCCCGGGCGGTTTTCAACAACCACGTTCTGCTTGAGCGTCTTGCCCATGCGTTCGGCCAAGGCGCGCGCGGCGATGTCGGTCAGGCCGCCGGGGGCAAAGCCCACCAGCAGGCGCACGGGGCGGGTCGGAAAGGTGTTCTGCGCCCAGACCGGGCGCGAGCTCAGGGACATCAGGGGCAGCGCGGCAAGCGCACCCAGGGCGTGACGGCGGGACAATCGCATACGGCTCTCCGAGCAAGGGCAAAGGCACCAGCCCCGCGCGCGCCCAGGCAAGCGCCGCGTGGCAAGACGAGGAAACGGGGAAGGACGCACAGGCCGCCAGCCGAACAGCAGCGGTCACAATGGCCGTATGTTGTATGCAATACCGCCGATGGGCTATCTAGGGATATCCCGGTGCGCCGGGGGAGCCCCAGGCGTGTGATGCGCGTGGGGCGAGGTTAATTCCGCCGGGTGGTATTTGGTATGCGATCACTAGCGCGGGCGGGCCGCAGGTTCCGGCCATTGTTGCGGCACCACGCGCAGCTGGCTGGTGTCATAACCCAGCTCGCCAACCTTGGCGACCAGACGCGCGTAATCGGCTTCAGGCAGCGTGGGCGTGCGCGCCATGATCCACACGTAGTCACGCTTGGAGCGGCCGATGATGGTTTGCTGATAGGCGTCGTCCACATAAGCGATGACGTATTCCGCCTGAATCGGCCAGATGAACTGCATGCCCCAGATGGCGTTGCCCGTGCCCGGCTGCACGGTGCCTACCGGGTGCATGGTTTCCACATCAGCGTCAAAGCTGCCGTGGCGGTAGCGGAAGGTGGTCTGGATGCGGCCGTCGGGCATCAAGGCGTACGACTCCACCGCATTGAATGACTTGCGTTCGGGCCAGCTGGGGATGCCGGCAATCACGTACCAGTCGCCCATGAAGCGCGGGATGTCGACCTGCGCCACGGGCGGCATCGGCGGCGGGCTGCTGCAACCGGCCAGCACGGCCGCCAATGCCAACGCAGAACTTCGGAAGATGTGGCGCATGGCATTCCTCTCTTATCAAGGCCGCGTAAAGCGGTAATGGGCGACCATCCATTGCCGCCCGCGTTCATAGCCAAACAGTTCGGCGCACGCCATCCAGAACATGCGCCAGCGCTGAAACCACAATGCCGCTAGCGCCGGGCCATAGGCGTGCTCCAGCACCTGCATGGCGGCGGCGCGGTTGGCGTCCTGGTTCGCCAGCCAGTGATTTGCCGTGCGTTCGTAATGGCTGCCGTCGATCAGCCAGCGCGCTTCGATGTGCAGATCGCGCTGGAACCACAGCAAGGTGTCCGCCGCAGGCATGATGCCGCCCGTGAAGAAGTGCCGGCCCAGCCAGTTGTCGGCGCCCTCGGTTTCGAACGGGTACATCAGGCTGCGGTGCGCAAAGATGTGTACGAACAGCTTGCCCGCGGGCCGCAGCCACGTGCCGATACGCGCCAGCAGGTCCTGATAGTTGCGCATGTGCTCGAACATTTCGACGGACACGCAGCGGTCAAATTCCGCGGGCGGCAGTTGCAGCGTGTTGACGTCGCAGGTGATGACGTCCACATTGCCCATGCCGCGCAGTTGGCATTGCTGCTGGATGTGCTGGCGCTGAGACGCGGAATTGGACACGGCCGTGATGCGCGCATTCGGATAGCGTTCCGCCATCCACAGCGTCAGCGAGCCCCAGCCGCAGCCCAGCTCCAGAATGCGCTGGCCGTCGGCCAGTTCGGCGCGCATGCCGGTCAGCTCCAGCATGGCGGCTTCGGCCTGGTCCAGGGTTTCGCGGCCGGTGGCGTAGTAGCAGCCTGAATACTTCAAGCGCCCGCCCAGGCACAGCTTGAAAAAGTCGGCAGGCAATTCGTAGTGCTGGGCGTTGGCGTCGTCGGTGTGGATGGCCAGCGGGCTATCCTGCAGCTCGTTCATCAAATGCTGATAGCGCCTTGCCTGCGCCGCCGGGCCGCCCGCCCTTTCGTCGCGCAGCCGGTCGGCGCACAGGCGCCGGATGCCCTGGCGCACCAGCGCATCGGGCACCCATCCGCGTTCGGCCCAGCCCAGCAAGCCCGGGGCAGGACGATCCGAGGGAAGTTGGACGTCGCTAAGAATGGCGGTGTTCATGATTTGCCCTTTGCATGGCGTGGCGGGGAGCCGGCGGCGGAGGCCGGTTTCGGAAACCAGGGGAACAGCATCGGCGTCGTGCGCTGATACTCGCGGTAGGCGTCGCCGCGCGTGCGCAGCGATTGCGCTTCGGTGTAGGGGATGCCACTGATCCATCGCAGAAAGATGAACATCACGACGGGCCCCACCCACGCCAGCCACGCGAAGCTGGCGCCCACGGCCAGCGCCACGTAGGTGAACCAGTGGAGCCATTCGAAGAAGTAGTTGGGATGGCGGGACACGCGCCACAAGCCCACTTGGCACACGCGCCCGGCGTTGGCCGCGTCCGCGCGAAAGGCCGCCAGTTGCCGGTCAGCCAGCGATTCGCCAGCAACCGCCACAATCCAGATCAGCAGCCCCAGCCACAACCACGGCGTCATGCCGGGGACCGGGTTGGCGGCAACCGCGATGAAGGGCAAGGTGAACAGCACGATCAAGCCGGCCTGCGCCAGAAAAAACAGCGCGAATTTGGTTTGGCTGCCGTTCCAGTGGGCGCGCAGCGCGCGGTAGCGGCCGTCTTCTTCGCCGTCCCGCACTCGGCGCCAGATATGCAGCGCAAGCCGGCCCGCCCACACGCCGCCCAGCACCGCCAGCAGCAGCCTTGGCATGATGGCGCCCGGCCCCGTCAGCGCAGTCAGCACCGCGCCCAGCCCAACACCCGCCGTCCACATCACATCGACAATGCCGGCATTGCGATGGCGGCGCTGCCACTGCCACCCGGCAGCCATCAGCACCACCCCCATCACCGCCACCATCAGAATCTGCATACCCGGGCTCATGTTGCGCCCCCTGTGATCGAAGCGGATGGCCTCCGCAAATTGCGTTCCCAACGCCGGGCCAGCCGGCAGAGCCCCCACATCGCCAGCGCCCAGCCGATGACCAGCCACGTCAGGCTGCGCCAGACGGGCGGCACAAACACCATCGCGCCCCACCCTCGCGCGGCGCCCCAATACGCCAGCGGCCCGCCAACAAGCCCCAACGCTGCGCCCAGCGCGGGGCGGTCGCGCAGGTAAGCCAGCGAATGGTTGAAGGTCATGGCGAAGGCAGCCCAGAGCGCCAAGATCCAGATGGGTGCGCCCCCCATCGGCAAGGCGGGCCGTGGCGTGACGTACAGCGCCCAGCCGCTGGCGGCCAGCACACCGTCCAGCACCATGCCCAAGTACAGCGCCACGGCAACCAGCCGCAAGTCGGCGCGGCGGCTGTCGGACACCCAGGCCTGGATCAGCACGAAGCCCGCCGACAGCGCGACGCCCCACCACGGGTTGCCCCGGCTGGCGCCGATCACCGCGCCAAACCAGACGATCTGGTAGCCGATGAGGTTGGCCCAGAATGTCATGTGGACTCCCTCGCCTACCCGGCGGTCCAGCGCGCCGCGCCGGGCATGGCTGCGGGGCGCGCCAGCAGCAGATGCGATACGCCAATGGCGCGTTCGCGAAATCCGCCTTCGCAGTAGGCCAGGTAGAACTCCCACAGGCGGATGAAGCGTTCATCAAACCCCTGCGCCCGCACCGCGTCAAGCCGCGCCATGAAGCGCTGGCGCCACGCTTGCAGCGTGCGCGCGTAAGACAGGCCGAAGTCTTCCAGATGCACCAGGCTCAGGTCGCTGGCGCGCGTTTTGGCGTTAAGCATCGCCTGGATCGACGGCATGAAGCTGCCCGGGAAGACATGGCGCTTGATGAAGTCCACGGCTTTCAACGCCTGCGCGTAGCGGTGGTCTTCGATGGTGATGGCCTGGATCAGCGCCACGCCCGCCGGCTTGAGCAGTTCACCCACTTTGGCGAAGTACGTGGGCAGATAAGCCGCGCCGATGGCCTCGATCATTTCTATCGAGACGAGCTTGTCGAACTGGCCATGCAGGTCGCGATAGTCCTGTAGCAACACGTCCACCCGGAACTGCAACCCGGCGCGGCGGATGCGCTCAGAAGCCAGCGCATGCTGCTCGCGCGAAATCGTGGTGGTGGTGACGCGGCAACCGTAATGGCGAGCGGCATGCAGCGCGAAGCCGCCCCAGCCGGTACCGATTTCGACCACGTGATCACCCGGTTGCAAGTCCAGCTTGCGGCAAATCACATCCAGCTTGCGCGTGGACGCCTGCTCCAGCGTGTCGTCCTCCCCTTCCCACATGGCCGACGAATACATCATGTCGTCTGACAGGAAAAGCTGGAAGAACGCATTGCCCAGGTCGTAGTGCGCGGCGATGTTGCGGCGGCTGCCGGCGCGGGTGTTGCGGCGCAGCGCATGCAGCGCGCGCATAGCCAGGCCGCCCAGGCGCGCACTGCCGGTTTCCATGCTGTCCAGCCAATCGCGGTTGCGCACCAGCAGGCGGATCAGGCCGACCAGATCATCGCATTCCCAATGGCCGTCGCCATACGCCTCGCCGCCGCCCACGCTGCCGTTGCACGCCAGCGCCCGGTAAAAGGCCGGGTCGCGCACGCGCAAGTGCACGTGGCGGGTTTGGGCTGAGCCGGTGACGCCTGCCTGCATCTGGCCCATGGCGTCTTCGATGGTCAGCGATCCGCCTCGCAAATCGCCTAAGCGGCTCTGCAAGTGCTGACGCAGCAGGCGGTCGGCAAACGACATCGGCGGCGCGGCGGGCTCGGGCGCATAGGGCTCGGAAGACGTAGAGGCAGAGTGCGGCGTCATAGTGGGCTTCTCTCGGCATATCTGGCAGGGACACTGCCATATACGAAGCCCGACGCCCGTCAGATGCCTAGGGAAAACCCTAGATCAAACCGTGCGATTGCCGGTCAGCCAACACAAGGTGGCGACCAGGTCGTCTTGCCACGTGTAATGCATCCACACCGCCGTCCCTGCCTCCCAGCCGCCCGGCCCCCAACTGCGCGTCAGGGTCAGCTGCAAACGGGTGGGCGTGATCGACGTCAATTCCGCGCCATCAAAATCCTGAAATGTGCGCACCAGCGGATGCAGCGCCTTGTAGAGCGATTCCTTGGCGGAGAACAACAGCGTCAGCGCGCTGCGGCGTTCGAAGTAAGGGCTGGCGCGGGCCAATTCGGCGGTGTTCGCGATCAAGGGCATGACCTCGGTCATGACGCGCGGGCTGACCCGTTCCTGGATATCGAATCCCAGCGCCACGCAATGGCGGGACGCCGCCACCGCCGCAGCCGCCCATGCCGTGCTGTGGCTGATGCTGCCGTGCCAGCCTGCCGGCCACACGGGCAGCTTGTCTTCGCCGCGCGGCACGTAGCCGATGCGCCCGGCGCCGGCGGCTTCCAGGGCGCGCGCCGCGCACACTCTGCCCGCCAGGAATTCGCCGCGCCGTTTGGCGCCCATGGGCTGCATGTCGGCTTCCAGACGCCGGGCGTCGGCATCGGTACGCGCAATATCGCTTGCCTGTGCTTGTGCAATCGGTATCAGCGCCATCGAGATCCAGTCTGGTGCATCCAACGCCAAGCGCATGTCTTGCGGCACGACTTACCCCTCTATGCTGGTCAACACGACCCGTGGTCGCAAATAATGCCCGATTGCGGCGAGCCTTGCATCAGCCCCGGGGAAGTGGGCGGAATGGAACGCCCAAGATCAGGGCTGGGATTGGGCGGCCGCGGCCTTCGCGGGGGGCTGGCCCGCCCGGGCCGTCTGCCAGACAAAGGCCGCCAGGTCGTCCAGCACCGGCGCGCGCCAGCGCAGCGGACGCGCCAAGGCGCCCGCCAGCAGCGCATGGCCCAGCCGGTCATAACGCACAACACTGACCGGCGCGTGCGCCGCCTGCAGCGCCGCCGCCAGGCTTTCCGTGTTGAGCGCGGGGTCAACCGTGGTGTCGGCCATGCCCACCATCAGCAAGGCCGGCGGCGCGGCGGCGCTGACGTGCGCAATCGGTTGGGAATCCGCCGGCGTGCCGGGGAAATGGAAGACGGGTTTCAGGCTGCGCGCCACGATGGGCAGAAAGTTGTAGGGGCCGGCCATGCCGATCCAGCCGCGCAGCATGGCGGGTGACGCGTCAAAGCGCGCCAGCCAGCGCGCGTCCAACGCCACCATGGCCGCGTTGTAGCCACCCGCGCTATGCCCGGCTACGAAGACTTCGGCCGGGTCGCCACCGTAGCGTGCGATGTGATGCAAGGTCCATGCGACGGCGCGCGCGGAATCGTCCACAAAGTCCGGGTATGACACGTCGGGGTAAAGCCGGTAGTCGGCGATAACGGCCATGATGCCGCGCGAGGCCAGCGCGTCGCCCACGAACTTGTAGTCGGCACGCGAACCGCTGCGCCAGCTGCCGCCGTAAAAGAACACCACCACGGGCGGGCGATCGACGCCGGGCGGCGCGTAGATGTCCAACTGCTGGCGGGGGCTATCACCGTAGGCCACGCCTGACACGACGCGGCTGGCGTCTTCAGGCACCGCGCCATTCAGCACGGCCAGCGGCGAACACGCCGCCAGCCCCAGCACCAGAACCGAGGCCAGCACGGCAAGGATCAGCGCGCTACGCATCGGCGTGCCTGAACGAAGGAACCACGGGGCGGCAAGGTCGTCTCCTTGTGAAGAACATGGGGCATGGGGCCAGTGGTCTGTGGCCCCATGCCCCATATACGAAGACGGCAAGGATTTGGATGCGGGCAGGCGGCCGGCTACACCGGCTACGCCTTGGTCATCAGCCTCTTCCAGCCTTCCAGACCCAGCTTTTTCATCGTGTCGATGTTCTTTTCATAGATGTCCGCCGCGTCCGGGAACGATTCCACTGCCCGGTCGATGCTGTCTTCGCGCAGCAGATGCAGAATCGGGTACGGCGAACGGTTCGTGTAGTTCTCGATGTCGTCCGGCTGCGTGTCCGCAAACTGGAACTGCGGGTGGAAGGTGGCCACTTGCAGCTCGCCCACCAGCCGCATGCGCTTGAGCAGGCGGTCGGACAGCTCTTCGAAATCGTTGAAATCCAGGAAGTCGTCCAGCGCGTCGGGCAAGATCAGCAAGGTGGTGTCGATCTGTTCCGGGTCGGCCTCGGCCAGCAAGGCAAGCTCGTCCTGCAAGTCGGTCAGGACGCCCTCGGCGTCGGTGGCGTCGCTGACCGCAAAGCGGATCTGGTCCTTGACCTGAACCGCTTTGGCGAACGGGCAAAGGTTCAGGCCGATGACGGCCTGAGTCAGCCAGTGGCGGGTTTCAGCCACCACATTGGCGTAAGCGTCAGAAGTCGAAATCATGCCGGCATGGCCGCCATGGTCTGGGCGACGGCAGCCGTCAGCTTCTTGCCATACGGCACGTGCAGGAATTCATTGGGGCCGTGGGCGTTGGACTTGGGGCCCAACACGCCGCACACCATGAACTGCGCCTTGGGGAAGCCCTTTTGCAGAATGCTCATCAGCGGAATCGTGCCGCCCTGGCCGATGTAGCCGCAAGGCTGGCCGTAGTACTGCTGCGAGGCGGCATCCAGCGCCTGGGTCAGCCACGACACGGCGGCCGGCGCGTTCCAGCCGGTGGCGGCGCCTTCGTTGGCCTTGAAGATCACCTTGGCGTTGTAGGGCGCATCGGCTTCCAGCAGCGCCTTGATCTCTTGCGACGCGGCCACGGCGTCCACCAGCGGCGGCAGGCGCAGCGACAGCTTGAACGCGGTGCGCGGGCGCAGCACGTTACCCGCGCTGGACAGCGGCGGCAGGCCTTCGGCGCCCGTCACCGACAAGGTCGGGCGCCAGGTGCGGTTCAACAGGGCTTGTTCGGGCTCGGTCGTCATGGGCAGCACAAAGCCGCCTTCGGCGCCGCAGCTCCAGGGGAAACGGCGCCACACTTCGTCGCCCAGGATGCGGGCGGTGGCAGACACCTGTTCCACGCGGTCGGCGGGAATTTCGCAATGCAGGCTTTGCGGCAGCAGGCGGCCGGTGCCGCTGTCTTCCAGGCGGTCCAGCAGATGGCGCAAGATGCGGAACGACGACGGCACGACGCCGCTGGAGTCGCCCGAGTGCACGCCTTCGTCCAGCACCTGCACTTCCAGCGTGCCGGACACCATGCCGCGCAGCGACGTGGTCATCCAGAGCTGGTCGTAGTTGCCGGCGCCCGAATCCAGGCACACGACCAGGGCGACGTTGCCCAGGCGGTCGCGCAGCGCGTCTACGTAAGGCAGCAAGTCGTAGCTGCCGGACTCTTCACAGGTTTCGACGATGCCCACGCAACGCGGGCGCGGAATGCCTTGCTTGTCCAGCGCCATGATGGCGGTCAAGGACGCATACACGGCGTAGCCGTCGTCTGCGCCGCCGCGGCCATAGAGCTTGCCGTCTTCGTACTTCGGGGTCCACGGGCCCAGGCCCGCGCGCCAGCCCGAGAATTCCGGCTGCTTGTCCAGGTGACCGTACAGCAGCACGGTGTCGCCGTTGTCGCTGCGGGTGGCCGGCGCGTCAAAGAAGATGACGGGCGTGCGGCCCGGCAGGCGCACCACTTCCAGTTTCAGGCCCGATACTTTCTGCGCTTCCACCCACTGCGCCGCATCACGCACCACGCGTTCAATGAACGCGTTCTTTTCCCAGTCGGCGTCAAAGGCCGGGCTCTTGGCGGGAATGGCGATGTAGTCGGTCAGTGCGGGGATGATCTCGTTGTCCCATTTGTCGTCGACAAATTCCTGGAGCGCTTTCGGGTCCAGGGTGGGCGGCAGTGCGTCTTCGGGGATACGTGCGTTCATGGCGCTGGAATCCTGTGTGCGGGTGTGCGGGTATGGGGTAATTCGCTATTTTATGCCTGAATGGTTATGGCTGAACGGCGCCGCTATCGGGCCGCGTAGGCTTCGATCCGGGTCCAGACCTGGCGGGCCAGCAATTTGGCGTTGTCCACCGACTGATACAGCCGAATCTCCATATGGATGTCGTTACGCGCGCTGTCGGCCCGCACCAGCTTGCCTGCGCGCAAGTCGGCCTCGATCAGCGTATGCGGCAGCCAGGCCAGGCCAAAGCCCTGGCGCGCCATGGCGTGCAGCGCGTCGGCCAGGTCTGACTCATACAACGCCTGCAATTGCGGCACCACGCAAAGCCCGCGCAGGCGGTCGTGCAGGATGCGGCCTAGCGACATGCTGTCGGCATAGGCCAGGAACGGCACGGCCGGGTCCGACGCCAGCTTGGGCACGGCATAGCGGGGGTGGCGGCCGCCCTCCGACACGGGCGCACTGACCGCAACCAGTTTGTCGGCGCCCACGCGCCGGCAGCGGTAGCCGGGGTTATCGATCTTGGCGTACAGCGGCTCGTGCGCATGGCACAGCAGGAAGTCGACCTCGCCATCCGCCAGCATGTCCACGCCGTAGTTCAGGGTGGTGGTGATGACCTTCAGCTGGAACGCCGGCATGCCCTGCTGCACGCTGGCCATCAACCCCGGCAGCACCGAATGCGCCAACGTCTTGCCCGACGCGATGATGATCTTGCGGTTGCGTTCCTGCTCGGGCTTTTGCAGCGCCAGCCGGGTGTCGCGCAGGATGTCCAGCACGTCGATGGCGGCGGCCAGCATGCTGCGCCCGGCCGCGTTCAGCGTGGTGGCCTGATGGCCGCGTTCCACCAGCGCCACGCCCGCCCATTCCTCAAGCGCCTTGATGCGGCGGCCGAACGCCGGGTGCGTCACGCTGCGCGCCTCGGCCGCCTGGAACATGTTGCGCGACTTCGATAGCGCGACGAAGTCTTCCAGCCATTTGGTGTCCATCTGTCTCTCTCACCCCTGCCCGCTTGTCCGGTGCGGGATCGGTATTCATGGGCTGTGCCGATTCGGCACAGCGGGTGCTCATTTTGCACAACCCAGAAACAATTGGCAACTAACATCCCGGCATCGACTTCTGGAAAACCCTGATGCCCGACGCCCCTGTTTTGCTCAAATCCATCCGCAGCCACTTTCTGGGCGGCGCCGAGGCCGTCGCCGGCGGTGTGCCGATGCAGCAACAGCAAGTGGTGGACAACGCGTCGGCCCGCCTGGTCGACATGAACGGCGGCTACAGCGTCGGCCAGTTGTACGTGCAGGAATACCGGCTGGCCCAGCCGCGCCACCCCTACCCCATCCTGCTTTGGCACGGCGGCGGCATGACGGGCGCGCAATGGGAAAGCACGCCCGATGGCCGCGAGGGCTGGCTGTGGCGCTTGCTGCAAGCGGGCTATGACGTGTTTGTGTCCGACGCGCCCGAACGGGGCCGCGCGTCGTGGGCGATGTATCCGCAGGTCTATGACAGCGCGCCCATCTTCCGGTCCAAGGAAGAAGCGTGGCGGCTGTTTCGCATCGGCCCGGCCGACGGCTATGCGCCCGCGGGCCAGCCCCGCCACGCCTACCCCGCGCAGCAATTTCCCACCGACGCCTTCGATACGTTCTCCAAGCAATTCGTGCCGCGCTGGCTGACTCACGGCGACATGGCGCTGGACGCCTACCGCCAATTGCTGGACCTGGCTGGCCCCTGCATTGTCATCGGACACAGCCAGGGCGGCGGCTTCGCCACCCTGCTCGCCCAGGAATACGCGGCCACCGTGCGCGCGGTGGTCGCCGTCGAACCGACGGGCACGCCCGCCACGGCTTGCTGTCAGTTGCCCCCGCAACTGCTGGTCTGGGGCGATCACTTTGGCGCGGACGACACCTGGCAGCGCTACCGCGCCCAGACGGACGCCTACTGGAACGCCCTGCGCACGGCCGGCCAACGCGCCGATGTGCTGGACCTGCCCGCCGCCGGCATCGCCGGCAATTCCCATTTCTGCATGCTGGACCGCAACAGCGACCAGATAGCCGGATTGATCGTCGATTGGCTGAACCGCAGCCTCGACTAACCTTCGCCTGGAGACACAGATGAATTTCAAGAAATCCACCATTGCCCTGGCGCTGCTGACCGGCGCTACGCTGGCCGCCGGCGCCGCTTCGGCGCAGCAAGCCGCCGACTACCCCGCGAAGCCCCTGCGCCTGATCGTGCCGTTCGCCCCGGGTGGCACGGCCGACATCATCGGCCGCGTGTTCGCCGCCCAACTGGGTACCGAGCTGGGCGCCACCGTCGTCGTGGAAAACAAGGCGGGCGCAGGCGGCTCGATCGGCACGCGCTACGTGGCCGATGCCGCACCCGACGGCTACATCCTGCTGCTGGCGTCCTCCAGCACCCACGGCACCAACCCGGCCGTGTACAAGACGTTGACGTATGACGCCGTGCAAGACTTCACCGCCATCACGCAACTGGTCACCGTGCCGGGCGTGCTGAGCGTCACCAAAGACTTCCCGGCCAGCGACCTGAACGCGCTGATCGCGGCGTCCAAGGCCAACCCGGACAAGTACACCTACGCCTCGTCGGGCGCGGGCGGCCTGGGCAACCTGGCCATGGAACTGATGAAGTCGATGACGGGTTCCAAGCTCATGCACATCGCCTACCGTGGCGCGGGCCCGGCCTTCACCGACGTGATCAGCGGCCAGGTGTCGATGATCTGGGAACCGGTGCCGGCCTCGCTGCCCTACATCAAGGGCGGCCAGATTCGTCCCATCGCCATCGCCGCCGACACGCGTTCGCCGGAACTGCCCGACACGCCGACCTTCAAGGAAGCCGGCCTGCCGCGCTACGAAGCCAACGCCTGGAACGGCCTGCTGGCGCCCAAGGGCCTGCCGGAAGACGTGAAGAAGAAGCTGCACGACGCTTCCGTGAAGGCGCTGAACACGCCCGAAGTGAAGGCCAAGATGGCCAGCCTGGGCGGCACCGTGGTCGCCGGCACGTCGGATGAATTCCAGCAAGTGATCGCAAGCGACGTGAAGAAGTGGAAGAACGTGGCGGCCGACGCCAAGATCCAACTGGATCAGTAAGCAGCAAAACGCCCCGGGCAAGCGCGGCTTCCCCGGGGCGATGACGATGGCTGTTGCCAGATACGGCTGTGGCTTGCGTCAGCCGATGCTTGCGTCAGCCGATGCCTGCGTCAGCCGATGCTTGCGTCAGCCGCCGCTGAATTCGGCTATTGCTTCAGGCCGATACGGCTGTTGCCTGAAACCTTAAGCGCCGATCAGCGCCGCCTGCGCGCCCCGTCCCAGCGCCGGCGCATCGGCGTCAATCACCTGCCCGCCCGCCTGCAACTTGAACACGGCCACCGCTTCGCGCAAACGTTGCGCTTGGGATTCCAGCGACGCGGCGCTTGCCGCGGCCTGTTCAACCAGCGCGGCGTTTTGCTGCGTCACGCTGTCCATCTGCGACACCGCCTGATTCACCTGCTGAATCCCTTGCGACTGCTCTTCGGACGCGCTGGAAATCTCGTTGATGATGTCCGTCACGCGGCGCACCGACGTCACAATCTCTTCCATCGTCGCGCCCGCGGCTTCCACCTGATCTGACCCGATCGACACCTTCTGCACGGAATCGTCGATCAAGCCCTTGATTTCCTTAGCCGCCTGGCCGCTGCGCTGCGCCAGGGCGCGCACTTCGCTGGCCACCACCGCAAAGCCCTTGCCCTGCTCGCCTGCACGCGCGGCTTCTACTGCGGCGTTCAGTGCCAGGATGTTGGTCTGGAATGCGATGCCGTCGATCACGCCCACGATATCGGCGATGCGCTTGGAGCTGTCGGCAATGCCGCGCATCGTGCCCACCACGTCGCCCACGGCCTTGCCGCCGCGCGTGGCCACTTCGGACGCCACCGTCGCCAATTGCGAGGCGCTGCGCGAACTGTCGGCATTGTTCTTCACGGTGGACGACAGCTCGTCCATGCTGGCGGCCGTTTCTTCAAGCGAAGCCGCTTGCTGCTCGGTACGCGAAGACAAGTCGATGTTGCCAGCCGCGATCTCGCGCGAACCGGTGTGGATTTCTTCCACGCCCAGACGAACGGCCGACACGGTGCGCGCCAGGCTGTCCTGCATGCGCTTGACGGCGGCGTACAGCACGCCGATTTCGTTGTCGCCGCGTTGTTCGATGCGGTTGCTCAAGTCGCCACCCGCGATGCGGTCAAACAAACGGCCCGCGTCATGCAAGGGGCGGAAAACGGAGCGGGCGAAGATCGCGTACAGGCTCACCACCAGCACCGCCACCACCACCAGCAAACAGACCAGCAGCACAATCGCGCCGTTGATGCGCGTGGATGCCTCGCGCGCCACGCGTTGGCCGATTTCGTCCGCGTAGTCCACATACTTCTGGATGGCTTGCGTGAAGGCGATGCCCAGCGGCGTGACCTTCTCCAGGTTCAGGCGGCTGGCGTCTTGGGGCTTGCCGGCGCGAATGGCCGCCACCATCGGCGCGATGGCGTCGCGCTGGTAGACGTCATAGGCGGCCAACGCGGCGTCGAACAAGGGCTTACCTACTTCCGACACTTCGGGTTGCTTGCGCGCCATATCAATCAAGTCAGACGCTTTTTTCGTGTAGCCGTCCAGACGCTGCATGCTCGGCAGGCTGTCGATGCTCTTGCCTTCGATCAGCGCGCTCTGGGCGGCCAGCAAGACGAGACGCGCGCGCAGCAGTTCGGCAGCGGCGCCGTCCACGGCATTGGCGCGCACCAGGTTCGTGTCCAGCAAGACTTCAATGGACGTGCGGTTGGACGTGAGTTGCTGATAGACGGCCACGCCGGTGACCAGGAAAAGGCCAAAAAAGACGGCCAGGGCGGTCGTCAAAATGGCGCGGATACTTAAATTCTTGAACATATAGGGTCACTCCGGTTTGCATAACGCTCCCCGGGTTAACGACAGGCTGCAATGAAAAGTTAAATATCTCATTGGGTTACAGCGCGCTGACAGCCGCTGACAGCCGCTGGCAGCCCCTGGCAGCCCCTGACCGCCCCTGACAGCCCCGGACCGCCCTTTGCCCAGTCAGCGCAGCGGCATGTGGCGCTGCGTATACCCCAGCCCGGTGGCGGCGTCGTGCGGAATCACGGGCATCGCCGCATTCCATTGCAGCCAGTCGCGCCGCATGTCCGCCAGCCTGCCGGGATCATGCGTGGCCTGATTGGCGCGTTCGCGCTCATCGCGCGACAAGTCGAACAAGTACGAGTAGCCATCCACCTGCAAATACTTCCAGTCGCCCTGCCGGCTGGCGCGCTGGCCGCGGTGCTTGGTGCGCCAATACAGCTTGCGTTCGAACTCCGGCTTGCCATGCAACACGCCCAACATCGACACGCCGTCCAGCGGAAAGTCCTCGTGCGGCGCCACGCCCGCCGCGTCCAGCACGGTGGCGGTCCAATCCATGGTCATGCACTGTTGACGGCTGATGCGGCCGGGCGAGATCACGGCGGGCCAGTGCGCAATCCACGGCACGCGGATGCCGCCTTCGGTCAGGTCCATCTTGCCGCCCATCAAGGGCCAGCTATCGGCAAAACGGTCGCCGCCGTTGCCGCTAGTGAAGATGATCAGGGTGTTATCCAGCAGCCCGTTGCGCGCCAGCGCCTGGCGCACGCGTCCCACGCCTTCGTCCATGTGATGAATCATGCTGCGGTAGGTATGCACGCTGCCGCCATTCAAGTCGAGCAGATTGGGCGCCACCTGATAGGCGCGCGCTTCATCGCCGCGCGCTTCCCACGGCGATTGCGGCGCCGTGTAGTGCAGGCTAAGAAAGAGCGGCGTGCGCGCTTGGGCCGCGTGGTCGATGGTTTGCACCGCGCGCTCGGTCAGCAGATCGGTCAGGTAGCCGGTGGCATTGGCCGCACGCAGGTTCTGCCACAAGTCGTACTGGCCATGCTGGTCGCGATGGCTGAAGTAGTCCACGTTGCCAGACAGCGATCCGTAGAAGTCTTGATACCCCGATCGCAACGGGCCGAAATGTGGCGGGTAACCCAAGTGCCATTTTCCGACCAGCGACGTCGCGTAGCCCGCCGCGCGCAACAACGACGCCAGCGTAGGATGCGCCGGCGGCAGGCCCAACATGTCACTGCCGCGCGCGCTGCCGTTCAAAGGTTCTTCGGCCGCGCCACGCAGCCGGTATTGGTAGCGCCCCGTCATCAATGCAAAGCGCGTGGGCGATCCCACGGGCGCATTGGCATAGCCCTGCGTGAAGCGAATGCCGCTTGCAGCCAAGGCATCCAGTTCAGGCGACACATCGCCAAAATCCGCGGGCCGGCCGCCATAGCAACCCAGGTCTGCGGAGCCTAAATCGTCCGCCACGATGAAGACTACGTTTGGCCGTTCCGCCACGTTCTCAGTGCGCATGCTTGCCTCCTTCGTGTGAATGAACTACGGTCACTGAGCACTCTAGATGCGAGCAAGCGGGGACGCTAATAGCAAGATCGACCGAGTAATAACGGGGAGGCATCAACATGAAGTTGCAGCAAGTGTTCGACTTTCTGGCGGTCACGCAACATGGCAGCGTGCACGCGGCAGCCCGCGCGACCGGGCAAACTCAACCGGCAATGACCAAATCCCTGCGACGGCTGGAACGCACACTGGGATTACCGTTGTTCGACAGGCACGCCAAAGGCATGCGGCCCAACGACTACGGCAAACGTTTTCTTCCTCATGCGCAGCATTTGGTTCACGAGACCAAACGCGCGCGCGACACCATGTCGCAAATGCGCGGCGAGCGCATGGGCACGGTGCAATATGGCATCTCGGCGGCGGCATCGGTGTTGCTGGCGCCGTCCGCCATTCAGCGCTTTCGGCAGGTCTACCCCGAAGTGGAGCTCAGTTGCCGCAGCGGGCTTTACCACACGCTGACGCCGTTGCTGCGCGACGGCCAACTCGACTTCGCCATCTGCCCCGTGAACGCAGAGAATGCGGACTCACAGTTGAAGGTGCGCTCGCTGATCGACAGTCCGCTGGTGGTGGCGGCGCGCCGCGATCATCCTTTGCGGCAAGCGCGCACGATGTATGAATTGCAAGACGTGGTGTTCACCGTTGCAGGGCCGCCCGGCCAGCCAGGTGCAGCGGTCTACAAGGTATTTGACGACGCCGGGCTCGGCGCGCCGCGCGTGGACATGTACACGGATGGCCTGATCGACGCGGCAGCGTTGGTGGCCAACAGTGACCGCATGGCGCTGCTGCCCACCGCGCTGATCACAACCGGCATGCTGCGCGAACAGCTTGAAATTGTGCCCGTGTCCGAACCCTTGCCCAGCTATGCCATCGGCTTGTTCCAACGCAGCGCACATCCGCTGACGCCGGCCGCCGAAGAACTGGCGACGCAGTTCGAGCGCGAAGCCACGTACTTTCGCAACGGCGCCTCATAACCGCAAGGCCTAGCGCGTTTTTCGCTTGCTCTCGCGTGACAATGCCTGCCGCTTCGGCAGGCATTGTTGCTTCTGGCTTGTTGCTTCTGGCTTGTTGCTTCTGGCTTGTTGATTCTGGCTTATTGCTTCTGGCCGTGTCACTTCAGGCACGTTGCTTCAGGCAAGTTGCCTCAGGCCGCAGAATGGCGAGCCGCCCGGCAGGTCCAGGCCAACGCCGCTGCCCACACCGCCTGCAACGCTGCCCACGCATAAAACACCGGCGCCAGCACCACCGACATCGCAATGCTGAACCACAGCCAGGCGAACACGCCCCATGCCCAGCGGATACGGTGCGCGGGCGAGCGCCGCAGCAACATCCACGCAGCCGCGGCAGCGAATGCGCCGGGCGACAACGCCATGTGCAACATGCCTCGAGCAAGCGCCACGCCGTGGCTATCGCCAGCGGCAATAAACCCGCCTTGGATTTTTCCGAAAGACAGTGCCATCACGGCCACATAAAACGCGTAGATCAGTGGAACCAGGATAAGCAAAACGGTTCCGATGACATCGTGCAGCTTATTCAGCTTCATGACGATTCCCCCTATGAATGCAGGATTCCGCCAATGCGGGCTGCCCTCATCCTACTTGCGGAACCGGCGCGTGGCCAATCGTGGCCCGGCCAATCGTGGCCCGCTCAATCGGGGCCCGGCCTCTCGTGGCCCCGTCAATCGGGGCATGGCCGCTCATGGCCCGGCCGCTAATGGCCCGGCCAATCCGAACTCGCAAAAAAAGAACGGGCGCCAGGCCCGTTCTTTATGCTTCCGATGCACCGCGCAAGCGGCAACCGGAACGCAAGCATGTTATCGCTGTAGCTTTACTTCAACCAGGCGCGCGCGTTGCGGAAGATGCGCATCCACGGGCTGTACGCGCCACCCGTGTCGGCATTGCCCCAGGTCTCGGGCGCCCACGACATCATGACGTTGCGGGTCACGCGTTCCGGGTGCGGCATCATGACCGTGAAGCGGCCATCGGCGGTGGTGACGGACGTCAGGCCGCCCGGGCTGCCGTTCGGGTTGAACGGGTAGGCCTCGGTGGCTTGGCCACGGTTGTCGATGTAGCGCGCAGCGGTGAGCACGCGGCTGGCGTCGCCCTGCTGCGAGAAGTCGGCAAAGCCTTCACCGTGCGCCACGGCGACGGGAATGCGAGCGCCTTCCATGCCGGCGAAGAAGATGGACGGCGACTTCGCCAATTCCACCATCGACAGACGGGCTTCGTACTTTTCCGACTGGTTGCGCGTGAAGCGCGGCCAGTGCTCGGCGCCCGGAATCATCGGGGCCAACGCAGCCATCATCTGGCAGCCGTTGCACACGCCCAGCGCGAACGTATCGGGACGCGCGAAGTACGCAGCGAACTGATCCGACAGCTTGCTGTTGAAGCGGATGGTGCGCGCCCAGCCTTCGCCTGCGCCCAGCACGTCGCCGTAGCTGAAGCCGCCCACGGCCACCAGGCCTTGCATCTGCGCCAGGTCCACGCGGCCGGCCAACAGGTCGGTCATGTGGACGTCGATGGCTTCAAAGCCCGAGGTATCAAACGCCCAGGCCATTTCGACCTGGCTGTTGCAACCCTGCTCGCGCAGGATGGCCACGCGCGGACGCTTGCCGGTGTTGATGAAGGGCGCGGCGATGTTCTCTTGCGGGTCGAAGGACACGTTCGGGCTCATGCCCGGGTCGGTCGTGTCGTTCCAGACGTCAAGTTCCGCTTGCGCGCACGCCGGGTTGTCGCGGCGCGACATGATGCGGTAAGACACTTCGCTCCAGGCGCGGCCGAGTTCAGCGCGCGGCTGGCCCCAGACCTTCTTGCCGTCGCGATAGAACTCGACTTCATCGGCGCCATTCAGGCCGCCGATCACGTGCGAGTGAGCCGACAGGCCGGCGCCACGCAGCACTTGCATGACGGCGTCACGTTGCGATGCCGGCACTTGAATGACGGCGCCCGCTTCTTCCGAGAACAGCGCCTTGAGCGTCAGTTCTTCGCGCTGCACCTTCACTTGATCCGGGCGGATCTTGTAGTCGCCCCAATCCGCCGATTGCGGATCGAACGTCAGCATGTCCAGATTCACCGAGATACCGGTGCGGCCGGCGAAGGCCATTTCGGTCAGCGTGGCGAACAGGCCGCCGTCGGAACGGTCGTGGTAGGCCAGGATGGTGCCGGCTTCGGCCAGCGTGCGGATCGTGATGAAGAACGCGCGCAGCTCTTGCGGCGCGTCGATGTCCGGCACGGTTTCGCCGACCTGGTTGTACGTCTGCGCCAGAATCGAGCCACCCATGCGGTGACGGCCACGGCCCAGATCGATCAGGATCAGCACGCTGTCACCGGCGTCGGTGCGCAACTGCGGCGTGAGGCTGGCGCGCACGTCGGCAACGGGTGCAAACGCCGTGACCACCAGCGACACCGGCGCCACCACCTGGCGCTGTTCGCCGTCCTGTTCCCAGGACGTCTTCATGGACAGCGAATCCTTGCCCACGGGAATGGACAGGCCGGTCGCCTGGCACAGCTCGCTGACGGCGGACACGGTGTCATACAGCGCGGCGTCCTGGCCGTCGACGCCGCAAGCCGCCATCCAGTTGGCGGACAGCTTGATGTCTTCCAGGCGCGCCACGTCGGCGGCGGCCAGGTTGGTCAGCGCTTCGGCCACGGCCATGCGGCCGGACGCCGGAGCGTCGAGCATGGCGATGGGGGTGCGTTCACCCATCGACATCGCTTCGCCGCGGAAGCCTTCGTAGTCGGCCAAGGTGACCGCGCAATCAGCCACCGGCACTTGCCACGGGCCCACCATCTGGTCACGGCTGGACAGCCCGCCCACGGTGCGGTCACCGATGGTGATCAGGAACGACTTGTTGGCGACCGTCGGGTGACGCAGCACGCGGTAAGCGGCTTCGGTCAGGTCGATGCCGGCCAGATCCAGCGGCGCGGACACGCCAGGCAGGCGGCGCACGTCGCGCGTCATGCGCGGCGGCTTGCCCAGGATGACGTCGATCGGCACGTCCACGGGGCGCACTTCGGCGTCGCCTTGCGGGCGAATGGTGTCCAGGCCGGGCAAGCCCTCGCCGTCCACCACGCGCAGCTGGCGTTCTTCAGTGGCCACACCCACCACCGCGTACGGGCAGCGTTCGCGGCGGGCGATGGCGTCAAAGCGTTCCAAGTCTTTCGGCAGAATCGACAGAACATAGCGTTCCTGCGATTCATTGCTCCAGATTTCAGCGGGCGACAAGCCCGATTCTTCCAGCGGCACACGCTTCAGATCAAAGATGGCGCCACGGCCGGCGTCGTTGACCAATTCCGGGAAGGCATTGGACAAACCGCCCGCACCCACGTCGTGGATGGCGATGATGGGGTTGTTCTCGGCCTGCTGCCAGCAGCGGTCGATAACTTCCTGGGCACGGCGTTCGATTTCCGGGTTGCCGCGCTGGACGGAATCAAAGTCCAGTTCGGCCGAGTTGCTGCCCATGCTGATGCTGGAGGCGGCGCCGCCGCCCATGCCGATACGGAAGCCCGGGCCGCCCAGCTGAATCAGCAGCGCGCCAGGGGGGATCACGTCTTTGTGGGTCAGGCCCGCGTCGATGCTGCCCAGGCCGCCCGCGATCATGATGGGCTTGTGATAGCCCCAGCGCGTGCCGCCAGCGGTCTGCTCGAACGAGCGGAAGTAGCCCAGCAGGTTGGGCCGGCCAAATTCGTTGTTGAACGCCGCGCCGCCGATGGGGCCGTCGATCATGATGGACAGCGGCGAGGCGATGCGCTCGGGCAGGCCGTGGTGGTCGGCTTCCCAGGGTTGCAGCGCGTCGTCGAAACGCAGGTGCGACACGGTGAAGCCGGTCAGGCCCGCCTTGGGCTTGGAGCCGCGGCCGGTTGCGCCTTCGTCGCGGATTTCGCCGCCCGCGCCCGTGGACGCGCCCGGGAACGGGGCGATGGCGGTCGGGTGGTTGTGCGTTTCCACCTTCATCAAGGTGTGCACGGTGGTGTCGCGGCGGATGTACTTGGCGCCGTCAGCGCCCTCGCCCGTGACACCGGGCACGCCGGCCTGGAAGCGCTGCGCGGGGCCGCCTTCCATGATGGCGGCGTTGTCCGAGTACGCGACGACGGTGCCTTCCGGCTGCGCCTTGTGCGTGGCGCGGATCATGCCAAACAGCGTGTTGGGCTGCGACTGGCCGTCGATCACCCATTCGGCGTTGAAGATCTTGTGGCGGCAGTGTTCGCTATTGGCTTGCGCGAACATCATCAATTCCACATCGGTGGGGTCGCGGCCCAGGTCGGTGAACGACTTGGCCAGGTATTCGATTTCGTCTTCCGACAGGGCCAGGCCCAGCGAAATATTGGCTTCGGCCAGTGCTTGCACGCCGCTGGCCTGCACGCCAACCGTGCGCATGGGCTTGCCGGCCAGCGTCTGGAACAGCGCCTGGCCGTCAAAGCTGGCGTCAACCACGGTTTCGGTCATGCGGTCGTGCAGGCAGTCCGCCGCGCGCGCCAGCATGGCGTCGTCAAACGATTTGGTGCCGAGCAGGCCGCGTTCCGGGGTGATCACGTAACGCACGCCGCGCTCGATGCGGTGCACCGACGACAGGCCACAGTTGTGGGCGATGTCGGTGGCCTTGCTGGCCCACGGGGAAATGGTGCCCAGGCGGGGAATGACCAGCAGGGACAGGCTCTTGGCCGGGGCGTCGGCCGTGCTGGGCGTGCCGTAGTCCAGCAGTTGGGTCAGGTGTTGCTGCTGTTCGGCCGTCAACGCGGCGTCGGTGCTGACGAAGTGCTCGTAACGAGCGGAGATGTCGGCCACCGGCAGGCCGGCTTCCTTCAATTGCGCCAGTAGGCGATCGCGACGAAAGGAGGACAGGACGGAGGAACCAGGCAGATGCTGAACTAGGGACACGATGCGGGCGCCGTATAAGGATGGGTGCAAAAAGTGATTTTACCTGTTTAGGGGGTTTTCCCGGAGCCGATATTCAAGAAGCGTTCAAGAACCGTTCAAGAATCTTGCCAACCCCCGGTTTTCCCTATTGTTACAAAAGAATTCCACCGGCCTTGCACCCGCATGGTGCGTAGCAATATTTCGGTAAAGCCCTGAGGGCATCGCGGTTTATCCGCCACCCCGCGGCCCTGGCCAGGGCTTGTCTGACGCGATGCAACATGTTGTTGTCGCCCCGCACCACGGGAAAACACGAGCTATCGCGCCCTCGGGGCAACGGTAGGATGCAGCGACTCTCAATAGAAAGCGCGCCTAGCGCCCTGCCGTCGCCTCACCCATGTCCCGTTCCGAAGCCCCCGCCGAGCCTGTCGAACCGATCATCCCCGTTGAAGCAGATCCCCCCGTCCGCGTGCCGCTGGCCATCGAAGACTGGCTGGCCGTGATCCTGCTGGCGACGCTGGCGCTGATCACGTTCGCCAACGTGCTGGTGCGCTACTTCACCGACCAGTCGTTTGCGTGGACCGAAGAAATTTCGGTGTTCCTGCTGATCGTGCTGACCATGGCGGGCGGCAGCGTGGCGTTCGTGCGCAACCACCACATCCGCATCGAAATCCTGGCCGACAACGGTTCACCCCGCCGCCAGCGCATCATGGCGCTGATTTCCAACGGCTGCGTGCTGGCGTTCTTCCTGCTGCTGACCGTGCTGTCGGTGAAGCTCGTGTCCGACGAATATATCTACGAAGAAACCTCGCCCGCGATTGGCGTGCCGACCTGGTGGTATTCKATCTGGCTGCCCGTGATGGCCGCGGCGATTTCGCTGCGCACCATCGGCACGATCCGCCGCATCGCCCGGGGCGCCGACACGAAATGATCGCCACCCTCTTGTTCGTTGTCTTCATCGTGCTGATGCTGATCGGCGTGCCGGTTGGCGTGGCGCTGGGTATTGGCGGCACGGTTGCCATCGTGCTGTCCAACCTGGACACGCCCTGGTATGGCCTGTTGACCGTGCCGCAGAATTTCTACGCGGGGCTGGCCAAGTACCCGCTGCTGGCGATTCCGATGTTCGTGCTGGTGGGGTCCATCTTCGACCGCTCGGGCGTGGCCAAGCGGCTGGTGGACTTTGCCATCGCCATCGTCGGCCGCGGGCCGGGCATGCTGCCGCTGGTGTCGATTGCGGTGGCCATGTTCCTGGGCGGCATCTCGGGTTCCGGCCCGGCCTGCGCGGCGGCGGTGGGCGCGGTGATGATCACGGCGATGTCGCGCGCGGGCTATCCGGGTTCATTCTCGGCGGCGGTGGTGGCCGCAGGCGCCGCCACCGACATCCTGATCCCGCCGTCGGTGGCCTTCATCATTTACTCGGTGCTGGTGCCGGGCGCGTCCGTGCCGGCATTGTTCGCTGCGGGCATGATCCCCGGCATTCTGGCCGGTTTCGCACTGATCATTCCGGCGGTGTGGCTGTCGCGCAAATACAAGATGGGCGCGCTGGAAGCCCACCTGCCCCGCCCGCCTTTCTGGGCCAGCCTGCGCGAAGCGTCGTGGGGGCTGGCGGCGCCTGTGCTGATTCTGGGCGGCATGCGCATGGGCTGGTTCACGCCCACCGAGGCCGCCGTCGTCGCCGTGTTCTACGGCTTGTTCGTGGGCGGTTTCATTCACCGCACCATCAAGTTCCGCGACTTGTACAAGATTTTGCGAGAAGCCGCCGAGCTGTCCGCCGTGATCATGCTGGTGGTGACGCTGGCCGGCATCTTCGCGTGGGCGCTGTCCACGCTGAGCGTGATTGACCCGATCACGAACGCCATCGTCAATTCCGGTCTGGGCGAATGGGGCGTGCTATCGCTGCTGATTCTGCTGCTGATGACGGTCGGCATGTTCCTGGACGGCATTTCGATCTTCCTGATTTTCGTGCCGCTGCTGATGCCGATTGCCAACGCCTACGGGTGGGACCCGGTGTGGTTCGGCGTGATCCTGACCTTGAAGGTGGCGCTTGGCCAATTCACCCCGCCGCTGGCCGTGAACCTGATGGTGTCGTGCCGCATTGCGCGCGTGCCGATGGAGTCCACGGTGCGCTGGGTGGTGTGGCTGCTGGGCGCGATGTTCCTGGTGCTGGTGGCGGTGCTGGTGTTCCCGCAGCTGGCGCTGTGGTTGCCGAAAAAGCTGGGCTATTGAAGTGCAGGTTCTCAACACAACAACAGACACACTCGCAAAGAGAGGAGACATCGCATGAACTTCCGCAACCTGATCGGCGCCGCGCTGTGCGCGGCGGCTGCCGTCGGCATGACGCCGGTGCACGCGCAAAACTACAAGCCCGAATACAAGCTGTCGATCGTCGTGGGCACCACCTTCCCGTGGGGCCAGGGCGCCGAAATCTGGTCCAAGCTGGTGCGCGAGCGCACCGATGGCCGCATCAACATCAAGGTCTATCCGGGCACATCGCTGGTGCAAGGTGACCAGACGCGCGAATTCACCGCCATCCGCCAAGGCGTGATCGACATGGCCGTGGGCTCAACCATCAACTGGTCGCCGCAGGTCAAGCAGTTGAACCTGTTCTCGCTGCCCTTCCTGATGCCCGACTACGCTGCCATCGACGCGCTGGTGCAAGGCGATGTGGGGAAAGAGATGTTCAAGCTGATCGAAAAGGCGGGCGTCGTGCCGCTGGCATGGGGCGAAAACGGCTACCGCCAGGTCAGCAATTCCAAGCGCGAAATCAAGAAGCCCGAAGACATGAAGGGCATGAAGCTGCGCGTGGTGGGTTCGCCGCTGTACATCGACACGTTCACCGCGCTGGGCGCCAACCCCACGCAGATGAGCTGGGCCGATGCGCAGCCGGCACTGGCCAGCGGCGCGGTTGACGGCCAGGAAAACCCCCTGTCCATCTACACCGGTTCCAAGCTGTACACCGTGGGCCAGAAGTATCTGACCCTGTGGAACTACGTGGCCGACCCGCTGATCTTCGTGGTGAACCGCGAAGTGTGGAATTCGTGGTCGGAAAAAGACCGCGACATCGTGCGCCAGGCCGCGCTTGACGCCGGCAAGCAGCAGATCGTGATCGCGCGCAAGGGCGTCACGCCGGAAGACCCGTCGCTGCTGAAGGAAATTGAAGGCCACGGCGTGACGGTCACGTCCTTGTCGCCGGCTGAGCACGACGCGTTCGCCAAGGTGACGCAGCCCGTTTACGACAAGTGGAAGAAGCAGATCGGCGAAGACCTGGTCAACATGGCCGAGAAGTCCATCGCCGCACGCAAGAAGTGAGCCGCACCGTACCGACTTAGCAGCAAGCCCCAGGGGAACGGCGGCGCAAGCCGCCACACCGAGGCAGGGACGTCAGATCCCTCCCAACCAAACAGGCGCCAGCCACAAGCTGGCGCCTGTTTCCTTTTCAGGGGAGATTCGCCGATGGGATGCGATCGCAGGATCGGGTCATCGGTCTCAATGGGCGTCCATTACGCCGGATAGCTGACTTCCAGAATATCCAGCTCTTCAATGCCGCCCGGCGTGCGCAGCACCACCGTGTCGCCTTCCTTCGCCTTGATCAGCGCGCGCGCCACAGGGGAAATCCAGCTGATTTTCCCGGCCAAGGGTTCGGCTTCGTCCACGCCCACGATGGTGACCTTGTGCTCTTCGCCGGCCTTGTCCGAATACAGCACCGTGGCGCCGAAGAACACCTGGTCGCGGTTGGGCTGGATGGCCGGGTCCACGACTTCGGCAATGTCCAGGCGCTTGGTCAAAAAGCGCATGCGGCGGTCGATTTCGCGCAGGCGCTTTTTACCGTACAGATAGTCGCCATTTTCAGAGCGGTCGCCGTTGGAGGCGGCCCAGGACACCACTTGCACCACCGACGGGCGCTCGACGTTCATCAGATGCGTGAGCTCGGCGCGCAGGCGTTCGTAGCCTTCGGGCGTCATGTAGTTTTTGGTGCCTGCCGGCAGCGCTTGGGTTTGCGGCAGATCATCGTCGTCGTCGTTGTCCGACTCTTTCACAAAGGCTTTGTTCATAGCGGCTGCGCCGCAATGGCGCGATCCCAGTCAATGGCTTGCAGGATGGGCGGCGGCGCCGCCCGCGTCAGAACCAGTCGTGCCAGACTGGTTTCAAGTCGGACGGCAGCGAGGGCAGACGGCCCAGGTCGATCCGGCTTTCCTTGGGACTGTGAAAGTCCGAACCGCGCGAGGCCAGAAAGCCGTAGCGGCGTGCAACGTCGGCGTATTGGCGGGCTTCTTCGACGGTGTGGCTGCCCGTCGTGACTTCGATGCCTTCGCCGCCCAGTTGCAGGAATTCGTCGAACAGCGCGGCGAATTGCAAAGGGGTGTATTTGTAGCGGCCCGGGTGGGCGATGACGGCGCGGCCGCCCGCGCCACGAATCCAGCCCACCGCTTCGGCCAAGGTGGCCCATTGCATGGGCACGTGGCCGGGGCGGTCGTCGCCCAGGTGCTTGGTGAATACGGTTTGCACGTCGGGGCAGTAGCCGGCTTCGACCAGATAGCGCGCAAAGTGCGTGCGGCTGATCAGTTCGGGGTTGCCGGCAAAAGGCAGCGCGCCTTCGTAGGCGCCGGGCATGCCCATTTCAGCCAGCCGGTCGCCGATGCGCTTGGCGCGTTCGGCGCGGCCCGAGCGCGTCTGGCGCAGCCCTTCCACCAGCGCGGTGTTGTTCGGGTCAAAGCGCAGGCCCACGATGTGCACCGTCAGCCCTGCCCACGTCACCGAGATTTCCACGCCCGTGGCAAAGCGCATGCCTAGGTCTTCGGCCGCACGCGCGGCTTCGGCCAGGCCGCCCACTTCGTCGTGATCCGTCAGCGCCCAGACGTCCACGCCATTGCCGTGCGCGCGCTGCGCCACGTCGCGGGGCGCAAGCGCGCCGTCCGAAACGGTGGAATGGCAATGGAGGTCGATGTTCAAGGTGCGCGATGTCATCGGGCTATTGTAGAGAAGGCCCGGCGCGGTGGATAGCGCCGGGCTGTCCCCATAATCGCGGGGCGGACGGTTCGGCCTGGTCTGGTTCGGTCTGGTCCGGGCAACAAACTCAGGTCAGCAGCTCAGCCGAGCAATTCAGCCGACCCATTCAGCCCAGCAAGAACGCCGCCACCGGTTCAACCTGCGCGTCAGCGATCAGCGTGGGGGCATGGCCCACGCCCGGCACTTCCATGGCTTGGGCGCGCGGATTGCGTTTCAGCATCTCGTCAACCGTGGTGCGCGTCAGCAAGTCAGACTTTTCGCCGCGCACGATCAGCACCGGGCAAGGCGTCGCATCATAAGACCGCCACAGAATCTGTTCGCCCGCCGCCAGTTCGTCAGGGGTTTGCGCGGCCAGCGCCTGGGCCAGCGCCAGGTCATAGTGCTTGACCCACTTACCACCGTTTTCCGGGTACAGGTACTGCGCCAAGTCTGCCCATTGCGCGTCGGTATGCGGCCCAAAAGTCTCGGAATTGGCGCGCATGGTGGCCACCGCTTCTTCAAACGTGGCGAATTCGCCCGGCTCGCCCACGTACTGGCCAATGCGCGACAAGGCGCCCGTTTCCAGGCGCGGGCCGACATCGTTCAGCACCAGCTTGTCCAATTGAATGCCCTGGCCTGGCGGCAGCATGCCCGCGTGCGGGCGCATGGCCTGCATCGCGGTGGCGAAGACGGACGCGCCCGACAGCGCCATGCCGATCAGCCCGCCCATCGACGTGCCCACCCACGCCAGCCGGGCCGGCTGCAACCGCGCAATCAACGTGACCATGTCGGACACGTACTGCGGCACTGTGTAGAACGCCGGGTTGACGAGCCAATCCGACCGGCCGCGCCCCACCACATCGGGGCAAACCACCCGGTACTGGCCGGCCAGCCGGCGCGCCAGCACATCGAAATCGCGGCCGCTGCGGGTCAGGCCATGCACGCAAAGCAGCACCCGGTCGTTGGCGGGGTCGCCCCATTCCCAGTAGGCCATCCGGTGCAAACCGGCCGGGCTGGCGCAAGTGACGAAGTCCAATCGGGGCTGCTGGGTAGCGTCCACCATCTACACACTCCACAAACCGGCGCGCGCCAGGACGGCGGCACAACAGGGCGGACTAGTGTAATCGCGCTACTCGAACATGCACATGAATGGGGCGCGGCAGCCACGACGATGTCGGCCACGCGCCGCACCCCTTCCCCGTGCTGGACACTGCGCCCGCGCCTCGCTACGATCTCCCCATTCTCTTCGGCGCCCCCGGCAGGAAATTGCATTTTTCTATCGCGCCGATCCATTCATTAAATTGGAATCGGCCGCCGCTTAGGGCGAGAGTTATGAGCTTCAGGCATTGCCAGATCAGTCATCCCAAAATTGATATGGAGTCCGTATGCAGCAAAGCAGTCCTGCCTCTCCGCTGACCACCCCCGACCATTCCCCCCCCGCGGTCAGCCCCCCTCCCCCCGAACCTCCCAAAGTGCTCCAGGATGTGCTGTCGCGCGCCGACGTGCAGATCAATGGCTCGCGCCCGTGGGACATCCAGGTGCATGACAAGCACATGTACGAACGCGTGTTCGCCAGCTGGTCGCTGGGGCTGGGCGAATCGTATATGGATGGGGAATGGGATTGCGAGCGGCTGGACGAGTTGTTCACGCGGCTGCTGCGCGCCGACATGGGTTCCGCCGCGCTGGGCGTGGCGCGCATCAAGCTGATTGCCGAACACCTGCGCCACAAGCTCTTCAATTTGCAATCCAAGGGCCGCGCCTTTGAAGTGGGCGAACAGCATTACGACGCGGGCAACGACGTGTTCGAAGCCATGCTCGACAGCCGCATGATCTATTCCTGCGCCTACTGGGAAAACGCCAAGACGCTGGAAGAGGCGCAACTGGCCAAGCTGGACATGATCTGCCGCAAGCTGCAATTGAAACCCGGCGAAACGCTGCTGGATATCGGCTGCGGCTGGGGCGGGCTAGCCAAGTTCGCCGCCGAAAACTATGGCGCCACGGTCACGGGCGTGACGGTATCGAAAGAGCAATTGGCGCTGGCGCAGGAACGGGTCAAAGGCCTGCCCGTGACGCTGCTGCTGCAAGACTACCGCGACCTGCAAGGCAGCTTCGACAAGGTCGTGTCCGTGGGCATGTTCGAACACGTCGGCCCCAAAAACTACGACACCTACTTCAGCAACGTGCAGCGCCTGATGTCGACAGACGGCGTGTTCCTGCTGCACACCATCGGCATCGCGGCCACCAGCCAAAGCACCGACCCGTGGATCGACCGCTACGTGTTCCCGAACGGCAAGCTGCCGTCCGCGCGTGAAATCGCCACCGCCGTTGAACACCGCTTCATCATCGAAGACTGGCACAACTTCGGCGCCGACTACGACCGCACGCTGATGGCCTGGTGGGACAACTTCGAACGCGCCTGGCCCACGCTGCAAGCGCGTTATGGCGTGCGCTTTTACCGCATGTGGAAATACTATCTGATGTGTTGCGCGGGCTTCTTCCGGTCGCGCGAGGGTCAGCTCTGGCAAGTGATGCTGACCCACCCGCAACGTCAGGACACGTACCGCTCGTTGCGCTGAACGCGTCAGGCCGGCATTGCATCCTGGCGGATCATGTCGGCCGCGCGCTCCGCAATCATGATGGTGGGTGAATTCGTATTGCCGGACGTGATCAGTGGCATCACCGACGCGTCCGCAATACGCAGGCCTTCCAGCCCGAACACCCGCAAGCGCGAATCCACCACCGCACCGCTGTCGGCGTTCTTGCCCATCGCGCACGTGCCTACCGGGTGGAAGATGGTCGTGCCGATCTTGCCGGCGGCTTCGCGCAGCTGCGCATCTGTTTGATAGTCCGGCCCCGGCAGCCATTCCTGCGGCTGATAGCGCTGCAAGGCGGGCGCAGCGGTAATGCGGCGCACCAGCTTTATGGAATCGGCCGCCACTTGAATGTCGGCTTCCGTGCTCAGGTAATTCGCCGCGATGACGGGCGCACTGGCCTCGCCCGCCTGCACCGGCCCCTGCGCATGCACGCTGCCGCGCGAGGTCGGCCGCAGGTTGCAGACGCTGGCCGTGAACGCATCGAAACCATGCAGCGGTTCGCCAAACGCGCCCAGCGACAGCGGCTGCACATGGAATTCCACGTTGGCGCGCGCTTGCCCCGGGTCCGACTTCGCAAACGCCCCCAGCTGCGACGGCGCCATGCTCATCGGCCCGCTGCGCTTCATCAGGTATTCCAGGCCGATGCCCGCCTTGCCCCACCACGACGCTGTGATGCGGTTCAGCGTCTTCACGCCATTGACCTTGATGATGACGCGCAGTTGCAGATGGTCTTGCAGGTTTTCGCCCACACCGGGCAAGGCATGGCGCAGCGCGATACCGCTTTCGCGCAGCCGCGCGGGTTCGCCGATGCCCGACAGTTCCAGCAGATGCGGCGTGTTCACCGCCCCCGCTGCCAGCACCACTTCGCGCCGCGCGCGCACGGTCAGGCTTTTGCCATCGCGCCGTAACTGCACGCCCACGCAGCGCTTGCCTTCCAGCATCAGCTGTTCCACATGCGCGCCCGTCATCACATGCAGGTTCGGGCGCTTTTGCACGGGGCGCAGAAACGCCTTCGACGTGTTCCAACGCCAGCCGCGCCGCTGGTTCACTTCGAAGTAACCGCTGCCAAAGTTGTCGCCCCGATTGAAGTCCTGCACGCGCGGAATGCCTTCCTGTTCGGCCGCGCTGGCAAAGGCTTCCAGGATGTCCCAGCGCAAGCGCTGCGCTTCCACCCGCCATTCGCCGCCCGCGCCATGGAATTCGTCGGCGCCACGGTGATAGTCCTCGCTGCGCTTGAACACCGGCAGCACCTGGTCCCAGCTCCAGCCGGGGTCACCGGACAGCGCCGCCCAGTCTTCATAGTCTTCACGCTGGCCGCGCATGTAGATCATGCCGTTGATGGACGAGCAGCCGCCCAGCACGCGGCCGCGCGGATAGATCAGTGAACGCCCGCCCAGCCCCGGTTCCTTCACCGTGCGGTACATCCAGTCGGTGCGCGGGTTGCCGATGCAGTACAGATAGCCCACCGGAATGTGAATCCAGTGGTAGTTGTCGCGCCCGCCCGCTTCCAGCAGCAGCACCCGCGTGTTCGGGTCCTGGCTCAGCCGATTGGCCAGCACGCAGCCGGCCGAGCCTGCGCCGACGATGATGATGTCGTATGTCTCCATAAGCTCTTCTTATCTGGTTTTATCCGGCGCCCCCCAATCGAAGGCCGCCGTCACGATGAGCCGACCCGGCTGCGTCGCGTGCGCGCGCGCCGGGCATCTGGCAAGACTCTGGCGCAGCGGCCCGCAACTGTCCAATGAAATGTTGAAAACCGGTTTATAAGCATCTTTAATAATGCTCATCCCCCGATTCCGGACATCGCCATGGACCTGAAGCACATCCGCACCTTTGCCGCCGTGGCCCGCGAAGGCAATCTGACGCGCGCGGCCGAGCACCTGCACCTGACCCAGCCGGCGCTCAGCTTGCAACTGAAGAACTTTCAGGAATCGCTGGACCTGACGCTGTTCGCGCGCACCGCGCAAGGCCTGGCGCCCAACGCCGATGGCCGCGCGCTGCTGCCGTCGGCGCAGCGCATCCTGGACGCGCTGGACGATTTCCAGCGCGCCATCGGCGCCTTGCGCGACACGGTGCAAGGCGAGTTGCGCATCGGCACCATCCTGGACCCGGAATTTTTACGGCTGGGCGCGACCCTGCAATACCTGGTCGAGCACTACCCGAAGATCCGCCCCACGCTGCGCCACGGCATGTCCGGCTCGGTGGGCCGGCAGGTGCGGGCGGGGGAATTGGATGTGGGCTTCTTTCTGGGGCCTGCGGGGTCCCAATGCGGACCGGGGCTGGACGCGCTGCCGCTGGCGTCGTTTGCCTATTACGTGGTGGCGCCCAAGGGCTGGGGCGCGCAGGTGGCCGGACGCGGCTGGGCGGAAATTGGCGCGCTGCCGTGGATCTGGACCCCGCCAGATTCCGTGCACCATCGCCTGCTGGCGGACAAGTTCGATGCGCTGGGCATCGCGCCCAACGCGGTGGCAGAAGTGGATCAGGAAGCGTCGATGCTGGACCTGGTGCGCTCGGGTGTGGGGCTGTCGCTGGTGCGGGACTCCATCGCGCTGCGTGAGTCGCAGGCCAACGGCTTGCTGCTGATCAAGGGGCTGTCGATTCAGGCCGAGCTGTCATTCATCACGCAGGCGCCGCGCCGTGCCGACCCGCTGGTGGCGGCCGCGTTTGCGGCGGTCGAGGCGGCGTTTGGATAGCCGCCCCGAGCAGCACGATTCTCAGCCCCGAGCCGCACGGTTCTCAGTCCCGAATGCCGGCTTGAACCCACGTCCCCAGCCCCCCCCGCTTTTACACGGCCGCCGACGCCGAACCGCCCGCACGCAATGACGCGGCCTCCTCAGCCGTGAACGCACGCGTCGCCAAGGCTTCGGGCGCGGGATGCGTCGCCAGCTCACGCAGCGCCGGCACGGGTTGGGCGAGCTTGGTCAAATCCGGACGCGGACGGCGCAAGGCGTCGCTGGCCGCAAACGCCTGCTCCATCGCATGGCCGCACGCCAGCACGCGCGCATCGCCGCGATGCGGGCCGATGACTTGCAGGCCGAATGGCATGCCGCGTTCGTCCACGCCGCACGGCAAAGACAGCGCCGGGTTGGCCACCAGCGTCACCACGTAGGTCAGCCCCAGCCAGTGGTAGTAATTGCGCGCAGGCTTGCCTTCGATGGTCTGCGCATACAGCTCCGACCACGGAAACGGCGACACCGGCGTCACCGGCGACAGCACCAGATCGTAATCGCGGTACAGCGCTTGGAAACGGCGGAACAGGCGCGTCTGCTCCAGATGGCTCCAGGCGCGGTCGGCCAGCGTCATGTTGGCGCCGATCTCGTAATTGGCGCGCACGTTGGGGCCGAGCAAACCAGGATCTTTTTCGTACGTGTCGCGAAACGCGGCGACGAAGCTTTCGGCGCGCACCACGTCAAAGCAGCGGTCGGCCTCGCCCATGTCTATCGACACCGGATCGCAGCTGCGGAACAAATGCCGCATGGCTTCGATCTTGGCGCGGAAGGTGCGGCGGATATCGTCGTCCACCGGGCACACGCCGAAGTCTTCGGTGTAAGCCACGCGCAATGACCCCAAGTCCACCCGGCCCGGCACCGCGTACAACGCGCCGTCATCGGAATACGACAACGGGTCCAAGGGATCAATGGCGACGGTGGGCGCCATTTGCAGGCAGGCATCTTCGACGCTGCGGCCCATGGGGCCGACGACAGAAATCGGCGTCCAGCCCAACTGGCGGCGGTCAACGGGAATCAAGCCCGGTGATGGCCGAAAGCCCACCACGCCGCACTTGGCGGCGGGGATGCGCAGCGACCCGCCGGTATCCGACCCGGTGCACAAGGGCAGCATATCGGTGGCCAGCGCCGCAGCCGAACCGCCTGATGAGCCGCCCGCGTTCAACATGGGGTTGAAGGGGTTGCCGGTGGCGCCCCAGACGGGGTTGCGGGAATTGGCGCCCGCGCCCATTTCCGGCACGTTGGTCTTGCCCACCACAATGGCGCCGGCCGCCCGCAAGCGCGCCACCAGAATGTTGTCGGCCACCGGCACGTTTTCGCGGAAGTTGGGCGACCCGTAAGTGCTGAGCAGGCCGCCCGTATCTTCCAGGTCTTTCACGCCCAGGGGCAAGCCATGCAGCGCACCCAGCGCATCGCCGCGCATCACGGCCGCTTCGGCGCGCCGCGCTTCGTCGCGCGCGCGGTCAAAGCAGGTGGCCGTCACGGCATTGATGGCCGGGTTCACCGCCTGGATACGGGCGATGCAGGCATCCAGCAGCTCCACTGGCGACAGGCTGCGGGCGCCGATGCGCCGGCGCAGTTCAACCGCGGACAGCGACAGCAGATCGTTGGAATGGCTCATGCAAAAATCCTTGTCAGTCTTGAAAACAGCGCGGGGACGGCCATGACCCCCCCCCGGGTGTTGCGCGGCATGCCCGGCGCGGCGGGCATGCCTTGCGAAGCGTGGGAGCAGGCTTACTGTGCCTTGATCCCCGCGCGTTTGGCAATCTGCGCGAAGCGCGGCGTTTCTTCAGCGATGATGCGCGCGACCCCCGCGCCGTCCATCGGCGTGGGTTCAAAACCGCTGGCGCGCAACTGGTTCTGGGTGTCGGGGTCTTGCAAGGTCTTGGTGATGGCGGCGTTCAACGTCGCGACCACATCCGCTGGCACGCGCTTGGGCGCGAACACGGCAATCCAGGTGTCCATGCTGACGTCCGGGTAGCCGGCCTCGGCCACCGTCGGCACGTCCGGCAGGAAGCCGGAACGCTGCGGCGTGGTCACGGCAATGGCCTTGACCTTGCCCGATTTGATCTGCGGCATGGCCGACACCACCGTATCGAACAAGACCGGAATCTGGCCGCCGATCAAGTCCGTCATGGCCGGCGAACTGCCCTTGTACGGAATGTGCGTCATGTGCGTGCCGGCGGCTTCCTGGAACATCTCGCCCGCAAAGTGCGACACCGTGCCAATACCGAACGAGCCATACGAAAACTTGTCGCCCTGCTTGCGCGCGGCGTCCACCAAACCCTTCACGTCTGAATACGGCGTCTGCGGATTGGCGACGATGATCAACGCCGCGCGTCCCACCATGCCCACCGGCTGGAAGTCTTGCGACGGGCTGTACGGCAGCTTGTCGTACACGGCCGGGTTCACCGTAAACGTCGTGCCTGAACTCAGCAGCAGCGTGTAGCCGTCGGGCTCAGCTTTAGCCACCGTCTGCGCGCCCAGAATCGTGCCTGCGCCCGCCTTGTTCTCGACGATGATGGACTGCCCCAGTTCCTGCCCCATGCGCTTGGCGATGATCCGGCCCAGCACGTCGCCCGCGCCGCCCGGCGGAAAGGGCACGATCAGCTGAATCGGCCGTTGCGGATACCCGGCGGCCTGCACGGCCCCGGCGCTTGCGGCCAAAGCGATGGCGGCGCACGCCACGGCAAACTTCCTGCGTTGCATGAACATGGTTATTTTCCCCTTGTTGTTCAATTGGTCTGAGCAGAAGTCACAGCAAATAATGCGTTGAAAGCCTGGGCCTAGCCCCCGGGTGCCTTGCGCAGCCGCATGGGCGACAGCAACGACGGGGCCACGCCCTCGTCGATCAGCGCGTCCGGCAGCGGCTGCCCGGTCAAGAGCGCCGCCGCCATCGCCGACACGCCCGCCGCCGACTGAATGCCATAGCCGCCCTGCGCCGCCAGCCAGAAAAAGCCCGGCTGCGCCGCGTCAAAACCCACCACCAGATCGCCGTCCGGCACGAACGAACGCAGCCCGGCCCACACATGGGCGGGCCGGCGGATCGTCAGCGTGGTGGCTTCTTCTATGTGATAGATGCCGGTGGCCACATCCAGTTCTTCGGCCACGACATCGTGCGCGTCGACCGGGTCGGCGTTGGCGGGCGAACCCAGCAACTGGCCCGCATCCGGCTTGAAATAGAAACTCTCGTCGATGCCAACCACCGCCGGCCACGCCGTGCAGTCCACGCCTTCGGGCGCGGCAAACGTGAAGGCGCTGCGGCGGCACGGCTGCAAGCCCACCGGGGCCACGCCGCAACGCTTGGCCACTTCATCGGCCCAGGCGCCCGCGGCGTTGACGACGATGCCGGCGTCAAGATGCGTGCCGTCCGTCAAGGTCAGCGCCCACCGGCCATCCTCCTGCCGCGCGCCCGACGCGACTTCGGCGTGGCAATGCAGCACCGCGCCATGGCGGCGCGCGCCCGCCAGAAAACCCTGGTGCAGCGCATGCACGTCCAAGTCGCGCGCGTCGGGTTCGAACATCGCGCCGCCCGCCACGGCCTCGGGCCGCAGGCATGGCACGCGCGCCAACGCGTCATCGCCATCCAGCAATTCCACATTGCCGGCCAGCGCCCGCGCGGCCTCGAAACTGTGGATGAGCGTGTCGCGCTGCGCTTGGCTGGCGATATACAGGCAACCGCGATCCTGAAGAATCGGGTGCTCGGAAAAGCCCGCCGGCGGCTGTTCGTAGAACGCGCGACTGGCGCGCGTCAGCGCCTGGATCTGCGGCGTGCCATAAGTTTCCATGAACATCGCGGCGGAGCGGCCCGTGGAGTGATAGCCCGGCTGCGACTCACGCTCCAGCAGCAGTACACGGAGCGGAACACGGAGCGGAACACGCGGCGGCGGCTCGGTTTCCGCAGCCAACCGGTAGGCCAGCGACGCGCCAGCAATGCCGGCCCCCACGATGACAACATCAAACTGCTGCGTGCTCATGATGCCCTTCAGAATTCTCGTATATGAGAATTCTCGGATATGACAAAATACTCGTCAACCAAAAAAGGCTGGCGAAAAACACGCTAGCCCGTGCCGCTAAGGGAAAGCACCGATATGGCCCCCGTTCGCCCGCCCTCGCCCGCCGCCGACATCCTGGCCGACCGCAGCAGCCTGGGCGTGCGCCTGCGCGCGCTGCGCAAATCGCGCTCGATGACGTTGAAGGCGTTGTCGGCGCTGACCGGCGTGGCGCTGTCCACCCTGTCGAAGATGGAACTGGGCCAGGTATCGATCAGCTACGCCAAGTTCGCCGCCGTGGCCCGCGCGCTGGACGTGGATATCGCGGAACTGTTCGGCCCCGTCGAACACGCCGACCCCGCTGACGCCGCGCCCAGCGCCTTGCGCTGCACGCTGGCCGACGCCCCCGGTTACCTGACCGGCACCTACGACTACAAACTGCTGGCCGGCCAATACCCGCGCCGCAGCATGACGCCCATGTACGGCCGCATCCTGGCCCGCGATGCCTCCGAGTTCGAGGACTACATGCGCCACGCCGGCCAGGAATTCCTGGTGGTGCTGGAAGGCGAAATCGAGCTGCGCTTCGAGAACGGCGAATCGATGCGGCTGGCCAAACACGACACGGCCTACTTCGACAGCGGCGTCGGGCATATCTATTTGTCCTGTAGCGCCGCCCCTGCCGAAATCATGGTGGTGATGACGGGCGGACACGACAGTTAACGCGTCAGGCACGGGGTTTGCTGACCCTGCGGATCATCCCCTGCAGGCAGACCCCGATGACCGCATCCAAGCCCGATATCCGCAAGGGGCAATATTCCGGCCCGCTTTCGCGCGACACCTTCACGCTGCGCTTCATGCGCCGCTTTTACGACCCCGCGTTCAAGGCTGAAATAGAGGCGCTGGCACGGTTGGAAGCCATCGCGTGGGATGCGTACCAAGACGGCCGCAAAGCGCCCATCACCGAGAAAGCCGGTGCGGGCTACGCCGACCCGGACTACGACCTGTCCGTGGAATGGAAAGACGCGCACGATCGCCTGGAGCAAGCCGCAAACGTCCAGCGCGACCCCGGCACCCGTTCGCGTGTGCTGATCGTCATCGGGTCCGCCCGCAACGACGGCACCTGTCCGGGCGAAGTTTCAAAAAGCTGGCGGCTGGCGGGGTTGATGCAAGCCGAAGTGGAAAGCGCGGGCCTGCAAGCCGACATGCTCGACCTGAGCCGGCTTACGTCGGAATACCAGTATCAGATCCATGCCTGTAAAGGCTGCGTGTCGTCGGCTATGCCGCTGTGCCATTGGCCGTGCAGCTGTTACCCCAACCATTCGCTGGGGCAAGACAACGATGCCATGAACGATATCTATGAACAATGGGTCGCGGCGCACGGCGTGATTCTGGTGGCGCCCACGTATTGGTACCAATCGCCCAGCCCGTTAAAGCTGATGATTGACCGCCTGGTGTGCGCGGATGGCGGCAACCCAGATCCCACAACCACGTCCGGCAAAGATGTGGAAAAGGCAAAGCAGCTTGAATTGGCCGGCTGGCCCTACCCCAAGCACCTTGCCGGCCGCGCTTACGGCGTGGTGGTGCACGGGGATGTCGCCGGCATCGAAGTGCAGCGGCGCGCGCTGTGCGACTGGCTTGACTGGATGGGGCTGATCGATGCCGGGGCCATGGCACGGCTGGATCGCTACATCGGCTATTACGAACCCTACGCCACCAGCCACGCCGACCTGGACCACGATCAGGCGGTGCAGGAAGAGGTGCGCAATGTGGCGCGCGCCATGGTCAATTGCCTGCCCCGTTTGCGCTCGGGCGAACTGGCCCCGGCGGATGAAGGCCTGCGCAGTCCCCGGCCGAAATAGGTGAGGCCCATGCCGAAGCCGAACGTGAAGAACGACGACAACGAACAGCACGCAAAACGGGAACAACCACCGCCTGCAAAGTCGCACGCGATCACGCGCTTCTTCGACCACTTTGCCGCGCACGTCACCAAATGGGCGGGGTCGCCAACCGCGTTCGGCGCCGCGCTCATCGCGGTGTTGATATGGGCCTGCACCGGCCCCGCCTTTGCTTATTCAGAAACCTGGCAACTGGTCATCAATACCGGCACCACCATCGTGACGTTCCTGATGGTGTTCCTGATCCAGCAGAACCAGAACAAGGACGCCCGCGCCCTGCACCTGAAGCTGGACGAATTGTTGATCGCGCTGAAAGGCGCCGACGAAGGATTGGTTGACGCCGAGCAACTGGACGAAGACAAGCTGCTGGCGCTGGCTGCGGCCTGCACGGCGCGGGCCCGCGCGCAGGCCCGCGTCGACCGCAGTAAAGGGCGCCGGTCGACGTCAATAAAAGGCGCAAAGAAAACCGTGCGCGGCAGCCTGCGGGTGCGCCGGCGAGTGATGCGCGTGGGCAAGACGGCCACGCCCTAGCCGCCCGCCCCTGCCCCATCAATCAGAATTCCGCCGTCACCGACAACAGCACGGTCAACGGTGCGCCGACGGTCAGGCCTTCACGCGCGGCCGACTGCCAGTAATTCTTGTTGAACACGTTTTCCACCGTGGCCCGCACCATCATCGGCGTGCCGTTGGCCTTGAACCCGTAGCGCGCGCCCACATCGAAACGAGTCCAGCCGGGAATTTCCTGCGTATTGCCCACGTCCACGTATTGGCGACTCGTGCGCAGCATGCGGGCCGTCAAGGTCAGGCCTGGCAGAAAGGGCGTATCCCATTCCGCCGCCGCATTGAACTGGAACTGCGGCACGGCCGGCGCGCGGTTGCCGTCGTTCACACCGCCTTCCGTGCGAGTCAGACGCCCATCGGTATAAGCCACGCCCCCCAGCAGGCGCACGCCTTTCGCGGCGTCGCCTTGCACCAGGAATTCCAGGCCACGGTTGCGTTGCTGCCCATTGGACACGTAGCGGCGGGTGGCCGGGTCCAGGAAACTGCTGGGGTTCTCGATCTGGAACGCGCTGAGCGACGTGGCGAACTGGCCGAAGTCGACCTTCGCCCCCACCTCGACTTGTTTGGAGATGGCAGGCGCAAACATTTCGCCCGCGTTGACGGCGCCTTCGGGCGCGGTGCCGCCCTGGCTCAGGCCTTCGATGTAGTTGGCGTACAGCGAAAGGGGCTCAATCGGCCGAACCGTCAATGCAAACGCGGGGGTGACGGCCGACTTGTCGTACTCGGACGTGTGCCGCCCCGTAGCCGCGTCGAAGTTGGTCGACTTCACCTGTTGATGCCGCACGCCGGCAATGAACTGCACCCGGTCGTCAAACATCGAAAGCGTGTCCGCCAAGGCCACGCTGTACAGGCGCGACTCGCTCGTGCGGGGCAGGTCGCCGGGGCGGGCAATGTTCGGCTTGGGCAGATCAACCGGATCATAAATATTCGAGAACACCGTGCGCGAACGGATGCGGGCGGACGAATAGTCGATGTCCAGCGCGCTGGCGCTCAGCGCGGGCTCGTGCTTGATCGCGCCGGTATGGAAGCGGCCGCGCACGCCGACCTCTGCCGTCTTGCTCAGCAACGACTCGTTCAGGCGCGCCGGCACGGCGCCAATATCGCCATTGCCATCCAGCATCAGCCAGCTGGTTTGCAGGCTTTCGAAGTCGTGCTTGCGCGCACCCACCGCGCCGTACACGGTCCAGTCCGGCGACAAGTCATATTCAGCGCGCAGCGCGCCCGACCATTCCTTGGTTTTCCAATACGTCCACGACGGGAAGAAGTTGCCCCGCGCATCGGGCGCCCGGCCAATGGCCACGCCCGGCTCCGGCGGGAACAACAAACCGCTGCGCGCGTCGGTATTCCGGTTCTGATAGTTGATGTCGCCTTCCAGGCGGAAACGCTCGGCCTGGTAATCCAGGCCGAGGGCTACCGCGCCCAGGCTTTCTTTCGAGCCATCCATGGGCAGGTCGCCACCGCTGCCCGCCACGTTCAGCCGCACGCCCCATTCCTGGGTATCACCATAGCGGCGGGCCAGATCGGCATGCACGCCAAACTGGCTGTCGCCAATGTAGGACAGGGTGTAGCGGTTCAGCGGTTCGGCCCCCGCGCGTTTGGGCACCAGGTTGATCGAGCCGCCCACGGACCCATAGGGCGCCATCCCGTTGAGCAAGGCGTTCGGGCCGCGCAGCACTTCCACGCGCTCCACACCAATCAAAGAACTGGAATTGCGCGGCGACACGCCATACAGGCCGTTGAACGACACGTCGTAATTGAACAGCGTGAAGCCGCGAATGTTGAACTCGTCGCGGCCCGCCCCGCGCGAATAGGTGTTGCGCACCGACGGATCATTGACCAGCACATCGCCAATGTTCTGGGCCTGCTGATCTTCGATCAGCTTGGACGTGTACTGCGTCACGCTGAACGGCGTGCTCATGTCGTCCATATTGCCCAGCAGGCCGACACGGCCGCCGCGCGCCACCTGGCCGCCGGCGTACTCGGGCGGCAACCCGCTGGATAGCGCGCTGCCGGTGACGGTCACCGTATCCAGCACGGTGGCGCCTGCTTCTGGCGTCGCGTTCAAGCGAAATTGATTCGGCGCCTGGCGCGTGGCGCTCAAGCCTGTGCCGACCAAGGCCTGGCGCAGCGCGTCCGCTCGCGAGTAGTTCCCCCGCACGCCGCCGCTTTGGCGGCCCGCCACCAGGTCTGGTGCCGCGGCCAGCAAGATGCCCGATTCATTGGCCAGCCGCGCCAGCACGTGGTTCAACGCGCCCGGCGGGATATCGAACGACAAGACGTCCGACGTTTGGGCGGCGCCCGCTGACGCCGCTTGCGCCCGGGCTGGCTGATCCCAGGCCGCAAGCGCCACGACTAACGCCAGCGGCAAGCCCAAGGCTCGCGCCCCGCTGCGGGTCAACGCCATGGGGCGAGCGGGCGCGGCGGCGAACGCCGTGCGGGAAAGAGGGGTGCGATGGGGCATGACTGGCCTGTGCTCTCGTGCGAAGGAAGGTAAGGAAAGAGAGGGGCGATACGCCGGCCAAACCTCGGGCTCGGCAGACTCTCACTATCCTTAATCGAACGAGATGGCGATTTCCGGAACCGCTAGATGCAGATTTTTTCTTTCAGCCCCGCGGTTCAACGCTGATCCACCAGGGCAGCGTGCGTTGAACGCGAATCGGCAGCACCGACGACAGCATGTCCAGCGCCCGGTCGGCATCGTTGATGGGGTAGCTGCCGAACACGCGCATGCGCGCCAATTCCGGCGATAGCCCCACATGGCCATAGCGGTAACGGCGCAACTCCGCCACCACTTCTGAGAGCGGCGTGTTGTCGGCCACCAGCACGCCATGCGCCCAGGCTTCGTGCGCCGGATTGGCGGGCGCCATGGTTTGCAGGGCATGGGCGGTGAACCGGAGCTGCTGGCCCGCCGGGACGATGCCCGTCGCATGTGAGCGCGCGGCGTCGACGCGCACCGCGCCTTCAAACACCGTCACCAAGGTATCGCCAGCGTCCTGGCGCACGGTAAAGCGCGTACCCAGCGCCTGCAGACGCCCTTGCTCCGTATCCACCAGGAACGGGCGCAGCGGATCTCGGCCCGTATCGATCAGCATTTCACCGGCCACTAATTGCAGCCGGCGCTGCGCTGGGTTGAAGTCCACGTTGAATGCGCTCAGCGCCTTGAGCCAAACCTGGGTGCCGTCGGGTAGCGCGACGCGCGCAGTTTCGCCCACGCCCGCGCGATGGTCCGCACCCCACGTCGACGCCATGACAGGCAGCGCCGTGTGCCGCCACGCGCCCCAGCCCAAGCCGCCCGCGGCCAGGCCAGCCAAGCCCAGCAGCACGGCGCGGCGCCTGCGCGGCGCCCCGTTCGCCGCCTGGCCAAAGGCCCTGACCGCCGCATCGCGGTCCGGGCTGGCATGCAAAGGTTCAAAGCGACGGCCCACGCGTTCCACATAACGCCATGCCTGCTGGTGCTCCGCCGCGTTGTCCAGCCATTGTTTCCACTTGCGCTGCTCAGCCGCAGACGCCGACCCGGTACGCAACAAGGCGTACCACTCGGCCGCCTGCTCCATCACCTGGTGCGACGGTTCCTGCCCAGACGCCTCGACCCGGCCCATCACGCCAGCGCCAAGTCTGTGCCGCCAGCGGCCAGCCGCGCTTCGAGCTTCATGCAGCACAACATGGCCTGCGCCACGTACTTGCGCACCATCCGGGATGACACCTTCAGCACGGCCGCGACTTCGTCGTCGGTCATTTCGCACGCCACCGCCATCACGAATGCGTGCGCCGCCTTGGGCGGCAGTTCGCGCAGCATCGCGTCGATCTCGCCCAGCGCCTCAAGCACCATGGCCTGCTGTTCGGCGGACGACGCCGTCGGCTCGGGTTGCGCGGCCAACTCTTCCAGCCAGGCCTGCTCCAGCGTGCGGCGGCGCCACAGGTCCACGCACATGCCGTTGGCCATCTTGCGCAAATAGGTGCGCGCCTGCTTGGCGTCATCAAAGTGGCAGGGCCGCGTCAGCAGGCGCACAAACGCGTCATGCGCCAGGTCGGCCGCATCCGCAGCGTTGCCCAGACGCCAGTTAACCCAAGCCAGCAGCCAGTGGTGATGGTTGCCGTACAGCTGCTCGAATTCCTGCGACACACTTTGCGATCCACTCACGATCTTGCCCGCTCCTGACCCGACGCCCTGCGCCCGTTCTTGCCGCAATTCAGCATCAATGTGAATGCGAACGGTTATCAATCCAACGAAGGGCAGATTATGGCCCGGCAGAAAGCGCTTTGGCAACGCCGCGTGAGTGGTATCGATGCAACGGCGCAAGTGGGCGCGGACCCAAATCGGTGCGGCAACGCACAACGCGGTGCACCAGTTTGGCGCGCGAGCCTGATCCCGCGCCCTGCCAACGCCATGCAGCCTGCGGGCACACGCTGCCTGCCGACTGCCCTATTCCCCTATGAGCCGCGCGTTAAAACGTGCCCCCGTCATGACGGACCTGCCGCGTTGGCACGGTCTTTGCTTGATGGTTCATGCAGGCCGCAAGGCCGCACCACAACTTGAGCAGTACCGGCAAAGGCGCCCCGACCAACAGGTCCAGGGCGCCTTTTGTCTTTTGATTCACATTCAGCGCTTGGGGATATTCATGAAAGCAGCGGCCTCTCCCGATTCCTTGCAGACGCTCGTCGTCATTGGCAACGGCATGGTGGGACACCATTGCGTCGAGCAACTGATCGCGCGCGGCGCACTTGAGCGCTATCGCATTCACGTCTACGGCGAAGAGACGCGGCGCGCGTATGACCGCGTGCATCTGTCTGAATACCTGAACGGCCGCGACGCCGAATCAATGGCGATGTGCGAGGCGGCCTTCTATGAACAAGAGGGGCTGCATCTGCATCTGGGGGAACCGGTGCTTGAGATCGACCGCCACACGCGGGAAGTCGTCACGCAGCGCGGCCGCCTGGCCTACGACAAGCTGGTGCTGGCCACGGGGTCTTACCCGTTCGTGCCGCCCATCGCGGGCGCGGAAGGCGCGTCGCGCCTGGTGTATCGCAGCATCGATGACCTGGACCTGATCCGCGAGGCCGCACGCGGTGCGCGGCGCGGCGTGGTGGTGGGCGGCGGCCTGCTGGGGCTGGAAGCGGCCAACGCCTTGAAGTCATTGAACCTGGAAGCGCACGTGGTGGAGTTCGCGCCGCGCCTGATGCCGGTGCAACTGGACGAGGCGGGCGGCGCGGCGCTCAAGGCGCGCATCGAAGCCTTGGGCGTGGGCGTGCATCTGTCTCGCGCCACGCAAGACATCAAGCCGGGCACGCGTTACCGCTACCGCATGCGCTTTTCCGAAGGCGAGCCCCTGGAAACGGACTTGATCGTGTTCTCGGCCGGCATCCGCCCGCACGTGACGCTGGCGCGCAAAGCCGGGCTGACGTTGGCCGAACGCGGCGGCGTGGCCATTGATGACCGCTGCCTGACCAGCGATGAACGCATCTACGCCATCGGCGAATGCGCGGCCTGGAACGGCACCGTGTTCGGCCTGGTGGCGCCGGGCTATCAGATGGCGCGCATCGTCGCGGCCGACCTGTGCGGCGCGGAAGAAACGCCCTTCACCGGCGCCGACATGTCCACCAAGCTGAAGCTGCTGGGCGTGGACGTGGGCTCCATCGGCGACGCGCACGGAGTCACGCCGGGCGCACGCAGCTACCGCTACATCGACGAAGCCGGCTCCAGCTACCGCCGCCTGGTGGTGTCCGAAGACGGCAAGCGCGTGCTGGGCGCCGTGCTGGTGGGCGACAACCGCTACTACGACACCCTCCTGCAATACGCGCAGAATGGCATCGCGCCGCCCGCCGACCCCGCCAGCCTGATCCTGCCGCTGGGCAAGGCCGCACCCGCACTCGGCGTGGACGCGCTGCCCGCCACCGCCACAATCTGCTCCTGTCACAACGTCAGCAAAGGCGCGGTCAGTGCGGCCATTGATGGCGGCTGCACCGACTTAGGCAGCGTCAAACAATGCACCAAGGCGGCCTCGGGCTGCGGCGGGTGCGCCGCGTTGCTCAAGCAGGTGGTGGAACACGAACTGGCCAGCCGGGGCGTGGAAGTCGACAAAAGCCTGTGCGAACACTTTGCCTACACGCGCCAGGAGCTTTACGCGATGGTGCGCGTGGGCGGCATCGAAACGTTCGACGAATTGCTGGCCCGCCATGGCAAGGGCCACGTCGGATGCGACATCTGCAAGCCTGCCGTGGGTTCGATTCTGGCGTCGTGCTGGAACCGCCCCATTCAAGACCCGCACCTGGTGCCGCTGCAAGACACCAACGACACCTTCATGGCGAACATGCAGAAGAACGGCACGTACTCGGTGGTGCCGCGCATACCCGCCGGCGAAATCACGCCCGATGGCCTGATCGCCATCGGCGCCGTGGCCAAGAAGTACCAGCTGTACACGAAGATCACGGGCGGCCAGCGCATCGACCTGTTCGGCGCGCAGCTGCATGAATTGCCCGACATCTGGGCCGAACTGATCGCCGCCGGTTTCGAAACCGGGCACGCCTACGGCAAGTCCACGCGCACCGTGAAGTCGTGCGTGGGCAGCACGTGGTGCCGCTTCGGCGTGCAGGACAGCGTGCGCATGGCGCTGGACATCGAGCACCGCTACAAAGGCCTGCGCGCGCCGCACAAGCTGAAGTTTGCGGTGTCGGGCTGCACGCGCGAATGCGCCGAAGCGCAGAGCAAGGACATCGGCGTCATCGCCACCGAAAACGGCTGGAACCTTTACGTGTGCGGCAACGGCGGCATGCGCCCGCGCCACGCCGAGCTGTTCGCCACCGACCTGGATGACGCCACGCTCATCCGCACCATCGACCGCGTGCTGATGTTCTACATCCGCACCGCCGACAAACTGCAACGCACATCCGTCTGGCGCGAATCGCTGGAAGGCGGGCTGGACTATCTGAAGGACGTGGTGCTGAACGACAGCCTGGGCCTGTGCGCCGAACTGGACGCGCAGATGCAGCTGGTGGTGGACCGCTACGAATGCGAATGGGCCAACGCCATCGCCGACCCGGAAAAGCTCAAGCGCTTTCGCACCTTCGTCAACGAGCGCGGCGGCGACCCCGACATCCAATTCGTGCAAGAACGCGGCCAACCCCGGCCGGCCCCGGCTCGTGCTGCACGTGTCATTCCGATTGCCGAGGAGATCGTCTGATGGCTGCCATAAAACCTGCGTTGAACGCCGCATTGAGTCCGGCCTCCGCTCTGAACTGGCGCGCCGTCTGCTCCCGCCACGACCTGGTCGCCGGCTCTGGCGTCGTCGCCCTGCTGGACGGCCAGCAGATCGCGCTGTTCTACCTGCCTGACGCCGACGGCGCGCCCTTGTACGCCCTCGACAACCGCGACCCGAAATCGGGCGCCAACGTCATCGGACGCGGTCTCATCGGCCAACTGGGCGGCGACCTGATCGTGGCCTCGCCGCTTTACAAGCAGCACTTCCGCCTGGCCGACGGCACGTGCGTGCAATACCCCGAACAACGCTTGCGCACCTGGCAGGCGCGCTTCAACGGCGACGCCGTCGAAGTCGCCTGAGCGCCACGCCCTCTTACCTACAACGCAATAGGGAATCATCATGTCCTACCTGGTACCTTCCGAATTCGTCACCAAAATGGTGGACGCGGGCGAGTCGAAAATCTACATGGCGACCCGTGACGTCCTGATCCGCGCCTTCATGGCCGGCGCCATTTTGGCGATTGCCGCCGTGTTCGCCGTGACGGTCACAGTGCAAACCGAGTCGCCCATTCTGGGCGCGGCCCTCTTTCCAGTGGGCTTCTGCATCCTGTACCTGATGGGCTTTGACCTGCTGACGGGCGTATTCGTGCTGACGCCGCTAGCGCTCTTTGACAAGCGGCCCGGCGTCACCGTGAAAGCCATCCTGAAGCATTGGGGTTTTGTCTTCATCGGCAACTTCGCCGGTGCGCTGACGGTGGCGGTGCTGATGGCCATCGTGTTCACCTACGGTTTTTCCGTGCCGCCCAACAAGGTCGGGCAGGTCATTTCGCACATCGGTGAAAACCGCACGCTGGGCTACAAGGAATACGGCGCGGGCGGCATGCTGACCATCTTCATTCGCGGCGTGCTGTGCAACTGGATGGTGTCGCTGGGTGTGGTGGGCGCGATGATCTCGACGTCGGTCAGCGGCAAGGTCATCGCCATGTGGATGCCGGTGATGCTGTTCTTTGCGATGGGCTTCGAGCATTCCATCGTCAACATGTTCCTGTTCCCGTCGGCGATGATCATGGGCGGCAACTTCTCGATCATGGACTACATGATCTGGAACGAAATCCCGGTGGTGCTGGGCAACCTGATCGGCGGCATCTCTCTGACCGGCCTGACGCTCTACACGACGCACATGAAGACCGCGCCCAAGCGCCGCTTCAACTGATCCCGCCAGGACGCGCGCCGTGATGGACCGCCCCGCCCCCGGCGCCGCCGCCTGCTTGCAGGTGGCGGTGGGCCAGCACACCGAGCCGGGGCGCAAGCCGGTCAACCAGGACTTTCACGGCCTGTGCGTGCCGGCCGAACCGCTGCTGGGCGCCAAGGGCATCGCCATCGCGCTGGCCGACGGCATCAGCAGCAGCCAGGTCAGCCACATCGCCAGCGAAACCGCCGTGGCCAGCTTCCTGGAAGACTATTACTGCACGCCCGAAACGTGGTCGGTGAAGAAGTCGGCGCACAAGGTGCTCAGCGCCACCAACGGCTGGCTGCATGCGCAGACCCGCCAGCGCCATCACCCCGACCAGCCGCGCGACGCCGACCGCGGCTACGTCTGCACGCTGACCGTGATGGTGCTGAAGGCGACGACCGCGCACATCCTGCACATTGGCGATGCGCGCATCTACCGGCTGCGCGGCAGAGCGATGGAACCGCTAACCGACGACCATCGCGTGTGGATCTCGCAAGACAAAAGCTATCTGGGCCGCGCGCTGGGCCTGGCGCCGCACTTGGAAATCGACTATCACACCCAGCCGCTGGAGCTGGGCGACGTCTTCCTGCTGGCAACCGATGGCGTCTACGAATACATCCATGCGCATGACGTCACGCACGCCATCGCGATGCATCCCGACGCGCTGGACGATGCGGCGCGCGCGCTGGTGCAACTGGCGTTTGAACGCGGCAGCGACGACAACCTGACCGTGCAGCTGGTGCGTATCGATGCCCTGCCCCCGCGCCGCGCCGACGAAATTGCGCGCTACAGCCTGAACCTGCCCTGCCCGCCGTTGCTGGCCGCCGGCATGGAATTTGAAGGCTTTCGCATTCAGGATGAACTGCGCGCCAGCCACCGCAGCCACGTCTACCTGGCCCGCGACATCGCCAGCGGCGACGCCGTGGTCATCAAGATTCCGTCGTTGGACTTGCGGCATGACCCGGCGTATCTGGAACGGCTGATGACCGAAGAGTGGATCGCCCGCCGCATCGACAGCCGCCACGTGCTGCGCGCCTGGCCGATGCCGCGCGCGCGCCGCTATCTGTACACGGTCAGCGAGTGCATTGCGGGCCGCACGCTGACGCGATGGATGGCCGACCACCCCCGCCCCACGCTAGAGCAAGCGGTGGCGCTGATCGAACAGATTGCGCGCGGCCTGCAAGCGTTTCACCGGCTGGAGATCGTGCACAACGATTTGCGGCCCGACAACATTTTGGTGGGCGACGACGGCAAGGCCACGATCATCGACATGGGCTCCACGCAGGCCGCCGGCCTCTTGGACCGCAGCGCGCAAGATGACGACGCGCCCCCGATGCTGGGCACCGCGCAATACGCCGCACCCGAGCTGTTCCTGGGCGAAGCCGGCACGGCGCGATCTGACTTGTATTCGTTGGCCGCAATGCTCTACCAGATGCTGTCCGGCCGTCTGCCTTATGGCGCTGACGTGGCGCGCGCCCGCAGCCGCGCCGCGCAGTTGCGCTTGAACTATGTGTCAGTGCTGGACCGCGAGCGCGAACTGCCCGCCTGGATTGACGGCGTGCTAAGCCGCGCCCTGCATCCCGACCCGGCCGAGCGCACGCCCGAGCTATCGGAATTCACGCATGCACTGCGTCACCCGCCAGCGTCCGCCGCCCACCAAGCGCGCCTGCCGCTGCTGGAACGCAATCCGCTCGCCTTTTGGAAAGGCCTGTGCGTGGTGCAGCTGATCGTGATCCTTATCCTTTTTCTTGATCGTTGAATCCAGGAGCCCTCTCATGAACCCTTCCGTCTGGTTGATTGGCGCCGGCCCTGGCGACCCGGAACTGCTGACCCTCAAAGCCGTGCGTGCGCTGGGTTTGGCCGACGTCGTGCTGGTGGATGATCTGGTCAACCCGCAGGTGCTGGACTACTGCGCGCAAGCCCGCTTGGTCCATGTCGGCAAGCGCGGCGGCTGCCGCTCCACGCCGCAAGCCTTCATCCAGCGCTTGATGCTGCGCTATGCCCGGCAAGGCTTGCGCGTGGCGCGCCTGAAAGGCGGCGACCCCTGCATCTTTGGCCGTGGCGGCGAAGAAGCGCAATGGCTCAGCGACCACGGCGTAGGCTGCGAAATCATCAATGGCATCACCGCTGGCCTGGCCGCCGCCACCGCCTGCGGCATCCCATTGACCCAACGCGGCATGGCTCAGGGCGTTACACTGATCACCGCTCATTCCCAGGACGGCACGATGCCCGACTGGACGGGGCTGGCACGCAGCGGCACCACGCTGGTGGTCTACATGGGAGTGGCCAAATTGCACGACATGAGCAGCCAGTTGCTGACGGCCGGCATGGCGCCCGACACCCCCGTGGCAATGATCGAACGCGCATCATTGGCCGACCAGCGTGAATGCCGCTCGACACTGGCCGCCATGACGCACGACGCCCAAGACTTTCAATTGCGCAGCCCCGCCGTGCTGGTCATCGGCAACGTTGCCGCCTGCCAGGTCTTCGGCGCCATGGATACGCCAATGGATACGCCGATGCTGACGTCCATCAAAGATACGCCGATGCTGACCTCCACCAAAGATACGCCGATGCTGACGTCCACCGAACCCGTTTTGCGCCGCCGCGCCTGACTTTCCGAGACTGACAAAGAGACCGCCATGGCCGAACGCCACATGCCGCCGCCCTTGCGCTTTCTGCTTGCCGCCCGGCGCAGCGAGCTCCACGGGCTGGAAGCCTTGGCCGGCACCTGTGAATTGGTGGTGCGCATCAGCGCGCTGGTACACGCGCTGCAAAAGGAACGCGGCTACTCCAACCTGACGCTTTGCAGCCCGCAAGAACGCTTGCAGCAAACGCTGGCGGGCTTGAGCGACACCGCCGTCCGCATCGAGGCCGACGCGCGCCATTTCCTGGATGGCCTGGCGGCCGACCCCGCGCATGGCAGCGGCAAGGCCCGCTTGCTCAACGGTATCGCCTTCGCCCTGTTCCGGCTGGACGAACTGCCCGCCCTGCGCCGCCAGATCCGCGACCGCGCCATCGCCGTCGCGGACGCCGATGCGCGCTTCACACAGGTCATCGGCAGCCTGCTGGCCGTGGTGTTCGAAGCGGCCGATTCGGCGCTGGACCCCGGCGTCACCCGCATCCTGGTCGCGCTCTTGAACTTCATGCAAGGCAAAGAGCTGAGCGGGCAGGAACGCGCTTGCGGTGTGATGGGATTTACAGCCGGGTTTTTCAGCGACGCGCAAAAGGCCCGCATGCTGGGGCTGGCGGCCAACCAGCGCCGCAGTTTTGATATCTACGCCGAACACGCTGACGGCGCGCCGCGCACGGTTTGGGAACAGATCCAGCAACAAGGCGAACCCGTAGAACGCATGCGAGACATGGCGCAGCGCACCGCCGACGGACAACGCGTAGACGGCAGCCTTGCCGAACTGTGGTTCGACCTGTGCACCGCGCGCATCGACGCCATGCGCGAAGTGGAAAGCCTGCTGGCCCAGGCGTTGGCGCAGCAGTGCGAACGCCGTATCGCCGACACCCGCAAAGAACTGGACGACCGCCGCCTGCTGCTCAGCCGCTATGCCGAGCACGCCAGCGGCCAGGCGCCCAGCATGGTCTTCAGCGTGCAAAGCCGCATCGTCGACACTCCCGCGCCTGACGGCGTGGGCAGCGAATTGGAGCGGTCGATTCTGGACATGATGCGCGAGCAGACGCTGCGCATGCAGCGCGCCGACGACGCGCTGCACACCATGCGCGGGGCGCTGGAAGAAAAGAAGCGCATTGATCGCGCCAAGCTGCTGCTGATCAGCCATTACGGCCTGACCGAGCACGCCGCGCACGAACGGCTGCAACGCGCGGCGATGGATGGCGGCCTGTCCTTGTCGGACGTGGCGCGCCAGGTGATCGGCGAGCTGGCCGGGAATTGATCCGCCGCGCCGCCTAGCGAAACACCCGCTGCATGACGCTGACCACCACCCCGGCCAACGCCAGCACGGCCAACACCCGGAAATGATCCAGGTTCGCCAGCAGCACCGATTGCTGATCCAGCCATTGCGAGATATGCGCCATGGCCATCTGCTGCGCCCGCGCGGGGTCGGCCGCCGCCGCGTAGACGCCGCTCAACTGCGCCTTGGCCGCTTCAAAATTGGCGTTGCCTTGGGCGATGCCCGCCATCAGCACGTTGTAGTGTTCCGACGTGAACCACTGCTGGCCCACCGTCGCCACCATGATGCCCAGCGCCTGCCCCACCTGCGCCAGCATGTTCTTCACCTGCTGCGCATGCGCGAACACCGCGGGGTCATGGGTCAGCCCCGTGAAGGTGTTCATGGCGGTGGCCGGCATGACGATCATGATGAACACGCCGTAGCAGGCCAGCGCGGGCAACACATCCGTCCACGGGTCAGCCGAAGGCGTCAGCCGCGACATCAACACGGCAAACGCCGCCAGCGCGGTAAAACCCGCCACGAAGAACTTGCGCGGCGACGGCCAGCGGGCAAGCAACTGCGACATCACTGCAAACGTCAGCACGCCCGCGCCCAGCCCCATCGCAAAGAACACGCCCGTGTTCGCCCACGACAAGCCCAGCGCGCGTTGCAGCATCAACGGCACCAGATAGCCGTTGGCGCCCAGCATCAGATAACAAAACATGAATAGCGCCAGGCCGCTCAGAAAGCGCACTTCCTTCATGCCGCCCAGCTTCAGCAACGGCGCGCCATGACGCGTTTCCGAGCGCACAAAAAACGCCAGCGCCGCCAAGCCCGCTGCGGCGTAAAGCACCAGCAGATGGCGGTCGCTGAAAAAGTCGTAATAAGACCGCTGCAACGCGTGCAGCAGCAAGAAACTGCCCAGCCCCAGGGCTGCAATCGGCGCCAGCCGCGCCTGCCCTGCCACCGTCACGCCACCGTGATCGGGCATGGCGAGCGCTACCGGAATCATCGCCAGCAACGACAGCGCGGCGACCAGCCAGAACATCACGTGCCAGCCGGTTTGATCCACCGCCACCGACGCCAGCAACGGCCCCAGCGCCGTGCCCGTGCACAACCCCGTCGCCAAGGCCTTGATGCCCTGAAAACGCGCGGGGCCTGGCGGAATCAGGTTCACCGTCAGCCGCGATGACGTCAGCATTGCTGCGCAGCCCATTGCCATCAGCACCCGGCCCAGCAGAAACCCCGCTTCGCTGCGCGACAGCGCACACACCACCGCCCCCGCCGCCGCCGCGCCCAACGACGCCAGCAGATAACGCCGCAAGCCCAAGTGATGCACCAGCCAGCCTTGCAGCGCAATCATCACCACGGCCACGCAGGCATAGATGACCGCGACGGTGGTGTATTCCTCGGGGCTGGCGCCGATCTCACCCATGATGGGCGAGGCCGCGAACGTGACCATGCCGTTTTGCAGGAAGTCGACAAACGTCAGCGCGCCGATCGTCATCAACAAGGCGGGGGGAATGGGAGGATGCGGGGAAGCTTGCATGGCGCGGCGAGTGTTCTTGAATTTATGCCCAGGCTGTATATGCCTAGGCAGATAAATAAATAAAAAAATGCGGACGGACCGATTCAGTCCCTGCCCGCGTTGATCAGCAGCCGCGACAACAGCTTGTGCAGAGTCTCGGCATCGTCTTCTGAAAACCCTTGCAGCAAACGCCGCATGGCGACTTCGGTTGCGTCCAGCGCTTGCGGCAAGGCGGCCTGCCCCAGCTCGGTCAGTTCGATCAGGTAGCTGCGCCGATCCGCCTCGTTCTCGACCCGCCGGATAAAGCCCTTGGCCACGATGCGGTCCAGCAAGCGGGTCATCGCACCCGAGTCATAAGCCAGCACCCGGCAAAAGTCGCTAAGCGTACGGCCCCAGCCCTTGGCCAGACAGTTCAGCACCACGTACTGCGGCGTCGTCAGGTCATACGGCGCCAGTTCGCGCTCCAGCGCATCGTGAATGCTGGCGCGCACGGACGTCACCATGAAGCCGAGTTCACCGGTATAGAAACTGTCCAGCACGGAAGGTTTGGCAGGCGACATGGCAGTCTGGGAGATCAAAGCGAAAAGCAATTCCCGGATTTTATCTGCCTAGGCAGTAAAAACACAAGCGCTGGCGTCAATTCGTCAGGTGCAACGCCGCCAGGGCCAGCAACAGGGCGGGAGGCATCACAACGAGGCCCAGGCGCAGGAAACTGAACGCGCTGATATGCATGCCCTCGCGGCGCACGGCCAGCAGCCAGAGCAAGGTGGCGAGCGAGCCGCTCACGGACAGGTTCGGACCCAGGTCGATACCAATGAGCAACGCGGCGGTTGTGCCGCTGGGCAGGTCAGCCATGCGCGCCAACGACCCCGCCATCAGACCCGCCGGCAAGTTGTTGATGACGTTGCCCGACAGCGCCGCGCCGATGCCGCTGGCCCACAGCGCGGCGTTGGCGGACAGGCCGCGCATCAGCTGCGCCAGGTCTTGCAGCACGCCGCTTGCGGCCATGCCTTGCACCAATACGAACAAGCCGGCCACCAAGGGCAGAACGCCCCAAGCGACGCCCTTGATCAGGCGCCATGGGCTGGACCGCGTCACGCCCAGCACCAGCACCGCCGAGGCGGACCCCGCGACCAAGGTGGGCATGCCCAGCCGGTAGCCCAGCGCCGACGTGATCAGCAAGGTGCACGCCGTGCCCGCCACGCCGACCGCCGCAATCCGCAAGGCCGGCGTCATCGGCGGCAGCGGCGGCGATGGCTTGAGCGGCTGTCGCAAGTCGTCGCGAAACACCAGCCGCAGCGTGACGTAGGTGGACGCAATCGCCAGCACGGAAGGCAGCGCAAAGTGCGCCAGCCAAGGCATCAGTGCGGGCATGCGGTCGCCAAACACCACCAGATTGGCGGGATTCGAAATCGGCAGCACGAAGCTTGCCGCGTTGGCGATGAACGCGCACACGTACAGATACGGCAAAGGCGGCGCGCCCACCACGCGCGCCACGGCATAGACGGCCGGTGTGAGCACCACCGCCGTCGCATCGTTGGACAGCAGCACCGTGACCACCGTGCCCACCAGGAATACCAGATCGAACAGCCGCCGCGCCGAGCCGCCCGCATGATCGGCCGCCGCCACCGCCAGCCAGTCGAACAGCCCTGCCTGACGGGCCACCTCCGCCACGAGCATCATGCCGATCAGGAACAGGTAGACATCCGTGCCTTCCAGGATGGCGCTGCCCGCCTGGGCGGCCGGCAGCAAGCCCAACCCCACCAGCGCGACGGCGCCCGCACAGGCCCAGACGTATTCAGGCAACCGCCAGGGGCGAAACAAGATGGCCATGGTGGTTGCCGCGGCAATCAACCAGATCAGTGCATTGGACAAAGACATGCTTACCGGCAAGAAATCAGGAAAGGGATGAGACGGAAGTGGTGGGTTTTACGAGCGCCTTGCGCGTTTCCGGCAAGGCCAGCAAGGTGACGCACGCGAGCGCCGCGATGCCGGCCAAAGCGAGAAAAGCAGCGCTGTAGCCCGCCTGCTGAACGATCACGCCGGCCACGCCGTTGCTCAGCGACGCACCGATGCCAAACACCGTGGTCACCGCGCCCAGGCTGGCGTTGAAACGCCCGGTGCCTTGGGTCAGGTCCAGCACCATCAAAGGCAGGACGGCCCCGAAGATACCCGCGCCCACGCCGTCCAGCAACTGCACGGCGACCAGCCAGGTGGTGTGGTCCGAAAAGGTGTACAGCACGCCGCGCAACGGCAGAATCAGGAATCCGATCAGCAACAAGCGCTTGCGGCCCAGGAGGTCGGCATAGCGCCCCACCGCCATCGCCGCCGGAATCATGACGAATTGCGCGGCGACGATGCAGGCGGCGGTCAGCGGCGTGGCAAGCGCGGGGTTCGCCAGCGCCAGCTTCTGGCCCACCAGCGGCAGCATGGCGGCATTGGCCAGGTGGAACAAGGCGCAGCTCAAGGCCAGCAACAGCAGTGATCGGTTGCTGAGCAACTGGCGCAGCGCAACGGGGTGGGCGTCGGCAGCGGCATCGTGGTCCAGCCCGCGAGCCCGGTCCACATCAATATGCGCGGGGAAGCGCGACGCCGCGGCCAGGCTGGCCAGCGCCATCGCCGCCATCAGGTAAAACACGGCCACCGGCCCCCACACATACGCCAGGCCGCCGGCCAGCAAGGCGGCAAACGCGTTGCCGGCATGGTTATACGATTCGTTGCGCGCGATACGCCGGGTAAATCCGTTGGCGGCGGTCAGCCCCAAGGTGATGCCCGCGATCGCCGGCGCGAAGACCGACGACGCGATGCCCGCCAGCGCCTGCGTGACCGTGACCCACGCAAAATTGTCATTCGCCAGCACCGCCATGCACGCCACCGTCACCAGGATGGCGGCCGCCATCAACAGCCTGCGCTTGTTCGCCGTGCGGTCGACCAGCGCGCCAGCCGGTGTTTGCGCCGCCAGCGCCGCCAGCCCGGAAATGGTCATGACAAGACCGATGCTGTCAGGCCGCCACTGGTGCACCGCAAGCAAATAGATGGCCAGATATGGCCCAAGGCCATCCCGGACATCGGCCGCGAAAAAGTTCAGCCAGTCCAAAGGACGCGAAGCAGAGGATGGAGATGGCAAGGTAGCGATGAAAGCCGTGGGCCGCAGATGGCGGATTGTAGACAGGCATGGCAATAAAAAGAATTGCCGTTTCAATCCTTCACGCGGCTACGGCAGATTCTCTCGAAAGATCACCTGGCTGCGCGCCAGTTCCACCCCGTTCATCGTGCTGCGTTTGTCGCGCAGGTTGCAGAAAATGCGCACGCAGCTCATCAGCGCTTCCATCGGGCTTTGCGTGATGACGGCATCCATCGTGCCGTCGATCAGCAACGAACGGGTGTCGGGCGTCAGGCCGTGGCCGATGAACACCACGCGATGTTGCAGGCCCGCTTCCTTCAGTGCGCGGGCGACACCGTCGGACGCGCCGCCGATGTTGTAGATACCCGCCAGGTTCGGATATTGCTCCAGCAGCTGGCGCGTCTGTTCGTAGTTGCGCTGCGCGTCGTCATAGCCTTCGCGCAGGTCCACCACCTGCATCGCCTGGAACTGTTCGGCATACAGCTGAAGGAAACCGCTTTCGCGTTCCTCATGCGCGCGGTAATGGCGCGACCCGGCAATCAGCGCCACGTGCGCCGCGCGCAAGCCAATGAAGCGCGCGATCAGATAGCCCGCCGTGCGGCCGGCGGCGCGGTTGTCCAGCCCCACATAGGCCGTTCGCGCGCTATTGGCGATATCGGAAATCAAGGTCACCGTGGGCACGCCCTGCTGCGCCAGCGCATTGACGGCTTCGCGCACCACCGGGTGCTCCAGCGCCATGAAGGCAATGCCGTCGGCGCGTTTGCCGTGCTTGGCCAAGGCCTGCGCCAGCGCATCGGGGTTGAAGCTTTCCACGTATTCGATCTGGCACTTGGCGTTCAGCGGCCCGAAATGTTCATGAGCGTAGCTGACGGTGTCGCCCAGCATGCGCAGATAGCGGTTGCTGCCGCGCGGCAGCAGGAACACCAGCCGCATCGGTTCCGCGGGCGCCGCAGCGCTCAGCTCCTGTTCAGGCAGGTAGTCCAGTTCGATGGCGGCCTTGAAGACCTTTTGCGCCGTATTGGCGCGCACGCCGGGCCGGCGGTTCAACACGCGGTCGGCCGTGGCGGTGGAGACGCCAGCGCGCTCGGCCACATCGGCCAAGCGCGCCAGCTTGCGTTCGGGAGCAGGTTTATTCACATCAAAAACCATCATGAATAAGGTTTGACGATGATACTGCCTATTCACTATTGTCCAGTCTGCCGCATGGTATTGGCGTATTTGTGGCACATCAAAAAACATCATAACTACGATTATGGAGACAACCATGAAGCTGCTGACACGCCGCAGTGCCTTGCGCCGCCTTTGCGCCGTTCCCGCCGCCGTCGCCCTGGGCGGGGGCTTCCCGCTGATTGCCCGCGCCGCCGACTACTCGCTCAAGTACGGCAACAACCTGCCGGTGACGCACCCGCTGAACGTACGCGCCCAGGAAGCCGCCGAACGCATCCTGAAGGAAAGCAACGGCCGCGTGGACATCAAGATTTTCCCGAACAACCAGCTGGGCGGCGACACCGACATGCTGGCGCAAGTGCGCTCGGGCGGCATCGACTTCTTCACGCCGTCGGCGCTGGTGATCGCCACCCTGGTGCCGGTGGCCGCCATCAACGCCGTGGGTTTCGCGTTCAAGGACTACAACCAGGTCTGGGGCGCCATGGACGGCGCACTCGGTGCGCACGTGCGCGCCGCCATCGCGCAGCGCAAGCTCTACGCCTTTGAAAAGATGTGGGACAACGGCTTTCGCCAAACCACCAGCAGCAAGGCGCCGGTGGCTTCCGCTTCCGACATGAACGGCCTGAAGATCCGCGTGCCCGTGAGCTCGCTGCCGATCTCCATGTTCAAGGGCCTGGGCGCCGCGCCCGCCAGCCTGCAATTCAGCGAGGTCTATTCGTCGTTGCAGACCAAGGTCGTGGACGCGCAGGAAAACCCGCTGCCCATCATCCAGGTCGCCAAGCTGTACGAAGTGCAGAAGTACTGCTCGCTGACCAATCACATCTGGGACGGCTACTGGTTCATCGCCAACGGCCGCATGTGGGAAGGCCTGCCGGAAGACCTGAAGACGGTTGTTGCGCGCGGCATCAACGAAGCCGGTCTTGCGCAGCGCGAAGACATCAAGAAGCTGAACGCCTCGGTGCAGTCCGACCTGGAAGCCAAGGGCCTGCAATTCAATCAGCCGGCCGCCGACAGCTTCCGCGAACAACTGCGCACGGCGGGCTTCTACAAGGAATGGCAAGGCCGCTTCGGCAACGAAGCCTGGTCGCTGCTGGAACAAAGCGTCGGCAAGCTGGCCTGAGGTCGCGCCATGTCTTCCTTGTCCGCCCCCCACACGGCCGCCCCGGTGCTGCCCGCCAACCCCTTGCGGCGGGCGGCCAACGCCCTGGACAGCGCGCTTGGCTGCGTGGTTGAACACGTCGCGGCCGCGATTGTGCTCGTCGAAATCATCGTGCTGTTTGCGGGTGTGGTGGCGCGCTACGCGTTCCACAGCCCGCTGGTCTGGTCCGATGAGCTCGCCTCGATCCTGTTCCTGTGGCTGTCCATGCTGGGCGCGGTGGTCGCGTTGCGGCGCGGCGAGCACATGCGCATGACGGCGCTGGTCAACAACGTCAGCCCCGCACGGCGCGCACAGCTGGAAACCGTGGCGCTGGCGGCATCGCTGGCGTTTCTGGTGATGATCCTGGCGCCCGCCATCGAGTACGCGCACGAAGAACACTTCATCATCACGCCCGCGCTTGAGCTCAGCAACGCGTGGCGCGCATCGGCCATTCCCATCGGCATGGCGCTGATGGCGGTGGTGGCGTTGTTGCGTCTCTTGCGCACGCAGCCCTTGCCGCAAGTGCTGATGGCGCTGGCGGGCGTGGCGGTCGTCGTCGCCCTATTCTGGTTCGCGCAGCCGCTGTTCAAGGGGCTGGGCAAGCTGAACCTGGTGATCTTCTTTGTGGGCATTGTGGCGGCCACGGTGTTCTCGGGCGTGCCGATTGCGTTCTCGTTCGCGCTGGCCACGTTCTCGTACCTGGCGCTGACGACCAACACGCCGATGGAAGTCATGGTGGGCCGGCTGGACGAAGGCATGTCGCACCTGATGCTGCTGGCGGTGCCGCTCTTCATCTTCCTGGGTTCGCTGATTGAGATGACCGGCATGGCGCGCGCCATGATCCAGTTCCTGGCGAGCCTGCTGGGCCATGTGCGCGGCGGCCTGTCGTATGTGCTGATCGGCGCCATGTACCTGGTGTCGGGCATTTCGGGTTCGAAGATCGCCGACATGGCGGCCATTGCGCCCGTGCTGTTCCCGGAAATGCAGAAGCGCGGCGCCAAGCCGGGCGATCTGGTGGCGCTGTTGTCGGCCACCGGGGCGCAAACTGAAACCATCCCGCCGTCCATTGTGCTGATCACGATTGGCTCGGTCACGGGCGTGTCGATTGCGGCGCTGTTCACGGGCGGCCTCTTGCCCGCGGTGGTGCTGGGCCTGGCGCTGTGCTCGGTGGTGTGGTGGCGCTATCGCCGCGAAGACCTGAGCCTTGTGCAGCGCTTTTCCTTCAAGGAAATCGGCCGCTTCTTCGTGATTGCGCTGCCCGCCGTCGCCCTGCCCTTCGTGATCCGCGCAGCGGTCGTCGAAGGCGTGGCCACCGCCACCGAGGTCTCGACCATCGGCATCGTGTATTCGGCAGTGATCGGCATCCTGATCTATCGCCGTTTTGACTGGGCGCGCTTGAAGCCCATGCTGATCGAAACGGCATCTTTGTCGGGCGCCATCATGCTGATCGTGGGCTGCGCCACCGCCATGGCGTGGGCGCTGACGCAATCGGGTTTCTCGGGCGATCTGGCCCGCCTGATGGCCGGCATGCCCGGCGGCAGCTACGGCTTCCTGGCCGTGTCCATCGTGGCCTTCATCATTCTGGGCAGCGTGCTGGAAGGCATCCCCGCCATCGTGCTGTTCGGGCCGTTGCTGTTCCCGATCGCCGTGCAGGCGGGCGTGCATGAAGTGCACTACGCGATGGTCGTGATCTTCGCCATGGGCATCGGCCTGTTCGCACCGCCCTTTGGCGTGGGCTACTACGGCGCCTGCGCCATCAGCCGCGTCGACCCCAACGAGGGCATCGGCCCGATCTGGGGCTACATCGGCGCGCTGCTGATCGGGCTGATCGTTGTGGCGGCCTTCCCCTGGTTCTCCATCGGCTTCCTGTGACCTGACGCGGCCCGGACGTGATTGCGCGTCGGGCCGCTTCCCCTTCCGTCTCCCTCTTTATAAAGATCCATCATGAGTCGTTTCCTGGGCGAGATCCGCCAACTTGGGTATGTCGTGCACGACATCGAAGCCGCCATGGAGTACTGGAGCACCACGCTGGGCGTGGGCCCGTGGTACTACAACCCGCGCGTGCCGATCGTGAATTACCAGTACGACGGCGAACACTACGAACCGCACAACTCGGTTGCGCTGGCGAACTCCGGCTTCGTGCAGGTGGAACTGATCCAGACCCGCAACGACGTGCCGTCCATGTACCGCGACTTTCTGCAAGCCGGCCGCACCGGCCTGCAACACGTGGCCTACTGGACCGAAAGCTACGACGCCGATCTGGAGCGCCTGCTGGCCCAAGGCTTCAAGCCCAAGATGAGCGGCGAAGTCGGCGAGAAAGGCCGCTTCATTTATTTCGATACCGAATACCACCCCGGCACGGTGATCGAACTGTCTGAAGTGGCCGGCCCCAAAGGCCGCTTGTTCGACCTGATCCGCGAAAGCGCCTCGGGTTGGGATGGCAAAGACCCCGTCCGCCCCTTCCCCGATCTGTCCCGCCTCTGAAGCCCCCTTCGACTCGACACCGTTGTCCGCCGCCACCATGAATTCCCAATCGTTTAGCGCCACCTACCTGATCGAAACCCCGATGGACCCCGCACGGGTCGCGGAGGTCATGGCCGGCGAACAGTCCTGCGGCACCTTCACCCGCGTGCAAGGTGAAACCGACGAACTGCGCGCCCGGGCCCGCGCGCGTGTCGAGTCCATTGAACTGCTGGACACCGTTCCCGCGCCCAGCCTGCCCAACGCGTGGCTGGCGCGCCAGCCGGGCGGCATGCCGGGCACGTACCAGCGCGCCCGCGTGCGCATTTCGTTTCCGGTGGCAAACGTAGGCGCCAACCTGGCGACGCTGGCCGCAACCGTCGGCGGCAACCTGTACGACCTGGGCGAAGTCACCGGCCTACGCCTGGAAAGCATGGAGCTGCCCGCCAACTACCGCGCGCAGTTTGAACTGCCGCAAGTGGGCATCGCCGGCACACGCCAGTTGACGGGCGTGGCGCAAGGGCCGCTGGTGGGCACCATCATCAAGCCCAACGTCGGCCTGTCGCCCGAACAAACCGCGCATCTGGTGGCGCAGCTGTGCGCGGCGGGAGTGGACTTCATCAAGGACGACGAAGTCTGCGCCAACCCCGCCCACGCGCCGCTGGCGCAACGGGTGGCCGCCGTCATGGCGGTGGTGCGCGCGCACCGCGACCGCACGGGCCGGCAAGTCATGGTGGCCTTCAACATCAGCGACGAAACCGACGCCATGCGCCGCCATGCAGAACTGATCGAACGCGAGGAAGGCACCTGCGTCATGGCCAGCCTGAACTGGTGCGGCTTCTCGGCCATCCAGACGCTGCGCCGCAGCACACCGCTGGCGCTGCACGGCCATCGCAATGGCTACGGCGCGTTGTCGCGCGATCCGCTCCTGGGCATGGGCTTTCAGGCGTATCAAACCTTGTGGCGGCTGGCGGGTGTGGACCACATGCATGTGCACGGCCTGCAAGGAAAATTTGCGCAAGACGACCGCGAAGTGGTCGACTCCGCGCGCGACTGCCTGGCATCGTTGACGCCCGGCATCGACGACGCCGTCATGCCCGCGTTCTCGTCCGGCCAATGGGCCGGCACCGTGCCCGCCACCTGGGCCGCCGTGCGCACCGACGACCTGATGTTCATGTCCGGCGGCGGCATCCTGGCCCACCCGGATGGCCCGGCTGCGGGCGTGAAAAGCATCCGCCAAGCCTGGCAAGCGGTGCGCGAAGGCCAGCCGTTGGACGACTTCGCGCGGAATGCGCCGGAGTTGCAACGCGCGCTGGCCTTCTTCGGAAGCCGCGCATGACTGCGGCAGGTAACGAAGCCCGGGCCAAGTCCCCCACCGAATCCGGGGGTGAATCCCAGGGCGAGGCCCATCGCGACGCGCCCGTTGTTCACGCGCCGCGCGTGTGCTGGTATGGCGACGACTTCACCGGCGCCACCGACACGCTGGCCGAAGTGGCGCGCGCCGGCCTGCGCGGCCTGCTGTTCCTGGGCGTGCCATCGCCCGAGCAACTGCGCCGCGCCGGTCCGCTGGACGCCATCGGCATCGCCGGCGCCGCGCGCGCCATGACGCCCGCCGACATGGAAACCGAACTGCGCGCCGTCGGCCGCTTCATGGCCGGCACCGGCGCGCGCGTGCTGCACTACAAATGCTGTTCCACGTTCGACAGCGCGCCGCACGTCGGCAGCATCGGCGTGGCCATCCGCGAACTGCGCCGCCACATGCCCAACCCGCTGGTGCCCATCGTTGGCGGGCAGCCCAGCATCGGGCGCTATTGCAGCTTCGCGCAGTTGTTCGCGCGCGCCGGCGCATCGCCCGAGATCCATCGCATCGACCGCCATCCGGTCATGAGCCAGCATCCCGTCACACCGATGCACGAGGCCGACTTGCGCCGGCATCTGGCCGCGCAGGGGCTGCCCGATATCYGCTCGGTGCCGCACACCGCCTACCCTCGCCTGCGTATGGCGGATGACGCGCCGCGCGTGGAAGACTGGATCGACAACATCATCGAAACGTCCGACGGCCCCGTGCTGTTCGACCTGACCGATGATGAGCAGCTTGCCGTCATCGGCCGCCTGATCTGGCGCGCCGCCGCGTGCGTGCCGCTGTTGGCGGTTGGCCCCAGCAGCGTGCAACAGGCGCTGGCGCGGGCCGCTTCACCGGGTCACGCTGGCCACACCGGTCACGCTGGTCACACCGGTCACACTGGCCACACCGGCCACCTGGACCCCGCCGGCCCTGCCGCCCCACCTTTGCCACCCGCATCGGGGCCGGTGCTGGTCGTGGCGGGCAGCCTGTCGCCCGTCACGGCCCGGCAGATCGCAGCGTGTCAGCGCTACGTGCATCAATCTTTGAACGTGCAGCAGCTGCTGAATGACCCGGCGTATGCGGCCGCTCAAATCCAGCACGCAGCCTCCATCTTGCAACGCGGCCAAAACGTGCTGGTCCACACCGACCGGCCCGATCAGGCCGTCACCGCGGATCAGGCCGCATCTACCGCGCGCGCCACCGCGCAATTGGCGGCGAACATCATCGCCGCCAGCGCGGAACGCGGCGCGCGCCTGTCGCGCATCGGCATCGCGGGCGGCGACACCTCCAGCCAGGCAACGCTCGCCTTGGGGCTCTGGGGCCTGGCATTCCGCTGCGTGCTCGCGCCCGGCGTCACCGTCAGCATTGCCCGCAGCGACAATGCGTTGGTCGACGGCGTGGAATTGATGCTCAAGGGCGGACAGATGGGCGGTGATTTGCTGTTCGACGATCTGGTGACGGGCACGGCCTGACGCCGCAGGCTGGGCCGTAGGTTGGGCCGTAGGCTGGGCCGTAGGTTGGCGTTGGATTCATGTCGGTTATGCTGCCCCCTGATTTGTCCGGCAGCATGCCGCACGCCCCCCAACCAGGAGATCACCCCATGCCTTGGCGGTTCCGCGCAACCTGCATTGCCGCGCTTGTCCTTAGCCTGTCCGCCCCCGTCGCGGCCAACACGTTGACGACACAGGCCGAGTGGAACACCGCCGTCCGCAAGCAAGTGCAGCGCAAGATCGTCACGCCGCCCGCCGTGCTGCGCGCCGGGCGGACGCTTGACGTCCAGGTGCGCATCGACATCCTGGCTGATGGCACGCTCGATGCCGTGACGGTCAGCCGCTCATCCGGCGACCCCGCCGTCGATGACGCCACCGTCACCATGATCCGCCGCGCGGGCCGCCTGCCCGCTTTCACGCCCGATATCAAAGCGCAAAAGCAAAGCCTGATGCTGCCCGTACGGTATGTGGTTGAAGGCAGCGGCAACGCTCCGCGTGCGGCCGCACCCGCACCGGCCGCCCAACGCACCTATGCCAACGACGCGCTGGGATTCCAGGTCAGCGTGCCCGCTCCCTTCCACATCGCGGGCCATCGCAAGACCTCGCGCTACGACGTACTGGTGGAAATCGCCAGCGCCAGCGGCGGCCCGCCTGCGGTGGGCGGCGGCAACATCGTCTGCACGGTCGGCTACCAAACCACACGCGTCACGAAAGCCACCAGCAAGCACGCCCCCGATTCCCCTGAAGCCCAAGCCGCCAGACTGGCCGCTGTCCGCAACGTGCAGGCGGCGCAAGGCGCAACGTTGGAAACGCTGGATAGTTTCGTTCTGGCCGGCATCCATGGCGTGGATTACGTGGTGGCGCCCGGCATGCAAGGCAATGCGGGCGCCGGTGACATTCGTCAATACACCGCGCTGTTCGACGCGCCGCAAGCCCGCGTCGTCCTTGCGTGTGCGACGACACGCGCAGCGATGGCCAGCGCGTTGCCGGCGTTCCGGCAGATTCGGGATGGCGTTGGCATCAGCGGGCGCTGATGCTTGGCAGCACCTGCCCGTCGATGTTGGTGGGAAGCCGTCTATCTCCCATGCCAGTACCGCCGCGCGCGATCCCGTTGCGACCACACGCGCAGCGCGCGCTCGGTCGACTCCGCCATCACCGCCCCGTCACGATCACTGCGCCAGAACGCCGCCCCCGCCCGCAACCAACGCCGTTCCACTGCCGGGGCGGGATGACGAAAGCGGTTCAAGTGGCCGGCCTGCGCAATCGCATGGCTGGCCTTTACCGCCATCACCCAATCACGGCCGGATGACGACGCCGAGCCATGGTGCGGGGCCAGGACGACGTCGGTAGGCGGTACGCCGCGGGCGACCAGTTGCCGCTCTTGGGCCACGCCAATGTCACCCGTCAACAGTAGCGAGTGGCTGGCGCCCTGCACGCGCAGCACGCAGCTATCGGCATTGCGGTCTGCCGGTGCGCCACTGCCGCCATCGGCCGGATGCAGAAATGTGAACCGCACGCCGTCGACTTCCCAAGCGTCATCGCGACGGCAGCGCAGCATGCGATCGGGCAACGTGGCTTGCGTGCCGGGCGAGGCCTTACCTGGCTCCGGCCACACGCTGGCGTCCCGCCGCACAAACGCCGCAACATCAAACGAGGCGTAGCTGCGCTGCACCGGCACTGCCGCCAGCACCGCACGCGCGCCGCCCACGTGGTCCTGGTCAGCGTGTGACAACACCAGCACGTCCAGCGCCCCAATGCCGCGTGCTTGCAGGAACGGCGCGACAACGCGCTCGCCTGCGTCGCTGCCGCCGTAATGCCGTGGCCCAGCATCAAACAGCAAGGTCTGGCTGGCGGTCTCAACCAGAATCGCGCTGCCCTGCCCCACATCCAACGCGCTCATCCGCCAATGGCCGGGTTCAGGACGGTCGGGCCGCCAGCACAACAAGGGCAGCATGCACACCCAGCCCAGGTGCCGCGCCGGCCAGCCCCGCACCTGCAACGCCCAGACCATGCCCGCCACCGCCCACAGCAGCCACGGCCAGGGCGCCGCCGCGACGGATACGCTTGCCCACTGCGCGCTGCCTACCCACGCGACCGGCACCATTGTGTAATCAAACGCCGCCAGCCCAATTTGCCCCACCCAGCCCGCAACGGCTTGCGCGCCCGGCACCACGGATAACGCCGCGCACAACAAGGCCAGCGGCGTCACGATGAACGTCACGGACGGAATCGCCACCGCGTTCGCCAGCGGCGACCCAACCGACACCTGATGCACCAGAAACGCCAGCAATGGCGTCAGCCCCAACGTGACGATCAACTGCAAACGCGTGGCCTGTTCCAAGCGGCTGGCCCAGCGCCTGTGCCAAGGGGCCTCGGCATCGAACGGCATGTCGGCAATGCGCAGCAGAATCGCCACCGCGCCGAACGACAACCAGAACCCCGGCGACATCGGCGCCCAGGGGTCCAGCGCCACCACCGCCGCCCCCGCACCCGCCAGCACCCTGCCCGCCGTCAACGGCAAGCGCGATAGCGCCGCCGCCAACACCACCGACAACATGAAAAACGTACGCCGCGCCGGCACGCCCCACCCCGCCAGCAGGCAATACAGCAAGGCCACCACGGCCGCCGCCGCGCCGCCCGCAATGCGCGACGGCGCAAACTCCGCCAACCCCGCGCCCCGCCATCGCGCCCGCCGCCACAACGCCGCCACCAGCACGCCCGCGATGCCCGCGATGGACGTCACGTGCATACCACTGATCGAGACCAAATGCGTAATGCCGCTGCGGTTGAAGATGCGCCAGTCATCGCGCGCCACCCCTGCCTGATCCCCGATCGCCAACGCAATCAACACCGGCGCATAGCGGTGTTCTCCCAAGGCCTTACGCAAACCCGCCCGCACATGATGCCGCGCGCGTTCGATGGCGATGCCCGCCGACGCCCAGGGCTGATCACCCAACAAGCGCGGTTGCCCCCGCACGGTGCCCACCGCACGCAGCCCACGCGCAAACATTCGCGCTTCGGCGTCCGGCCCTGCCGGGTTCAACACCCCGTGCGGCCGCCGCAACACCACGGCCATGCGCCAGACCTGACCCGGAACCAAAGCCGGCATGGCGGACGATGCGCCGGGCGGCGTCTGCCACGTGACTTGCACGCGCGAAGGAATGCCCGCGCGCGGCGGCTCCGCAAGTTCGCCGACGAAACGCTGATGCCGGTCATCGCCATCAGGCAGCTCCGCCACGCGCAGAATCAAGCGGGACACCTGGTCTTGATGCAAGTCTGACAACGCGTCATTCAGGCGAACATGTGCTTGAACACTGGCGTTGAGCGTGCTGCTGCTAAGACCCAGCAACAAAGAACAAAAGATGCGAACGGTGTCGCGGCTGCTGCGGACCCAAACCACGCACGCAACAGCACCTGAGCCGGTAATTAACAGCAAAGAAAAAAACCCAGGCAACGCCGGCAAGCACTGCACACCCGCCGCGCCCGCCACTAGCCCTAAGCAAAATGAACGGCCGGTGATGTCCTTCTCCTAAAGCCAGGAGCGTAGGACGAGGACAGGGCGAGCGGGTCATCCAGTGAATGGAATTGTCCACCTCGGCAAGCCGCAAGCGGGCCGAGCATTCCAATGATTCCCTAACCGCTCAGCCACGTTCGTCGATCAGCACTTCCCAAAAGGCCGCAGGTGCTCCCATCCAATGCCAGAAGCCACAACCGGGGAAACTGCCTTCCTTCACCAACCGGAGAAATTCACGAGCACGTTCGGCGCAGGCGGATGCCGACTGGCATCCCCCTCCTTCCCCGATCCACGCTGCACCGACGGGATAAAACGGCGCCTTCACATGCCGATTGGCAGTAATGGCGCGGCCTAAACGATGCTGCACGCTCGGACTCGAACCGTAGTAAACCTGGGGCGCATTCGTGTTCGCCGACGCGACAAACGAGTCAAAAGGATAGTTCGGAAAATTAGTCGGAATATCGTTTCCGCACATAGCTAATCCGACGCCCATATCGCGCAGCATTTTGGACAATTGCTCGGCATAAGCGACGGCTACGTCCACGCCTCCCGAGAAGAAGCCATCACCGCCTTCCGCATCCATCAGCAGGCCATCCAGTTTCAAGTCGCTAGCCAGTCGTACGCAAAGATCGGCTTCCGCGCGCGCATTGGCCACGCTTGCTCCATATGGCACGTGCCACCCCCAAACATCGATGCCCTGCTCGCGTAGCGCATCGCGAACGCTGAGAAACTCGGCCCGCTTAGCACCACGGACATTTTCGAATTCGGATTTGCCGTCGGCCACTTTGATCCACACGCTCGTCAATCCTGCCGCCTTTGCTTTATTGGCCATGGCTGCGGCGCCCAACTCTGCCTTAACAACTGGCGAGAGACGCCAGACAAACATGCTCCGACCTGTCAGCGTCTTCATGTCGCTCTCCTGGATAAGGCGAGCCCACACGCTACCGAATCGGCCTGCCCGCATCCATACTAAATATGAAGTATGTCCGCGGATTTAGATGCATCCGATACTTAGGCCCCCGTGGTTGTCTGAATCTCTATAGAAAAGCCAAAGGCGCGGACAATGACAGATCAACAAGACACATTGGATCATCTCGTCAATCACCGACGTGAGCAGCTTCGACAACTTGAGGCCGAGTCGGTTGATCAAGCGTCCGGCCTCCGTGACTTCCCCAGCGGCAGCGACCGAAAATGGGGCTTGGCGCTTTCGGGGGGCGGCATTCGTAGCGCCACCTTTAGCTTTGGAGTGCTACGCGCGTTGGCCGCGAACCGCCTTTTGCTGCACTTTGATCTACTCTCCACCGTATCGGGCGGCGGATATATAGGGGGCATGCTGGGGCGCCTGTTCGATCGCACCAACGCGCCCGCCGACGCAGTGAATGTACAAACCGCCATGGCGCGCGGCGAGTCAACATGGTTTGGCTGGTGGTTGCGCTCCAATGGAAACTACCTCGCGCCGGCAGGTGCAAAAGATCGTTTGTTTGCTATCGCACTGTACTTGCGTAATCTCATTGGCGTGCATTTTGAGTTTGCCTTGATTGGCCTGCTAGTAGGTCTGGTACTTGCCGCATTCAACCTACTGGTTTGGCAACGCCTCATGATTCTGGGATACCGTTACCCAGAAGAGCTGGATCTGATCGAAGTGATTGAACCTTGGTTTGCAACGCCTTGGATTCTCGCTCCATTAGTGCTGCTGTTCACGGCGAACTATGGTTTTGCATATTGGCAATTGCCTTGGGCAAGGTCCGCGAGTTTGCCCAAGGTCATTGTGCAGGCCATCGTCACCGCCGCGCTTCCTTGCGCTACGGCTCTGATCATCTGGAAATTCAACGGCGACGCAACGCCGATCGGGCAACCCACACGGAATCTCGTCGCGATCTCCACCGCAGCAATCGGTCTACTCATCTTCACCTCAACTTGGACAKCAAGGCGCGCGACCACAACATCGTCGACGCAGGAAACGCCCCAAAGCGCTCCGAAACGTTTGCATATCGATGAGGAAAGAAATCGATTGACCCGACGCTTGGCAGCGTCCCTACGCTGGCTGGCCATCGTGTTGGCTGCCGGCGCGATAGATCGTATCGCCTGGTGGATTGCGTTTGAATCCTTTGCCACACTCGACGTCGGCATCACGTTGGGCGTGACCGTCGCCGTACTTCGTACTGTCTTATCTATCGGTGCCACCACTCAATCTCCCAATTCCAAAACGGCGGCAAAGCTTATCGAAGCCGCCGCAAGATGGACCGGTATCGCGCTGACCATCATCCTGATCGTCTGGTGGGTAGCCGTCGTACAGAAGGTGGTGCTCGGCTCCATATTCATTCAAAAAATTGCTTCGACCGGTCCAACCCCGCTCGCTCGAGAATTGTTATTTGGCAATGCGTGGGTCTACCTGGGGGGTTTGGCGATTCCAATCCTGATCTATGCCCTGTGGACAGGGCGAAACCTGGAATTTCTTAACTTATCCTCGCTACACGCGTTCTATCGGGCACGGCTGGTACGAGCGTACCTGGGGGCAGCCAACGGGGGTCGCGTCGATCCCTGTGTCAACGCCCTCGACGATATTCCGCCTTCCGCACACACAACGACCAAGATCAAGAACGTCGGCGCAGTGCACCCAGACGACGATGTGCTGCTTTCTGATTACCAGCCACACAAACATGGAGGCCCTGTACACATCATCAACACCTGCGTGAATCAAACTGCCGACCCCGAAGGCAGGCTGTTCAATCGAGACAGGAAAGGGCTACTTCTCAGCGTCGTGGGCACTGGCATATCGCAGCTTAGTCAAGAAGGCTGGCGAAAAATATCAGGGATAGGCAAGCGCAGTCTGGGCACATGGCTAGCCGCCTCAGGCGCCGCCGTGGCTCCCGGGCTCGGCTATAAAACACAGCGGGGCCTTTCCTCTTTGCTCACGTTTGCCGGCATTCGATTGGGGTTTTGGTTGACCCAATCGGCACGTGACGAAACACCCGCTCCGTTGCTCAGCGTGGATAAGTCCAAGGGCCTTCTTGCCGAGACACTGGGCATTTTCAATGCAGACCGCGATAGCGATTGGTTCATCTCGGACGGGGGCCACTTCGAGAATACCGGCGCCTACGCTCTGCTTGCGGCTCGTTGCGAATTTATGGTCGTCGTGGATTGCGGTGCAGACCCCGACTATGAGTTTGGAGATATCGAGAATCTTGTGCGCAAGGCCAGAGTCGATCTCGGTACCGAAATCCGCTTTGAAAAGCCCATCCGAGCGGCCTGTGAGGTTTGGCACGATGTTCTGCAGTACTTTGGCGCGCTAAGTGAATTGGCCTCTACGGATCGCAATGCGTGTATTGCACTTGCCCGGGTAGCCTACCCCGGAGACACCAATGCGTCGGGTGTGATGGTCATAATCAAGCCAAACGTCTGCCAAGCACTACCAATGGACGTCAACAGCTACCGCCAGGAATATCCTGATTTTCCTCAGCAAAGCACGGCGAACCAGTTCTTCTCCGAGGCGCAGTGGGAAAGCTACTTTCAACTCGGCAAATTCCTCGCAGACAAACTGGCGCCCGACTTTATTCAGGCTGTGTTGAAACGCCCTGAAAAATACTTTGAAGTGGACACGCGCGCCTTCACGTCCTCCCCTGCTGCGCAGGCATCCCAGACGACACAAGCCAGACCGACGCGCATTCCTGCACGATTAGGCGTCGCTGCGGTCGGAGCAACGCTCGGCGCAGGCGCGGTCGCCACGATCGGGGTAACCGTATGGCAAGCGGCCGAAAGCGCGCGCGCGGCGGTGTCTGCTCGCCAGAAAGGCGAACGGGAGGGTATGAAAGAACTCGCCGATATCTGGGCAAAGGTTCCTCCCATTTTGGATACCGTAGATATGGGTCAACCTGGTCAGCAGGGGCAGGAACTAGAAGCCAATCTGCCGGAAGCGGACAGGGATTCAATTTCGACCCTGGCCGCGGCTCTCGTTCGTAACGCAGACAATCTATGTGGTAATGGCGATGCGCGATGGCTGCAAGAGTCACCGCTCGGCCTACGTATTGTTGGCGACACCCTAAAACTATGTCGACTGCAAGGCAAAAATCTGAGCTCGGCCTGCTTCGTGCTGCTTGCCTCCAACATCGGTCCCGTGCCAGCACCTTATATGTCGTGCCTCGCATCGCGCACCAAACTTCAGGATGCGCGCTACTGGGGCTACAACTATTCACCTGAAGGTACTTGGCAGAATCTTCATCCCTGCTCGTCTGGAAGAGCCAGGATGCTCAACCAAGAGAGAGTATTCTTGGCGACGGCGAAACAGGCATCCCAAGCAACGATCAATGAATCTTCGCTAAAAGATATTCGCGACACCGGTATGGGTTGTCGCTCAAACGAAGACGCCCGCCCCCGTGTCGAGGTCAGCAATCCGATAGGTAGCCCGAAGTCAGCTGAAGATTCCTCTTCGCCAACATTGACGCCCTCGATCGATTCCACTGCCACGCTGCCCAACGCCCCACTAAAGCGACTGAATCTGGACGAGCAGGTCGATACCCGGTCACTGGAGGAGGCAAAAAAAGAGGAAATATGCCGTGGCAAAACAGTCTTCATTCAGGTCTACGAATCGGCCGACCGGGACATAGCACGCTCCTTCCGCGCAGGATGGCGCAGTTTGGGTGCGAGCGTTCCGCCCATCGAAGACGTCATGGACACGGCGCGACGATCCGGTCGTGCGACTCCCATTCCCGTTCGTTCGAGCGTACTCCGTTACCACGACCCGGGAAGTGAAGCGTGCGCGCGACAGTTAGCTGCAAGCATTACAAAGGAATTCGGCGGTTCCTCGAATGAGACGTGGAAAGTCGAACCCCTTGCGGCTGGCTTACGAGGCAGCCGCGGGACAATTGAAGTTTGGTTAAGCCCATCTGATCCGCTGCTAAAAGAGCTCAAAGCGCAGCGGAAAATCAGCAGCACACACTGAGAAATCCGCTACAGGAGCATGATGTTATGGCCAGCATCAAATTCATTCCCAGCGCAGACGCGTCCGTCGTCAGCGAGCACTCCCGTTCAATCCTGAGTTCAATCCTGGATTCCGCCGGGCTGCCATCCTGCGTCATCACCAGCACCGTGCGCACGCCTGCTAGCCAAGCCCGCGCCATGTTCGTGAACATCGAGGCCGCAAGCATTCAGAAGCAGCTCGACCTGTACGGCCCCGCCGGGCAGACCGTCATTCGCGAATACCAGCGCCTGAAACCGTTGGGCCATGGCAGACAAGTGATACTCGGCGCGATGGAAGCAAAAATTCTTGAGCTCGGTCCAGGCAAGGTCAGCCGGCATTGTGCGGACCCGTCTGCACTGAACGTGATCGATATCGCCCCTTCGTCCATTGCCAATCGAACGCGCTTTCTCAATGCGCTTGAAAAGGCAAAGGCCGCGGGCGACATCTCGAAGTTCTATTCTCCCGCCAATGGCGACCCTGCGTTTCACATCGAAATCCCGCAATCACCGCAGGCATAGTCAGCGCGGCACTCACACAAGCGCCACCACGCCCCCGCCTTAAACCGGAAGCCAGGTCTTGCGGCTCAACGTGCGTGAATGCAGCGGTTCAAGCTGATTTTCCGCGAAGAAAGAAAACGACACATGCTTGTTGTCGATGTCGACAAGGCCGTAGTTTCTGCACGTTTGGCCTACCGTCACGGCGTCCTTCACCGCCACGCCCGACGACGTGGCCTCATGCAGGGGCCACCCGCCCGTGAAAAAGGCATCCGACTCATTGCGATGGATATCGCCGCTGAGCACCAGGGTTTTGCTCACGGCGGCCCTGCCGAGCAGCCAGCTCCAGTCTGCCGCGTACCCGATTTTGTAGTCGGCACAGACCGAGCCGCTTGCAAAGAGATGGACCGCATTTGGCTCCGCATCCATCGCCGCATCGAACGCAGCGCGTTGTGGGGCACCCAACAAGGTGCATATTTTCTTCGGCACGAGCCACGTGCCGGTGCGCCAGGTGCGAACATCCGCAAGATGCAGCATCACGTCATCCGATAGCCAGACGCTGGGCGTTTCCAGAACCGGCTGATTGACGTTCCAAAGCTCGGGCGCGGCATAGGATTCAGGAAACGAACCGGCGGCCAACCCTAGCCCTAGCGTCCGTCGATACGCCTCATGCAAAGCGGTGCTCATGCGAATCTTTGGCGCATGCTGGGGGTTCGCCGCGGCGACCGCTCCCAAGGCGTCATTCCAAAGAAAGTCATGGTCGTCCCACGTGGCCCAGACCGACCCTTTCGGCAAAGATTTCACCAGCGCTGAAAACTGGGGTTGGCTAAGCAATTCCCGGTATCGGCCAAAGGCATGTTTGGCAAAGTCGTTTTCGCTCATGTCTTTGGGATGCCCTGCCTGCTCGACGTGGATTCCAGGTACATACTGTCGCCCAGCAGAATCAAATGATCGGGTGCGTGCGCACCAATCCATTCCCAGACGGGTTGATCGCTGAACACATTGGTGGCGATACAGGATGCAAACGCGATGCGCATAACAGGTCCTTAAGGTGGCTGGTGCAAGGGCGGCCATGATCTTGCCCATACGGCCCTTGAAAGGCCCATACCCCATCTGGGGTATGGATGATTCGCGCACGGTATCTACCTGCCAAGCTAGACTGAAACTTCCGGGGACACCCAACACCTCAATGGAGTTTTCATGAAAAAGTCCATCTTCCCCTGTGCCGTTTCCTTACTCCCTTCGTTACTGCTTTACGGTGTTATTGCCACGGCGCAGACCGTGACGCCGATGAAAGGCCAATCGCCCGAAATGACTCAACAAGACGTGGCGGCATGCCAATCGCAGTCGGGCGTCACCAGCACCCCCAGCGAGCCCCAATCCGGCGGGCGCGCCCGGGGCGCCGCAACGGGTGCAGTGGCCGGGGCGGCCGTCGCCGGCGCGCGCACTAATCAACACGACGAGATCTCTGACCGCGTCGACGATGACCGCAAGCAGGACTACCGGCAAGACAAGGCGAAAAATGCCGCCGTGGCGGGCGCTGTGGTAGGCGGCTCCCGGCAGCGCCAGGATCGGCGCGAAGACGCAAAGACGAATGCAAACGCGTCGTCGGCTTACACCAGCTGCATGCAACAACGTGGCTACCAGGTCACGCAGTGAGTCACGGTAAATGACAGGCGACGCCCACACATAGACCGTAGCGCCGCATCCCGGGCGAAAGCCGCCATCTTGGGGCCACGCTCCCTCCGTTCCCACAGCGAAAGCCGTTCATGGAAAGGAATGGCCCAGTAGCCAGAAAGCGATACCATCTTGAACACCGCCAGGAGCCGGAGCACGAGATGGGAACAAGCAAGACGCGCCAACTGGGCGTGTTCATGACCGCTATTGACGAAGCCGCGTTCTTCCGTGCGCTTCAAGCGCGGTTGCCAGCCATACGCTGCATTGATGTTTCGCAACAGACGCACTCGGCAACACCCCGCTATCAGACGGATATTGCCGAGTGCGCGGGCCGCCTCGTCACGTTCGTCGATTCGAATCTGATTTCAGAACCCACCTTCCACGCAAGGTACGTGGTGCGCCACCCTGGCGGCGAGCAGTGGATATACGCCATGGTGGGCAGCGGGCTGATCAGTCTGCTGCGCGGCGTACGGGCAAACTATGCGCCGGATTGCCTGTTGAATGGAGAACTCCGCGCTTCCATCCCGACTGCCGACACCGCTTGCGCTGCGTTTGCGGACCTGGCTTTCGACACGGCGGCGCAGGCGCGCAAGGTGTATGCCGTGGACCGTGCCAGCGGCGAAACCGCACGCCGGGCCGAACGCAAACTGATTGCGTGGCCGGATGCCGCCGCACGCTTCGATGGCATCAATGGCCGCTATCTGACGAACCACACCGAAGCGTGGTTTGTGGCGCGTGCGGCAGGCTAGAGCACCGCGCGTGTGCCCCCTTCGTTTGACAAGCTCCGGCGCGCGCCAGAACATACACCAATCCTCCGGCGCGCGACGCCAAGACGCCTACATTCCAACGCATGACTGACGCTTCCACCGAACTCGCCCCCCGCGCCCAAGCCTCGCAAGACCTCTACGCCACCGTGCGCCGTGATGCGCCGCTGGTGCAGTGCCTGACGAATTTTGTGTCCATGAACATTGCCGCCAATGTGCTGCTGGCCATGGGTGCATCCCCCGCCATGGTGCATGCCACGGACGAAGCGCCGGAGTTCGCGCGCCTGGCCGGTGCGGTCGTGATCAACATCGGCACGTTGTCCGCGCCCTGGCTGGAAAGCATGTTGCTGACCGCCGCATCGGCCAACCAGGCCGGCATCCCCTGGGTGCTCGACCCGGTGGCTCATCACGCCACGGCCTTTCGCCGCAACGCCGTGCAGCAGTTGCTGGCGCTGCGCCCCGCCATCATCCGTGGCAACGCCTCGGAAATCATCGCGCTTTCCGGCGGCCAAAGCAGTGGCCGCGGCGTGGATGCGCGCGACGCGGTGGCGCAGGCGGAACAATCGGCCGACATCATTGCACGCGCTCATGGCACGGTCGTGGCCGTGACGGGTGAAACGGATTACGTCACCGACGGCACGCGTGGTGTGCACATCACAGGCGGGTCGGCGCTGATGCCGCGCGTGACCGCCACCGGCTGCGCGCTGACCGCATTGGTCGGCGCGTTTGCGGCGGTGGCGAAGGATGACCCATTCACCGCCGCTGTCGCCGCCCTGTCCTGCTTTGCGATTGCAGGCGAGCGCGCCGGCATGCTGGCCCAAGGCCCGGGATCATTCGCATGGCGATTCCTGGATGCGCTGGCGGCGCTGGAAGTGGAAAGCCTGACGCGGGAATCGCCGCTGCGCTAAGGCATCGACGCGTCGATGCAGGAATGCGTCGATGCGCTGATGCACCGCGCTGCGCTAAGGCATGGATCGCGGCAGCGGCTCCGCACTGCGGCCGTGTCACGCCCAGGTCACACACTGTCCCCAAAATCGATTTCCTTCATGACACGGAAGGAAAGACAGTGAAGCCACACGTACGAAAACTGTTTGCGGTATCCGCCAGCGTGCTGCTCCTGACCGGCCTGGCCGGTTGCGGCAACGATGATGATGACGATGACGACTCCGGCGCGGTCACGCCGCCCGCGGCCAGCGTGCCGCAAGGCGCGGCATTGGACGTTGCGATTCTGGCCACGACAGACCTGCACGCCAACGTGCTGGGGTACGACTACTACAAGCTGGCCGAAGACAAGAGCTACGGCGTGGATCGCACCGCGACGCTGATCGCCAACGCCCGCAAGCAGCACGCCAACACGCTGCTGTTTGACAACGGCGACACCATCCAAGGCACCGCGCTGTCCGACTACCAGGCGCTGGTCTCGCCCGTGCAGTGCTCGGACATGATTGCCGTCTATAAGCAGATGAAGCTGCTGGCCTATGACGCCGGCACGATGGGCAATCACGAATTCAATTACGGCCTGCCCTTTTTGTCGCAGATCACGAACGTGGACTTCGGCCTAGCCGGCATTGGCAAAGGCACGGCGCAGACCAACCCCGCAGGCGCGCGCGATTGCGCGGCGCCGGGCTTTCCGTTCGTGTCGGCCAACGTGGTGTCGGCCGCCAGCAAGCAACCCATCTTCAAACCCTGGGTGGTGCTGGACAAGACGTTCAAGGCCACGGACGCCAGCGGCAAGACCATCGATGTGCCGTTGAAGGTGGGCGTCATTGGCTTTGCGCCGCCGCCCATTCTGCAATGGGACAAGGCCAATCTGGAAGGCCATGTCGAGGTCACGGGCTGGAAGGAAACCGCGCAACGCTATGTGCCCGACATGAAGGCCGCGGGCGCGGACATCATCGTGGCGCTGGCGCATGGCGGCATCGACATGAAGACGGCGTATAGCCCGTCGATGGAAAACGGCGCGGGCTACCTGAGCCAGGTGCCGGGCATCGATGCACTGATCACCGGCCACCAGCACTTGCTGTTTCCCGACACCAGCACGACGTCTCAATTCGCGGGCCAGCCGGGCATTGATCTGGCCAAGGGCCTGATCAACGGCGTGCCTGCCGTGCAGGCCGGCCAATGGGGCAACAACCTGGGCCAGATCACGCTGAAGCTGGCGTATGACAAGGGCTGGCAGGTGCAGAAGGACGCCACGACGGTCGCGCGCATCTCGACGCGCCTGACCGCGCAAAGCGGCACCACGCCGGCCACCTACGTGGCGCCCGACGCCGCCGTGCAGCAGCTGGTGCAGGCCGAACACGCCGCCACCATCAACTACGTGAAGACGCCCATCGGCCAAAGCCAGTTCGACATGGCGACTTACTACGCGTTGACGGGCGATGTGTCGGCGTTGCAGATCGTGAACATGGCGCAGATCGACTACCTGACGGATTACATCGCGAAGAACAATCCGTCGTACGCCAACCTGCCTATTCTGTCGGCCGCCGCTCCTTTCAAGGGCGGGCGTAACGGCCCGGGCGACTTCACGTTCGTGAAGCAAGGCAATGTGGCGATCAACAATGCTGCCGACCTCTATCTGTATCCCAACACGCTGCAAGTGGTGCGCGTCACGGGCGACACCGTGCGCCAGTGGCTGGAGAAGACGGCTGAACAGTTCAAGCAGATCGACCCCGCCCAGGTCGCGCCGCAAGATCTGGTGGACACAAGCTTTCCCACGTTCAACTTCGACGTGCTGTACGCCGCGGGCAATGCGCTGAAGTACGAGATAGACGTCAGCCAACCCAAGGGCTCGCGCATTTCGGGGCTGACGTACCAAGGCGCACCGCTGGACCCGGCCGCGCAGTTCCTGGTCGTGACCAACAACTACCGCGCAAGCGGCGGCGGCGACTTCCCCGGCCTGGCCGGTGGCAAGGGCGACATCGTGCTGCAAGCGCCCGACGCCAGCCGTGATGTGCTGATCAGCTACATCAAGAAGAACCCGACGCTGGATCTGGCCACCTATGGCTTAGACCGCAGCTGGCGCTTCAAGCCGCTTGCCACGTTGGCCGGCCCGGTGGTGTTCTGGTCGGTGCCTGGCACCGTGGCGATGGCCGCCGCGCATGGCGTGACGAACGTGTCCGTGTACGACGCCACGCCGGACGCGACCACGCAGTTGTCGCGCTACGCGGTGGATCTCAGCCGGTAGCCCGACCTATCGGCGGGGCGGCGAGGAAGGCGGGGCGTTGCGGACAGGGCGTTGCGGGCTGCCCCCCTTCGCGGTCGAGGCGCCCCGCCCCGCCTTATGACCCAAGCTTGTAAGCATGGTCAATGCCGACACAGACAAATGACAGCTTTCGGTGCTTACAATAGCGCTGTTGCGCCGCAACATCCGCCGAATCTCCCCTAGTCCATTCATGTCTCACCCCTCTTCTACGCAGCACCGGCCCGCGCTGGTGCTGCTTGCTCTGGCTGTCGGCAGTTTCGCCATCGGAACCACCGAGTTCGCCACGATGAGCCTGCTGCCCTATTTCTCTCAATCGCTGGGCATTGATGCGCCCACCGCGGGCCACGTCATCAGCGCCTATGCGTTGGGGGTGGTCGTTGGCGCGCCCATTCTTGCTGTGCTGGGCGCCAGAATGCCGCGCCGCCGCTTGCTGATTGCGCTGATGGCGCTGTTCGCCGTCGGCAACGGCTTAAGCGCCATCGCCCCCAATTACCACTGGATGCTGTTCTTCCGCTTTCTTAGCGGCTTGCCGCATGGCGCGTACTTCGGCATTGCATCGCTGGTGGCCAGTTCGCTCGTGCCCGCCAACCGGCGCACGATGGCCGTGGGCCGGGTGTTTCTGGGGCTGACCGTCGCCACCATCGTGGGCGTGCCGCTGGCCAACTGGCTGGGCCAGGTGATTGGCTGGCGCTGGAGCTTCGGCCTCGTGTCGCTGCTGGCGGTGCTGACGATGATCAGCGTGGCCATCTACGCGCCCGACACGCCCGCCGACCACAAGGCCAGCCCGCTGCGCGAGCTGAGCGCCCTGGGCCGCGGCCAGGTCTGGATCACGCTGGCGATCGGCGCCGTGGGTTTTGGCGGCTTGTTCTCGGTCTACACGTATCTGGCCGACACGCTCACCGCCGTCACGCAGGTGTCGCCGTCGGTGGTGCCGTTCGTGCTCAGCGCGTTTGGCGTGGGCCTGACCGTGGGCAATATGGTGGTGCCGATCTTTGCCGATCGCGCCGTCATGCGCACGGCCGGCCTGCTGCTGGTGTGGTCGGCCGTGGTGCTGGCGCTGTTCCCGCTGATGGCGCACAACGTCTGGCTGATCACGCTGAACGTGTTCCTGGTGGGGGTGGGCGGCGCATTGGGCACCGTGCTGCAAACCCGGCTGATGGACGTCGCGGGCGATGCGCAAGGCCTGGCCGCGGCCCTGAACCACTCGGCCTTCAACACCGCCAACGCGTTGGGCCCGTTACTGGGCGGCCTGGCGATTGCCGCGGGCTATGGCTGGACGTCGACCGGCTGGGTCGGCAGCCTGCTGGCGCTGGCCAGCTTGCCCTTGTGGCTGTGGGCCGTCTTGCTGGAACGCCAGCATCGCGCCGCGCGTCGCAGCGGGCTGGTCGCCAGCACGGAATCGGCGCGCTGAGTTTGCGCGCAGTCTTAACACCCTGGCGGAACGCGCTGCCTGAGCGCGCTGCCTGAGCGCACTGCGCTCACGATCCCGCGGGGTGGGCTACGCCCGCCCTGCCCCCTACCGGTAATACACGCAGATCCGCTTGCCGCAGATCTCGTGCACGTCGATGGGCAATTCATACAAGGGGCTCAGCACCTCGGGCCGGATCAGTGCTTCCGGCGTGCCTTGATGCGCGATCTTGCCTTGCCGCATCGCCACGATGCGGTCGGCGTAGGTGGACGCAAAATTGATGTCGTGCAGCACCAGCACCACCGTCTTGCCCAGCTCATCCGCCGCGCGGCGCAGGGTGCCCATCATGGCCACCGCGTGCTTCATGTCCAGGCTGTTCAGCGGTTCGTCCAGCAGCACGTAGCGCGTGTCCTGGCATAGCACCATCGCCACAAACGCGCGCTGACGCTGTCCACCCGACATCTCATCCAGATAGCGGTCTGCCAGCGGTTCCAGGTTCAAATAAGCAATGGCGCGGTCGATATGGGTCTTGTCGTCCAGCGTGAGCCGGCCGCCCGTGTGCGGGTAGCGGCCAAACGCGACCAAGTCCTTCACCGTCAGCCGCAAGGGAAGATGGTTGTCTTGCCGCAAGATGGACAGGCGGCGTGCAAGCTCGCGGCTGTCGGCCTTCGTCACGTCCAGCCCATCCACCTGGATCTGGCCCGCCGATAGCGGCAGCAAGCGGCTGACCATCGACAGCAAGGTCGATTTACCCGCGCCGTTTGGCCCGATGATGGCGGTGACGCCATTGGCCGGCAATTGCAAGCTGACGCCATCAACGACCACGCTGTCGCCGTACTGCTTGCTGACTTCGGTTATTTCAATCATCGGCGCCCCTTGCGCAAAATCAGGACGAGGAACATCACGCCGCCTACGAATTCGATCACCACGCTGACCGTGGTGTTCAGGCCCAGCACGCGTTCCAGCAGCGTCTGGCCGCCCACCAGGAAGATGACGCTCAGCATCGTGGCGGCGGGAATGGTGTACTTGTGCTTGTCGGAACCCATCGCCTGATACGCCAGGTTGCTGACGAGCAGGCCGAAGAACGTCACCGGCCCCACCAGCGCGGTAGACACCGACACCAGCACGGCGATGGCGCCGAGCGTCAGCATCAAGCTGCGGCGATAGTCCACGCCCAGGTTCACGGCAATCTCGCGGCCCAGCGCCAGCACGTCGTAGCGATGGCGCATGCGCCAGATCACCAGCGTGGCCACGCAGACGGCGGCAAACGCAATCGGCAAGAGCGACACGCGCACCGAATTGAAGCTGGCGAACATGCGGTCTTGCAGCACCAGAAATTCGTTGGGGTCGATCAGCCGCACCATGAAATTGGACAGGCTGCGAAACAGCAGCCCGAAGATGATGCCCACCAGCATCATCAAATGCAGGCTGCGCACGGCGTCTGAAAACAACCAGCGAAACAGCAGGCACGCAAACGCCGTCATGGCGCAGACTTCCAACAGGAACGCCGCCACGGGGTGGTTCGCTGCCGTTGCGGCCTGGCCGAAGCCGAACACCACGACGGCCTGAATCAACAGGTACAGCGCGTCAAAACCCATGATGGCGGGCGTCAGGATGCGGTTGTGGGTAATCGTCTGGAACAGCACCGATGACACGGCCACGGCATACGCCACCAACAGCATCGTAATCAGCTTGCCGCCGCGAAATGGAATCACGAACGACCACTGGCCGTTGGCGCCCAAGGTCATGAACGCGGCCACGCACGCCAGCGCGGCGGCGGCCAGCCAGAACAAACGCATCGGTTGGGGCGGGGTTTTCGTCGCGCGCAGCGCGGAGGCGGCTTTCACAAGTTCAGCCAAGACGATTCCTCCGCAGGCGCAGCAGGCACAGGAACAAGATGCTGCCCAGCACGCCCACAACGGTGCCGATCGGAATTTCGTAGGGGTGTATCACCAGCCGGCCGATGATGTCGCAGGCCAGCACGAAGACGCCGCCCAGCCCCGCCACCCAGGGAATGGATCGACGCATGTTGTCGCCCAGAATCAGGCTGACGGCGTTGGGCACGATAAGGCCCAGAAAAGGAATGGCGCCCGCCGTCACCACCACCACGGCCGAGATGGCCGATACGATCAGCAGGCCCACCAGCGTCAGGCGCGCATGGTTCAGGCCCAGGTTGGACGCGAACTCGCGGCCCATGCCCGCCACCGTGTAGCGGTCGGCGGCGGCGTAGGCCGCGCAGGCCAGCGCGAAACCAATCCACAGCAATTCATAGCGCCCGCGCAACACGCCCGAGAAATCGCCCGTAGTCCAGGCGTGCAGCGATTGCAGCAGGTCAAAGCGAAAGGCCACGAAGGTGGTCATTGCATGAATGACGCCGCCCAGGATCAGCCCGATCAAGGGCACGATGAACGGCGTGCGCAGCGGCACGCGGCGCAAGAGCGCCAGGAACAGCAAGGTGCCGGCCAGCGCGAAGGCGGTGGCGGTGAGCATCTTGCCGATCACTGGCGTGTCGGGCGCCAGCAAGGTGACGACCAGGATGCCCAGCGTGGCGGACTCGACGGTGCCGGCCGTCGTGGGTTCGACGTAGCGGTTGCGCACCAGCATCTGCATGATCAGCCCGGCCACCGCCAGCGACATGCCGGCCAGCAGCAAGGCCAAGGTGCGTGGCACGCGGCTGACCATCATCAGGCGCCAGGCGCGTTCGGCGGCATCGCCCTCGCCCCACAACGCCGTCAATGACAGCTGCCCCGCGCCCAGGCTGACGCTGGCCGCGCACAACAGCACCAGCACCAGCAACACGACGGCCAGGCCGCCCCAACCGCTAATCGTCTGCCGCCAGCTCACGGGCGGCCTTCCCTCGCTTCCCACGTTTCCCGCACTCCGCTTACTTTCCTTGTGCCAACGCCGCAGTGATGTCGTCCACGTTCTGCTGCATCGCCGTCAGCCCGGCACTGCCCAGCAAATACCAGTTAAAGCCATTCAGATACACCACCCGCTTGTTCTTCCACGCCTTGGTCGGGCGCACCAGATCGTTGTCCAGCATGCGCTGGGCCGACACGCCTTCTCGGCCGATGGCGGCATCGCGGTCGATCACGAACAGCCAGTCGGGGTCGGTCTGGGCCATGAACTCGAACGAGATCGCCTGGCCGTGGTTCGACACGTTCAGGTCGGGTGCGGCGGGCTTGACGCCAAAGGCGTCGTGGATCACGCCAAAGCGCGAGCCGGGGCCATAGGCGCTCATCTTGCCGCCCGTGGTCAGCACGATCAACGCGGTGCCGGCCGAGCCGGCCTTGTCGTGCAGCGTCTTGATCGAAGCCTGCAAGGCCGCCAGCTTCTGCTTGGCCTCTGCCTCTTTGCCGTACAAGGCGGCCAGCGTTTCGGTGTTGCGCGTGACGCTGCCGACCAGATCTTTGGCGTCAACCGTCAGGTCGACCGTGGGCGCCAGCTTGGACAGCTCGTCGTACTTGGGCGCCGAGCGGCCTGCCACGAAGATCACCTGCGGCTGCGCGGCGTGGATCACTTCGTAGTTGGGTTCGAACATGGAACCCACTTTCAGATAACGCTCATCGGCGTACTGCGCCAATTGCGGCGGCCACTTGGCAACGGCAGGTACGCCCGTGGCTTCAACACCCAGCGCATGCATCGTGTCCAGCACGGCCAGGTCCATCACCACGGTCTTGGCGGGGTTGGCCGGCACGGCGGTTTCACCGCGCGCATGTTTGACAGGCACCGTGGTTTGCGCGGCGCAGACGGTCGTCGCGGCGCCCAAGGCCAGGGCGGCGGCAACTTGCAGCAACCCGCGGCGGCCACAGCCCGTTTTTCCTTGCTTCGTCATAGAAACCTCTTCGTGTTGCGGGGGACGCAAGCGCCCCCCTTTCCTGAAACTTAGAACTTCACGCCGACGCCCAGCCAGTAACGGCGGCCGTCTTCCACGTATGCGTAGTCGTCATACGTGACTTGCTTGTCGAACAGGTTGTAGATGCCGGCGTACACCGACACGGTCTTGTTCACCGCGTACGACGCGCCCATATCCACAAAGGTGTAGGACGGCGCCACCACCGACGACGACGAGGCGCCGGTTGTCGGCTGGCTTTCCTTGCCGCGATAGTTCACGCGCGCCCAGGCTTGCAGCGCGTCGGACGCTTCCCAGTTCACCGTGGTGGTGAACAGATGCTTGGGCAATTGGTTCAAGGGCTCGCCCTTGTACTGGCCCGACTTCTGTTCCGACTTGGTGAACGTGTAGCTGCTGGTCAACGACCAGTCACGCGCCAACGGCAGCTTCATGCTGGCTTCCACGCCGCGCGACACCGCCTTGTCCACGTTCATGTAGGTGGTGGGGTTGGAGCCAAACTGGTTGGGGCCTTCCGTGCACTGCGACAACGGGCAAGCCACGCGGGTGATCTTGTCCTTGAAGTCGTTGTTGAAGACGGTCAGGCCGGCGTTGAAGCCTTCGCCGTCGTCATACAGGATGCCGATTTCTTCAGTAACCGACTTCTCGGGTGTCAGGTCGGGGTTGCCATACATGTTGCCGCCGCGGCTGACCTGGCCCCAGCCCGCCACCGTCTGGCGCAGGTCCGGCGCACGGAAGCCCGTAGACACACCACCCTTCAACGTCCAGCGCTCCGCCATGTGCCACACGCCGTACAAACGCGGGCTGAAGTGCGTGCCGAAGTTCTCGTCTTCGTCCATGCGCAGGCCGGCGGTCAGCGCGAAGCTGTCGGTCAGGCGCCATTCGTCTTCGGCGAACAAGGCCCACTGGTAGCGGTCGATCTTGCTCGGGCCGCCCGACAACTGATTGCCGGTTTGATCGTTCAAGCGCTGGCTGAGATACGTGCCGCCCAAGGTCAACATGTGCGAACCCAACGGCAGCGTCCAGCTCGATTGCAGGTTCAGGTTCTTGACCTTCATTTGCCGCGAACGGTTGTCGAACTCTTCCTGCTGCACATAGCTGTCCGACACGGCCCAACCCCAGCGGCCGGTATGCGACAGCGCCCACTTGTTGCTGCGATAGTCCGTCTGGGCCGATGCCGGGCAGCCGTTACGCCCGCAGGCCTCGCCCGGCGCCAGCGGCGCAACCGTCTTGCCCAGCGTTTCCTGGATTTTCTGGCGCATCGTGGTGGCTTCCAGCACGATGTCGTGGTCGCGGTTCGGCGTGAGCGCAAGCTTGGCGGTCACGCTATCCGAATTGCGCTTGCGGAAGCCGTCGACGATGTTGTCTTCATCGCGCTGCGAGGCCTGACCGTAGATCTGCAAGCCCAGCAAATCATTCTTGATCGGGCCCGCCAGATAAAAATTGCCCTGGTAGATGTCGCCCGATTTGCTGCTTTCCTGAATGGTCGTATCCATGCGGATCTCGCCATGCCATTCCTTGGGCACCTTGCGCGTGATGATATTGATCACGCCGCCCATGGCATCCGAGCCATACAGCGACGACATCGGGCCGCGCACCACTTCAATGCGTTCGATGGCGGCAAGCGGCGGCGTCCAGCCGCCTTCGACGCCGGAAGAATCAGAGTTGGTACGGGTTTCGCGGGAGCTCTGGCGCTTGCCGTCGATCAAGATCAGCGTGTATTGCGGGCCCATGCCGCGCAGCGAAATGTCCTGACGGTCGCCGCCGCCGGTGATGATGACGCCCGGCACGTCGATCAACGCGTCATTCACGTCGCGGTAGAACTTCTTGTCCAGATCTTCGCGGGTGATCACGCTGATGGACGCCGGCGCATCTTGAATCTGCTGCTCGAAGCCGCTGGCCGTCACAACGACGGTTTCCAGGGTCTTGGCCGAACTGTCGTTTTGCGCCCAAACGGCCGCCGGGCTCATGCCCAAACCGGCCGCGCACAGGGCCGCCGCCAGTTGCGTACGCGACACCGTGACGCGCCCGCCCAAGGCCAGATCTTTGCTGCTCATGATTCCGCTTTCTCCCGTACCGGACCCTGCCGCACCCCACGTGCAACACCGGGCCCACCTCTTATTTCTTAATGAAAACTATTCTCATATTAGAATTGAGGCTGTCGGAATCCGGCAAATGCCTTTCCGCAACTTTTACTTTCTTCGCACTTCTTGACACTTGGAAGTTCGGCCATCAGCCAAACTGCCGGGTGCGGAACACAGATAACGGATGCTTTTCTCACACACAGCGGTTACGCGCCGCATCCTCCTGATCGACGACGATGTCGAGCTGGCTCAGATGCTGCGCGAATACCTCGAACCCAATCACTGCCTGCTGACACTGGCCCACACCGGCGCGCAGGGTCTTGCCCTGCTGGCGCAAGACGACTATGACCTGGTGCTGCTGGACCTGATGCTGCCCGACGGCAATGGCCTGGACCTGCTCAAGCAATACCGCGCGCGATCGCGCCGGCCCGTGATCATGTTCACGGCCCACGGCAGCGAGACCGACCGCGTGCTGGGGCTGGAGTTCGGCGCCGACGACTATCTGGCCAAGCCGTTCAGCCCACGCGAACTCAAGGCCCGTATCACTGCCGTGATGCGGCGCTTTGAAGAAGTGCCCGAGACCACCAAGCCCTGCCTGACGCTGGGCGCGTTGTCGCTGGACCCGGCGTCCGGCCGTGCACGATTGGGTCAGGAAGAAGTCCTGCTGACCGGGGCCGAACAGCGCATCCTGGAACTGCTGATGCGCGTGCCTGGCCAGGTGGTCGCGCGTGAGCAGATCGGCATGTACGCCTTGGGCCGCCGCCCCGAACGCTACGACCGCAGCATCGACACCCACATCAGCACCTTGCGCAAGAAGTTGCGCCTGGATGCGTCCGGCGACACGCTGTCGATCCGTAACCTGCGAGGGCTGGGCTACGTGCTGGCGGGCGCGGCAGCATGAGCTGGCCGCTGCCCACGCGGTCCCTTTTCTGGCGCGCCTTTCTGACCTTCTGGTGCGCCATGGCGATCATCCTGGTGTGCGGCATGCTGTTCACCGCCACGGTTGCCTGGTATCGCATCAACTCGCTGGATGGCTTGAACCCCGCCAGCCTGACCCAAGACGCCCGGCAGGTGGCGCGCATCCAGGGCAAGGAGGGCCTGACGCGCTGGGTCGAGGCCATGGATCAGCGCTATTCCGCGCTAAAGATCTACGTGCTGGACACGCGCGACACCGAAATTCTGGGCCGCACCCTGCCCACGCGCATGCACGATTGGTTGGGCGCCTATCGCGCGGCCTCGGACCCTGCCCCGCACGCGGACTACCCGCAACCCGATGCCGTCAGCGAACGCGTGTCGTGGTGGCAACCTCAATTGCTGGTGCTGCCGGATGGCTCAGAGCTGCTGATGCTGTTCCTGCCGTTCGACTCTTCGCACTGGGAAGTGTTGKGGCTATCTCCCGTGGCGCTGGCCTTGCTGCTGTTTGCGCTGGCCGTGACGGCGCCTTTTTGCTGGGCGTTGACGCGGCACGTCACCGCGCCACTGACGCAGCTGCGCCACGCCACCCAGGCCTTGGCGGCGGGCCGGCTGGATGCCCACACGCCGCCCAAGCTTGCCAGGCGCAAAGACGAACTGGGCTTGCTGGCGCGTGATTTCAACGCCATGGCCGACCGGCTCAAGGCCTTGGTCGATACGCGTGAACAGCTGCTGCACAACATCGCCCACGAATTGCGCTCGCCGCTGGCGCGCTTAAGGCTCGCGTCTGAACTTGCGCGGCGCAAAGACGAACGTCAAGACGTGCAGCTGGATCGCATTGAACGCGAATGTGAACGCCTGGATGCGCTGGTGGGCAATACCTTGCGGCTGGCTCGTCTGGGCGCGTTGCCCGAACCCAGCGATACGCTGGACCTGACCGCCATTGTGTCCGACGTGGTGGACGATGCGCGTTTCGAGGCCGACGCGCTGCACGTGCGCATCACCTGGGAGCCGCCCGCACCGGTCATGGTGACGGGCGAGCGCGACAGCTTGTCCAGCGCGATTGAAAACGTGCTGCGCAACGCCTTGCGCTTCGCCCCCGCGCACAGCGCCATCCGGGTGCGGCTGCTGATCAGCGCGCGTGAAGCCTGCCTGGAAATCGAAGACCGCGGGCCGGGCGTACCGGCGCAAGATCTGGAGTCGCTGTTCGAACCGTTCTACCGTGTGGCGTCGGACAAGAACACCGCGGGCTCCGGCGCGGGGCTCGGGCTGTCCATCGCCCAAGCCGCCATCGCCGCGCACAAGGGGCGGATATCGGCGCGCAACATGTCTCCGCAAGGCCTGAGCGTGCGGATGGAGCTGCCGCGCCAATCTTCGACCTAACCCCGGCAATTTAGAACGTGATGTTCGCCGACACCCACAAGCGGCGGCCTTCCAGCACCTGGCGGTACGAGTTGGCCCAGTTCGCATTGGCAGCGGGCTCGCTCGTGCCGATTTTGGTCGGCCCGTAGTTCACGAAGTTCTTGTCGAACAGGTTGAACACCGACGCCGACAGCGTCACGTTCTTGTTGACCACATACGAGCCGCCCATGCTGGCCAGCCAGTACGGGTTGTAGAACACCTGTTCCTTCTCCCAGTTCATGTCATTGAACTGCTTGGCGCGATACTCGCCGCGCACCCAGGCGTTGAACTGCTCGTTGATGCGCCAGTTCAGGCCCAGGTTCAAGCTGTGGCGAGGCTGCGAACCCAGCGGCTGGCCTTGCTTGGCGCCGGAGGTGACTTCGCTGGCGGTCAGCGTGTAATTGCCGTTGAACGACACGCCGCCATAAAGCGGAATCCGGCCGCCCAGCTCAAAGCCCTGGATGGTCGCGGTGTCGATGTTCACGCGCTGCGAGAAGTTCGCCACCGGTATGCCGTTGCGCTCCCATACGCCCAGGTCCAGGCAGCCCGGCGCGGGGCCGCCCACCGCCAGGCAGTTCGGCACGTTCTGGCTGTCGATCTTGTCTTTGAACTTGGTGTGGAAGGCGGTCAGATTGCCGGACAGGCCTTCGCCGTCGTCAAACAGCAAGCCCAGTTCCGACGAGGTGCTGCTTTCCGGCTTCAGCTGCGAATTGCCCAGCAGCGGCATGGTGCCTTGCGCGCCCAGGCCGATGATGCCGTCGGTCATCAGGTTGATGTCGGGCGTTTTGTAGCCCTTGCTGACGCCGCCCTTGACCGTCCACATCGGCGTGGCGTTCCACACCAGATAGCCGCGCGGACTCCACTTGCCGCCGAACTGTTCGTTGCGGTCGTAACGGGCGCCCGCCGTCAATGCCAGGTCATCGACAATGCGCCATTCGTCTTCCGCGAACAATGCCCATTGATACTGGCGCAGGTTCAGCGGCGCGGACACCAGCGTGTCTTTGAAGTGCTGCTCGCGCCACTGGCCGCCCAGCGTCAGGTTGTGCCGGTCGTTGAACAGCGGCATCGTCCACTTCGTGTCCAGCACCCAGTTGTCGTATTCCAGATCGCGCTTGTCGCCGTCCGTCGGCTTGCGGGGCGCGTTCATGGGATTGGTGCGGCCGATGGTTTCGGTGGTGTCGTACACAAAGCTCGTGTCCGAGCTGATGGAATTGCCGTATCGGCCCAGATGCGTCAAGGCATAGCGCTGACGGTTGAACTTCATTTCGGGTTCGTAGCCGCCGCCTTGGCGGTTGGGCGCAATACTGGTGTTCAGCGTGCCGAGTTCGCCATTGGCGTTGTCATACGTCTGCCAGTAGCTGTCCACGTCCAGCAGAACGTCGTGATTGCGGTTCGGCGTCAGCGACAGGCGCAGCCCAACGTTCTGCTGCGTGCTGTCGCCAAGGCCGGAGAAGCTGGCGATGTCGCCGGTGTAGTTGCCGCTGTTGTACTCGGCCTGATTGACGGGGTAGCTGCCGTTGGCGCTCAGGCGGCGATAGTGGCCGCCGCGCAAGGTCAGGCCCAGCTTGTCGGTCTTGATGGGGCCGCTCAGGTAGAACGCCGCGCCGTAGTTGTTGCCGAAGGTGTTGTCGCCCTGCGCCGTGCCGTCCAGCGTGATCTGGCCCATCCAATCCTGGCTGACCTTGCGCGTGATGATGTTGATGACCCCGCCCATCGCATCCGACCCATACAGGGTGGACATGGGGCCACGCACCACCTCGATGCGCTCGATGGCGGCCATCGGCGGAATGAAGTTGGTGTCCACGTCGCCAAAGCCATTGGGGCGCGCGCCCGAGCTGTTCTGGCTCATGCGCTTGCCGTCCACCAGCACCAGCGTGTAGTCGCTGGGCAAGCCGCGGATGCTGATGTTCATGCCGCCCGCCTTGCCGCCCCGCTCGACCGTCACGCCTTCCACGTCCGACACCGCATCGGCCAGATTGTGAAAGGGCTTGGTCTCCAGCTGCTCTCGCGTGATCACCGAAATGGATGCGGGCGCGTTCTTGATGTCCTGCTCGAAGCCGGAGGCGGTCACCACGACCGTGTCCATTTGCGCAACACCCATGGTGTCTTCCTGGGCGCCCGGGACGGGTTGCGCATGCGCGGCGCCGATCGTTGCCAGCGCCAGCGTCAGGGGCAAAGTCAGGGGCAAAGCCAGCGGCAATAGACGGAAGGAATGGGAAGGTGAACGACGAGCTCGAACGGAGCCGTGGATGCTGTGAAGAGTCGACATAGGGAATCAAAGGGAACCGCCCGAACAGGGCGGCGCGCATTGCGCTGATTGATAATTTCAATGAACGGCAATGATATTCATTCCTAATATGTCATTCAACTTTTTGTCAGCATTTATTCAGTTTTTAGACAGCTTTGAGAAAAATCTTAGAAATGTGATGCATCCGCACGACAACTGACGTTATCGCGCAGGCAACATTCAGGGACGGATTTCAGTCGTCAGCGAGAATGGCGGCCGGCAAACGCGGCAACACCCGCATGGCGTTCGCGGTGGTGGCGTGCGCCACCTGGGCGGCCGTGATGCCGCGCAGCTCAGCCAGCACCTGGGCGATGCGGGCCAACTCCCCCGGCCGGTTGCGGCGTTGCGGGGGGTGCAGCCAGGCGGGCGGAATGTCTGGCGCATCGGTTTCCAGCACCAGATGCGACAAGTCGACGTCCACCGCGTGGCGGCGGATCTGCAAGGCGCGCTCGTAGGTCATGGCGCCGCCCATGCCCAACGCAAACCCCAGATCAATAAAGGCCTGCGCCTGCTGGGCGCTGCCGTTAAAGGCATGCGCGATGCCGCCGATGCGGCCATGGCGGCGCAGATACTTCAGCAGAATGTCTTGCGAGCGGCGCACATGCAGCAGCACCGGCAGCTTGAATTCGGCGGCCATCGCCAACTGTGCGGCGTAAAAGCGTTCCTGCTTTTCGCGGGGTTCGCCCGAAGATATCTCGGGCACGAAGAAGTCCAGGCCGATCTCGCCAATGGCGACAAAGCGCGGATCGCCTAGCGACGCTTTGATGGCGTCGCGCAGCGCGTCCAAATCGGAATCAGCGGCGCGCTGCACGTAAAGGGGATGGATGCCCAGCGCGTAGGCGCCGCCTGCCACTTCGGCCGCCATGTTTCGCACGATGTCGAAATTGGCGCGTTCGATGGCGGGGATGACGATGGATTGGACGCCGGCCTCGCAGGCATGGTCGGCCACCTGCTGGCGGTCGGCATCGAACTCTGCAGCGTCCAGATGACAGTGGGTGTCGATCAGCATGGGCGTGGCCTCCTGTTGCGGATTATCCACCCGCATCCCTTATCCCGATACCAGGCGGCCGTTTTCCATCAGCAATTGGCGGTCGGCACGGCCAGCCAGCTCCTGGTCGTGGGTGACGATGGCGAACGCCGTACCCGATTCCTGATTCACCTGGGTCAAGAGTTCGAACATCTTGTGCGCGGTGTTGCGGTCCAGGTTGCCCGTGGGTTCGTCGGCCAGCACGCAGACCGGGCGCGTCACCAGCGCGCGCGCAAGCGCTACCCGCTGGCGTTCACCACCCGACAGCTGACCCGGGAAATGGTCTTGGCGCGCGGCCAGGCCCACCAGCGCCAGTACCTCGCGCGCGGCCTCGCGGGCCTTGTCACGGTTCTCGCGGCGCACGATAAGCGGCATCGCCACATTGTCCAGCGCCGAAAATTCCGCCAGCAGATGGTGGAACTGATAGACAAAGCCCAGGCTGCTGTTGCGCACGGCGCTCTTCTTGGCTTCGGACAGGCCGACTGCCAATTGGCCATCCACCGACACCGAGCCGCTGGTCGGCACGTCGAGCAAGCCCAGGATATGCAGCAAGGTGCTCTTGCCCGAACCTGATGCACCCACGATGGCAACCATCTCGCCACGCGCGACGGACAGGCTGACATTGCTGAGCACTTCGATGCGGGCGGGGCCCTCGTCGTAGACCTTGACGATGTTCTCGGCCTGCAGCGCAGGAGTCAGGGCGTCAGCGTTTTGAATCTTAATCATGGCGCAGCACCTGAGCCGGTTGCAGACGCGAGGCGCGCCAGCTGGGATACAGCGTTGCCAGCAGCGACAACACCAGTGACGTCAGGCCAATCGTGATGATGTCGCCCACTTGCGGATCAGACGGCAAGGCGCTGATGAAATAGACCTCGCGCGGCAGGAAATGCACGCCCAGCAGACGCTCGATGAACGGCACGATCACGTCCACGTTGTAGGCAATGACGATACCGCCCGCCACCCCCAGCAACGTGCCGATCACGCCAATCAGCGCGCCTTGCACCAGGAAGATGCGCGCCACTTCGCCCGGCCCCGCGCCCAAGGTGCGCAAGATGGCGATGTCCGATTGCTTGTCCTTCACGGCCATGACCAGCGACGACAGCAGGTTGAACGCCGCCACCGCCACGATCAGCGCCAGGATCAGGAACATCATGCGTTTTTCGGTTTGCACGGCGGCGAACCAGGTGCGGTTGTTGCGCGACCAGTCGCTGGCCATCACGTAGGGCGGCAGCACTTTTTTCAGTTCGTTGGCCACTTCGGGGGCCTTCTGCATGTCGGCGATACGCAGGCGCACGCCGGCCGTGCCGTTTTCGCGGAACACGCGCGCGGCGTCTTCGTTGTCAACGAACGCCAGCGACGAATCATATTCATAGTGGCCCGACGAGAACACGCCAACCACGGTGAACTGGCGCATGCGCGGCGCGAAACCGGCGGGGCTGATCGAGCCTTGCGGGGCCATCATCAGCAGCGTGTCGCCCAGCTTCACGCCCAGGCCGTCGGCCAGTTCGTTGCCCAGCACCACGCCGAAGCCGCCCGCCTTCAGGTCGGTCAGCTTGCCCGACACCATCTGGCGCGGCAGGTCAGATACGTTGCCTTCCGTGGCAGGGTCAATGCCCCGCACCTGCACGCCTCGCAACGCTTGCCCGCGCACCAGCATGCCCTGCGCGGCCACGAATGGCGCGCCGGCCTTGACCTCGGGATTTTTCTTGGCGGCGTCAGAGAACTGCTGCCACTGCTCCAGCACCCGTTCGGGCAAGGCCCCGGGTATATAGAGTTCGATGTGCGGCAGCACCGACAACATGCGGTCGCGCACTTCTTTTTGGAACCCGTTCATCACGGACAGCACGACGATCAGGGCGGCGACGCCCAGCGCGATACCGGCCATGGAGCTGGCGGCGATGAAGGAGATGAAGCGATCGCGGCGCCCGCGTCGCTGGCGGATTCGGGCCAACCCGGCATAGCGGGCGCCTATCCATAGTTCGTAGGGTATTTTCAGCACGTGCGCATTATGGCATTAACGGCCCGACAATCGCGCCGCGAATGTGCGGTTCCACGACCAGCCGTTTCAACCTATGGCAGGCGCTGGCACGCCTTAGTTCCCGGGCTTCTTTCGCGCCCCTTTCGCGGCGTCCTTCCCCAATACGTTGCGTGCCTGCGTCCCCGCCCCCGCCCGGACTACAATCCCCGCCATGCTGATCGTCATTCCGGGCGCCTTGCCCGCCCTACCCGTGGCCGCCGAACTGGCCAAACTCCTGCCCGAACGCGCGCCCACCCTGCACAGCTGGCTGCAAGCGGGCGCCGCCCGCCCGGCCGCTTTCGATGCGCGCGCCCACGGCTGTACCGCCTTTGAGTCCTGGCAGTTGAACCGCGCCGGCTACACCGCCGAACCCGGTCTGCTGCAAGGCGCGGGCCTGGGGCCGCTGCTCGCGGCCGGTCAAGCCCCGGCGGGCGATTCTGCGGCAGGCGATCCTGCGGCGGGCGACCCTGCGGCGGGCGCTCCCGCGGCGGGCGCCCCCGTCTGGCTCGCCGAACTGGTGCACCTGGCCTTGGGGGCCGATCAGGCCAACCTGCTGGACCCGGACCAGATGGACCTGCGCCCCGAGGAAACCGCTGCCCTGCTCGACACCGCTCGTTCGCTGTTCGACGGCACCGGTTTCACGGTCCAGGCCTTGTCGCCGCAGCGTTGGCGGCTGACGCTGCCCGACGGGCTGCGGCCGCAGACGGCATCGCCCCACGTCGTGGCCGGCCACCGGCTGAATGAGTGGTGGCGCCAGGATGCCGACATGCGTCCGTGGCGCCGGTTGCTGAATGAAATACAGATGGCGTGGCACGAACACCCCGTCAACGACGACCGCGCCGCCCGCGGGCTGCCCCCCGTCAACGCCTTGTGGCTATATGGCGGCGGCAGGCCCTGGCCCATCGCGCCGGCCGGCCCTGAACGGGTGCTGACCGGGCTTGACGCCCCGCAACGCGCAGGCGACTGGTCCGCCTGGCTGGACGCGTTGGCTGAACTGGACGCGCAGCACCTGCGTCCGTTGGCCGGCAAGCAGGGCGTACCGGATACGCCCACTGACCTGCTGCTGTTGGGCGACGACCGCCAAGTCGCCCTGACCCTGAAACCGCGTGGGGGCCTGCTTGGCTTGCTGCCCGCGCCCAAGAAAAACTGGAGCGCCTGGTGGTCTCACCCCGCTTAACGATACGCCCCGCTGACCTGGACGCCTGCCACGTTCTGGAAGCCTCGGGCATTCATCCCCTGCTGGCCCGCCTGTGGGCCTCGCGCGGCGTCACCCATCCCGACCAGACCAAGCTCGCCTGGCCGTCGCTGCTGCCGCCCGCTGGCCTGACGCATTCGGCGCATGCCGCCGGCGTCCTGGCCGACGCCATCCAGGCCGGCAAGAAGCTGCTGATCGTGGCCGACTATGACTGCGACGGCGCCACCGCCTGCGCGGTCGGCCTGCGCGCGCTGTCCGCCATGGGCGCGGATGTTGACTTCCTGGTGCCCAACCGCTTCGAGACCGGCTACGGCCTGTCGCCTGCCGTGGTGGACCTGGCCGTCACGCACCGCAGTGGCAAGCCCGACATCATCATCACCGTCGACAACGGCATCGCCAGCGTGGACGGCGTGGCCGCCGCCAACGCGGCCGGCATCGGCGTAGTCATTACCGACCACCACTTGCCGGGCGACACCCTGCCCGACGCCCTGGCCATCGTGAACCCGAACCAGCCCGGCTGCGGCTTCCCGTCCAAGAACCTGGCGGGCGTCGGCGTCATCTTCTACATGATGCTGGCCTTGCGCGCCGAGCTGCGCCGCCGTGGCGTCTATGCCGCCGACGGCGGCCCGCGCCTGGATGCGCTGTCTGATCTGGTGGCGCTGGGCACGGTCGCCGACGTGGTCAAGCTGGACGCGAACAACCGTCTGCTCGTCACCCAAGGCCTGCAACGCATGCGCAGCGGCCGTCTGCAACCGGGGCTGCGTGCGCTGTTCGCCGTGGCCGGCCGCGAGCCGCGCAGCGCCAACGGTTTCGACCTGGGCTTCGCGCTGGGGCCGCGCATCAACGCGGCGGGCCGTCTGGCCGACATGAGTCTGGGCATCGCCTGCCTGACCACCGACGACGAAGCCCAAGCGCTGGAAATGGCGCGCGAACTCGACAACATCAACCGCGAACGCCGCACCATCGAAGCCGAGATGCGCGAACAGGCGCTGGCCGCCATGGAAGAACCCAACGCGTCAGCGGGCGCCACGGTCTGCGTGTTTGACCCCGGCTGGCACCAGGGCGTGGTGGGCTTGGTGGCGTCGCGCTTGAAGGAGAAATTCTGGCGTCCCACGCTGGCCTTCGCCCCCGCGGGCGACGACGAAATCCGGGGTTCCGGCCGCTCGATTCCCGACGTGCATTTGCGCGACGCGCTGGATCTCGTGTCCAAGCGCCATCCCAACCTGATCCGCAAGTTCGGCGGCCACGCCATGGCAGCCGGCCTGACGCTGGGCCGCGAAGATTTTCCCGCTTTCGCCCCCGCGTTTGACGCGGCCGTGCGTGAGCTGACCGGGCGCGACACCTTCGAACCCGTCATCGAAACCGACGGTTCGCTGGAGTCCGGTTACGCCAATGCTGAAGTGGCCGGCATGCTGCAACAACAGGTGTGGGGCGCGGGCTTTGCCGCGCCGTTGTTCCTGGATGAGTTCACCGTGCGCAACCAGCGCCTGGTCGGTGAAAAGCACTTGAAGCTGTCACTGGAACGCGGCCATCAACGCTTTGACGCCATCTGGTTCGGCCATGATCAGTCGCTGCCCGAACACATTCAGGCCGCGTACCGGCTGGAGCAAAACGTGTGGAACGGGATGGTGTCGGTGCAATTGGTGATTGAACACGCGGGGTGAAAACAAAACGGCGGGGGCTCGTAAAAGCCGCCGCCGGTGTTTTCCAACTGGCCCGAAGCATGACTCCGGGCCGCCCCGTTATTTATTCACCAGCTTGGCTGGCTGCGCCAGCGCCACCAGCGCGCCCACCACCAGGCAGCCTGACAGCATGTACAAGCCGGTGTTCGTCGTGCCGGTCATGTCCTTTAACCAGCCCACCAGATACGGGCTGACAAAGCCCGCCAGGTTGCCCACCGAGTTGATCAGCGCAATGCCGGCCGCCGCCGCCGTGCCACCCAGCAAGGCCGTGGGCAGGCTCCAGAACAGGGGCAGCACCGTGCAGATGCCGATGTTGGCCACCGTCAGCGCCAAAATCGCCAGCACCGTATTGCCGCTCCAGACGGCCGAGAAGAACAGCCCCACCGCGCCGAACAGCGCGGGCAGCGCCACGTGCCAGCGGCGTTCACGCAGCCGATCCGAATTGCGGGAAATCAAGATCATCCCGATCACGGCGAACAGGTTGGGAATTGCCGTCAATAAGCCAATCGCCAGCGGGCTTTGCACGCCCGTACTCTTGATCAGGCTCGGCATCCAGAAGCCCACCCCATACAACCCCATCACGAATGAAAAGTAGATCAGCGCCATCGCCCACACGCGCGGACGCGTCAGCGCGGCGCGAATCGGGGGGTCTTCCTTTTGCTGCTCTTCGGCCGCGATATTGCGGATCAGCACGGCTTTCTCGTTGGCGGTCAGCCACTTGGCTTTGTTGATGCGGTCATCCAGATAGATCAGCACCAGCACCCCGATCAACACCGACGGAATGCCTTCCAGCAGGAACAGCCACTGCCAGCCCGACAAGCCGTGGTCGCCATGGAACGTGGACATGATCCAGCCCGAGATCGGGCCGCCGATCAGCCCGGACATCGGCACCGCCGTCATGAAGAACGTCGTAATGCGCCCGCGCCGTGCAGCCGGATACCAATAGGTCAGATACAGGATGATGCCGGGGAAGAACCCGGCTTCGGCTGCGCCCAGCAGGAAGCGCAACGCGTAGAACATATGCACACTGGTCACGAACATCATGCAGGCGGAAATGATGCCCCACGTGATCATGATGCGCGCGATCCAGATTCGCGCGCCAACCTTATGCAGAATGATGTTGCTGGGAATTTCGAAGATGAAGTAGCCGATGAAGAAAATGCCTGCGCCCAGCCCGTACACCGTTTCGCTGAACTGAAGCTCCTGCAGCATTTGCAGTTTGGCGAAGCCCACGTTCACGCGGTCCAGGTAGGCCACGACGTAGCACACCACCAACAGCGGCACCAGCCGCCAGCCTACCTTGCGGTAGATGCGGTCCTCCTCACTCGCCGGGATCGCCGGCGTGACCCCGGGGGTCATCGTGTTTTCCATCTATGTCTCCTGTCCTCTAGCGGGATAGGCCGGCTGCGTGCCGGCATCTTGCGGCCCCCGCCCCTGATCGGGGACGCAATGGCCGCTGTGTCTAGCCTAGAACCCACGGGTTGACAAAAAACTGAACAACTAAGGCTGATTCGCATCATCCCCACGCAAACCCCTAGAGACCAATCCGTCCCTCTTCTTGCAACACGCGCCCGCGTAGTTGTTCCATCCACGGTAAAATGCCAGGTTTCGCACAAAAGTCATCAGGAATCATCATGGAAGCCGAACGTCAGAACCAGCTCGCAGCCCGCCTCGCCGATTACGCGGAGCGCGAACAGGCTCTACGGAGGTATCTTTGACTACGATGCCAAAGCTGAACGCCTGCACGTTGTAAACGCCGAGCTCGAAGACCCGGCCGTCTGGAACGACCCCAAGCACGCCCAAGACCTGGGCCGTGAAAAGAAAGCCCTGGAAGACGTGGTGGAAACGCTCACCGGTCTGAGCACGGGCCTGGCCGACGCCAATGAATTGTTCGAACTGGCCGCGGCCGACGACGACGATTCCACGCTCGAAGCCATTGAACAAGACGCCGACGGTTTCCAGGCAAAGCTGGAAAACCTTGAATTCCGCCGCATGTTCTCGAACCCGGCCGACCCGTTGAACTGCTTCCTGGACATCCAGGCTGGCGCCGGCGGCACGGAAGCGCAGGACTGGGCGTCGATGCTGTTGCGCCAGTACCTGAAGTACGCCGAGCGCAAGGGCTTCAAGGTTGAAGTGCTGGAAGAATCCGAAGGCGACGTCGCGGGCATCAAGTCGGCCACCATCAAGATGGAAGGCGAATACGCCTTCGGCTACCTGCGCACCGAAACCGGCGTGCACCGCCTGGTCCGCAAGAGCCCGTTCGACTCCTCCGGCGGCCGCCACACGTCGTTCGCCAGCGTGTTCGTGTACCCGGAAGTGGACGAATCGTTCGAAGTTGAAGTGAACCCCGCCGACCTGCGCGTGGACACCTACCGCGCGTCAGGCGCGGGCGGCCAGCACATCAACAAGACCGACTCCGCCGTGCGCCTGACGCACATCCCGACGGGCATCGTCGTGCAGTGCCAGAACGACCGTTCGCAGCACCGCAACCGCGCCGAAGCCATGCAGATGCTGAAGTCCAAGCTCTACGAACTGGAAATGCGCAACCGCATGGCCGAACAGCAGAAGCTGGAAGACTCCAAGACCGATGTGGGCTGGGGCCACCAGATTCGTTCCTACGTGCTGGACCAGAGCCGCATCAAGGACTTGCGCACGAACGTTGAAATTTCCAACACGCAGAAAGTGCTGGACGGCGACCTGGACCCCTTCATCCAGGCCAGCCTGAAGCAAGGCGTCTAAGTTCCGCGATTTTTCCCCTCACCGTACCCAGAGGTCCACGAATGTCTGACACCATCGCAATCCTTACCGGCGCCTCGCGCGGCATCGGCGCCGCCATGGCGCGCGGCCTGGCCAAACCGGGCACGCGCCTGATCACGCTGGCGCGCCGCGAAGACCCCGAGCTGGCCGCCTATGCGCGGTCGCAGGATGTGCAGCTGGAACAATTGTCCGTGGACCTCTCGGACTTGAAGGCGGCTGAAACCGCGGCCGAACGCATCTGCTCGGCCCTGCCGCGCGACGCCAAACGCTATCTGCTCATCAACAATGCGGGCACGGTGCACCCCGTGACCGGCACCGACGCCCTGATCGACAGCGCGGCCATCACCGCCGCCTTCAATCTGAACGTCACCGCCGTCATGCTGCTGACCGCGCGCTTTTTGGCCGCCGTCGAAGACCTGAAGGCCGACCGCCGCGTGCTGAACATTTCCTCCGGCGCGGGCCGCAACCCGAACGCCGGCTGGGGCGTTTACTGCGCCACCAAGGCCGCGCTCGATATGTACTCGCGCGTGGTCAAGCAGGAACAAGGCGCCGACGGCGCGCGCATCGTTGCGCTGGCCCCCGGCATTGTCGACACCGACATGCAGGTCGCCATCCGTTCCAGCGACCCGGAAAGCTTCCCGGCCCTGGCCAAGTTCCAGGACTTCCACGCCACGGGCAAGCTGTCTTCGCCCGCCAATGTGGCCACCCGCATCCTCGCCTACCTGGATCGCGAAGATTTCGGCACGACCGAAATCGACGACATCCGCAATTACGACTGATCCCCCGACCATGACCGACCACTCGACCACTCCGGCCCCCGCCCAGGATGAAAACCGCTTGATCGCCGAACGGCGCGCCAAGCTGGCCAAACTGCGCGAAACCGGGGTCGCGTACCCCAACGATTTCGTTCCGGACGCCCGCGCCGCCGCGCTGCACGACAAGTACGACGGTGAAGAACAGGAAGCCCTGGCCGCCGCCGCCGTTACCGTCAAGGTCGCCGGCCGCATGATGCTCAAGCGCGTCATGGGCAAGGCCAGCTTCGCCACGCTGCAAGACAGCACCGGCCGCATCCAGATCTACCTGGACCGTGGCACGCTGGGCGAAGACAACTACGCCGCGTTCAAGCAATGGGACATCGGCGACATCATCGCGATCGAAGGGTCGGTCTTCAAGACCAACAAGGGCGAACTGTCGGTGCACGCCGCCACGGCTCGCCTGCTGTCGAAGTCGCTGCGCCCGCTGCCGGACAAGTTCCACGGCGTAGCCGACCAGGAACTGCGCTACCGCCAGCGCTACGTTGACCTGATCATGACGGACACCACGCGCCGCACGTTCGAAGCGCGCAGCAAGGCCGTGGGCAGCATCCGCCAGTTCATGCTGAACGCCGGCTTCCTCGAAGTCGAAACGCCCATGCTGCACCCGATTCCGGGCGGCGCTGCGGCCAAGCCGTTCGTCACGCACCACAATGCGCTGGACATGGAAATGTACCTGCGCATCGCGCCCGAGCTCTACCTGAAGCGCCTGATCGTCGGCGGCTTTGAACGCGTGTTCGAAGTCAACCGCAACTTCCGCAACGAAGGCGTCAGCCCGCGTCACAACCCTGAATTCACGATGATGGAGTTCTATGCAGCCTTTGCGGAATACCGCTGGCTCATGGACTTCACCGAAGAGCTGATCCGCCAGGCCGCCATTTCGGCCACCGGCAGCGCCGTGCTGACTTATCAGGAACGCGAACTGGACCTGTCCAAGCCGTTCGACCGCCTGACCATCTGCGAAGCCATTCTGAAGTACGCGCCGGGCTACACCCAGGAACAACTGGACGACGCCACCTTCGTGCGCGCCGAGCTGAAGAAGCTGGGCGCGGACGCTGACGGCCCCGTGCTGTCGCGCGCCGGCCTGGGCGCGCTGCAACTGGCGCTGTTCGAAGAGACGGCCGAAGCCAAGCTCTGGAACCCGACCTACATCATCGACTACCCGGTCGAAGTGTCGCCGCTGGCGCGCGCTTCCGACACGCGCGAAGGCATCACCGAACGCTTCGAACTGTTCATGACGGGCCGCGAAATCGCCAACGGTTTCTCGGAGTTGAACGATCCCGAAGACCAGGCCGAACGCTTCCGCTCGCAAGTCGAAGCCAAGGACGCCGGCGACGAAGAAGCCATGTTCTACGACGCAGACTACATCCGCGCGCTGGAATACGGCATGCCTCCGACGGGCGGCTGCGGCATTGGCATCGACCGCCTGGTCATGCTGCTGACCGACAGCCCCAGCATCCGTGACGTCATCCTCTTCCCGCACCTGCGCCGTGAAGACTAAAGGCCGCAAGGCCACGGCGGCATCATGATCTTCAAGATCCTGATGCTGCTGCTGGTGGTGGCGGGGCTGGTCTACTGGATCAAGCAACCCCGCCGCATCCAGCCGGGCTCGCAGGGCGCGTCTTATGCGCCCGTGCGAGCGCGACGTCCGGTCTTCATTGCGCTGTGCATCGCCGCCGCGATCTCGGCCGTGGCGGCGCTGATGACCGCCCTGCTGTGGATGGGCGGCGTGGCGGGCGGCGTCACCGGTGGCGGCTATCACGGCGAAGCCGATTACCTGCTGACGGTGTCCGGGTCGCTACTGGCGCTGGCTGTCGCCTGCGCCGTCGGCGCCTTCCTCAAGCGCCGGGGCTAAGCCGCCGTTATGCCGCAACGGGCCACGCCCCCGCTCCCGCGGGCAAAGCCGGCAGCGACGCCAACAACATCGCATCAATGAACTCGGCAGGCGCAAGACGCCCGCCGGGCTTGTACCACTGCACCGTCAGGTTCATTGCCCCCAGCACGCAGCGCTTGATGACGCGTGCATCCCCCTGGAGCAGCCCCGCGTCCACCGCGCCCGCCACCGCTGACTGCCACATGGCTTCGTAGTGGTCGCTTAGCGCTTTCACGGCCGCCTGGCTGGGTGCGGACAAGCTGCGCCATTCGTACACCAGCGCGTTCATCGCATCGCCACCCGCGCCTTGCAGCATGCTCCACATGTGCACGCGGAACAGCGCCGCCAGACGATCGGCCGGGGCGTGGTATCGCGCCAGCGCGCGCTCGCCGCCATCGATCACTTCCTGAATGCCGTTGTTCATCACCGCCACCAGAATTTCTTCCTTGCTGCGGAAATGGTGAAACAAGCTGCCGGATTGCAGCCCGACCGCGCGCGCCAGTTCGCGCACCGTGGTGCGCTCATAGCCGTGCTTGCAAAAGAGCCGCCCCGCCGTCAGCACCAGTTCGCGGCGGCGTTCGGAATCGGTGCCTTCGTCGCGCGGCACGGCGGCCACGGTCTTGGTCATGACGCGTCACAGCCTCTGGATAATCGTCGCGGTGGCCATGCCATGGCCGATGCACATCAGCTGCATGCCGATCTCGCCTTCCGTTGCTTCAAGCCCTGTCAGCATCTTGGCCATCAGCCCCGCGCCCGTCGCGCCCAGCGGGTGCCCATGCGCAATCGCGCCGCCCCAGGGATTCACGCGCGACGGCTTGGCGTCCAGCTCGCGCTGCCACGCCAGCACAACGCTGGCGAAGGCTTCGTTGATTTCGATCCAATCGATGTCTTCCAGGCTGAGTCCCGCGCGCGCCAACGCCAGCCGCGTGGCGGGAATCACGCCCGTCAGCTGCATCACCGGGTCAGACCCAACCACCACGCGCGCCAGGAATCGCGCACGCGGACGCAGCCCATCAGCAAGCGCGCAATCGCGGTCGGCCAGCAACACCGCCGCAGCGCCATCCGCCAACTGGCTGGCATTCGCTGCGGTGACGCCGCCCTGCCCCACTGGCCGCATGGCGGGCGCCATGGCGGCCATGCGCGCGGGGTCCGTTTTCTCGCGGATGCCTTCGTCGCGGTGCGCGGCCTCTTGCGGACCCGGCAGCAATTCCGCATGCCACCCGGCACGCGCGGCGGCCCAAGCGCGCGCATGGCTTTCGCGCGCCCACTCGTCCATCGCGGCTTGCGACAGCTGCCAGTGGTCGGCGATGCGTTCCGCGCTTTCAATCTGATGGATCAACGGATAGCGTTCCAGCAGCGCCGGGTTCAGCGATTCAAATCCCTTGAACTCGCCCTGCCCTAGTGTCACGTCCAGGAACATCGGCACGCGGCTCATGCTCTCGACACCGCCCGCCACCACGTAGCGCATATCGCCCGCCGCGATGGCCTGCGCGCCGAAGTGCACCGCCTGTTGGCTGGAGCCGCACATGCGGTTCAACGACACGCCCGGCACGCTTTCCGGCAAGCCGGACAGCATGGCGGCCAACCGCCCGATGTTGGCGCCCTGCTCGCCCGCCTGGCTGACGCAGCCCGCAATCAGATCTTCAACGCGGTCAGCCGGCAAGCCCGCACGCGCCAGCAAACCGTTCACGGTCTGCGCCAACAACGTATCGGGCCGGGTATCGGCCCACCATCCGCCGCGGCGGCCGAATGGCGTGCGCACCGCTTCCACGATCACGGCTTCATTCATGCCATCGTCTCCTCAACGTAGAGCGTTTCGATTTCTTTCGCATACGTGCGATAGATGCTGGCGCGGCGCACCTTCATCGTCGCCGTCACCTCGCCGTCGTCATGATCCAGTTCTTTGGTCAGCAGGTGAAAGCGCTTGATCTGCGCCACCGGGGCCAGCCCGGCATTGGCGCGCGACACTTCCTGCTGCACCAGCTCGCGCACCTGCGCCGATTCGGCCAGCGACCGGAAATGCGTGAACGCAATGCGGCGCGACTCCGCCCACTTGCCCACCGTATCGAACTCCAGCTGGATCAGGGCGGACACGAACTTGCGCCCATCCGCAATCACGATGCATTCCTTCACATAGGGGCTGCCCTTGACCGCGTTCTCGATTTCAGAAGGCGTCAGATTCTTCCCGCCCGCCGTGATCATGATGTCTTTCAGGCGGTCCACGATGCGCACGCGGCCATCCAATTCAGCCACCACGTCACCCGTATGCAACCAGCCATCGCGCACGGTATCGGCCGTGGCGTCGGCATTTTTGTAATAGCCCTGGAAAACCATGTCGCCACGCACCAGCAGTTCGCCCGCGTCGCCCATTTTCCAGTCGACACCCAGAATTGGCTCGCCCACCGTGCCCACCTTCACACGGTCAGGGTGCTGGCCAAAGATCATGCCCGCGGACTCCGTCAGCCCATACACCTCTAGCAGCGGCACCCCCAGATTGCGAAAGTACCGCACCACGTCGGGCGGAATGGGTGCCGCGCCCGTCATTGCCACACGCGCGCGCCGCAAGCCGATGAAGTTCTGCAAAGCGCGCAGCACCAGCCAGTACCACAGCGCATGCGTCAGCCGTTCACCCACGTTGTACTGCGCGGGCGACTTTTCCAGAAACGGCGCGCAGCGCACCAGCGCCTGCCGGTACAGCCATTGCTGTAGCCGGCCCGCTTCCTGCATCTTGATCGAGATCGACGCGTGCAGCTTTTCCCAAATGCGCGGCACGCCCAGGAAGATCGTGGGCGCCACTTCACGCAGGTCTTCCTGCACGGTGCGGATCGACTCCCCAAAATTCACCTGCGACCCCAGATACAACGGCACAAAGGTCGACAGCATCTGCTCGGCCACGTGGCACAGCGGCAGGTAAGACAGATGCACGCTGTGCGCATCCATCGACAACCGGTCCGCGATGCCCGGGGCCACGCCGCGCATATTGCGAAAGCTCAGCATCGCGCCCTTGGGCTTGCCGGTGGAACCCGACGTATAGATCATCAGCCCGGTTTCATCCAGGCCCTGCGCATCCAGCGCGGTGTTCAGCGCAGCAAGCTCGGCGGCCTCGCGCGCCGCGCCATCGGCTTCGATCTCGGCAAAGGTCACGATGCGTTCGCGCTCGGCCGGCGCATACGACCGCAGCCCCTTGGTTTCCATCATCACGATGCGGCGCAAGCGCGGCAGGCGGCTGGCCACTTGCAGCACCTTGTCGGTTTGCTCCTGGTCTTCGCATACGACGAGCTCGACGTCCGCATGCTCCAGCACATAGCCCATTTCTTCGGCGGGGCTGGTGGAATACACGCCCACCGCCACGCCGCCCACGGTGCCCGCCCCCAGCTGCGTCAGCAGCCATTCCACGCGGTTCTCGGACACGATGGCCACGCGGCCGCCGGGGCTCAGGCCCAAGGCGCGCAGCCCCATCCCCACGCGGCAGGCACGCTGCCAATATCCCGCCCAGGTCAGCGGCTTCCAGATGCCAAAATCCTTTTGCCGGATGGCAATGCCGGCGGGCTGCCGCCGCGCCTGCTCGCGCAGCATCTGCGGCAAGGTCAGCTCGGGCCAGACGGCAAGGTCGATGGGGGCAATCATGGTCTTATCCTTCATGACAGCCAGCGCTTGCGGCGCTTGTAGTGCTTGATGTCGCGAAAGCCGCGCGCCTCGCCCGTGCCGCCCACACCCAGATAGAACTCGCGCACGTCCGGGTCGGCGGCGAGCTTGTCGGCAGACCCGTCGATCACCACCTTGCCCGTTTCCATGATGTAGCCGTAATGCGCCACGGCCAGCGCCACCGAGGCGTTCTGTTCAACCAGCAACATCGACACGCCCTGCTCGGCGTTGATGCGCGCGATGATGGAAAAAATGCTCTCCACCAGCATCGGCGACAAACCCAGCGACGGTTCATCCAACAGCATCAGCCGAGGCTGCGCAATMAGCGCCCGGCCAATGGCAAGCATCTGCTGTTCGCCCCCGGACAAATACCCGGCCAGCCCGCGCCGCCGCTCGAACAGGCGCGGGAAATACCCGTAGACCAGATCGAAGTCCACGCGTGCCCCCGGCCTGCCCGTCAGCGCGTAGGTGGCCGCCACCAGGTTCTCTTCCACGGTCAGGTCTTCGAACACGCGCCGCCCTTCCATCACATGCGCCAGCCCCGCGCGCACCAGGTTTTGCGGCTTGGCGCCCGCCGTGTCGCCGCCGTTGTAGACGATGTGCCCGCGCACGAGCGCCCCGTCTTCCAGGTCCAACAAGCCGGACACGGCCTTCAAGGTTGTGGATTTGCCTGCGCCGTTGCTGCCCAACAGCGCCACGATGCTGCCGGCAGGCACCGACAGGGACAGGCCGCGCAACACCTGCACCGCCTTGTTGTAGACGACTTCGATATTGTTGATGTCCAGCACCGCTGCGAGCGGCGCCGTCGTCGTCTGTTGCGCGTCATGTCCCAGGTTCACAGTGGCCTCACTTCAACACGATCCAATCGGACGCCGGCACCATCTGCTTTTGCTTCACGTCAGCGCGATAGATCCGGCCCACCGGAATGGAATTGCCCTTGATTGTGATCGGCACGCCGATCAGCCCGCCCGTGTCAAAGTCCTTGATGCCGTCCAACGCGGCCTTCATGTTGGCGCTGGTCAGTTCCTTGCCGGCGTCCAGCGTACGCTTGGCCACCTCTGAAAACAGCATCGCCGCCAGGAAGCCCTGCATATAGCCCGTGCTTTGATACTGCGGACGCATTTCGCGAATCTTCTTCAGCATCGGCGCGTCGCCTTCGGTGTCGTAGTAGTAGCGGTACGGCATCACGCCCATGAAGCCTTCGGCGTCTTCACCCATCTGCATCACCGTGGAGTTGTCCATGGTCCAGAACGTGCCCATGTAGCGCGTCTTGAGACCCATGCGCTTGCCCTGCCCCACGAATTCGGGAATGGGCGCCAGCACATAGCCGTGGAAGATCGTGAAGTCAGGGTCAGCGCGGCGCAGCTTGATGACTTCAGTGGATACATCAACGCTGCCCGGCGGCGTCATGATCTCGGTGGCGACTTTCAGCCCGAGCTTTTCAGCCACCGCGCGCGAACTCGCGATGGGGTCGCGGCCGAACTCGGTATCGGAATACACGAACGCGACTTTCGCGCCCGGCTGTTCCTTGGCGATGTAGCGCAGCAGAATGCCGAACATCTCGGTGTAGTCCGGCCCCAGCATGAACTGCGCGGGATACTTGGCCGGGTCGTTCAGCTCAGTCGCGAACGATGCGCCCGTCATCAGGATGTCGCCCGTGCGGTTCAGTTCGGCGTTGATGGTCTTCGAAAAACCGGTCGAGTCCCCGTAGTAGAAATTCACCTTGTTCTGGCTGGTGATCTTCTTGAACGCGGCTACCGACGCATCCACCTTGTAGGCCGTGTCCTCAGGCACGTAGCGCAGCTTGCGGCCCTTGATGCCGCCCTGGTCGTTGATGATCTTCACGTAGTCGGTGATGCCCGCGTGAATGCCCTGGCCCGCGAAGGCGAACACGCCGCTTAGCGGAATTGACCCGCCCAGCACCAGGTCGTCCGCGGCCTGCGCCGCGGGCGCCGCCGCCAATGCCGCCGCCAGGCCCAATGGGGCCAACAACTTCGATAAACCGCTGCCTATCCGGATGCGCTTCATGATGTGTCTCCTTGGGTCTTATGGGTATTGCAGTCGGCCAGTCAGCGCTCAGGTCCGGAAAGGCCACAGGTGGAAGAAGCGGCGCACTCGCCGCCAGATTTCCGCGAGCCCATGCGGCTCGAAGATCAGAAAGCCCACAATCAGCAGGCCGAAAACAATGGTGCGCACGGGCGACACCAGCCGCAGCGCATCGCCGCCCACCGGCAGCCAGCCCACGATCAGCTTCAACAATTCCGGCACCATCGTCATGAAGATGGCGCCCAGGATGGAGCCCAATATCGACCCCATGCCGCCTACGATGATCGCGGCCAGAAAGAAGATCGACATGATCAGCGGAAAGCTCTCGGGCGTGACGACGCGAAAGAAATACGCCCACAGGCCGCCCGCCACCCCCGCGTAAAACGACGACAAGCCAAACGACAGCAGCTTGTAGTGCAGCAGCCGGATGCCCAGCACTTCGGCCGAGATATCGCGGTCACGGATGGCGATAAAGGCGCGCCCGATGCGCGTGCGGAACAGGTTGGCTGCGCCCAGCACCATCAGCACCGTCACAGGCACAATCAGCCAATAGATCTTGAACGAGGTGTCCAGGTCCACCCCCAACAGCCGTGCTGGCGGCACTTGCAAGCCGCTCGTGCCGCCCGTGAATTGCCAGTTGGCGAAAATGAAATGCGCGATGAACGAGGCGGCAATCGTGGCAATGGCCAGGTACAGCCCCTTCACCCGCAGCGAGGGAATGCCGACCAGCAGCCCGCCCAGCATCGCCACCACGCCGCCGCCCAGCAGATTGACCAGCACCGGTGTCCCCAGGCGCAGCTCCATCACGGCCACGGTGTATGCGCCCAAGCCCATGAAGGCCGCCTGCCCCAGGCTGACCAGCCCGGTGTAGCCCGTCAGAATATTCAGCCCGGTCGCGCTGGCGATGTTGATCGCCACCAGGCAGGCCAGGTACAGCCAGTACGCGTCGGCCACGAACGGGAACAGCACGAGGGACGCCGCCAGCAACGCCAGCCACACATGCTGCGTGCGCGTATCGAATAGCGCTTCGTCGGCCAGGTACGTCTGCTTTGCAGTGGCGATGCGCATGGGTCAGAGCCTCTCGATTTCACGGGTGCCGAACAGGCCGTAGGGCCTGACCATCAGCACCACTACCAATACGATGAACGTGGCCAGCAGCTTGAACTCGCCGCCCAGGTACGCCCCCGCCCACGCCTCCAGCAAGCCGATGAACACGCCGCCCACCAAGGCGCCCGCCACGCTATCCAGCCCGCCCACGATCACGACCACCAGCACCGACAAGCCAAACACGCCCATCGATGACGAGATGCCGCCAATCGCACCCACGATCACGCCCGACACCGCCGCCAACGCACCCGCCGCCACCCAGGCCAACGAGAACACGCGCGGCACGTTGATGCCCATCGCATACGCCGCGCCTTGGTCAGACGCCGTCGCGCGCAAGGCCACGCCGCCGCGCCAGTAGCGAAACACCACCAGCACCAGCAAGGCCAGCACCACCGCCACCCAGAATCCGTAGAACACCTTGGGCGCCACAAAGGCTTCGCCCACCATCACGGGTGAGCGCGGCATGAACTCGGGCAAGCGGCGTTGGTCGGCAGTCCAGATCAGTTCCACCACGCCCACCAGAATGGACGCCAGCCCCACCGTCACCATGAATACCGAAATCGGCGCTTCGCCCAACATGGGCCGTATCGTCAACCGCTCGACCAGCGCGCCCAAGGCGCCTGACACCACCACGGCGCCCACGATCGCCAGCCAGATCGGCCATTCCATGCCGGTGGCAAAGGCATAGAACACATAGGCGCCCAGCATCAGGAATTCGCCGATGGCGATGTTCACCACGCGCGTCGCCTTGTAGACGATCACGAACGCCAGCGCCGCCAGCGCATACAAGCCGCCGCTGCCCAAGCCGGCCAGCGTGACTTCCAGAAAGAACAGCATGTCCATCAGGCAGCCTCCCGCAAGCGGCGGCGCAGGTCGCCCACATCACCCGCTCCCAGATATGCCTTGATGACTTCCGGGTTCGCTTGGACCTGGCTGGGCGTGCCATCGGCAATGACCTGCCCAAAGTTCAGCACGACCACGTGGTCCGACAGGTCCATCACCATGCCCATGTCGTGCTCCACCATCAGCACCGTCACGCCCCACTCAGAACGCGCGTCCAGGATGAAGCGCGCCATGTCGTCGGTTTCTTCGCGATTCATGCCGGCTACCGGCTCGTCCAGCATCAGCACTTTGGGGTTCATGGCCAGCGCGCGCGCCAGTTCCACGCGCTTTTGCAGCCCATACGACAAGGCCGCGACGGGTGCGTGGCGGATGTGGTCGATTTCAAGAAAATCGATGATGCGTTCTTCGATGTCGGCCCGCAGCGCCATCTCTTCGCGGCGCGCGCGGCCCAGGTAGAACAAGGCGTCCAGCACATTGGTGCGCAGATGCGCGTGGCGGCCCAGCTTGATGTTGTCCAGCACCGTCATGCCGCGAAACAGCGCAATGTTCTGAAAGCTGCGCGCCAAGCCCAGCTTGGCGCGTGCAGGCGCCGCGACACGCGTAATGTCGCGCCCTTCAAAGCGGATCTGCCCGGCGGCGGGTTTATAGAACCCGGAAATGGTGTTGAACAGCGAGGTCTTGCCGGCGCCATTGGGGCCGATGACCGTGGTGATGGAACCCGGCGCCACGCGAAAGCCCACGCCCGTCAGCGCTTTGACCCCGCCAAACGCCAAGGTAACCCCATCCACCTCCAGCAAGGGAGGTTGCTCGGACTGATCCACCATTTGTCTCCTCGCTGAATGATCGCGAAGTTTTTTTGCCGCCTTGGGCGGACATTTTTTAAGACGATGAATCAGGCGACCCGCGAGCCAGGAGATGCAACGAACCTGTCTTTACCTTTGCCTGTTCAGCGCCGGAAAATCGTTCATGCGGTACTGCGATGCGTTACGCTAAGCGTGCTCAAAACAAAACCAAGCAAGCGCTCGGTTCAGACCATAGCATCGCGGTTTTTGGATCGACAGTTGGTACTTACCCGATAACGGAGACACGCCATGACCCAAGGACTTCCCACGTTTCAGACGGTGCTGCTGGAGGCCGAAGGCACTCTTGCGACCGTCACGCTGAACCGCGCCGACACGCTCAACGCCATTGATGTCGCCATGGCGCGCGACCTGCAACGCGCCGCCCAATGGCTGGAAACCCGCAAGGAAATTCGCGTGGTGCGTTTGCGCGCGTCGGGCAAAGCCTTCTGCGCGGGCGGCGACATCAGCATGTTCACGGGCGCGCCGGATGACGTGCGCAACACGCTCTTGGACTTGTTCACGCCGCTGAATGATTTCATCTCGCGCATCGGCCGCATGAACAAGGTCTGGCTGGCCGAAGTGCATGGTGTGGCGGCGGGCGCGGGGTTGTCGCTGGTGCTGGCGTGCGACCTGGCCATCGCCGATGCGGGCACGCGCTTCATGACCGCCTATCTCAAACTTGGCGCCACGCCGGACGCCGGCATGACGCACGGGCTGGCACGCGTACTGGGTCCCAAGCGCGCGCTGGACTTGCTGCTGCGCCACGACGCCTTCACCGCCAGCGACGCGCAGGCCTGGGGCATCATCACGCGCGTGGCGCCTGCGGGAGAACTCAGCGTTGCGGCAGAACAATATGCGGTGGACCTTGCCCGCCACGCGCCGCATGGCATCGCCGGCGCGAAGGACCTGCTGCGCTCGGCTGCGCACGCCACATTGGAAACCCAGCTGGCGGACGAGACCGCGCGCTTTCTGGATTCCGCGCGGCGCGCCGACTTCGCGGAAGGCGTGCAAGCGTTCCGGGAAAAACGGGCGCCGGCGTTCAAGGGTGAATAAGGAATCGGAACGGCCGATGAAGGCCGATCATCATCGATCACCTCTCACCCGGGTAATAGCCAGATCAGATCAGCCCGGCGCGCTTTTCCACGGCTTGCGCCCAGCGCCGCGCCACCGTCGGCGACGTTGCGCACGTGGCCGACTCCGTCACCACGCGCACGGCGCGTTCCAGCAGCTGGATATCCGCTTCATGCTGACGCGCCACATGCGGGTCTTCAAAGAAGATCACGCGCTGGCATTGATGCTCCAGCACCAGCTCGGCAATCTGCGCGTCGCCGCCCAGCGGCCCGCTCAGGTAACGATGCACCCACGGCGTATCCTTCGGCCAGCCGCGCGACCACGCCAGCTCGTTCAGGCGCCCGCCGGTGGTGCCGGTGGCGACACGCCGCGCAAACTGCGACAGCACATCAAAGTGCTCGCTGGCGAACGCCACCATCTCGTCTTTGAGCGCATCGTGGGCGATCATCGCCAGCGTCTGGCCCGCAAAATTAAAGAGGCGCGATGCCGACGCATCGGGCGCGAGCCCGGCATGCACACGTTCGACTTCCATCCATTCGATGGCGCCCGCCAGCGTCGAGATAAACGGCCGGCCATGCGTGATGCACTGACGCTTCAGCGCCAACGCTTCGGGGAAAATCGACGACGGGTCCACCGGATCAATCAGATAGATGGCGCCATCAAACGGCGCCTGCCCATCGCGGCCTTCGGTGACGCGCGCCACCAGCTTCATCAAGCCGCCTTCGCGCCCATACGGGTAGCGCACCAGGCCGCTATAGCCTTGCAGCATGCCTTCGCGCACGATGGCGTCGTGCGTGCGGCCAACGGTGTGCAGCTGCACACCCATCTCGCGAATGGTGGACGAACAGGCCCGCAACCAGGTGAACAGCGCGGCATCGGGAGTTTCGTGGTGCAGTCGATTGGCGGCCAGGCCAAAACGCAATTGGGCAGCGGGCATCGGTAGACTCAGGCAAATAGGAACACAACAATCGGACCCCTGATAATACCGTGGCCATGAAGGCCGCGGCATCGCAGGCGCCAAAACAAAACGCTCCCCGTAGGGAGCGTTTTTGCCAGCGGGTCAGTCCGCTTCGTCGATCCAGGCCATCTGAATGGCTTCCAGGATCTTCTCGCCACAGTGGGCGGGGTCATCGCTGAAATCCGGCAAGGCCATGACCCATTCGCGCAGCTGCGTGAAACGCAGCGTCTTCGGGTCCACGTCAGGGTGCGTGTCGACCAGCGCGGCCGCAATCTCGTAGGTATCGGTCCACTTCATCAATGGCCCTCTTTCGCGTGGTTGATGGTGTACTTGGGAATCTCGACCGTCAGGTCGGTATCGGTCACCAGCGCCTGGCACGACAAGCGCGACGTCGGCGTCAGGCCCCAGGCCTTGTCCAGCAAATCTTCTTCGTCGTCCGTCGCGTCTTCCAGCGCGGAATAGCCTTGCTTGATCACCACGTGACAGGTCGTGCACGCGCACGACAACTCGCACGCGTGTTCGATGTCGATGTGGTTATCCAGCAGAACGCGGCAGATCGACACGCCCTTGGGCGCGTCTTCGATCACGGCGCCTTCGGGGCAGTAATCGGGATGAGGCAATACAGTCAGTTTCGGCATAACTTCTAATCAGGCGATCTCATCAAGTTTGCGGCCCGCCAATGCGGCGCGGATGCTGCGATCCATCCGCCGCGCGGCGAAGTCATCGGTCGCGGCCGACAAGGCCTGCACGGCGTCTTTCACCGTGTCCACGTCCTGCGCATTTTGTGCGTCGATGGCGGCTTGCAGGCATTCGTCCACCTGCTTGCGCTCGTCGGCTTCCAGCAAGTCGCCGTCAACCGCCAGGGCGGCCTGAACGGATTCGACCAGTTGGCGCGCGTCCACCTGCTGCTCGCGCAACATGCGTGCGCGGGCATCGGTATCGGCCTGCGCCACGCTGTCGGCCAGCATCTGCGCGATCTCGTCGTCGGTCAGGCCGTACGACGGTTTGACTGACACCGCAGCTTCCACGCCAGTGCTCTGCTCGCGCGCGGTGACGCTCAGCAGGCCATCCGCATCCACCTGGAAGGTCACGCGAATGCGCGCGGCGCCCGCCACCATCGGGGGGATGCCACGCAATTCAAAACGTGCGAGCGAACGCGAGTCCGCCACAAGATCACGCTCGCCCTGCACCACGTGGATGCTCATGGCCGTTTGGCCATCCTTGAACGTCGTGAACTCTTGGGCACGCGCCACCGGAATCGTGCTGTTGCGCGGAATCACCCGCTCAACCAGGCCGCCCATGGTTTCGAGCCCCAGTGACAGCGGAATCACGTCCAGCAGCAGCCAGTCTTCGCCCGGCGCGCGGTTACCCGCCAGCAGATTGGCCTGCAAGGCCGCCCCCAGCGCCACGACTTGATCCGGGTCCAGATCGGTCAATGGCTCGGTGCCAAACACCTTGCCAACCGCGGCGCGCACAACGGGCATGCGCGTTGCGCCGCCCACCATCACGACGCCACGCACATCGGCGGGTTTCAACGTCGCATCGCGCAACGCGCGGCGTGCGCAATCCAGCGTGCGCTCGATCAGCGGCTGCGCCAGCGTTTCAAATTCAGCGCGCGTCAGGGTCAGATTCACATCTCGGCCGTCAGACAAAGCCAGCTTCAACGTGGCAGTCTCGGCGTCCGACAAAGCTTCACGCGCGGTGCGAGCGGCCATCAGCAACCCGCGGCGATCCGCCGGCGAGAACTCGCCCGCCGCCAGCTTGGCCACGGCGTGATCAGCGATCAGCGCATCAAAGTCATCACCACCCAGCGCGGTGTCGCCGCCGGTGGAGATCACTTCGAACACGCCCTGCGTCAGACGCAAAATCGAAATGTCGAACGTGCCGCCGCCCAAGTCGTACACGGCGTACACACCTTCGGACGCGTGATCCAAACCGTAGGCAATAGCCGCAGCCGTGGGCTCGTTCAGCAGGCGCAGTACGTTCAGGCCGGCCAAACGCGCCGCATCGCGCGTCGCTTGCCGCTGAGCATCGTCAAAGTATGCCGGCACGGTGATCACCGCGCCCACCAGGTCGTCGCCCAGCACGTCTTCAGCGCGCTGGCGCAGCACCGCTAGAATCTGCGCGGACACCTCGACCGGGCTCAGATCACCCTGCGCCGTGCGGATACGCACCATGCCGGGCGCATCCACGAATTCGTAGGGGGCACGCGTGGCGCGCGCCTCTTCCAACGAACGGCCCATGAATCGCTTCACGGACACAACGGTATTCAAGGGGTCTTCGGCTTGCTGAGCCAGAGGCTCGCGGCCCGTGGTGACTTTCCCGCCGGGGAAATAACGCACCGCCGACGGCAGCAAGGCATAGCCCTGCGCGTCAGGCAACACTTCGGCCACGCTGCTGCGCACCGCCGCGACGAGAGAATTGGTAGTGCCCAGATCGATCCCGACCGCCAGCTTGCGCTGGTGCGGCGCGGGCGATTCACCGGGCTCGGATATCTGCAATAAGGCCATGATTCTATTTTTCTGGTCAGTAGGCGGCGAAGTCCTGGCGCCCGTCTCCGGGGCGCCCCAACGCAGCGTAGGGCTATCCAGCGGGCTGGGCGTGCGCCAGCTCTTCAGCCAGCTTTTCCACGAACATCCATTCCCGCACCTTGAGCCCGGCAGTCGCGTAGTCGCGTTCGGTATCCAGCAGCCGGGTCAGCGTGGCGCGCATCGCAACGCGCGCCTCTTCCAACTCCGATTGCAGGGCGGCCAACGCGGCAGCGTCGTCTCGCGCATCGTCCAGCATCTCGCGCCAGGTCATTTGCTGCATCAGGAAAGCGGTGTCCATGGACGTGTTGCTTTCGGTCTGCAAATCAACGCCTGCCTGCTCGCACAGGTAACGCGCCCGCAGCAACGGGTCGCGCAGCACACGGTAAGCCTCGTTCGCACGCGCCGCCCATTGCATGGCGACGCGGCGTTCCGCGGGGCTGGCCGTGGCAAAACGGTCGGGATGCACTTGCGCGGCGACAGCGCGCCACGACGATTCCAACGCTTGCGCGTCCAGGTCGAAGCGTGCCGGTAAGCCGAACAGGCTGAAGTGGTCGTCTCCAGCCAAGACTTACACCGTGAACGACTCGCCGCAGCCGCAGGTCGCCTTCTCGTTGGGGTTGCGGAACTTGAAACCTTCGTTCAGGCCTTCGCGGGCGTAATCCAGCTCGGTGCCATCCAGGTAAGCCAGGCTCTTGGGGTCGATGAAGACCTTTACGCCAAAGCTCTCGAACACGGCGTCTTCCGGCGCCGAGTCGTCCACGTATTCCAACTTGTAGGCCATGCCGGAGCAGCCCGTCGTCCTAACGCCGAGCCGCAAGCCGATACCCTTTCCGCGCTTTTGCAAGTAGCGGCCGATATGGGTGGCAGCCTGTTGGGTCAGGGTAACGGACATGATCAGCCTGCCACCGCTTCGGCCGGAACCGAGTGCTTTTCTTTGTAGTTCTGCACCGCGGCCTTGATCGCGTCTTCGGCCAGGATGGAACAGTGAACCTTCACCGGCGGCAGAGCCAACTCTTCAGCAATCTGCGTGTTGCGGATGTTCATGGCTTGGTCCAGCGTCTTGCCCTTGACCCATTCGGTCACGAGCGAGCTGGACGCAATGGCCGAACCGCAGCCATAGGTCTTGAAGCGCGCGTCTTCGATCACGCCAGCTTCGTTCACCTTGATCTGCAGCTTCATCACGTCGCCACAGGCGGGCGCGCCGACCATGCCGGTACCAACCGACTCGTCCGACTTGTCAAACGAACCGACGTTGCGCGGGTTTTCGTAGTGATCCAGGACTTTAGTGCTGTAAGACATATTAGTTCTCCACGTATTTCTTGGCGCGGGCGCTTAGTGCGCGGCCCACTGCACGGTGTTCAGGTCGATGCCTTCCTTGGCCATTTCCCACAGCGGCGACATATCGCGCAGCTTGCCAACACGGCTCTTGAGAAGTTCGATCGCGTAATCCACTTCCTTTTCGGTCGTGAAACGGCCCAGGGTGAAGCGGATCGAGCTGTGCGCCAGCTCGTCGTTGCGGCCCAGTGCGCGCAGCACATAGGAAGGTTCCAGGCTGGCCGAGGTGCAGGCCGAACCGCTGGAGACGGCTAGTTCCTTGATCGCCATGATCAGGGACTCGCCTTCGACATAGTTGAAGCTGACGTTCAGGTTATGCGGCACGCGCTGGTCCATGTCGCCATTCAGATAGACCTCTTCGATCTGCGACAGGCCATTCCAAAGACGATCACGCAACATGCGGATGCGTTCGTTCTCGGTGCCCATTTCTTCGCGGGCCAGGCGGAAAGCTTCGCCCATGCCGACGATCTGATGGGTGGCCAGCGTGCCAGAACGGAAACCACGCTCATGGCCACCGCCGTGCATTTGCGCTTCGATGCGGATGCGCGGCTTGCGGCGCACGTACAACGCGCCGATACCCTTGGGGCCGTAAGTCTTGTGCGCCGAGAACGACATCAGGTCGACCTTCAGCTTTTGCAGATCGATTTCCACCTTGCCGGTCGCCTGAGCGGCGTCCACGTGGAAGATGATCCCTTTCTCGCGGCAGATCTCGCCCAAGGTCTCGATGTCCTGGACAACGCCGATCTCGTTGTTGACCATCATCACCGACACCAGCACGGTGTCAGGGCGCAGCGCAGCCTTGAAGACGTCCAGATCAATCAGGCCATCATCTTTCACATTCAGATACGTGACTTCGAAGCCTTGGCGCTCGAGCTCGCGACAGGTGTCCAACACCGCCTTGTGCTCGGTCTTCACTGTGATGATGTGCTTGCCGCGCTCGGCGTAGAAGTTCGCGGCACCCTTGATGGCCAGGTTGTTGGATTCCGTTGCGCCGGAAGTCCAGACAATTTCACGCGGGTCAGCATTGACCAGCTTGGCGACTTCTTCGCGGGCGCGCTCAACGGCTTCTTCGGATTCCCAGCCAAACGAGTGGCTGCGCGATGCCGGATTGCCGAAATTCTCGTACAGCCAGGGCACCATCTTGTCCACGACGCGGGGGTCGACGGGTGTCGTGGCCGAATAGTCAAAATAAATCGGGCGGGTGGTCATATCTACAACTCCTGATACTGCTTATACGGTGGCATTGGCGGCAACGGTCGTGGTCGGGGCATTGGCGGCGGCGGCGTTCGCCCCACCCACCCGATTCACACGTACCGCGCAGGCCTGCGCTTGATTGCTGGCTTCCTGCAATTGGCGCACGCGCTGCTGATCAACGAGATCTTGCAGGGACACCGAATCCAGGTAATCGACCATCTTGCGATTCAATGTGGCCCAGAGCTCGTGCGTCATGCACTTGCCCGGCTTGCCGTCATTGCCGCTCGTACAGTCCCGTTTGCCGCCACAGCTGGTGGCGTCCAAAGGTTCATCAACCGCAAAGATGATGTCGGCAACGGTAACGTTGCGCGCAAGACGCGCAAGCGAGTAACCGCCGCCCGGACCACGCACGCTATCCACGAGTTCGTGGCGACGCAGTTTTCCGAACAGCTGTTCCAGATAGGAAAGCGAAATATTCTGACGCTGGCTGATGGCCGCAAGAGTGACCGGGCCGCTATGCTGCCGCATAGCCAGATCGATCATGGCAGTCACGGCGAAACGCCCTTTGGTAGTTAGCCGCATGGTGGGTTCCCTGTGATTCGGCAATGGCCGCCAGCGAATCCAGCGGTCAATACCCGAGTAATTGGGTCAAGTATAGCCTATTCCCGACTAATTTGGTATGGCTCCCGGCTAGAAAAAACCGCGCAGTTGCGCGGTTTTTTCACTGCCCCAGTACGCCGAGAGCCGCACTACAGGCGGCTCTACGGAAAAGCGATCAAGCTGCTTGGTACTGAGTAGCGCGCTTACGGACCAGTTCAAGAACACCCTGACAGGCGTCCTCCAGGTAGTCGAGCACCTTGCCGAAACCATCGGCGCCGCCGTAGTACGGATCAGGCACGGTGGCCTCCTCGAACTCGTTGGCGAAGCGCATCAGCAGCATCAATTTGTGCTGATAGGTTTTGGGGCACTGCTGCTGCATGGCGGACAGATTGTCCCAGTCCATGGCGAGGATAAGATCAAAATCGCGGAAATCTTCCGCGGTGACCTGACGCGCCTCACAGTGCGTGATCTCGTAGCCGCGCTTACGCGCCGCAGCCTGCGCCCGGGCATCAGGCGCCTCGCCGATGTGAAACGCGTGCGTGCCCGCAGAGTCGATGCGAACGACGTCGCCCAAACCCGCGTCGTTCACCAAATGGCGAAACACGCCCTCTGCGCTCGGCGAGCGACAGATATTGCCCATGCAAACGAAAAGTACCTTGGTCATCATGGGAGTAAGTGTGCGGGAAAACCCGAGATAAGGCAAGCTTTTTTTGCAAATCCCCGATTGGATCAGAGCAAATACATCAGCTTAATTTACCTTTAAAAATCAGTATCTTACTGATTTATTAACACCCAAACTCTTAGCTTGATATCCCATAAATTACAAGGTTTATGAAAGCCTGATTGCAGTGCAGTAGTTTTTACAACAGTTCAGCTAGCTGTCAGCAATCAGACACATTCAGAAACGCCAATTCCCTCACACGGCGCCATCCAAAAGCACCCTCTGCTTCAATGCAGTCAGGGCGTCGCGGGCGGCGGCGGCCTGCTCGAACTCCAGGTTCCGCGCGTGATCCATCATCAACTTTTCCAAACGCTTGAGCTCTCGCGCCAAGGCTTTTTCGTCTTTGAGGAACTCTGCGGGAACCGCCGCTTCCAGGGCGTCGTGCTGCACCGGCGCAACAATGCCGTCGATCAGCTCGCGCACCGCCTTCTGCACGCCACGCGCCGTGATGCCGTTATCAATGTTGAATTGCAGCTGCTTGGCGCGGCGGCGGCTGGTTTCCTCCATGGCTCGCTGCATGGAATCCGTGATGCGGTCCGCATACAGGATCGCGTGCCCGTTCAAATTGCGGGCCGCACGGCCAATGGTCTGAATCAAGCTGCGCTCTGAACGCAGGAAACCTTCCTTATCCGCATCCAGGATCGCCACCAGCGACACCTCGGGGATATCCAGGCCTTCGCGCAGCAGGTTGATCCCCACCAGCACGTCGAAAGTCCCCAGTCGCAGGTCGCGCAGAATTTCCACGCGCTCGACGGTGTCGATGTCCGAGTGCAGATACCGGACCTTCACGCCATGCTCGCTGAGGAAGTCCGTCAGATCTTCCGCCATGCGCTTGGTCAGCGTTGTGACCAGCACCCGCTCGCCCAGCGACACACGGGCCTTGATCTGGCCCAGCAAGTMATCAACCTGCGTGCGGGCAGGCAGCACCTCAACCAGCGGATCAACGAGACCCGTGGGCCGCACGACCTGCTCGACCACGTTATCTGTATGTTCTTTCTCGTAGGCGGCCGGGGTCGCCGACACGAACACGCACTGACGCATGCGGGCTTCGAACTCTTCAAGCTTGAGCGGCCGGTTATCCAAGGCGGATGGGAGACGGAATCCGTACTGAACCAGCGTTTCCTTACGCGATCGGTCACCGCGGTACATGCCGCTCAGTTGGCCGATCGTGACGTGGCTTTCGTCGATGAACATCAGCGCATCGGACGGCAGGTAGTCGATCAACGTGGGCGGAGGCTCGCCCGCCGCCGCGCCCGACAAATGCCGCGAGTAGTTCTCGATGCCCTTGCAGAAGCCTAGCTCTTGAAGCATTTCCAGGTCGAAACGGGTGCGCTGTTCCAGGCGTTGCGCTTCAACAAGATGCCCGTCATCGACGAAGCGCTTCACGCGATCACGCAGCTCTTCTTTGATGGTTTCGATGGCGCGCAGGACCGTATCGCGCGGCGTCACGTAATGCGAGCCCGGGTAAACCGTAAAGCGCGGCAGCTTTTGGCGAATGCGGCCCGTCAGCGGGTCGAAAAGCTCCAGGCTTTCGATCTCGTCATCAAACAGCGTCAGACGCAGCGCCAATTCGGCGCTTTCCGCCGGGAAAATGTCGATGGTTTCGCCACGAACCCGGAACACGCCGCGCGTGAACTCGGCGTCGTTGCGCGTGTATTGCATGGCCACCAGGCGCGCCAGAATCTCGCGGCGGGAAATCTGATCGCCGCTACGCAGGATCAGCACCATCGCGTGGTAATCGCCCGGGTTACCAATACCGTAGATGCAGGAGACCGTACCCACGATGATCGTGTCGCGGCGCTCCAGCAGGCTCTTCGTGGCCGACAGCCGCATCTGCTCGATATGCTCATTGATGGACGAGTCCTTTTCAATAAACAGATCGCGCGTCGGCACGTAGGCCTCGGGCTGGTAATAGTCGTAATACGACACAAAATACTCAACCGCGTTCTTCGGAAAGAACTCACGCATTTCTGCATAAAGCTGCGCGGCCAGCGTCTTATTAGGGGCCAGCACCAACGCGGGTCGCCCCATGCGGGCGATTACATTGGCCATGGTGTAGGTTTTGCCCGACCCCGTCACGCCCAAAAGCGTCTGGAACATGAGGCCATCTTCGACCCCTTGGGTCAGGCCTTCGATGGCTGCAGGCTGGTCACCTGCCGGCGGATAGGGTTGGTAAAGCTGAAACGGGCTATCCGGAAATTCGACAAATCCAGGTTTCACTTCCCCGCCTGGCATGGCCGCAGCCGATGCCGGCGCCGCCGTCAGATCCGCAGCGAGATCATCGGTCAGATCTCCCGCGCTGCTCGGGTCTATTGGGCTCTTGGGCATGCTAGACTGTTCCAGGGTAAACCCCCCATTATCCACAGCACATCGTACTGCGTCCACCCATCCTCATCAGAGTCCCATGAGCAACCTTTTCGATTCCGTCGAACTCGCGCCGCGCGACCCCATTCTTGGTCTGAACGAACAATACAACGCGGATACGCGTCCCGGAAAAGTCAATCTGGGCGTGGGCGTGTACTACGACGATCAGGGTCGTATCCCCTTGCTGGCCGCCGTTCGCAAAGCTGAAACCGCCCGCATTGAAGCAGCTGCCGCCCGCGGCTACCTGCCGATCGAAGGCATTGCCGGATACAACCAGGGTGCGCAAGCGCTGCTGCTGGGCAAGGACTCCGCGCTTGCCGCTGCCGGCCGCGTGCTGACCACCCAAGCGCTGGGCGGCACCGGCGCACTGAAGATCGGCGCCGACTTCCTGCATCACCTGCTGCCGGGCTCCAAGGTCCTGATCAGCAACCCCAGCTGGGAAAACCACCGCGCGCTGTTCGAACGCGCCGGGTTTGAAGTTGGCACGTACTCGTACTACGACGCCACCACCCGCGGCCTGAACTTCGACGCCATGCTGGCCGACTTGAAGGCCGCCCCGGCCAAGACCGTCGTCGTGCTGCACGCTTGCTGCCACAACCCGACTGGCGTGGACCCCACCGCCGATCAGTGGAAGCAGATCGCCGCCGTGGTCAAAGAAAACAACCTGGTCCCGTTCCTCGACATCGCCTACCAAGGCTTTGGCGAAGGCCTGAAGGAAGACGCTGCAGTCGTGCGCCTGTTCGCCGACCTGGACATGACCATGTTCATCAGCTCGTCGTTCTCGAAGTCGTTCTCGCTGTACGGCGAGCGCGTTGGTGCCCTGACGGTTGTGGCTGGCAGCAAGGACGAAGCCGTCCGCGTGCTGAGCCAACTGAAGCGTGTCATTCGCACCAACTACTCGAACCCGCCCACCCACGGCGGCACGGTGGTGTCCACGGTCCTGAACTCGCCCGAACTGTTTGCGATGTGGGAAGAAGAACTGGCCGGCATGCGTGACCGCATCCGCCTTATGCGCAAGCAACTGGTCGAAAAGATCAAGGAACATGGCGGCAAGCAGGACTTCAGCTTCGTGCTGGAACAACGCGGCATGTTCTCGTACTCGGGCCTGACCTCGGCCCAAGTTGATCGCCTGCGCGAAGAGCACGGCGTCTATGCTGTGTCCAGCGGCCGCATCTGCGTTGCCGCCCTGAACAGCGGCAACATCGACAAGGTCGCGGCCGGCATCGCAGCCGTCCTGTAAGCGTCGAATCGGAGCGGGCCGGACGGCCTGCACCCCAAAGAACGGAGCCCTTCGGGCTCCGTTTTGTTTCGGACGCCGCCCGCGGCTTGCATTTTTGCGCTGCGTCCCCCAGAATGGCGCTGTATATATGTACAGTCCGCTCGCACCGGATCATCGCCATGGCCAGCAAACTTACAGATCGCCAGCAACAAATTCTGGACCTCATCCGGCAAACCGTTACGCGCACCGGCTTCCCGCCGACGCGTGCCGAAATTGCCCAGGCTTTGGGTTTTCGCTCACCTAACGCAGCGGAAGATCACCTCAAAGCGCTGGCCCGCAAGGGCGCCATTGAGCTTACCGCCGGCGCATCGCGCGGCATCCGCTTGAAGGACAGCGCCGCTGCGTCCTCACAGACTTCCCTGCCCCTTCCCTCACTGGCACAGCTGTTGCTGCCTCTGGTGGGCCGTGTGGCCGCTGGCAGCCCCATTCTTGCGGCCGAGCACGTGGAACGCGAAGTGGGCGTCGACCCACACCTGTTTGCTCAAGCGCCCGATTACCTGCTGAAGGTTCGCGGCATGAGCATGCGCGATGCCGGTATTCTTGAAGGCGACTTGCTCGCTGTGAAGAAAGCGTCCGAAGCCCGCAATGGCCAAATCGTCGTCGCTCGCCTGGGTGACGACGTCACAGTCAAACGGCTGCAACGCACAAACGGCCATATCGAGCTGTTGCCCGAAAATCCTGACTTCCAAACCATCATTGTTGAAGCCGATCAGGAATTCGCGCTGGAAGGCATCGCGGTCGGCTTGATCCGAACTCACGCTCTGCACTGATCGCAGGAGTTTTGTGGGAGCCCTTCCCCGAAACGATCAGCCCATAAAAAACCCCGCCGCAGCGGGGTTTTTACTGGGCGCCTGCTTTCGAAGGCGCCCTGGGCTTCACGATCAGTGCTTGAGCACCGGATCAGTCGAACCCGGCTCGGCCGGCTTGGCAACCAGAGGTTCCTTTACGGCTTCGTCCTCTGCCAGAGGTTCCGGCAGACGTTCCAGCGCCAGCTCCAGCACCTTGTCGATCCAACGGACCGGCACGATCTCAAGGTGGTTCTTGACGTTGTCCGGAATCTCCGCCAAATCCTTGACGTTTTCTTCCGGGATCAAGACCGTCTTGATGCCACCACGGTGCGCCGCCAACAGCTTTTCCTTCAGGCCGCCGATCGGCAGCACTTCGCCGCGCAGCGTGATCTCGCCGGTCATGGCGACATCGGCGCGCACCGGGATGCGCGACAACGCCGACACCATGGCCGTCGTGATTGCGATGCCTGCGGACGGACCGTCCTTGGGCGTCGCGCCTTCCGGCACGTGGACGTGCATGTCGTGCTTCTCGAAGACGCTGTCAGCGAAGCCCAGACGGCGAGCACGCGAGCGCACCACCGTACGAGCCGCCTCAACCGACTCCTTCATCACGTCGCCCAGCGAACCGGTGCGTTGGATGACGCCCTTGCCGGGCATGTCCGCGACTTCGATCGTCAGCAGGTCGCCACCAACTTCCGTCCACGCCAGACCCGTCACCTGACCAATCTGGTTTTCCTTTTCGGCCATACCGAACGTGTAGCGGCGCACGCCCAGATAGTCGCTCAGGTTGTCGCCCGTGACGTTGACCGGCTTGACCTCAAGGGTCTTGCCTTCGGCCTTGGCACGATCGGTCTGGGTCAGCAACTGCTTGATGACCTTGCGGCAGATCTTGCCCACTTCGCGTTCGAGCGCACGCACACCAGCTTCGCGGGTGTAGTAGCGAACGATATCGCGCAGCGCGCTGTCATCGACCGTCAACTCGCTGTCCTTCACGCCGTTGTTCTTCATCAGCTTCGGCAGCAGATGGTCGCGGGCGATATGGATCTTTTCCTCTTCCGTGTAACCGGACAGGCGGATCACTTCCATACGGTCCAACAGGGCCGGCGGAATGTTCAGCGTGTTGCTGGTGGCCACGAACATCACGTCGGACAGGTCGAAGTCGACTTCGATGTAGTGGTCCTGGAACGTGTGGTTCTGTTCCGGGTCCAGCACTTCGAGCAACGCCGACGAAGGGTCGCCACGGAAATCCATGCCCAGCTTGTCGATTTCATCAAGCAGGAACAACGGATTGCGCACGCCAACCTTCGACATGTTCTGAACGATCTTGCCCGGCATCGAGCCGATGTACGTACGACGGTGGCCGCGAATTTCGGCCTCGTCGCGCACACCGCCCAGCGCCATGCGCACGAACTTGCGGTTCGTCGCCTTGGCGATCGACTGCCCGAGCGAGGTCTTGCCCACACCAGGAGGGCCAACCAGGCACAGAATCGGCGCCTTCACCTTGTCCACGCGCTGTTGCACGGCAAGATATTCGAGAATGCGTTCCTTGACCTTTTCCAGACCATAGTGGTCGTTGTCCAGCACCGTCTCGGCGTTGGCGATCGAGTTGTTGATCTTGCTCTTCTTCCTCCAGGGGAGGTTGATGAGCGTATCGATGTAGTTGCGCACCACCGTGGCTTCGGCCGACATGGGCGACATGAGCTTGAGCTTCTTGAGCTCGGCATCGGCCTTTTTACGGGCCTCTTTCGGCATGTGGGCAGCGATGATCTTCTTTTCAAGCTCTTCGATGTCCGCGCCTTCTTCGCCTTCGCCCAACTCCTTCTGAATGGCCTTGACCTGCTCATTCAGGTAGTAGTCGCGCTGGCTCTTTTCCATCTGCTTCTTCACGCGGCCGCGAATCCGCTTCTCGACCTGGAGAATGTCGATTTCGGTTTCGAGCTGGGTGAGCAGACCTTCAAGGCGCTCGGACGTGCCGACGATCTCGAGCATCTTTTGCTTCTGCTCGAGCTTCAGCGGAAGATGCGCGGCGATCGTGTCGGCCAGGCGTCCGGCATCATCGATGCCAGCCAGCGAGGTCAGGATCTCCGGGGGGATCTTCTTGTTGAGCTTTACGTACTGTTCGAACTGGGCGACGATCGCGCGGCGCAGGGCCTCGGTCTCGGAGCCTTGCATGGCGTCCGGCTCGATCGGCGTCACCTGGCAGGTGAAGTGCGAATCCGCATCTTCAATGCTGTTGATGCGGGCACGCTGGGTGCCTTCGACCAGCACCTTGACGGTGCCGTCGGGCAGCTTGAGCATCTGCAGGATACCGGCCACGCAACCGATCTCGTAGACGTCTTCGGGGGTGGGATCATCCTTGCCGGCGGACTTTTGGGCCACCAGCATGATGCTCTTGCCCGCTTCCATCGCAACCTCGAGCGCGCGGATAGAGCGCGGACGGCCGACGAACAGCGGGATGACCATGTGCGGAAACACCACGACGTCACGAAGTGGGAGCAGAGGGAGGTCGATCGGGTCGGAAGGCAGGGTCTGGCTGGCAGACATAGGAGGTTCCTCTGTATGACTCGGCGTATCGGGGACAGGAGACCCGGGTATACCCCGGGCTATCCACGTCAGTTACGTCTGTTATGGGAACAATAGCCGAAAATTCAAGATCTCGGCTGCCAGATATCCGAAAGGGGAAAAAAAATGCCCGGGAGGGCGGCCGAAAGGCAAAAAAACCCGTTACAGGAACGGGCTTTTTTGAAATATCAGGCTGCCGCGTCGCGGACTTCTCCGCGCTCGGGCTTGTCGGTCTCGCTGGCTTCGTCCGCGTAGATCAGCAAGGGCTTGCCCTCACCTTCAATCGCGTTCTCGTCAACCACCACGCGCTTGACATTGCCTTGCGACGGCAACTCATACATGGTGTCCAACAAGGTCTGTTCGATAATCGAACGCAGACCACGAGCCCCGGTCTTGCGCTTGAGCGCCTTGCGGGCGATCGCCTTCAATGCGGCAGGCCGCAAGTCGAGCTCGGCGCCTTCCATGGCAAAAAGCTTCTGGAACTGCTTGAGCAAGGCGTTCTTGGGCTCGGTCAGAATTTGCACCAGCGCCGCTTCGTCGAGTTCGTCCAGCGTCGCAACAACGGGCAGACGGCCGACCAGCTCGGGGATCAGACCAAACTTGATCAGATCTTCCGGTTCGACTTCGGAGAACAGCTCGCCCACACCGCGCTCGGACTTGGCGCGTACCGACGCCGAGAAACCGATGCCCGATTTCTCGGTGCGGTCGCGGATGACCTTTTCCAGTCCGTCGAAGGCGCCGCCTACGATGAACAGGATGTTGGTCGTGTCGACCTGAACGAAGTCCTGGTTAGGGTGCTTGCGGCCGCCCTGCGGGGGCACCGAGGCAACGGTGCCTTCAATCAGCTTCAGCAAGGCCTGCTGCACGCCCTCGCCCGACACGTCGCGCGTGATGGAGGGGTTGTCGGACTTGCGGGAAATCTTGTCGATTTCGTCGATGTAGATGATGGCGCGCTGCGCCTTCTCGACTTCGTAGTTGCAGTTCTGCAGCAACTTTTGAATGATATTTTCGACGTCTTCGCCCACGTAACCCGCTTCGGTCAGCGTGGTGGCGTCAGCCATGACGAACGGCACGTTCAGCATGCGCGCCAACGTCTGAGCCAAGAGCGTCTTGCCGGACCCGGTGGGGCCGATCAGCATGATGTTGCTCTTGGAGAGCTCGACTTCGTCACCCTTGATCTCGCCGTGACGAATGCGCTTGTAATGGTTGTAGACCGCTACGGCCAGCATGCGCTTGGGCGAATTTTGCCCAATGACGTACTGATCCAGGAAGGTCTTGATTTCAGCCGGAGTGGGCAGTTCGGAACGAATCGCCGCGCGCGCGGTAGCCTGCGCTTCCTCGCGGATGATGTCGTTGCACAAGTCGATGCACTCATCGCAGATGAATACCGACGGACCCGCGATCAGCTTGCGGACTTCATGCTGGCTTTTATTGCAAAACGAGCAATGCAGCACTTTTGCGTCTGCCGATCCCTTTTTTTCAGGCATATTTGTTTCGTATCTCAGGTAAAGATGCGCCAGACCGGTAACGGGCCCGGCGCATGCGCTTACTCAAACTTGATGGCAGCGGGTTCAGATCAACCGGGAAGTCAGCCTTCCGAGCGGGAGCTCATCACCTTGTCCACCAATCCATACGATACCGCATCTTCGGCGGACATGAAGTTGTCACGCTCCGTGTCCAGGCCGATGCGCTCCATCGACTGGCCGGTGTTCTCAGCCAGAATCCGGTTAAGACGTTCGCGCAGATCCAGGATCTCGCGAGCCTGAATCTGGATGTCGGACGCCTGCCCCTGGGCGCCGCCCGACGGCTGGTGGATCATGATCCGCGAGTTGGGCAGCGTGAAACGCTTGCCCTTCTTGCCAGCCGCCAGCAGGAACGCGCCCATGCTGGCCGCGAGGCCCGTGCACAGGGTCGATACGTCCGGCTTGATGAACTGCATGGTGTCAAAAATGGCCATTCCCGCATACACCGACCCGCCAGGCGAGTTGATGTACAGGGAAATGTCCTTGTCAGGATTCTCCGATTCCAGGAACAGCAACTGCGCCACAACCAGATTGGCCGTTGCGTCATTGACCGGACCCACCAGGAAAATGAGCCGTTCGCGGAGCAGACGCGAATAGATGTCGTAGGCGCGTTCGCCGCGCCCCGACTGCTCGATAACCATGGGAATGTAGCCCAGGCCGGTGGGGGTCACCGAAGACCCGCCATTCATTGCCGCATAGAAATCGGTGAATCTCTGCATAGTGTTACGCCATCCCCATCAACTGATCGAAAGGCACCTTCTCTTCGGTGACCTTGGCCTTTTCCAGCACGTGCGCGACGACGTTGTCTTCCAGCACGATAGCCTCGATTTCAGCACGACGCTGGCGGTCAGCCAGGTAATAGCTGACAACCTGAGCGGGTTGTTCGTAGTTTTCTGCGAACTCTTCAATGCGCGCGCGCACTTGCTCGGGCTTGGCTTGCAGTTGCTCTTGCTTGACCAGTTCCGACACCAACAGGCCCAGACGGACACGGCGTTCGGATTCGGTCGAGAAGGCTTCTGCCGGGATCGGCACGGACTCGGCGTTGGGGATGCCACGCTGCTTCAGCTCTTCGCGGGCAGCGGCGACACGGCCTTGCACGTCGTTGTCGACCAGCGCCTTCGGCACGTCGAACTTGCCGGCTTCGACCAGGGCGTCCATGACGCTGGACTTGGTGCGGCCAGCCGAACGGACCTTGACTTCGCGTTCGATGTTGCTGCGGATGTCGGCCTTCAGCTTTTCGACGTCGCCTTCGGCTTGGCCGAGGGACTTGGCGAATTCGCTGTTCAGCTCGGGCAGAACGCCTTCAGCCACTTCCTTGACGGTGATGGTGAATTCGGCAGTCTTGCCGGCAACTTCAACGCCTTGGTAGTCGTCCGGGAACTTCAGTTCGAAAACCTTGGTTTCGCCAGCCTTCAGGCCGCGAGCGGCTTCTTCGAATTCCGGCAGCATGCGGCCTTGGCCGAGCACGAACGGGAAGTCTTCGGCCTTGCCGCCTTCGAACGGCACGCCGTCGATGGTGCCGGCGAAGTCCAGCGTGACGCGGTCGCCGTCTTGCGACGCACGGCCTTCACGGGCTTCGAACGTGGCGCGCTGCTTGCGCAGAACGTCCAGGGTTTGTTGCACTTCGGCGTCGGTGACAGCCGTGTCGTAGCGGGTGACGGCCAGCGCCGACAGATCCGGTACGGCGACTTCGGGGTAGACCTCGAACGTGGCGGTGAACGCCAGCGTGTCGTCGGTAACGCCTTCAGTCTTGGGTTCGAGGTTCGGGGCGCCAGCAACGCGCAGCTTCGCGCCGTCGATGGCTTGTTCGAAGGCACGGCCAACTTGGCTATTGATCACGTCGTAGCGGATGCTGGGGCCATGGCTGCGCTCGAGCATGGCGAGCGGAGCTTTACCCGGGCGGAAGCCGGGGACCTTGGCGGTGCGAGCCACGCGCTTCAATTGCGCCTGGACTTCCTTTTCGACGTCGGCCACCGAGACGGCCAGATCAACACGGCGCTCCAGGCCGGAGAGGGTTTCAACCACAGGCTGCATTAAAAGACCTATTTTCCGAGAGATGAGATTACGGGCGGATAAACGCGGCATTTTACCGGAAACTTCCGGAACCCTGACGCAAAGGGGCGCGAGCCCCGGATTTGCCCGGATGCTCGCGCCCCGTTTTCCGCCCGAAAAGGGAGGGCTAACGTCGATTTGACGTCTTATTTTGCCTTGGCGATGCGATCTTCGATGTGCTGAGCGCGCTTTGCCGAGGACGGGTGCGAGCTCATCATATCGCTCTTGCCGCCATCCAGCTCGGCAAGCTTCTGAAACGCGGTCACCAGACCACGGGTATTGAGCTTCTTGGCCTGCAGCTGATCGAACGAATAGTCGTCCGCCGCGCTTTCCTGCGATTGCGAGAATTGCGCGTTGATGAACTTCTCGGTCAGGTCGCCCAACTGCGACGAGTTCAGCGCGGCGACCGTTGCACCACCGGCAGCACCGGCGGCGTCACGCGCGGCCGACACCGTGTAGGCGGTCTGCATGGCCTTCTTGCTGTGGCCCAGGGCCACGTGGCCGATTTCGTGGCCAACCACGCCCAGCACTTCGTCGTCGGTCATCATGTCCATCAAACCGCTGTAGACGCGGATGCAGCCGTTGGCCATGGCCCAGGCATTGACGTCCTTGGTGATGTAGACCTTGTAGTTGGCCTTCTGGCCATTGACCGTGCCGCCCAGCGACTTGGCGATCTTCTGCAGGCGCACGTCGTACTTGCTGCCCGGCGCGGCGATCTTTTCCTGCGAATCGCTCTGCGCGCAAGCCTTGTCCGACAGCGTCTTGATTTCAGCATCGCTCAGGGTGGCCGCTTGCACGACCTTGCTGCCGGCGCCCACCAGGCCACCGATATCGAGGGCATGCGACGCGGAGAAAGGGGCAAGCGCAACGGTCAACGCGGCAACGGTGTAGCGGATCTTCATGGGAACAAACTCCTCTTGACTGGCTCTATGCGAGTGAGGCGGCAATTCTATATACGGCCAAAGCTCTCAAAGCGTTTCGCCACAGAGTTTCGCAAATGCCAGTTTCGCTTACATAAAAGCGCTGCAAGCGCTGCGCAAGCGTGCTAATGCCCCCTTTTTTTGCGTCACGCATCCGTCATAAAAAACTGCTGCCTGCCGGGGTCAGGCATTGATAGAATTGCCGCCGCACTTTTATTGCAAACTCAAAACGGCTCGCACCCAACAATGATTGAGAACCCCCCTCCCCGCTTAGGCATCTTGCCCAGCGTGATCTTCAGTTCGCGCTGGCTGCAACTGCCGCTGTACCTGGGCCTGATCGTCGCGCAAGGCGTCTACGTCATGCTGTTCCTGAAAGAGCTGTGGCACTTGCTGACGCACGCCAACAGCTTTGGCGAAATGGAGATCATGCTGCTCGTCCTGGGCCTGATCGACGTGGTCATGATTTCGAACTTGCTGGTGATGGTGATCGTCGGCGGATACGAGACTTTCGTGTCGCGCCTGCGCCTGCAGAATCACCCTGATCAGCCGGAGTGGCTCAGCCACGTCAATGCCAGCGTGCTCAAAGTGAAGCTGGCCATGGCCATCATCGGGATCTCGTCCATCCATCTGCTGCGCACGTTCATCGAAGCCGGCACGATCGGCACGCCGAATGCGCGCTTCACCGAAGCCGGCGTCATGTGGCAAACCATCATCCACGCGCTGTTCATCCTGTCGGCAATCGGCATTGCAGTGGTGGACCGCCTGGCCACGCCGCCCGCACACAAGCACTGAAAAAACGCACCGAGAATACGGACTTAGAAAACGCAGGACAAAAAAAGCCCCCATACGCAGGTATGGGGGCTTTTTTATGGGCCGAACACCGGGCTTGCCGGCGCGCTACCCGAAAGACATCAGGCCGCGACCTTGATGTTCTTCGCGCTTGGACCTTTCGGGCCGGTACCGACCTCGAAGGTGACGCGCTGGTTTTCCTGCAGCGACTTATAGCCTTCGCTGCGGATTTCGGAGTAATGAGCGAAAAGGTCTTTGCTGCCGTCATCGGGCATGATGAAGCCATAACCCTTTTCGGCGTTGAACCACTTAACGATGCCGGTTGCCATGGAGTGTCCTTGAACCTAGAAGAAGCGATTTCTCGCGGGGCGCCAGATCATCAAGGATGGGAGAGGAAGCAACCGCAGCACCACTGACGGCGACAAGTAACGCAGACCGCGTCTCTTGAAAATCTCGCTGAACCCAGTGTATTGGTGAACGCCAAAAAACGTCAAATATGCGAATGATGGAAGGACGCAGGCACGGGTGCATACGGATCGGGCAAGCACGCGGCAGCAGGCCCAACGGGGCCGCCGGCACGGGATATTTTTCAGATTGGTATGAACAGATACATGGCGATACCGAGACGATGTTCAACCCGGCCGCCCGCCAGGGCTTGCCGCCACGCCGGCCTCAGCCCGAAAACCCGCCCGCATCAAGGAACTGTTGCTCGGCCTGCGTCGTCTGCCGGCCTAGCGCGGCGTTGCGATGGGGGAAACGGCCAAAGCGTTTGATGATGTCGCGATGCAACACGGCCCAGCGCAGCGTATCCGCATCCAAAGATTCCATTAGCGCAACGCCTCGGTTTTGCATCATGAGGCTTTCCGAGTGCTCAAACGGCATGTAGAAAAACTGTCGCATCTGCGGGTCCACAGCCAAATCCAGCCCTGAGGCGATCGCACGTTCAGCAAAATTCTGAGCCAGCGGATCGGTAGCGAACATATGCGCCGTGCCGCGGTAGGCATTACGCGGAAACTGGTCCAACAAAATCATCAGCGCCAACGCCCCGTCGGCATCTTCCAGCCATGCATCCAATTCACGCCCGGCGGCAGCCCAGTGAGCCGCTTCGAAGCGCTGGCGGAATTCAGCGTCAAACGCATCGCTTTTGCTGTACCACTGTTGCGGCCCCGCATCCCACCAGAACGCAACGACGTCTTGCGGGCGCATAGCAAGGGGCTGGGGCGAGGAAGAGGTCATGGCGAGGGTCCTGATGGCGATGGCGTCGCCAGAGGCGTGGCGGCGCTTGAGAAGCTGCCAGGCGCGGCCAGGATATGGCCAGGGAGCCCGAACAAGCTGAACGACGGAACGCAGAGAGAATACCGCGTCCAAACGCAAAAAAGCCCCCGAAGGGGCTTTTCCGAAAAGTCAGACCTTTACAGGACCTGAATCTTCGTGGCTTGCGGGCCCTTGGGGCCATTGGCCGTCACAAAGCTGACGCGCTGGTTCTCTTCCAGAGACTTGAAGCCAGAACCCTGGATTTCGGAGAAGTGAGCGAACAGATCCTTACCACCCGCTTCCGGGGTGATGAAGCCATAGCCTTTTTCCGAATTGAACCACTTAACGACGCCGGTTTCCATACTGTATTTCCTAGAGATAATGGGCAAATGCCCGGAGGTCACGAATCAATCAAGGAGGGGACAGTAGAACAATAACGCTGAGCCGGAAAAGGCACGGCACTGAACGAAAATCGCAACGCTTGTGATCGTGTGCCGACACTATCGTTATGTTCCCCTCACAAGTCAACATAATCCTAAAAAATACGTGCCAATAATGCAACAAAGAGAAACTGCGTTGAAAATTTACACGTTTTCATAGGCAAAACTTGTCCCTGCATAGGTGTAAACACCCATACAACATAAAAAAACAATCAAGGCTTATATAAATGCCGTCTAAACGCGTACGTCTTTCATACACCGTTCAGATCGGCACTTTGGTTTGCCGTCAGGCTTACTCGTCGATAGGTAAACCCAACAGATCGAGCGCCGCACCAAAAGTATCGGAACCCGAGCAAAGGAAAACCGCCACGTCGCCGGGATTCATATTTTCCAGGACTTGGTCGATTTGTTCTTGCGCATTATCAACATTGTCGACATTTGAAGCGTGTATATCCGCTCCAGCTTCGACTTTTTCGATGGGGACGATGTCCGCGATCGCATTGAGATCGGTTACGCCCACTACGACATAGACGCTGATGGGCTCGCCATCCAGCGTCGTGAGCAGCTCGACGCCGCCCGCCACGTCGGCAAGGTGCCGACTTACTATTTCCATGTTCACTCTTCCTTGATCTGCGGGGTCTAGCCCGCTTGGACGCACGCACCGTGCAGGTGCAATCTCACGCCCAGGCGCGACTATAACAGCCTTAGGCTAATGCTTCCTGACATTCGGACCAAGGGACTGGCGCGCGGCCCCAGACGTTGCTGCCACGGTACGGCAGCGCACCCCGGCGTCGGTGAGGACGCGGATGAGTGGCTTCTGGGCGGCCAGGAAGGCCGCCTTGTCATCGCCGACCAGCTTGCAGATGAACATCTGGGCCTGCAACTGCGTGCGGCGGGCCTTGCGGTTGTCGGCTTCCTGGGCGAGCCAGTCGCGGATCCAGGCCGATGCGGCCTCAGCATCAGCTTGCAGCTTGATGTGGCCTAGCAGGTCATAAACCGTCACGCCAGTGATGCTTTCGTCTTCGCCGCGCGTCAGGAAGAGCTTGGCGGCCTGGCCCGTGTAGCCAGGGATCACCGCGAGGCAATCGCGTTCAGCGGGTTTCTTCATAGAGTTTTACGTGTTCTGTTGTCGAGAACCTTGGACTGTAACCCGGCCTTGCGCCCTGTCGCATCGGCGCCACGGAACTCTGCTATTGTCGCCCTACCTATTTCCAAAACGGTGAATATCATGCAACGCGATTTCGACCTGGTCGTCACGATTCTGGGCGCCCTGCGCGACGCGCCCGGCCCCAACCTGAGCACGCACGACATCAAGAACGCCGCCTTGGCGCCGCACCCCGAAGAACAGGGCTTGCAGGTCATTGCGCACCACCTGGATCTGCTGGAGGATGCCGGTCTGGTCAAACAGGTGAGCGAAACCGCCGCCAACGCAGGCGCGGCGCGCTGGCGCATCACCTGGAAGGGCTACGACGCCCTGGAACAGGATGAGGACGACGAAGACGACGCCGACGAGTTCGACGCCGAAGAATAAGGCCGACGCCTGGGCTTAGCGGCGCTGCAGGATGCGCCGCGTAAGCAGCGATGCGGCTGTGCCGATCACCAGGCTGAACATGAAGGCGGCGATGGACAGCATCGCCGCCAAGTCGCTAAACCCCCCATGCCGCGCCAGCAGCAGCACCGCGGCGAAAATGGCGGCGGCCAAGGCGGCAACCCCCATCAGCACATGCTTGACCGAGCGCAAGCGGCCACAAAGCGAGCCGCCGATCAGCGCGGCCGCCACCATCGCGGCCATGGACCAGAACAGATATTCGTACTGCATGCGAACGTGCTCCCCCGAAGGCATTGAGGCGCCCGCATTATAGGCGTMGGATCGCGCCTGCCATCACCCTTGAGCGGCAACCGCGACGACGCTGATTTCGACCAGCGCGCCATAGTGCAATTCGCGCGTGGGCACCACGGCCCGTGCGGGGCGATGATCGCCGAACGCGCGTTCGTAGACCCGATTGACCTCGTCCCACAGCCCGATGTCGGGGATGTACACGGTAACGTTGACGACCGAGCCCATGGACGCGCCAGCGGCCTGGAGAATGGCTTTGACGCTACGCAGCGCCGCTTCGGTCTGGGCCGTTGCACCGACGGCAAGACTGGGCCGCGCCCCCGCCTCTGCGGCGGGCAAAAAGCCCAATTGCCCAGAAACAAAAACAAAGCCATTGGCACGCACTGCCTGCGAATAGTGGCCAGCAGGCGGCGTGGCGTTGGGAGTGCGAATGATGTCCATGTCGACGTCCTTTTCAGAGCCAGGCTTACCAGCCGCGGAAACGTTCCCAATGAGCCACCACGCCAGGGTCGCTGCCACGCACGACCTCGTAGGCATCGTGCTGGGCGCAGGTCGCGCAGGCGTGGTTGGGCACGATGCGCAGCTTCGCGCCAATCGGCAGATCAGGCAGGCTTGCATTGCTACCCGCGCGCAGTTTGATGATGCCCTGCTCCTGGTTGGTTTCCGCCAGAAGAAGATCAGGATACGGCTTGCCCTGGGCGTCGCACACCAGACCATACAACTGGTCAACCGGCTGCTTGGCGGTGCCGCGGTCGCGTGACATGGCCATCCATCCGGCGTCCACCAAAATCCATCCTTTATCGGGCTGATGGCCGATGACGGTGGTCAACACGGTGGCCGCGATGTCGTCAACGGCGCATACGCCAAGGCCCGCCATGACCAGGTCGAAGAAAACATACACGCCCGCGCGCACCTCCGTTACGCCGTCAAGGTGGCGTGCGAAGTGGGCGGTGGGTGTGGAACCCACGCTCACGACAGGGCACGGCAAGCCGGCCTGCCGAATCGCGTCGGCGCAACTGACCGCGGCCGCGCGTTCTTGTTCGGCCATGTCTGCAATGGCTTCAAGGCTGCGGCATCCGTAGGATTCGCCCGCATGCGTCATCACGCCGCGCAGGCAGCCAGCGTCATTCAGCACATGCGCAATTGCCAGCAGGTGTTCGTGATTGCCCGGCTGCACCCCGGCGCGGTGGCCGTCGCAGTCGATCTCGATCAGGGCGGGAATGCCCTCGCCCGCCACCTTGACGCGGGCGGCAACGGCGCGCGCGGCGTCGATGCTGTCGACGACCACCGTCAGGTCAACGCCGCGTTGGCGCAGCGCCAGCACGCGCTCCAGCTTGGCAGGCGCGATGCCGACGGCATAGAGCAGATCCGTGACGCCAGCGTCCGCGAATTGCTCGGCCTCTTGCAAGGTGGACACTGCGGCAGGCCCCTGCGGGCGGCTCATGACACGGCGCGCCACCTCGATCGACTTGGGCGTCTTCAGATGCGGACGCAGTTGCACGCCATGGCCGGCCATCAAGGCGTTCAGGCGCTCGATATTGCGGGTCATGCGGGTTTCGTCCAGCAACAGGCAGGGAGTTTCCAGCGTATCCAGGGTGGCGGTGGCAGTCATGGGTATGTCTCGTTCAGGCAAATCAAGAAACGCCGGGTCAGTGCGGCGTGGGATGTTCGCAGTATGGCGCGCCCACGCCTTTGCGTGTTTAATGTGGACTTAATTTTCACTTAATACCAATCTGAATGATCACCACGGATGACCTGCGTTTTTTCCTGAGCTTGGCCGCTACGCCGTCGCTTGCGCAGGCCGCGCGCGCGCTGGATGTGACGCCGCCCGCCGTCACGCAACGGCTGCACGCGCTGGAAAAGCGTCTGGGGGTGAGGCTGGTGAACCGCTCCGGACGCGGCACCGCACTGACCGACGAAGGCCGGCTGCTGGCGCTGCGCGCAGGGCAGATCTGTGGGGAGCTGGGCGATCTGGCAGACGAACTCGCGGGGCGGCGCGGCGTGGTGGCGGGACATTTACGTGTCATTGCACCGCTTGGATTCGGCCAGCGCTATGTCGCTGGACTCGTCGCCAGTTTTCGCAAGACCGCGGAAAACGTCACCGCCAGCCTGACGCTGTCCGATGGCCCGCCACGGCTGGCGACCGACAACTGGGACGTCATGGTTCATATCGGCGAGCTGCGGGATTCAACGCTGGTGGCCTATCCGCTGGCGCCGAATCGGCGCATTCTTTGCGCCTCGCCCGCGTATCTGGCGCGCCACGGCGCCCCCGCCAAACCTGAAGACCTGCGCGACCACGATTGCATCGCCTTGCGCGAAAACGACGAGGACGTCACTTTGTGGCGCTTCAAACGCGGCCGCGGGCCGGCGGTGGGCGTGCGCATCGCGCCGGTGCTGTCCAGCAATACCGGCGCAGCGGCGCTTGAATGGGCCTTGGCTGGCCACGGCATCGTCGCACGATCGGAATGGGACGTTGCCGAACATCTGAAGGCACGCTCGCTGGTGCCCTTGCTGGCCGGCTGGAATTTGCCCGACGCCAATGTGGTGGCGCTGGTGAAATCGCGCCAGGATCTGTCTGCGCGCACCGCAGGTTTCCTGGCGCATCTGCGCGAAGCCTTCGCCGCGACGCCCTGGCGCGACAAGGCCCAGCCGGCTTAATCCAGCATGGCTTCTGCTTCGATTTCGATCAGCCATTCCGGTAACGAGAGCCCGCTGACGATGACCCACGACGAAGGCGGCGGGTCGGCCGGAAAGCGGTCACGCAGCGCCTGCGCAATGACTTCCTGCTCTTCACGGACCGTATCGCAAATGTAGATGCGCAGCATGATCACCTGCGCCATCTTGCCGCCTGCCGCCGCCAGCACACGCTCGATGTTGTCGAGCGCGGCTTCGGTTTGCTCTTGCAGGCCGGGTCCGACCGTACGCTCGTGGATGTCGACACCCACTTGGCCAGACAGCAGCATCCTGCGCTGCCCCGTCACGATGACGGCCTGGCTGAAGCCGTACTGGACGGTGTTGAAAACGGTATCGGGATTGATGACGGTTCTGGACATGTTGTGCTCCTGTGAACGGCGCGCCCCGCAGCGCGCCGGAGCCCGAATTCTAACGAGCGGGCGGTGTCACGAAACCTCGCGCCCCGCCGCCGCCCCGCGCGCCCCGGCCACGGCTACCAGCAGCACAATAGCGCCGGCCACGACGGCGGTCCAGAACCCCGCCCCCACGCCGTAATGGTCCACCACCCAACCCGCCAGCGCCGCGCCGGCCGCAACACCCGCGCCCAGGCCCGTCACCAGCCACGTCAAGCCTTCGGTCAGACGCTGACCCGGCACGCTGGTTTCCACCAGCGCCATCCCGATGATCATGGTGGGCGCAAACGACAGGCCGGCCAACAGCACCCCCAGCGACAACGTGATCAGGTCGTTCACCAGCAGCAACGGCAAGGTCGTGAACGCCGTCACAGCGGCGGCAATGGACAGCATGCGGGGAAGCGGCATCTGGAACTTCATCACCCCAAACACCAAGCCCGCCACGCAGGAACCCAGGGCATAGGCCGACAGGATCAGGCTTGCCCCGGCAGGCACCCCCTGCGCCCGGGCAAACGCCACGCTCAACACGTCGATCGTGCCCACGATGACGCCCATGGCCGACATCATGGCCACCAGCGAACGCATCGGCGGCATGCGCAGCACGGACTCGACACGCCCGGCTTCGCGATGCTGCACGGCGGGCGCAGTGGCGCGTTGCAGGACGAATGCGGTCACGCCCACCGCCAGCAGCAACGCGGCGGCCAGCGGGCCAGCCTGCGGAAACAACGCAACGCTCAAGCCCACCGCAAAGGGCGGGCCCACGATAAAACTGAGCTCATCCGCCACCGATTCCAAGGCATAGGCCGTGCGCAACTGAGGCTGATCCCGAAAAATCTCCGTCCAGCGCGCGCGGATCATGGCGGGCATGCTGGGCAAGGCGCCTGCCAAGGCGGCAAAGACAAACAGAGTCCAATCCGGCGCATTCCAATGCACGCAGGCGCTCAGGCCAATCAGCGCCAGCACGCAAACCATGGCCGCCACCGGCAGCACCCGCCCCTGGCCGTGGCGGTCCACCAGACGAGAAATCCGCGGCGCCAGCAACGCCGTGGCCAGCGCGAACGTTGCGGCAACCGCACCCGCGAGCGTGTACGCGCCGCGCACCTCGGACAACATCGTAATGATGCCGATGCCGATCATCGGCAACGGCAGGCGGGCGATGGCGCCAGCCAACACAAAACCTAAAGCGCCAGGCGCCTGGAACAACTCGCGATACGGATTGGGCACCGATAACCTTTGAAACGGGGGTAGACGGCCGAATCGTATTCACATACATTGCGTATGTCAATTAACCTACGCGCCGTATGTCATAGGAGACCTGGATGTCGCGTTCCCGCGCCGAGATGATCGCAGCCACCCGGGCCAAACTGCTGGCCGCCGCCCGCCTTGCCTTTCAGCAAGCCGGCTATGCCGCGACGTCCATGGACGATTTCACCGCGTCGGCAGGATTGACGCGAGGGGCTTTGTATCACCATTTCGGTGACAAGAAAGGCTTGCTGGCCGCAGTCGCCGCGCAAATCGATGACGAAATCGATCAACGGCTGAACGCGATTTCGGATCAGGCGCCCGACGTCTGGACGGCGCTGCGCGAACGTTGCCGCGCCTATTTGCGCATGGCGCTTGAACCCGAGATCCGCCGCATCGTCTTGCAGGATGCGCGTGCGGTGCTCGGACCCGCCTCGCCCTCGACGCAGCAACAGTGCATTGCCTCGCTGGGCGGCTTGCTGCAACGCTTGATGGATGACCACGTGATCGACGCGGCCGATCCGCAGGCGCTTGCGCATCTGATCAATGGCAGCCTGACCGAGAGCGCGTTCTGGATTGCGGACGCTCCGGATGGTGAGGCGCGTCTTGAACACGCGCTGCATGCCGTGGATCTGTTGTTGCGCGGGCTGCTGCGGCGGTAAATCCCTACCGCGATCCGCGCGTTGGTGATCAACTGGCCGGAATCCGCGTATTATCCAAGACTTAACTTGTATAAATAAAACCCGGAGATTGTTTTGGCTGCCATCCCCCATCCTGAGCCCAGCGCGTCATGGGCTGACCTGCTGCACGGAGCAAACGCCCTGCGCTCCATTGCGCTCGCGGGCGGCGTGGCGCTGCACGCCATCAACGTCTATATCGTCACCACCATTCTGCCCAGCGTTATCCAGGACATCGGCGGGCTGGAATACTACGCCTGGAACACCACACTGTTCGTCGTGACGTCCATCATTGGGTCCGCGTTATCAGCCAAGCTGATCGAAACGGTAGGCCCGCGCGCCGCTTATCTGCTGGCCGTGGCGGTCTTCACCCTGGGCGCGGTCATCTGTGCCTTGGCGCCCAGCATGCCCGCGTTGCTGGCCGGGCGCAGCGTGCAGGGTCTGGGTGGCGGCATTCTGTTTGCGCTGAGCTACGCGCTGATACGGCTGGTGTTTGACGCGCCATTGTGGTCGCGCGCCATGGCGCTGGTGTCAGGCATGTGGGGCGTGGCGACGTTGTGCGGGCCGGCAATCGGCGGCATCTTCGCGCAGACGGGGCATTGGCGGCTGGCGTTCTGGGCGCTGCTGCCCGTGGCGGCCGCGCTGGCGCTTATCGTGACGTTCAAGGTCGGCGGGCGTGCGTCCGTTCCCCCTGCCCCGCCGTCCTCGTTGCCGTTGAGCACACTGGGCCTGTTGGTGGCGTCGGTGCTGGCCGTCACCCTGGCCAGCCTGTCGACGGAGTTGGGCTGGAACCTGGCGGGGATCGCGGGCGGGTTGGGAATTGCCGCGCTGATCGCCTACGTGGACACGCGGGCGCGCAAGCGCCTGCTGCCTACCGGCGCCTATTCGATCCGGGCGCCGCTAGGCGCGCTGTATGCGGTGATGTGCCTGGTGGTGGCCGCCATCACCACCGAAATCTTCGTGCCGTATTTCCTGCAAGTCATCCACGGCATGACGCCGCTGACGGCCGGCTACATGACGGCGGCCATGGCGGCGGGCTGGACGCTTGCCGCCATGCCCAGCGCCACGCGCAGCGGCGCGGCCGCCAACCGGTTGGTGTGGCTGAGCCCGGTCGTGATCCTGGCATCGCTGGTGGGGCTTGCCATCATGACGCCGCAGGCATCCATCCTGACTTCGCTGGCAGGATTCGCGGCGTTTGTCCTGGCATTGGCGGGCGTGGGATTCGGCATCGGCCTGGCTTGGCCCCACCTGCTGACGAAGGTGTTCAACGCCGCGCCGCAGGGCGAAGAGACGTTGACGTCGTCATCGATCACCACCGTTCAGCTCTATTCGGCGGCAGTAACGGCCGCGCTGGCGGGCGTCATCACCAACAGCGCCGGCTTGGCCGACCCGGGCGGCATCGCTGGCGCGCAGCAGGCGGCGCGCTGGCTGTTCGCCGCATTCGCCGTGGCGCCGGCGCTGGCATTACTGCTGCTGCCGCGCGTCACGCGGGCACCAGCCGCGGTACGTTGAGCCCGGGAAGTAGCGATAAATCTGCGAAGGTACGCACCGAAATCCACCAAACGCGGTATGGAACGTCACACGCGTCTTTGCTACGCTGACGGCACCTGAAGAAGGTGACGTTCATGAGCAATAAGATCCGAGTGCTTTGCGTTCAACCATCATCGATATCGGCGCGCTTCGCCTTCATGGCGATTGCGCTGCGATGGACGATGGGCGCCACCCCCCGCCCTTCGCGGCTCATGATCGGGCCGCACGATCTGGAACCCATGGGGTCGGAATCCGCGTTCTGGCAGTTTGCGCTGCGGCATGCGCTGACGGGTCAATCGTTTCTTGTGACCCGCGGTAATCACTGGGACGTTGGGGCCTCGGTGGACGGAGACGAAGTCCACGCGTTTGGCCGCAAGTTCGCGCTTAGTCAGTGTCTGTACTGAAGCTGGCGCGGGGCGTCAGCCCACGCGGCCGCCAGCGGCGGCCGCTACCGATCTAGACGCCGAACTGCCGCTTGCGGTGAAAGGAGGCCAATTCCTCGGCCGTCCAGCGTTGCCGGGCCTCTTCCTGACAGCAGCTGCGAAACACCAGGGCGCCAACCGCCAGGAAGCGTGTCACATCGGCATCCGAGAGTTTGGCTTGGACTTGCAACAAGCAATCCGCGTAGGCAGACAGAATGCCATCCCAGCCGTCGACTTTGCCCGGCGCAACGGGCTGCGAGATCATGCGCGCCATCATTTCACTATGGTCCATTCGATCGTCCCCCCTCGAATACCGCTCCGTCGCCCCGTTGTCCGGCAGCCGGTCGCACCCGTTGTTCAGCAAGTGCCGTACCCGCCTCGCTGCCCGGTTATCAGGCCAAATCTGCGGTCAAACGTCCCGATCGAATGCAGAAACTACCGGCGCAGTGCCGGATCAGGCGCCCGCCCGCGCAGCAGCGAATCGGGATTCGTCTGCAAGTAATCGGATAGTTCGCGCAAGGACCGCGCCGCTCGTCCAAGCTCGCGCAACGCCGTATCGGCATTTGCTGGCAAGTCCGCGTCGGGCGCGAGCAGACCGCCCACCACGCCCAACGAACGGTTGGCCTGGCGCAACAGGGCTTGCAGCTCGGGCGCCAGTTGCGAGTCCATCCTCTTGACGAGCCGCGACGCCCCCTTCAGCGCGCCGCTCAGTTCCATCCCGATCTCATCAAACGGCACCTTCTCCAGCTTGACCAGAATGTTGTTCAACTGCTGCTGCAATTGATCCAGGTTGTTGGGCGCCGTCGGGAGGAAGGGACGATCTTCCATCTTGAACGTAACGGGTTTGGCGTTCGGAATTTCCACCATCGCCACATACAGCTGGCCCGTGAGCAGGTTGCCGATGCGCAGTTGCGCCCGCGTGCCGCGCTCAATCATCGCCGCGAGTATCCGGCCGCTAGGGTGTTTCATATCCGTCCCGGCAAATTGCTTGATCTCCTGGTATGTCTCGCCCCCCAGGCGTTCGGGATACAACGTCGCAGACACCACCGCGTAGAACTGCTTGGTCTCGGAATCGAAATCCAGGCTGATCGCATCCACCTTGCCGATCGTCACGCCATAAGCATCGATGGGTGCGCCGACCACCAGGCCGCGCACCGACTGGTCGAATCGCATGCGGATCGGCACCGGTACGCCATCAGGCTGCGCGCGGGCCGCCTCTTCGTTGGGAAAGAGATCGAACGACGCATTGGCGGCCGCCGCAGTGTGGCTGCGCTCGGCTGATGTTTCGAACGCCACGCCCCCGACAATCACCGACACCAGCGACTGCGACCGCATTTGCAGGCCACGCGCATCCACGCTGAAATCCACGCCGCTGGCGTTCCAGAACCGCGTGCCATCGTTCACATAAGCATCGTTGGGGGCATCAATGAACACTTGCACCTCAACGCCCCGTCCGTCCTTCGCCAGTTGGTATCCAACCACCTGGCCCACGGCGATGCGACGGTAATAGATGGGGGAGCCCACATCCAGGGAACCAAGGTCGCTTGCGCGCAACGTAAAGCGCTTGCCGGCCCGGTCTTGTGCCACTTCGGGCGGGAGTTCAAGGCCGACGAATTCGGTCTTCCGGCCGGGACTGACGCCTGCCTTGCCCTTGCTGCCGATCGGGTCCAGCCCGATGTACGACCCCGACAATAGTGTTCCCAAGCCAGACACACCGCTTACCGTCAGGCGCGGCTTCACCACCCAGAACACGGTGCCGTCCCGCAGCAGGTGGCTAGCGTCCTTGGCGACGCGAATGGTCACCACCACGCCAGAGCGCTCGGTATTCAGCGCAACGCGCTCGACCTGTCCGATGGTGACTTCCTTGTAGCGGACCTGGGTCTTGCCCGCTTCCAGCCCTTCTGCCGTCTGAAAGTAGATCGTGGCCGTGGGACCTTTGTTCAACCAGACCTGCGCCACCAGGAACAATCCCGCCAGAGCAGCAATGACCGGCACGAGCCAGATCCAGGACACTCGGCGCGCTTTGCGCCCAGTGGACGGTGGTGTTTGACCTGCGGCAGAACCAGACTCAGCCATAGAGGACAACCCCTTTGTGTACGCGTCCGGACTCGAGGGCGGATTCCCTTGTCAGGGTCGCGCCGAGGCCTGCCCCGCGCAAGTGCGGGAATTCCCGGAAACGGGCCGGGACACCGTCCTGCAAACACCGAAATTAGCGGGTAGCATGGCCTTCCCTTTTGGAGGAAGTCAACGTGAATATCGCCATCCGCCCCGCCACTGTCTCGGACGCGGCCCAGATCTACGCATTCATCACTGAACTGGCCGTCTACGAACGCGCCGCCCATGAGGTGATTGCCAGTGCCGACGACGTCGCCCGCACCTTGTTTGCGCCAGAAGCGCCGGCCAAGGCGTTGATGTGCGAGGTAGACGGCAAGACCATTGGCTACGCCGTCTATTTCTACAGCTATTCCACCTGGTTGGGCAAGAACGGCATCTATCTGGAAGACCTGTACATCACGCCCGAGCAACGCGGCATCGGCGCCGGACGCGACCTGCTGCGCCACCTGGCCCGGGAAGCGGTGGCCAACGACTGCGGGCGGTTGGAATGGAGCGTGCTGGACTGGAACCAGCCCGCTATCGATTTTTACCAATCGATCGGCGCACGGCCGCTGGATGAATGGGTGCGCTACCGCCTGACGGACGGCGCACTGCGCGATTTCGCCGAAGGGCGCCGCGCCGCCGCTTAAAACTCGGGCAGGTCGAAGAGCGTGTGCAGCGTGGAGCTGGGCACGGGCACGGAGGCGAGATGCTCGCGTCCGTCGCCATCGACCAGTACCCGCACCGGACGCAGCGCCACGCGCATGCCATCGACACTGATGGCCGTTTCCACGTCCATCCCGTCTTTGATGACATCGATCACTTCGGAAGCCGCCGCCGTGACGGGTTCGGTAACCCAGCCCGGCACACCTGGCTCGGCCTGGCCCCACCGCACATAGGCGATTTGGCCGCTGACGGGTTCTTTTCGAACGGCGACGATCACGTACAAAGACATCCAGGCCTCCCTAATGTTTGGCCCGGATCGTATAACAAGTTGACGAAGGCGGCATGACAGCCAGCGTCACGGTTCGATATCAATCGCGGCAAAGGATTTCACCAGATCATCCAGCTGTTTGAGCTGCGTCAGGAAGGGTTCAAGCTTGTCCAGCGGCAAGGCGCTGGGGCCATCGCACTTGGCGTTTTTCGGATCAGGGTGGGCTTCCAGGAACAGGCCAGCCAAGCCCACCGCCATGCCCGCTCGGGCCAGTTCCGCCACTTGCTCGCGGCGGCCGCCGGATGCGGCGTCCAGCGCCGAACGCTGTTGAAGCGCATGCGTCACGTCAAAAATCAGCGGGCGGTTGCCCGTGACTTTCTTCATCACGCCAAAGCCCAGCATGTCGACCACCAGGTTGTCGTAACCGAAGCTGGTGCCGCGGTCGCACAGAATCAGCTTGTCGTTACCGGCCTCGGTGAACTTCTCGACGATGTTCAGCATTTGCGTCGGGCTAAGAAACTGGGGCTTTTTGATGTTGACGATGCGCTGCGTCTTGGCCAGCGCAACGACCAGATCCGTCTGCCTTGCCAGGAAGGCCGGCAACTGAACGATGTCGGCCACTTCGGCCACGGGCGCGGCCTGCCAGGGTTCGTGCACGTCGGTAATCACCGGCACGCCGAATTCCTTTTTCACGGCTTCGAAAATCTTCATCCCGGCTTCCAGGCCCGGGCCGCGGTAGGAATGAATCGACGAGCGGTTGGCTTTATCGAACGACGCCTTGAACACGTAGGGGATGCCCAGCTTCGTCGTCACGCGCTGGTATTCCTCGCATGCGCGCAAAGCCAGATCCAGGGATTCCAGCACATTGATGCCGCCGAAAAGCACAAAGGGGCGATCGTTTGCGCATTGGATCGACGAGGAAATAACGACTTCGGGGGCGGTCATGATGGGGTGCATCCTAGAAATAAGGCGGGGACAGTGCGTAATGTACAACCTGCCCGGTCCCGATTTCATCCCCTGCACCCGTTCCCCTCAGGATTCACCGGCTGGACAGCATGCGCCCGAGCACCCCGTGGCGCAGGTAGTAATGGTGACAGCCGGGTACGCCTGTACTAGCCGCGCCTAGGCGTCACCGGAGTCGGACGTCCATCTTGCCGAATACGTCTGAGGCAGCAGGCTCAGGCTGCCGACCAGCTTTTCAACCCGCTCGTCTTCCTGATGCGTCGTATACACGACGGCATGCACTTCCGAGCGGCCGCCGTCGCGCTGCTGGCTTTCAACTCCCCGCAGGCGCAGATTGTGCTTGCCCAAGGCGTTCAGCAATTCAGCGCGCACCATGGCCTCGTCCGACGAGGCGCAGGTCAGCGCGATGTTGTAGTAGCGTTCTTCCGTTTCCGCTTCGGGGACATGCCGGTCGACCAGTTTTGCGCCTCGGCGCAGCAGCACATTGGTAACCAAAATCAGGCCAGTCACCGCGCTGGCCTCGGCCACGAAGCCGTAGCCCGCCAGCACACCCACGGCGCCCGTGGCCCAAATGGTGGCTGCGGCGCTCAAGCCGCGGATGGTCAGGCCATCGCGCATGATCAGGCCGGCCCCGAGAAAGCCGATGCCTGTTACGACCTGACTGCCCAGGCGCATGTCAGCGCCGGCGTCCAACAAAGCGGGCAATGAGGTGTACGCCGCCGCGCCCAGCGAGACCAACGCGTGCGTCACGATCCCGGCGTAGTTCTGCCGCCACTGGCGTTCGACACCAACCGCGCCGCCCAACAGCATGGCCAGGACGAGATTGATTGCAATGGAGAATTCACTCATGGATCACTACCGGTACTTCTTATTCTTCTTGGAACATCAACGGCCGCAAGGAACAAGGGCTGGCGGCCGCGACGTATTATCGCCCGGCCAGGTCAGGCCCGGCCAGGTTAGGCCCGGCCAGGTTAGACCCGGCCCGGCCCGGCCTGGCCCGGCCATGCCCCGGCGCGGGCCGCCTCGCGCGGCGTTATCGCTGGACGCCAGGGACATCCCTGTCCACAATGACCCGTCGCGGACTGGCGCTTGCGCCGTCCCGCATTTGAATCAAAGGCAGGCAAATGGGTTTCTTCGATACGCTGTTCCGGCGCAAGCCCTCGCCGGATCAGTTCGCCACGCTGTTTGTGGCGGCGGCGCGGCGGCAAGGCTTTGACGGGGACGTCACCTACAAGGCCGATGAATTCCGCTTGTTGCTGGGCGAAGGCTCGTTCTTCAATCTGCACAACGCCTACCACGCGTACTGCAACACGCGCGGCTCGGAACAAAAGCGCGCGCTGCAAGGCTTCGTCTCGGCGTTGGCCAGCAGCACGCAAACCACGCCGCAGCAGGCAGCGGAGGCCCGGCCGATGCTTCGCCCCGTGATCCGCAGCCGCAGCGCACTGGAAGACATCCGCCTGCATCATGTGCGCACCGAAGGCAACGACACGGCCTTCCACCCTGCCTTTCTTTCCTTTGGCGATGACTGCGTAGTGCTGTTGGCGCTTGACCACCCCGACGCCATCTCCACCCTGACCAATGGCCCCGAAGCCGCCTGGCAGTTAACGTTCGACCAAGCGTTGGCCATTGCCGTCGACAACCTGCGCGACGCCCCTGACGATTTTTCAGAACTGACGCCGGGGGTGTTTCGCGGCGCCTGGGCAGACGGCTACGACATCAGCCGCGCGCTGTTGCCCGACATGATTGAACGCGTGCCGGTACGCGGCCGCCCCGTGTTCATGATGCCCACGCGCGATGTGCTGCTGGTCACCGGCGACAACGATGATGCCGGCCTGATCACCATGGTTGAACTCTGCCACCAGGCAGTGCAACACGGCCGCGTGGTCAGCGCGCACATGTACCACTACGAAGAGCGGCAGGCGCAGCGTTATGTGCCTGATGACTCGGGGCTCGCTCAGCGCCTGGCCCATCTGGCCCGCTTGCTGGAAAAGGCCGAGTACGACGCGCAGAAAGCGGCGCTGGACCACATCCACGAAGAGCAAGGCGCAGACATCTACGTCGCGAACTACAACCTGTTCACGGCGGACGACGATCCGGCGATGTCGTTCTCGCTCGCGTCATGGACACGCGGTGTCGACACCTCATTGCCAAAGGTGGACCGGCTGGCGTTGGTCCGCCCCGACGCCGAAGACGATATCGGCGAAGTGCGGGTTGTATCTTGGGAACAGGCCGCGCATCTGCTGGAGCCGTTGCTGGCCGAAGAAAAGGGCTACCCCGTCCGATACCGCACGCAAGGCTTTCCGGAAGACGCACAGCTCGCGCAATTGGACGAAGTGCCCTGAAGCTCCTTGAAGCGCCGTGAGCGCTTTGAAGTTCCTTGAAGTTCCTTGAGCACTTCGCCACTGGTGTGCGTCGTCAGCCGCGTTCCGCAGCCGGTTCGCTGACTAGACGATAGGCTATGGCGCCGATGATGGCCCCGGCAATCGGGGCCAACCAGAACAGCCACAACTGTTCTAGCGCCCATCCGCCCACGAACAATGCAGGCCCGGTCGAACGCGCCGGATTCACCGATGTATTCGTCACTGGAATGCTGATCAGGTGGATCAAAGTCAAGGCCAGCCCGATCGGAATCGCCGCAAAACCTGCGGGCGCCCGCTTGGACGTGGCGCCCAGGATCACGAACAAAAAGCCCGCGGTCAGCACCACTTCGGTCACCAGCGCCGACACCATCGAATACTTGCCCGGCGAATACGCGCCATAGCCGTTGGCCGCGAAGTGACTGCCTTTCAAATCGAAACCCAGCTTGCCGCTGGCAATGCACGCCAACACCGCCGCCGCCACAATGGCGCCAAGCACCTGCGCAATCACATAGGGCAGGATTTCCTTCGCCGGGAAACGGCCGCCCGCCACCAGGCCGACCGTCACCGCCGGGTTGAAGTGGCCGCCAGAGATATGGCCGACGGCAAACGCCATCGTCAGCACCGTCAAGCCGAAGGCCAACGCGACGCCTGCAAAGCCAATGCCCAACTCCGGAAAGCCGGCGGCCAGCACGGCTGCGCCACACCCACCCAGCACCAGCCAAAACGTGCCGAAGAACTCTGCGCCACAACGCTTCGAAAGCGAAACCATGACCTTCTCCAGAAGTGAAATGTTCAAGGTAGCGCGCAGGAAACGGCCTAGCTTCAAAGGCTTGATAAGTTTGACAGTATTTAAGATAAGTCCGATGCCTGGTCTGTATCGACCATAGGGCAACTCTACAGATTGCGGCATCGAGCAAACGAACGAAGCGGGATTAACCCCGCTTCGCGTGCTGTCCCGAGGCTTGCTTCACGGCACGCGGCACCGTGCGTTCAGCCGGCCGCCGCGGCATGCATTGATGCCGAGAAATCAGCCGTGCACCGGCGTGCACAATTCCACCAACGTGCCATCCGGGCAACGCAGGTAAGACACCACTTGCCCCCAGGGCTTGGCCGTCGGGGCGCTGAGTTCAGTCGCACCCAAGGACACGGCCTTTGCGTGGGCCGCCGCCACGTCATCGGTGACGAATCCCACTTCCATGCCCAACGGCTTGGGCGACGACGACGCTTCGACGTGGCCCGTTTGAAAGTTCATGCTGGCCAATTCATGCGCGGCGAACGACAAGGTGGTTTCGCCCGTTTCGAGTTCGCCGTACGTCTTGGACTCGTGCAGAAACCGAGTCGAAAACCCGAACGCCTGTTCGAAGAATGCCAGCGACGACGCCACATCGGGCACATAAACGATGGTGTATCCGAATTTCATGGTGATCCCCTGAAAGTTGAAGTTGGCGCGGCGCGGGGTAGCCGCCGCCGCAAGCCACGATTGAATCAGAATGCTGGTTATATATCCAGCATCTTGATTCAACCGATGGCCCCCGCCAACCCCGCCCCCTTCAGCCCTTGAGCTGCCGGGGGTCCAGGCTCCACAACTCCGGATCGCTGGTCGACACCCCCACCGCACCGTGCTTCATGGCGATGCCGATATCCGTCTGATTGCACACGAAGCCCGACGCGATGATCGGCGGCAAGGCTTTCAGGTCTTGCGCAGCCATGTGCGTGAGCATGGGCGCGGGCATCAGCTGCACCAGGTTGGGGTCGCTCTGCTCCAGCGCCTTGACGCTGCGCGGCCAGGTCGAACGGTCGGTCACGAACACTTTCTGCATCGTGACCATGCCCGCCCGGTTGGCGCGCTGGATCGTGGCCACGCGGGTGGATACCAGGCTCGCCACGCCAATGTCGGCCAGATACTCCACGCCGCCCTTGTCTTGCGACAAGCCTTCGCAACTGTCGATGTTGACGATGGCGAACTTGCCCGCCCGGTTCAGCGTTGCAATGACGGGCGCGAGCTTGCGCAATTCCACGTTGGCGACGATGCCGATTTCGGCCACGCTGCCCACAAAGGTATTGATCTGCTCAAGCCCGAACATCGTTGCAATGACCGGATGGCGCGCCAGGCATGCCCCGAATGACCTATCCATGGTTATCGATCTTCCTGATCGTAAAAGCGCTGATCGCTCAAGCCCAGCTTGCCAGGGTTGAGTATGTTCTGCGGGTCCAGCGCGCGCTTGACCGTGCGCAGCACGTCGAACGCGCCGCCCAGCGATTCCTGCATGTAAGGCGCGCGCAGCAGACCCACGCCATGGTGATGGCTGAGCGCGGCATTATATTTAATCAGCACCGCGTTGGCCGCATCCCAAGCGGCCCGATACCACTGGCCGCGCCGCTCGACCTCGACATCGCCGCGCAAAGAAAAATACAGGCAGGCGCCGTCGACATAGGCGTGCGACTGATGCGCCGATCCGGCCAGCGTGCCGGGCACGGCATTCACCGCGTCCACCACCTCGGTATAGATGGCCGCCAGGTCGCTCCAACGGCCCGACATTTCCAGCGTGTCGGCAACGAACCCCGGGCTGCGCTTGAAGCCTTCTGCGCTTTTCCCCGTGAGATAGCGCGTTTCCAGCCAGCGCTCAAAGATGGCGTCGCCATCCAGCTTTTCGCCCAGTTCTTCGCACACGCCTTCGCTGATTTCCATGACGGCGTCCACCATCTGGCGTGCGCCCTCGTCAGCCACCAGCAGCACGTTCAGATCGGGGCGATTGAACTGCACGCCGCTTTCCAATTCGTCATACAAACGCAGCGCGGCCGGGTTGGCGCCGCGTTGCATGATTTCGCGGCATGCATCCAGGCCGATGGCGAAGGTCTTGAAACCGTAGGCGATGGCGCGGCCGTAGTCAGGCAAGCGGTGCAGCTTCAGACGCAGGCGCACGATCACGCCCAGCGTGCCTTCCGACCCGATGAACATCTGCTGCACGTCACCGCCCACCGCCGCACGCGAGTACCCGCCCACGGTGATGAGGCTGCCGTCCGCCAGCACCACGTCCATGCCAAACACCATGTCTTCGATCTTGCCGTAGCGCGTGGACAACTGCCCTGCCCCGCGGCACGCCGCCCAGCCGCCCACCGTGCTGATGCCAAACGACGACGGCCAGTGGCCCATCGTCAAGCCGTATTCATTCTGGATGGTCTCTTCGAACACGTCACCGAACATGCCGGCCTCGACGTCAACGATCTGGCTTTCGCGGTCTACGCCGATCAGTTTGTTCAGCTGGCACACATCCAGCACGATGCCGCCGCGCACGGGCAAGGCCGCGCCCGTGACGTTGCTTCGGCCCGCTGACACCGTGACGGGAATGGCGTCCGCGTGCGCAATGCGCATCACGGCTTGCACCTGCTCAACCGTCGATACCGTCACGATCACCGCTTGCGGCGTGGCGGGCTTGCCGCCCGTTTCCGTCACCATCGACCCGGCCCACCAGTCACGCGTCCACGTCACGACGTCGGCGGTTGCCGTCAACACATCGTCGGCCACATGGCGCAGCGCATCGATCTGCGCATCGGTGACGCGCACGGGCTTGCGTTGCAGCCCGGGTTCCGTCCCGGTGGCCGTGAGCGTGGCGGCATAGGCCGGCGGCGTATGCGCCCCCACCACGTAGTTGCCACGGTTGTAGCCGCGCTTGATGGCTTCTTTGCTGATCATTCTTTGTCTCCCATGAGTACGGATTTTTCGTGCTGGATGGCAGCCAGGTAGTCGTTCACCTGCTGCGCGATGGTGGCAGGCGGCAAACCGAGTTCCGCCTGCAAGAGTTGTCCGACGCGTTCGGCGGCGCGCGCGGAAGCGTCACGCGCCATCAGGCGCGCCCGCATGCGCCGCGAAAGCACGTCTTCGACGGTGCCGGCCAGTTCATGGCGCACCGCATAAAGCACCTCGGCTTCGGTGTAGGGCAAGCCTTCGACAATGGGTGCAAGCAGCGCAGGCTGCGCCTGCATCAAGTCGCTGACGAAGCGCGCCTCGGTGCCGTAGCGTTCACCCAGATGCGCCGACATGCCGCCCGAGGCCACAATGGCCTGCGGGTCGTAGCCCGCCGCGCCTAACAGATACGCCTTCTTGGTGACGCAGGCGTTGCGCTGGCCCAGCACCTGCTGCGCCGCGTCGATCGTTTGTTCAGCCATGTGCCGCGATGTGGTCAGCTTGCCGCCCACTATCGTGACCAAGCCGTCGCCGGCCACGCGGATTTCGTGATTGCGCTTGATCTCCAGCGTCTTGCCGCCAGGCGGCGCAACCAATGGCCGGCACCCGGCAATGCTGCCCACGACGTCCTCGGCTTGCAGGTCCGTCTTCAACGCGGAGCGCGCGCCTTCCAGCAGGAAGTCCAGCTCGCGGCGCGTGCAGTACACGTCGTCAAGATCGCCTTCGTAGTCTTCGTCCGTTGTGCCCAGGTACGACACGTCGCCCCAGCGCGTGATGGTGGCGCGGCGGCTGCGGCCCGGCACCGGGATGGTCACGGTGCAATCGTTGCGGATCTTCATCCACGGCACCGCCACGTGCACCCCTTTGGCCGGGCGCACATGCAAGGCAGGCTGCTCGCCAGCCTTGGCCCCCGTCCAATCGCGCAGCCAGACGCCCGTGGCCATGATGACCACGCGTGCGCGAGCGCGAATTTCGCGTTCGCCAGCCTGGATGACGGCGCCATCCACCTTGCCGTGCGTATCGCGCGTGACGGCTGTCGCCTTGGCATGGTTGATGACAGTCGCGCCGTGAAAGGCCGCCGTGCGCGCGACCGCCAGCGTCAGCCGGGCGTCGTCCACGCGGGCGTCGTAATACAGGAAGCCACCCAATAGGCCATCTTCCTTGAACGTCGGGCAATGCGAAAGCACTTCTGCCGCCGTCAGCTTCTGATGCAGGATGCCTTCACGCCAGCCGCCCGCCACGTCATACGTCCATAGCAGGCTTTCAAAGGCCTTGGACAGACGCTTGTCGAACACGCCATCGCGTTCCAGGATGGGAAACAGAAACGGCAGACGCTGCACCAGGTGCCGCGCATTGCGCCGCAGCCGCTGGCGTTCATGCAGCGAATGGCGCACCAGACCCAGGTTTCCCTGTTCGATATAGCGCAGTCCGCCATGCACCATCTTGGAGGATTTCGATGATGTGCCGGAGGCGAAATCGTCTTTTTCCACCACGGCCACGCGATAGCCGCGCAGGCTGGCGTCCAGTGCGGCATACACGCCGGTGATGCCGCCACCGATGATAAGGATGTCGAATTGCTCACTGCCCAACCGGTCCAATTGCTCCTGGCGTATCAGGCGTAACGGTTCGGTGCTGGTCATGTCGGCCCGGTCCTTGCTGGGCCTTCTGGATAGCCAACCGATCATTTCTGCAATGCCTCCTCGTTGTCCTGCTTGAATTGCTTCACGTGGCCCAGCTCCGACCCCACGCGGGCGTGCCACAAGGCGCGGCGGTGCGCGCGTTCCGATGCATTGGCCAGCGGGTGGAATACGGCGTCGGCCACGATGGTTTTGCGGGCGTCTTGCAGCGACGGCCAAAGCAAACCGGATGACCCTGCCAGGTAGGCGATACCGCGCAGGCTGGCGCGGTCCGCCTCCTGCATGCGGCGAATGGGAATGCCGATCAGGTCCGCCTGAATCTGCAGCAGCGGGTCGCTGCGCGACAGGCCGCCGCCCACCACCAATTCCGACACCCGCACGCCCGACGCTTCTTCATCCGCTTCGATGCAGCTGGCGACCGAATGCGCAATGCCTTCCAGAATGGCGTAGGCCACTTCGGCCTGCGTGGTGGCCATCGACACGCCGGTAAGCGACGCGCGCGCGCCGGTCTCCATGCGCGGGACGCGCAAGCCCGTCAACGCCGGCACGAAGGTGACGCCTTGCGACGACGTGACTGTTTGCGCCAACGCGCTGATCTCGTGCGCGTCCTTGAACCACTTCAGCTTTTCGCAGACCCAGTCCAACGCGGAACCCGTGGTTGCCACAAAGGTCTCGACGGCAAAGTGCGACGCGCCATTCTGGCGGCGCGCCGTCATCGTCAGCGAACCATCCGCCATGCCGGGATGGGCAGGCGGTTCGGTGCCGACGATCAGGTCCACGAAGCTGCCGGTGCCATGCACGCACATCGCCTGCCCGCGGTCCAGGCAACCCAGCCCAATCGCGCCCGCGTGTTGATCCCCCGCCGAGGCCAGGATCGGGACATCGATGCCCAGGACGTCCGAGCGGGTACGCCCGAAGTCGTCGGCATCCTGGCGCAAGACGGGCAAGAGTTCATGCGGAAAGCCCAGCTCCTGTACCCATTCCAGGTAGTAGCGATGGTCGGCCAGCACATAGGCGCCGGCTGACGTGGCGTTGGTGGGTGTGGTCACGCATTCCCGGCGTTGCGAAAAATGCCAGAGCAGCCAGGTGTCAACCGTACCGAACGCCAGGCGTTTCTCCGCCCAGGCGCGGGCGACGTCCGGCGTGTCGCGCAAGTGACGCGCAGCCCACAGGTACAGCGAACGCACGCCGACAGGACGGCCCACGCTATCACGCAGGCGCGCATCCCACTCAGGCGCCATCTGCGACAGCTCGTCCACAAAACGCGTGTCCTGCCAGACCATGGCCGGCACCAGCGCCCGGCCCGTCTGCGTGTCCCACAACACAGCCGTGGCGCGTTGCGTGGCAAGTGCCAGCGCAACGATCTCCTGGCCATCGGCCTGGGCCTGCGCGATAGCGCTGCGGCAAACGTCAATGGTTCGATCCAGGATCTCGTTGGCGTCCTGCTCCACAACACCCGGCCGCGGCGACTCCACATGCAGCGTCTGGTATTGCAGGCAAGACACATGGCCATCGGCCGCGACGGTGGCCGCCCGCGTGCCGGACGTGCCTTCGTCAATGGCCAGAATTACTTTTTTATTCATCATCGCGAGGCTTTCCCAATGACGGGGTTCAAGGCGGGCAGCACGGCGTCGTCTTTGAACTGCGGCGCATCGGCTTCGTTATCCGGGTTGATGGGGGTGCGGGTGGGGTCCCACTTGATCACGAAGCAAATAATGCTGGCGACTAGCGGCACGACAGACAGGATGAGGAAGGTCTTTTCCAGCCCGTAGTTTTCGCGGAACAGCGGAAAAATCAGCAGCCCGATCGCGGCGCCCGTGGAACCCAGCGCGCCGATGATGCCGTTGGCGCCCGCGCGCAGCTCGCTGCGAAACGACAGCGACGACAGGCTCTTGCCATTGGCGCCCGGCCCGCCCGAGTGGAACAGAATGAACAGCGACGGCACCACAACGGCCAGCCACAGCGGCATCTTGCCGTGGAAGGTACCCAGAATCAGCAGCATCAGGAACACGGCCGCAAAGCCGAACGCCGACGCGCGCCGCAGGCCCAGCTTGCGGCCGATGTACGGCGACAGAAAGCCGCCGAAGATGCCGAACACGTTGAACACCAGCGCGCCAATGGTCGCGAAGACAAAGTCCTTGCCGAACAGCGCCGCGCTGATCAGCGGCAGATACCAGCCCACCGCGAAATACTGGATCGACTGGCCGATCTGGACCGTGGCGGCAAGAATGGTGCGCGGCAGGTAGACGCCGCGAAAGATCAGCAGCACGTTGGCGATACCGCGCTTGGCCTGGTTCGTGACAGGAATGCGCTCATGCAGGGGCGCGGCGGCGAATGGCTGCTCGTAGATCTTGGTCATGGCCAGCGCCGCTTGCTCCACGCGCTCTTTGCGCGCCAGCCAGATCGGGCTTTCAACCATGTAGCTCAGTTGCAGCACCAGAATCACGACGGCAAAAATGGCCGTGGCCGCAACCGAATACCGCCAGATCGAATCACCCACGTCCCACGAGAAAAACAGCAAGGCCAGCAGCAGGTTCGTGCAGACCGCCGTGTACCACATGCCCTGCCAGGTGTTCAGCCGGCTCTTGAACTTCACCGGCGTGAACTCGGCCAGCACGGCCATGGCAATCGCGAAGTCAATGCCATACGCCGCGCCGACAAAGAAGCGGCCCACCAGGATGACTTCGAAACTGGGCGCAAACATCACCAGCAGGGCGCCGATGACGGCCAGGAACTTCGCGATGATCAACGGCCGGATGCGGCCCCACCGATCCGCCATCCAGCCCCCGATGGGGTTGAACGCAATGGCGACCCAGGCAGCGAACGACGTCATCAACGCAACTTGACCGGCTTTCAAGCCCAGGTCGCGCGTCATGGGCCCCAGGCCCGCGCTCAGTGCAGAGTTTGCGAAGGCGTCCAGGAACAGGCCGCCCAACGCCAGCCACCAAATCAGGCCGGCTCGGCCAGTAATACCCGGGCGTGAATCAATAAAAGCGATGACATCGTCGATGCCACGTATTTTTACGGTCGATGATTGCACAGTCGTCTCCTCTTGGAATTATTTCTGTAAGAGGTCGACGCAAACTGCGCGCAATAAAAGACCACCCTACAGATGGTCTTTTATCTAAATCTGTGCGGTGACTTTATGGGTTGCGCTTGGGGGTGTCAAGGCACCCAGGCATCAGGACAAACCCTATTTCCCGCGGCTTTTTTCGGCGCTGGAAAAGTATCCAAAGCCGCTTAAAAGTATATGGAATGGCGATTTTTTATATGTTTTTCTCTTTATTTTTCAATGACTTGCAATAAATATTTAAGCTGTCAAACTACGCCCGCTCTTTGATCTTGCCTTCCCTGCGCAGGCCTCGATATTCGAAGCCAGCTCAATCACTGAATAACAAAAAAACACATCGTTGCCCGACGTGATACTCACGCGCGCCATGCGGGCGCTCGCCCGTTTCAGTCTCGCAACCCTCGCGTTTCACCAAGGAGAAACCCATGCGTTTAATCACCGATCAAGAACTCAGCAATATGTCGACGGAAAATAAGCGTCGCCGCCATCAAGAGCTGGATAAGAAGTTGTCGGTGGCCGCCGACCGGGGCTGGGCATGCGCGCATCGCATCGAAGCCAGCCGCGCAAAAGTCCATGCGGCAATTTTGATGGACGTGGAACTGGGCCGTGACGTCGAGCCCAAAACCGAGAAGCGCCGCGACCGCATCAAGGTCAAGAACTGAGTGAAGGCTTCCAGAGGCCTATACGGCGCGTGTGATTGGGGCGCTGTACACCCCAAAAGCCAAGGGCCTCTGGACCACGATTCATAACCACCTGAAGCGCGTACGCCCTAGCGTCAGATGCTCAACCAGGTTACAAGCGGCGATAGCGATAGCAACAGGCCTAGCCAGGCAATTTTGCTATTCGATTGGTGGATGGCATAAAAGCCGAAGGCCAGCCCGGGCAACCCGGGAATCAATTCAAAGATGATGTACGGCCAAAGGCCCAGGTGCATCACCACCCACCAGTGCAGGAAGGCGGTCGCAGCGCCGCAGATCAGCGCGCAGACACTAGAGAACGACCAGCCCAGATCGCGCAGCATCCTGACACCCCACAAACGGTTGATCGAGCCCGGATGTTACCGGACGGGGATGCTGCGAGGTAGCGATACTGCCGCCCAAAACGAAAGGGCCGAATCCAATGTTTCAAAGGATTCGGCCCCACACGAGCTACCAAGCTGCCTGCTTTACAGCAAGCAGCTCAGCGCTTAAATCGATTTGATCATTGTCGCCTGAGGACCTTTTTGTCCTTGGCCGGCAACGAATGAAACGCGCTGATTCTCTTCTAGAGATTTGTGCCCGTCACCCTGAATTTCCGAGTAATGCGCAAAGAGGTCTTTACCACCAAGTTCCGGCGAGATGAAGCCGTAGCCCTTGTCATTGTTAAACCACTTCACGATACCTGTTTCAATCTTCAATGTAAGTCCTAGATGTTCAGGGAAAAAATATTCCCGGGCAGACTATGGGCGCTTGGGGGCAGTAAAGATATAACCGTTTCCAAATGATACATGTGCCCTCGCCTCTCGGGCGGCTGCGAGACGGCCGCCGCCGAGTATCTTTACGCAAAGCGTCTGCATGCCCGCATCCTTCGGATGCGCAACAAATGGGCCCAAAGAACGGGGCCATGATCATCGGCGACTACGGGAAATGGATGCCGACCGCTGATCCCGGTGCCGTAGGCAAGGCCGTGGGCCTGTGGCGGGAAAAGCGGGCATCAAGGACAAGTACTACGGTGACATGCTGGAGCCAGAACGGCCCCAAAACACTTCCCAGATTCCAGATCAACGGAGCAAAAAATCTAAGCCGTTGATCTCATTGGGAAAAAGTGGTGCGAAGGAGGGGACTCGAACCCCTACACCTGTTACGGCGTCAGGACCTAAACCTGGTGCGTCTACCAATTTCGCCACCTTCGCTAAAGGTCAAGCCCGCTATTGTAGCTTGCTTGTTAAAATCTTGCGTCATGAATCCGCGCCTCGATGCTTTACACCCCTATCCGTTCGAAAAATTGCGTGCGTTGCTGGCTTCCGCCGCGGCGCAACAGAACGGTCTGACGCCCATCAACTTGTCGATTGGCGAGCCTAAACACGCCGCGCCGGAGCGTATTGCGCAAGCGATACGCGACCATATGGGCGGGCTGTCGGTGTACCCGTCGACCAAGGGCGACCCCGCGTTGCGGCAGGCGATTGCCGGCTGGCTGGCGCGCCGCTACAGCATCCCCGCCCCCGACGCCGACACGCAGGTGCTGCCGGCGCTGGGCTCGCGTGAAGCGCTGTTTGCTTTTACGCAGACGGTGATTGACCCGTCGGCCGGGTCGGTGGTGATCTGCCCCAACCCGTTCTATCAAATCTACGAAGGCGCCACGCTGTTGGCGGGCGCCACGCCCTACTTCGTCAACGCCGACCCGCTGCGCAATTTTTCCAGCGACTGGAATCAGGTGCCGGACGACGTTTGGAAGAAGACGCGCCTGGTGTTCGTGTGCTCGCCGGGCAACCCGGCGGGCAACGTGATGTCGCTGGACGAATGGGAAACGCTCTTCAAGCTGTCTGACCGCTACGGCTTCGTGATTGCGTCAGACGAGTGCTATTCCGAAATCTACCTGGACGAAGGCGATGCGCCGCTGGGCAGCCTGCAAGCCGCGCGCCGCTTGGGCCGGGACGACTACCGCAATCTGGTGGCGTTCTCCAGCCTGTCCAAGCGGTCCAACGTGCCGGGCCTGCGCTCGGGTTTCGTGGCGGGCGACGCCGCGCTGATTGGGCGCTTCCTGCTGTACCGCACGTATCATGGCAGTGCGATGAGCCCGCTGGTGTCCGCGGCCAGCATCGCCGCCTGGACGGACGAGGCGCACGTAAAAGACAACCGCCGCCTGTACCGTGAAAAGTTCGACGCTGTCGTGCCCATCCTGGAAAACGTGCTGGATGTGTCACGCCCGAAAGCGTCTTTTTACCTATGGGCGGCCACGCCGGGCTCGGATACGGCGTTTGTGCGCGACCTTTATGGCCGCACCGGTGTTACCGTTCTGCCGGGCAGCTTCCTGGCGCGGGAAGCGCATGGCGTGAACCCCGGCCACGGCCGCATCCGCATTGCGTTGGTGGCGCCTTTGGCTGACTGCGTACAGGCAGCCGAACGCATCGCCCATTTTGTACATACTTCTGTTTGATCAACCTTTAAAAGCTGAGCCGATATGACTCTCGACCTGCAGACCACCATCGAAAAAGCCTGGGACGACCGGGCCAACCTGTCGCCCGTCGACGTCAGCGCCGAAGTGCGCGAAGCGGTGGAACACACCATCGACGGCCTGGATCTGGGCCGCTTGCGCGTGGCCGAGAAAATCAACGACGACTGGGTTGTGCACCAGTGGATCAAGAAGGCCGTGCTGCTGTCGTTCCGCCTGAACGACAACGCCATCATGGGCCAGGCCCCGCTGCAGTTCTACGACAAGGTGCCGCTCAAGTTCTCGGAATACGGCGACAACGCCTTCAAGCAAGGCGGCTACCGCGTGGTTCCGCCGGCCGTCGCCCGCCGCGGCGCCTTCATCGGCCGCAACGTCATCCTGATGCCCTCCTACGTGAACATCGGCGCCTACGTCGATGAAGGCACGATGGTCGACACCTGGGCCACCGTCGGTTCGTGCGCCCAGATCGGCAAGAACGTCCACCTGTCGGGCGGCGTGGGCATCGGCGGCGTGCTGGAACCCCTGCAAGCCAACCCCACCATCATCGAAGACAACTGCTTCATCGGCGCCCGTTCGGAAGTCGTGGAAGGCGTGGTCGTGGAAGAAAACTCGGTGCTGGCCATGGGCGTGTTCCTGTCGCAAAGCACCAAGATTTTTGATCGCGCCACCGGCAAGATCACCTATGGCCGCGTGCCCTCGGGTTCGGTCGTTGTTCCGGGTTCGCTGCCGTCGGCCGATGGCTCGCACAGCCTGGCTTGCGCCGTCATCGTCAAGCGTGTTGACGCGCAAACGCGCGCCAAGACCAGCATCAATGATTTGCTGAGGGCGTAAATGAGCACGTCAGCCGTACTGGATCTGGTCAAGGACCTGATCGCCCGCCCGTCGGTCACGCCGGCGGATGAAGACTGCCAGGCGGCGCTTGCCGCCCGGCTCGAGCGCATCGGCTTCACGTGCGAGACCATCGCACAGGGCGGCGTCACCAATCTGTGGGCCCGGCGCGGAAGCGCCGCGCCGCTGACCGTGTTCGCCGGTCACACCGATGTGGTGCCTCCGGGTCCGCGCGAAAAGTGGGAAAGCGATCCGTTCGTGCCCACTGAACGCGACGGCTGGCTGTACGGCCGCGGGGCGGCCGACATGAAAAGCTCGATCGCCGCCTTCGTGGTGGCGGCCGAGGAGTTCGTGGCGGCCCACCCGCAACATGACGGTTCGATCGCGCTGCTGATCACGTCCGACGAAGAAGGCCCGTCCATCGACGGCACCGCCATCGTCTGCGACGCGCTAAAAGCACGCGGCGAACAGCTGGACTACTGCATCGTCGGCGAGCCGACCTCGGGCGACGTGCTGGGTGACACCTGCAAGAATGGCCGCCGCGGCTCGTTGTCGGGCAAGTTGACGGTCAAGGGCATCCAGGGCCACGTGGCCTACCCGCACCTGGCGCGCAACCCGGTGCACCAGTTGTCGCCGGCGCTGGCCGAGATCGTCAGCATTGAATGGGACCAGGGCAACGAGTACTTCCCGCCCACGACGTTCCAGGTATCGAACCTGAACTCGGGCACCGGCGCCACGAACGTGGTGCCTGGCGAAGCGGTAGCGCTGTTCAACTTCCGTTTCTCGACGGCCAGCACGCCTGAAAGCCTGAAGGCCCGCGTGCATGCGGTGCTGGACAAGCACGGCCTGGAATACGACCTGGACTGGGACTTGGGCGGCGAGCCGTTCCTGACCCCGCGCGGTTCGTTGACGGACGCGCTGGTGCAGGCGATTCGCGCCGAAACGGGCGTGACCGCCGAACTGTCCACCACCGGTGGCACGTCTGATGGCCGCTTCATCGCCAAGATCTGTCCGCAAGTGATTGAGTTCGGTCCGGGCAACGCCACGATCCACAAGGTCAACGAACGCGTTGAAGTGGCCTCATTGGAACCCCTGAAGAACATCTATCGGCGCACGCTGGAAAACCTGCTGCTGCCCAAGTAAAACGCCGCTACGCGGACGCTCTGCCCCCCTTTCAGAGGGGGGTGTTTTTTCCCGGTCCGGCATGCTGAGCCGGGAACAAAAGGCCTGTTATGTATCAATCCGCCCGCCAAGAATTGCACACCCTGCGCGACCTCATCCGCTACGGGGTGTCGCGCCTGAACGGCGCCCAGGTGGCGCTGGGACACGGCAGCGACAACGCCTGGGACGAGGCGGTCTACCTGACGCTGCACGCCCTGCACCTGCCGCTGGACACGCTGGAACCGTTCCTGGACGCCCGCGTCGTCCGCGAAGAGCGCGACCGCGTGCTGGATCTGCTGGAACGCCGCGTCACCGAACGCGTGCCGGCCGCCTACCTCACCAACGAGGCCTGGCTGCGCGGTCACCGCTTTTACGTGGACAAGCGCGTCATCGTGCCGCGCTCACCCATCGCCGAATTGCTGGACCAAGGGCTGTCGCCCTGGGTGCAGGACGCAACGGCCGTGGAAAACGTGCTGGACATGTGTACCGGTTCGGGCTGCCTGGCCATCCTGTCGGCCATGGCCTTCCCCTACGCGCATGTTGACGCGGTGGACGTGTCGGCTGACGCGCTGGAAGTCGCCCGCCGCAACGTGGACGACTACGGCCTGCAAGACCGCCTGGACCTGCACGAAAGCAATCTGTTCGACAGCCTGCCCGCGTGCCAGTACGACGTCATCATCTGCAATCCGCCCTATGTGAACAGTGGTTCCATGGACGTGCTGCCGCAGGAATACCGCCACGAACCGCATCTGGCGCTGGCCGGCGGCGAAGACGGCATGGACCTCGTGCGGCGCATTCTGGCGGCGGCTCCTCAGTACCTGACGCCCGACGGCGTGATCGTGCTCGAGATCGGCCACGAGCGCGACTTCTTCGAAGCCGCCTTCCCGCAGCTGTCGCCCGTCTGGCTGGATACGGAAGAAGCGTCCGACCAGCTTCTGCTGCTGACCCGAGAGCAACTCACCCTGTGATACGCGCTACTGGATTGACCCTGCGCCGCGGCACGAAAGTGTTGTTGGACGGCGCTGAATTCGTCGTGCACCCGGGCGAGCGCGTAGGTATCGTCGGCAAGAACGGCGCGGGCAAGTCCTCGCTGTTCGCGCTGTTGACGGGCGCGCTGGACCTGGACGCCGGCAATGTGAACCTGCCGGCTGGCTGGCGCATTGCCAGCGTCAAGCAAGAGCTCGACGCCGACGACCGCCCTGCCCGCGAATTCGTCATCGACGGCGACACGCACCTGCGCGAATTGCAGGCGCGCCGCGCCGAATTGACGGACGACCAAGGCACGCAGATTGCCGAAGTGGAAGCCGCGCTGATCGAAGCCGGCGCCTGGAGCGCGGCCTCGCGCGCCGAGCAACTGCTGGCCGGTCTGGGCTTCAAGCCCAGCGAATGGATGCTGCCCGTTGAGAGCTTCTCGGGCGGCTGGCGCATGCGTCTGGCGTTGGCCAGCGCGCTGATGGCGCCGTCGGAATTGCTGCTGCTGGACGAACCCACCAACCACTTGGATCTGGACGCAATGCTGTGGCTGGAGAAATGGCTGGGCGCCTATCCAGGCACCGTCATGCTGATCTCCCACGACACCGAGTTTCTGGACGCGGTGGCCAAGTCCATCCTGCATTTCGACCACGCCAAGCTGGTGCGCTATCGCGGCGGCTATGGCGACTTCCTGACGCAACGCGCCGAGCGCCTGCGCCAGACCAATATCGCTTACGAACGCCAGACCCGCGAATCCGCGCGCCTGCAAGGGTTCATCGACCGCTTCAAAGCCAAGGCCTCGAAAGCCAAGCAGGCACAAAGCCGCGTGAAGGCGCTGGCGCGCATGCAGGTGCTGGCGCCGCTGCACGCCGAAGCCGGCATTGATATCCGCATCCCCTCGCCCGATCAGGTGCCTGACCCGCTGCTCACGCTTGAGCATCTGTCGGCCGGTTATACGGATGCGGTGGGCAATGCGATTCCCATCCTGCGCGACGTGACCTTGATGGTGCGCGCGGGCAGCCGCGTGGGTGTGCTGGGCGCGAACGGCGCTGGCAAGAGCACGCTGATCAAGACGCTGGCGGAAGAAATTCCTGTGCAGGCGGGCGAACGCCGCGCCTCGCGCGGACTGGCCATCGGCTACTTCCATCAGCACCAGCTGGACATGCTGGACGTGGACAGCACGCCGATTGCCCACCTGGCGCGGCTGGCGCCCGAAACGCGCGAGCAAGAGCTGCGCAATTACCTGGGCGGTTTCGGCTTTTCAGGCGACACCGTCACCAGCAAAGTCGGCCCGATGTCGGGCGGCGAAAAGGCACGTCTGGCGCTGTCGCTGATCGTCTGGCAAAAGCCCAACCTGCTGCTGCTGGACGAACCCAGCAACCACTTGGACGTCGAAACCCGTGAGGCCCTGGCCGCCGCGTTGGCCGACTTTGGCGGCAGCATGCTGCTGGTCTCGCACGACCGGCACCTGCTGCGCACCACCGTGGACAGTTTCTGGATTGTCGCGGATGGCGCCGTGCGCGAATTCGACGGCGACCTTGAAGACTATCGAGACTGGCTGGCCGCCCGCAACGCCGGCGAACGCGCAGAAGCCGCTCGCGAAAGCGCAGAAAGCGGCGAGCCGGTCGTAGACCGCAAAGCCCAACGCCGGGCCGAAGCCGAACAGCGCCAACGCCTGTCCGCCCTGCGCAAGCCGCTGGAATCGAAGCTGGCCAAGGTCGAGACCGAGATGGAAAAACTGCGCGCCAAACTGCACGCGCTGGACGCCATCATTGCCGACGCGGACTTGTATTCCGATGCACGCCGCGCGGAACGCCAAAAGGTCATGGCCGAGCATGGCGAACACGGCAAACGCATGGACGAGCTCGAAGAGCAATGGCTTGAAATCCAGGGTTCTCTGGAAGAGATTGACCAGAGCGAAGCCTGAAGCACGGCGATGGACGGGCGGGTTTGCCCGCCGTCCATTGCTGATGTTTTCTATCTATTAATAATAACCATTATCATTTATACTTCGTCGCGAATTTGACTCCATCTGGCGCCGGACGCCAGCGACATGTCGACGCTTACGGACGTATTTCTCCGCCATTACCGCGAACTGCTGGGCTTTCTCTCGATGCGCACGGGCTCGCGCGATGTGGCCCAAGACTGCGCGCAAGACACCTGGATCAAACTGGCGGAATTCAACGACCGCACCCGCCCGGACAATGACCGCGCGTACGTATTTCGGGTAGCCGCGAACATTGCCACTGACTGGCACCGCCGCCGCACACGCGAAATGTCGGCCACCGCTGACTACGCCGCCGCCCAGCCCGTGGCCTTTGCGGCCGACACCTTCGACATCGCCTCGGCCCATCAGATCTTGCGCCGCCTGGAAACGGCCCTGCTCGCCCAGCCCCGGCGCAGCCTGGACGTCTTCGTGCTGCATCGCCATGAAGGGCTGACGTATCGCGCGATTGCCGAACGTTTTGGCATATCAATCAGCGCCGTCGAAAAGCACATGATGCGCATCCTGCTGGCCTGCGATGTGGCGTTGGCCCACTGATGGCCACGTCCCGCACGCGCCCCGCCAACCCGGTTGAAGAAGCGTCACGCTGGGTTATCCGGCATAGCGGCCAGCACCTGGACGATGCGGAGCACGCGGCGTTTGAAGCCTGGTATCGAGCGGATGCCCAACACGCAGCGGCGTATGACCGCTTGTCTCGGCTGTGGCGGCGCATGGGTGAAATTGACCGCGGCAAGCTCGCGAAGCGCCCCGCCCGCAAGCTGCGCGCAACTGCCATGCTGGCGATGCTGACGGCTGCGTTTGCGGGCTGGTTCGGGTCAACCAACCCGGCGCAGCAAGCTGATTATCTGGCCGGCTCCAGCGTCTTGCCAGTCACCCTGCCCGACGGTTCAACCGTGGTGCTGGACGCGCACAGCGCGCTGGCGGTGGACTACGCCGATGGCCGGCGGCAAGTCCGGTTGCTGGCGGGCCGCGCGCAGTTCGAACCGACGCCCCGCCAAGACGGCATGGCGCCGTTCTCCGTCCTTACCCGCGACGCTTCCGCCACGGCGCTTGGCACGCAGTTCACCGTTGACGTGCAAGACGATGAAACCCGGGTCGCCGTGCAATCGCATCAGGTCGCGGTGCGCTGCCTGCCTTGCGCCGACGATCAGGGCGTGACGCTGTCGGCGGGCGAAGCCGTCGAGGTGTCCAAGGCGGGCGTGAAACGCCACGCCGAAGCCGGCACCGCATCGCCCGGCTGGACGCGTGGCCTGTTGAGCTTTGACGATGTGCCCTTGCCGGCCGCCGTACAGGCGCTAGCGCGCTACAGCGGCAAGCACATCGTGGTGATGGGCGATGCAGCCCGGGCGCAACGCGTATCAGGCACGGCCAATGTGGCGGACACCCGCCGCGCGCTTGAGCTGTTGTTGGCGCAGACGCCGGTGCAGGTGACGGATCTGCCTGGTTTGCTGATCTTGCGTTGACACGCGCCACGCGGATTCTCAATTGGTAAATGAGAATCGATATAAATTGTTCATCACGAATTTGATGAGGGGTTTGGGCAGTGCCGACGTCCTACGGCTGACATTACTGTTTAGGACTTACGCATGTCTTCCCGCCCTTCCCTCCGCCGCCTGCCCGCTGGCGCAGCCGCCCTGGCCACCTTGAGCCTGGTGCTGACACTGGCGAACCCGGCGCTGGCCCAAACGCGCGCCACGCCTGTCACGTTCGACATTCCCGCTCAGGCGCTGGGTTCCGCCCTGCTTGCGCTGGGGCAGCAGGCCAACCTGGAAGTGTCGTTCGTGCCGGCGGCCGTTGCAGGCAAATTGGCGCCCGCATTGCATGGCACCTTGTCGCCACTGGACGCGCTGGACCAGTTGCTGCGCGGCTCGGGTCTCGCCCTGCGCAGTGATGGCCCGGGCCGCTACATCATCTACGTCGACAAGACCAACCAGTTTTCGGCGCTGCGGCTGGACGCGGTGAAGGTCTATGGCGAGCACAGCGACGAACGCGTCTACACGCAGGAAGAGATCGCCACCACGCCGACCGCCAACCAGGACCTGACATCGCTGGTGGCCACCCACCCCGCCGTGCGAACGAACGCAACGGCCAATGGCTCAACAAACCGTGGCTCGATGAATGTAGAAGACATCTCCTTCCACGGTTCCAGCCCGTATCAGAACCTGTTCCAGATCGACGGCATGGATGCGACCAACCGCGTTGATCCCGCCAGCAAAAACCTGAACTTGCAGATCGGCAACATCCCCAGCAATTCGCAGTCGTACTTCGTGGACACGAACCTGCTGGGCGAAGTGCGCGTGATGGACAGCTTTGTGCCCGTGGAATATGGCCGCTTCACCGGCGGCGTGGTGGATGCCCGCCTGCGCCGGCCAACGGGTGAAAACCATCTGCAATTGGACTATCGCTGGAACACGTCGAAAATGACCCAGCAGAAGATTGCCGAAGGCGATGAGAATGGATGGGGCCAGGGCAAGCCGGGCTTTTCGCCGGAATGGAAGAAGCGCTTCTATACCGCCATTGGCGACATCGCCATCAATGACAAAACCGGCGCGGTACTGAGCATGTCGCGGCGCGAATCGAGCATCCGGCGGTGGAACATGGGGGTAGATGCCGACCAGCCCACGCAAGGCGAAGATAACTACACCGACCGCATCGACAACTTCCTGGGCAAGTTCACGGTGCGCGCCACGGCCAATACCATTTCCGACCTGACCCTGAAGTACAGCGACCGCCGCGAAACGCTGGCGAGCGACACGTTCCGGAACACGCAATGGGACAACACGCACGCAGCGCGCGGCATCGGCTGGAACCTGGACCACGCTTTCCAGGGCGGCCGCGCATCCGTGCAGGCGGGTTGGGACAATGCGCTTAGCAACCGGTCATCCGACGCCACCGAGCTTGTCACGCACAAATTCCCGTCCATTCCCCTATTCACCACGGGGGGCTACGGCAAAGAACAGAAGGAACAGGACACCTGGACATTGAAAGGCCGGATTGACCTGGACCCGATGCGCACCGGCCCCTTCACCCATACGCCCTATGCGGGCATAGACGTGCAGCGCGTTGCGGTGAATTTCGAGCGCTTCAGCGATTCGTATTCGTACATTGCCACGCACCTGCCCAACGGCACCGAACGTCAGGCAAGCAAGGTGCACAACATTCAGGGCACGGTTGCGACGAAGTACAACACGGCGTCCGTCTACCTGTCAGACCGCGTAGAGTTGGGCCGCGTCGCCTTCACCGGCGCCCTGCGCGCCGACCGTGAAACGTTCCTGAACAACACCAATGTGTCGCCACGCACACGGTTGGACTGGGACGCGTTCGGCGACGGCAATACGGTGGTCAGCGGCGGCTGGGCCCGCTACTACGGGTCCGACGTGCTGAACATTGCGCTGGAAGAACGCATCAACACGCTGCGGCGCCAAGTGTTGGATCGCTATGGCAACCCGGTGGCCGACGGCTCCAAGCCGTACTACGTGTCGTACGAGGGTCTGCGCACGCCGTATGACGACGAGTGGGCGCTGTCGGTCAGGCAGCGCATGGGCAGCATGGAAGGCGTTGCCGCCTACGTGCACCGCAACGGCCGCGACCAGGTGAGCAAGTCGGGCGACAGCGTACAGGGCTATCGCTATCTGAATGATGGCAAGTCCACCACCGACACCATCAGCCTCACGCTGCGCACGCTGGAACCGTGGCGGCTGATGGACACGCGCTGGACGGCGCGCGCCGACTGGAGCTATCAGAAGCGCAAGGTCAACGCAGATCTGGTCGAAGGCTATGAGGGCGGCGCGCGTGACCCGGACGAGTACATTCTTTATGACGGCGAACGCATGCGCGCCATCGACCGCCCGCCGACGTCGTTCTACCAACCCCAGAAAGCGTCGGTAAGCCTGACGGGCATCTGGCCCAAGGCCGGCCTGACCTGGGATAACAGCATCCAGTGGCGCAGCTCGCGCATGTCGTCGGTATATGTGGGCTATGGCCCGCGCCCGGAATCGCTGCAAAGCTACCGCAGCGCCCGTCTGGCCTCGTACTGGACGTGGGACACGCGGCTGATTTGGGAACCCACGTTTGCGCGCAACGTTGCCTTCACGGTGGATGTTCTGAACGTCTTGAACAAGACGCCTGCTATTACCGCCACGAACCCGAATCTGTCGACTAACCGAAKCACCTATCAGGTCGGCCGCGAGATCTGGGTCCAAGCGAGTTACCGCTTCTGATGCGCCGCACTCCTATTCGACGTGGTCTCTTGGGCGCGGCGTTTGTTGTCGCCATGGGTGGGGGGCTGGCTGTACGGGCGGAGCCAGCGGACTCGTCCGGCGCTTGCTTCGATGGCGGGCCATGGAACATTGCCTGCTTGCGCACGCAATATGCCGGCCCGGCCAGCCACTGGCCTGCGCCGGACATTGATGCCGGCATCGCGTGGACCGAATGGACCACCGTGCCGCCGCCCAGCGCGCCACCATCGACATGGCTGGCGGCCAATGCCGGCCGAACGCAGCTGGCAGAAGACATTCAGAAGCCCGACGTCGTGGCCTTGGGGCAAATGTTGTTCTTCGACGCGCACCTGTCGCGCAAGGGGCAGGTGTCATGCGCGTCCTGTCATCAACCGCAACGCGCCTTCACGGATGGGCGTCCGCTTGCCGTTGGTGAAGACCGCCTGATGGGGCGGCGGCGTTCAACGCCGCTGAACGCTGCGCCCTTTGCACCGCGCCTGTTCTGGGATGGACGCGCGGAATCGCTGAAAGCACAGGTGCTGGGACCCGTGCAGGACAGCCGAGAGATGAACCACGATCTGACGGACGCGATCGCTCGTCTTCGGAATTTGCCGCCGTATCCCGCGCAGTTTCTCAAGGCATTCGGGCCGGGTGAATTCGGGCCGGGTGATGTGAGGAAGGACGAGGCGGTTGATGGTGTGGCGGTTGATGGTGCGGCGGTTGATGGCGTGGCGGTCGATACGGCTGCGGTCGACACTGATCGGCTCGCCCGTGCGCTGGCGGCGTTCGTCGCGACGATCCGCCCGCAGGCCACGCGCTTCGATGCGTTTCTGAATGGCCATCACAACGTCCTGGACGACCGCGAATTGTTGGGCCTGCATCTGTTCCGTACCCAAGCCAGATGCATGAACTGCCACAATGGCCCGCTGCTGACGGACCATCAATTCCATAACATCGGGCTGTCGTTCTACGGCCGGCGCAATCAGGACCTGGGGCGGTTTGAGGTGACGCGCGATCTTGCCGATCTTGGCACATTCCGCACCCCCAGCCTTCGCAATGTCTCGCAAGCCGGGCCGTGGATGCACAACGGCCTGTTCACGGATTTGAAGGGTCTGCTGCGCATGTACAACGCCGGCATGGGACGGGACGCGGCGCAAGCCGCGCCGCCTGACGTTTACGCGCCGCGCAAGTCCGAGCACATCCGGCCGCTGGCGCTAAGCGCGGATGACATCGACGCCTTGTTGGCGTTCTTGAACGTCTTGTAGAGAAAGGGGAAAGCGGCGTCCCGGAGTTGGCTCGAAGCCAGTCCGAAAACGCCGCTGGCCTGCCGTTACGAGTACGGGCGCTCGCGCAGGCGGGTGTGATGATCGACCACGGTGTCGATCACTTCACGCAGGATGGTTTCGGCCAAGGCAGGCGGCACCCCCGCCTCTTCGGCCAAGCGGCGGATGCGCTCGACCTGCTGGGACTCCCTGACGGGGTCCACCAGATCCATGCCGTGGTTGGTCTTCAATTCGCCGATCATGTCCGTGCAGCGGAACCGCACGCCCAGCAGCAGCATGATCTGCTGGTCGATTTCGTCGACCTCAGCGCGCAGTGACGCCAGCTCGGCTTTCGGGGACTCATTGTTAGCCATGTTTAACCCTGAACAATATCAAGCTTCGCGATACCCAGCGCCAAGGTCTTGGCGCCCACATCGCGGAACTGGATTTCTGCCTGGGCGTCCTGACCGGCGCCGCTCAAGCCAATAATCGTGCCATCGCCAAACCGCGCGTGATGCACGCCCTGACCCACACGATACTGCTTGTCGCCCACCGTGACACCGCTCGCAATGCCACGAGGTTGACGCGGCGCAATGGTGTTGGTGGCCTTGCGGCCAAAGGCGTCGCCACGGTTGCCGCCGCCCCACCCTGCGCCCGTGCTGCTGACCGGCGCCAGGCCGGCCTTGGGCGACAGCCACTTCAGATGCTCTTCGGGAATCTCATCCAAAAAGCGCGATCGCATGGCGTAGCGCGTCTGGCCATGCAGCATCCGGCTTTGGGCCAGGCTGATGTACAGGCGTTGACGTGCGCGCGTAATCGCCACATACATCAGGCGGCGTTCTTCTTCCAGCCCGGACTGCTCAAGAATGCTGTTCTCGTGCGGGAACAGCCCCTCTTCCAGGCCGGTAATGAAGACGGCGTCGAACTCCAGACCCTTGGCGGCGTGTACCGTCATGAGCTGGACGGCGTCCTGGCCTTGCTGGGCCTGGTTGTCGCCCGCCTCCAACGCCGCGTGGGACAGGAACCCTGCCAGCGGCGTCAGGCCGTCAGACGCCACGATGGGCGCATCGACCACGCCCGGCATCAAGGTCGACGAGGTGGCTTGTTCAGGCACCACACCGGCCGGCATACCGTCGTAATTCTCTTCGGACGCAAACACGGCGGCGGCCGTGATCAGTTCGTTCAAGTTTTCCAGCCGCTCGGCGCCTTCGCGTTCAGCCTTGTAATGGGCATTCAGACCGCTGGCTTCGAGCATGTGCTCAACCATTTCCGGCAGCGGCAAGTCGCGCGTTTCGTCGATCAGGCGATGGATCAGTTGCGCGAACTGGGCCAGGTTGGACCCGCCCTTGCCGCCCACCAACGCCACCGCTGCGTACAGGCTGGTGTCATGCGCACGGGCCGCGTCGGCCAGTTGCTCCAGCGTACGCGCGCCAATGCCGCGCGTCGGGAAATTGACGACCCGCATCCACGACGTATCGTCGTTGGGGTTGGCCATCAGACGCAGATACGCCAGCGCGTGCTTGATTTCCTGGCGTTCAAAAAAGCGTAGGCCGCCATAAACCTTGTACGGAATGCCGGCCGAGAAAATGGCGTGTTCGAGCACGCGCGACTGCGCGTTGCTGCGGTAAAGCACGGCGATCTCGCGGCGCAAGCTGCCTTCGTGAATCAGCGAACGAATTTCGTCCACGATCCACTGGGCTTCCATGCCATCAGACGGCTGTTCGATGACGCGCACCGGTTCGCCTTCACCCTGGTCCGTCCACAAGTTCTTGCCTAGGCGGCCGCTGTTGTGGCCGATGAGCGCGTTGGCGGAATCCAGGATGTGGCCAAAGGAACGGTAGTTCTGTTCCAGACGGATCACGGTGCCGTGCGCGTAGTCGCGCTCGAAGTCGGACATGTTGCCGACGTTCGCGCCACGGAAGGCGTAGATGGACTGGTCATCGTCGCCCACGGCGAAGATGGCCGCGCCGCCACCGGCCAACAGACGCAGCCACTTGTATTGCAGCGTGTTGGTGTCCTGGAACTCGTCTACCAGGATGTGGCGGAAACGGCGCTGGTAATGTTCGCGCACGGGCGCATTGCGCGACAGCAGTTCGTAGGCGCGCAACAACAGCTCGGCGAAATCCACCACGCCTTCGCGTTGGCATTGGGCTTCGTAGAGCTGATAGATCTCGATCAGGCGGCGGCGATGGGCGTCATAGGCCTCGACGTCTTGCGGACGAAGGCCCTCTTCCTTGGCGCCGTTGATGAAACGCTGTACATCGCGGGGCGGGTACTTTTCGTCGTCGACGCCATTGGCCTTCATCAGGCGTTTGATGGCGGCAAGCTGATCGGTAACGTCCAGGATCTGGAAGCTTTGCGGCAGACCGGCATCGCGATGGTGCGCACGCAGCATGCGATTGCACAGGCCGTGGAACGTGCCGATCCACAGGCCGCGCGTATCGATCGGAAGAATCGCCGACATGCGCGCCAGCATTTCGCGGGCGGCCTTGTTGGTGAACGTGACCGCGAGAAGCCCAAAAGGCGAAGCCTGGCCGGTTTGAATCAGCCAGGCCATGCGGGTGGTAAGTACCCGGGTCTTCCCGCTGCCCGCCCCGGCCAAGACCAGGGCGTGCTGCGGTTCTAACGTTACTGCGGCGCGTTGTTCAGGGTTGAGCTTCTCTAGCATCATGCCGCGTAGCGGCGCAGATGTTGAGCAAATTGCTCGAGCCCGGCGATGCCGCTTTGCTGGGCGCGCTGGCACCAGGCCTGCAGGTCATGAAGAAGCTGTTCGCTGCTGGCGCTGGAGCTTTCCCAGATGCGGCCGAGTTCGCGGCGCATCTGCACCAGGGTCGACAGCGACTTGTTCTGGGCAATGGCGCTATCCACGGCAGCCAACTGTTCCGGCTGGAGGATGTCCTCGTTGCGGTGGATGGCGCGGCGCACTTGATGCAGCTTGGTGTAGTCGCAATCCGCGTTGCCTTCCTGGCGCGAGGCCTTCAGCTTGCTCAATTCTTCACGAGCCGCGCTCTTGATCACGTCCGCGTAGCGGGCCATGACTTCGTAGCGGTGGGTGATCACGCCTTGCAGCGTGCGCAGGTCGATGCCGGTGCGGGTGTCGTCCAGCTTCAGCTTCGGCGCAACCTTCTTGATCTTGGCCAGGCCAAAGAACTTCAGGATGTTGATGTAGCACCAGCCGATGTCGAACTCATACCACTTGGCCGAGAACTTGGCCGACGTGCCGTGGGCGTGGTGGTTGTTGTGCAGCTCTTCGCCGCCAATCACGATGCCCCACGGGAACACGTTGGTGCTGGTGTCCGGGCTGTTGTAGTTGCGGTAGCCCCAGTAGTGGCCGATACCGTTCACGACGCCAGCCGCCCAGAAGGGAATCCAGGCCATCTGAACCGCCCACACCGTGACACCGACTGCGCCGAACAGGGCAACGTCGATGGCGAGCATGGACAGCACGCCCCACAAGCTGTGCTTGCTGTAGACGTTGCGTTCGAGCCAGTCGTCAGGCGTACCGTGGCCGAACTTGGCCATAGTTTCCTTGTTGTTCGATTCTTCGCGATACAGTTCCGCGCCGCGGAACAGCACCTTCCAGATACCGAACAGCATGGGCGAGTGAGGATCGCCTTCCTTTTCGCACTTGGCGTGGTGCTTGCGGTGAATGGCGACCCATTCCTTGGTGACCATGCCGGTCGTCATCCAGAGCCAGAAACGGAAGAAGTGCATGACAGCCGGATGCAAATCCAGACCGCGGTGCGCTTGGCTGCGATGGAGGAAGACGGTGACCGCAACAATCGTGATGTGCGTCACGACCAAGGTGAATACGACGACCTGCCACCAAGTGGCTTGGGTCAGACCGCCGGCAATGAAGGAGAGGATGTAATCCATAAAGCTGTTATGAGCCTCGCTAGATGAAGTGCCTGAAGTTTAGCTTACCTTTGTCTGCTTATGACAAGGGAGTTTCAAAATAGTTTTTGAGCGAAATCAAGGACTAAGCCCCAGTTTGAGCGCACAAAAAGCCACTCTCGCGATCCGTTCAGGCAAATCGCGAGGCCGGGCCTTGCGGACATCCGGCACTTGGGCCGGCTAACCCATGAAAGTGGGGGGTATTCGCAATGGCACCAGGTTTTGGCTACATTTCGCTACTAAAGTTCCTGTCAGCAAAGGAATTTCGTCTTGAGAACGCCACACGCGTGGCGCACACTTTCCGCCCTTACCGCAGACCAAACTGTCTCTTTTGTCCCACTGATGTCACCCAAAATGTTCCGACCCCGTTTGTTTTCCGCCATAGCCTTGCTTGGAATAGGGCTATCCGCGCCCACTGTGGCCCAGACGATGAAGTCGGGCGATGTGGTCGTGCTGGCTTCTTACTACGAGATCCGGGGGTCGGATTGCCTGGCGCTGCGAGCGCCGCGGGTGCTGATCACTCAGCAACCCCAGCTTGGCAAGGCCAGCATCGTGCAAACGCGCGGTCAATCCGCCGCGTCTGGACGCTGCGCCTATAAGGCAGTGGCGGTGTCGCAAGTGGTGTACCAGGCGGATCAGCCGGGCACCGACACCTTGGGCTGGGAAGTGAAATACCAGACCAAGGCGTTGGGCACCCGCCGCTACAGCACCACGGTCGGCGTCAAGCCGGCTCCCTGAGCCAGCGCGACGCCGCACGGGCACTTAGGCTGGCTTCACTTCCTCGGCCGGCTTCGCTTCCTCGGCCGATTCGCCCACCGAAGCGGCCTCAGCTTCGGCTTGAGCCACCGGCTCTGCCACGGGTTTGGCTTCTGCCTCGTCAGCGATGACTTCGGCCGGCATTTCAGCCTCGGCATCCGCTTTGACGTCAACATCAACATCAACATCAGCATCGACACCCGCATCGGCATCAGCCGCCACTGCCGCTTCAGCCGTATCGGCCGCAGCGCCCTTCTTTTTGCGCTCGAACACGGCGGCGAAGAAGCCGTCGGTGCCATGCACGTCGGGACGCAGTTGGACGTAAGGGCCTTCCAGCTTCAGTGTTTCGCAACGCGCAGCCAGGATTTCAGCCGCGTCGACGCGTTCAAAATCCGGATGACTGGCCAGGAAACGCTCGGCTTGCACTTCGTTTTCTTCGGCCAGCAGGCTGCACGTGGCATACACCAGGCGACCGCCCGGGGCCACGCAACGCGCGGCGCTATTCAGGATGCGTTCCTGCAGCTGGCCCAGTTCGGCCAGCGCCTCGGGGTGCTGGCGCCACTTCAGGTCGGGGTTGCGGCGCAGGGTACCGATACCGCTGCACGGCGCGTCGACCAGCACGCGCTGGGCCTTGCCGGCCAGGCGCTTCACGCGGGCATCGTTTTCGCTATCGATCACCACCGGCACGACGTTCGACAAGCCGCTGCGGGCAAAGCGCGGCTTGGCGCGCGCCAGGCGGGCGGCCGACACGTCAAACGCGTACAGGCGGCCGGTTGAGCGCATCAGCGCGCCCAACAGCAGCGTCTTGCCGCCCGCGCCAGCGCAGAAATCAATGATCATTTCGCCACGGCGCGGGGCGACCAGCAGGGCCAGCAATTGGCTGCCTTCGTCCTGCACTTCGATGCTGCCGTTTTCGAATTGCGGCCAGCGGTTGATCGCCGGACGGCCTTCCATGCGGATGCCCCAGGGCGAAAACGGCATGGCGACGGGTTCATAACGGCCCGCGCTTTGCTGCAATTCGGTCAACATGGCATCGCGCTCGGCCTTCAGCGGGTTGACGCGCAAGTCCAGGCTGGCCTGGCGGTTCAAGGCTTCGACCAGGGTTTCCGGGCTGTCCATCAGCGCCAGGCGCTCGTCCAGCCAATCCGGGATGCTGCCGCGCACGGCGCGGGGCAAGGTGGCCAGATCGATCTGCGACACGCGCTTGAGCCATTCGGCTTCCGCGGCATCCATGCCCTCTTCCAGCGCCTCGGCGCCCAGCGTCGCGTTCAGGCCCAGGATGGCCAGGCGGCGGGATGCGGGACCCACGCCGCTTTCGCCGAATTGGCGGTAACGGCGAAGATGGCGCAATACGTCGTAAACGGCTTCGGCGACTTCGGAACGATCGCGCGCGCCCAGGTTCGGATGGTGGCGCAGCCAATGCGACAACGCGGAGTCAGCCGGGTACGTCCATTGAAGGATTTCGCCCAGCACGCGCTGCACCTGATCGATGCGGATAGCGGCGTAAGACTGGCGCGGACGATTGAACTGGGGTTTTTGCGGCGTCTGATCGCGATGGCCGTGCGACGAATCGCCGCCACGCGAGCCGGCGTACTGGCCGCGCTCACCACGATCTTCACCGCGCGGGCCGGCGTACTGGCCGCGTTCGCCACGATCGTCACCACGCGGGCCGGCGTATTGGCCGCGTTCACCACGTTCTTCACCGCGGGGGCCGTCAAAGGACGGACGGCCTTGGCCTTCGCGGCGCTCGGAGCCGTACGAACCACGCTCACCGCCACGGCTGTCGCCGCGCGGGCCGTTGCCATACGACGGACGCGAATCCGGACGGCCGCCTTGGCCTTCGCGGCGATCGGAACCGTAGGAAGCACGTTCACCGCCACGGCTGTCGCCGCGCGGGCCGTTGCCGTACGACGGACGCGAATCCGGACGGCCGCCTTGGCCTTCGCGGCGCTCGGAACCGTAGGAAGCCCGTTCACCGCCACGGCTGTCGCCGCGCGGGCCGGTGCCGTACGACGGACGTGAATCCGGACGGCCGCCTTGGCCTTCACGGCGCTCAGAACCGTAGGAAGCACGCTCACCGCCACGGCTATCGCCGCGCGGGCCGTTGCCGTACGACGGACGCGAATCCGGACGGCCGCCTTGGCCTTCGCGGCGATCGGAACCGTAGGAGGCACGCTCACCGCCACGGCTATCGCCGCGCGGGCCATTGCCATACGACGGACGTGAATCCGGACGGCCGCCTTGGCCTTCGCGGCGCTCGGAACCGTAGGAAGCACGCTCACCACCACGGCTGTCGCCGCGCGGGCCGTTCCCGTACGACGGACGCGAATCCGGGCGGCCGCCTTGGCCTTCGCGGCGCTCGGAACCGTAGGAAGCCCGCTCACCGCCACGGCTGTCGCCGCGCGGGTCGTTGCCATACGACGGACGCGAATCCGGACGGCCGCCTTGGCCTTCGCGGCGCTCGGAACCGCGTTCCGAACCATAAGAACCGCGTTCACCGCCACGGCTGTCGCCACGCGGGCCGCCGCGGTTATCGCCTCGCGGCGCATCGTAGGACGGGCGGGGAGCCGGACGGCCCTGGCCTTCACGGCGGTCGCCGCCGAAGGAGCCGCGTTCGCTGCGGCCTTCACCACGCGGGGCGTCAAACGAGGGACGCGGGCCCGGACGGCCGCTGTCGCGGCTGGGGCGCTCTTCGCGCACACGCTCGTTGCGCTCGCGCGGCGGGGCTTCGCGGGCCTCGCCCTTGGGACGCGAGAAAAAGGACCGACCGTCGCGCCCTTCGGAGGCTGCCCTCGGGGAGCCTGCCGGACGAGAACGCGGAGATTGGGGTTTATTCATGGTGTGTTCCAGTGGGGCGGAAGGGTTCCGCCCGGTAAAAGCGATTCAGGGCCGCTCAAGCGGCCGGCGACCAGGTGAACAGGCGTGCGGGGTCACCCTGCACGTCCACCCGGTGGTCGTTTGTGAGGGTAACCCGGCCTTCGGCCAGCCAGCGCACTGCGGCCGGAAAAGCCTGATGTTCCACTGCCAGGACGCGATTGGCCAGCAGTTCCGGCGTGTCGCCCGCCAGAACCGGCACGCAGCCCTGCGCAATGATGGGGCCGTGGTCCAACACCGGCGTCACGAAATGCACGGTACAGCCATGCACGCGCACGCCAGTCGCCAGCGCCTGGGCATGCGTATGCAGCCCCGGAAATGCCGGCAGCAGCGACGGATGGATATTGACCAGCCGGCCCGCGTAGTGGTTGACGAAGCCCGGTGTCAGCACGCGCATGAAGCCCGCCAGGATGACGTAATCCGGCGCGTAGCGGTCGATTTCGGCAGCCAGCGCGGCGTCAAAGGCTTCGCGGCTGGCGTAGTCCTTGTGATACAGGGCGGCCGTGGGAATGCCCTGGGCGGCGGCCCATTCCAGGCCGCCCGCATCCGGGCGGCTTGCGATGACGGCGGCCACGTCGGCAGGCCAGCCCTCATCGCGGCAGGCCTCGACCAACGCCTGCATGTTGCTGCCCCGCCCCGAAATCAGGATGACGAGTCGGCGCTTAGAAAGTTGTGTTTCCGGCAAGATAGAAGAATCCAAATATTTAGCCCCCGAGGCGCCCCGCCAGGGACGCGCTTTGCTTGGCGCAAAGGGCTTGTCCGCCACCATTCCGCACCCCGGAAAACCCGTCGGCGCACAAATGGTTGGGGGGATTAGAACAAACCCGGAATCCAAAATTGTAAACTCTCGCTCGTGAAACCATCGCTGCGTATCTACCGATCCCTGCCCCCGCCCGACCGGCGCGCTCCTTGCGCGCTGACGATCGGCAATTTCGACGGCGTCCATCGCGGACATCAGGCCATGCTGGCGCGCGTCTGCCAAGTCGCCCGCGAACGTGGCCTGGTGCCGTCCGTCATGACGTTCGAACCCCATCCGCGTGAGTATTTCGCCACGCTGAACCAACGCCCTGAACTGGCGCCCACCCGGGTTTCCGGGCTGCGCGACAAGCTGGCGGCGCTGGCGCGCTATGGCGTATCCCAAGTCGTCGTCGAACGCTTCAACGCCCGGCTGGCGGAAATGTCGGCCAACGCCTTCATCGAAAACCTGCTGGTGCAAGGCTTGCAGACCAAATGGCTGCTGGTGGGCGAAGACTTCCGTTTTGGCCACAAACGCAGCGGCGACATTGATCTGCTGCGCGAAGCCGGCATGCGGCATGGGTTCGAAGTGCAAACGCTTGCCGACGTCACCGACCAGCAAGGCCACCGCATTTCCAGTTCTGAAGTGCGCACGGCCCTTGCCGTTGGCGACCTGGACCGCGCCCGCCATTTGCTCGGCCACCCCTTTCATATCAGCGGCCATGTGATCCATGGCCAGAAGCTGGGCCGCACGCTGGGATATCCCACCATGAACCTGCGCGTGGCCGAACGCTGCGCCGCGCGCTCGGGCATTTACGTGGTGCAGGTATATGGGCTGGCTGACCAGCCCCTGCCCGCCGTGGCCAGCCTGGGTGTGCGCCCGACGGTCGAAGACCGTGGCCGCGTGCTGTTAGAGTCACACCTGCTCAACGACACCCTCAACGCTTACGGTAAACTCGTACGCGTCGAATTCCTGCACAAGCTGCGGGACGAAGAAAAATTTCCTGACCTCCCTTCCCTGACTGCCGCCATCGCCGAAGACGCGCGAAACGCGCGCGCCTATTTTGCCGTTCATGGACTATAAAAAGACCCTCAACCTGCCCGATACCCCCTTCCCCATGCGGGGCGACCTTGCCAAGCGCGAGCCCGCCTGGATTTCGCAGTGGGAGGAAAACCACGTCTACCAAGCGATCCGTGCGGCCAGCCGCGGCCGGCCGCGTTTCGTCTTGCACGACGGCCCGCCCTATGCGAACGGCGACATTCACATCGGCCACGCGGTCAACAAGATCCTGAAGGACATCATCGTCAAGAGCCGCAACATGGCCGGCTATGACGCGCATTACGTGCCGGGCTGGGACTGTCACGGCATGCCGATCGAAATCCAGATCGAAAAGAAATACGGCAAGCACCTGCCCGTGGCGGAAGTGCAGTCGAAGGCTCGCGCCTACGCGCTTGAGCAGATCGACCGCCAGCGCAAGGATTTCAAGCGTCTGGGCGTGCTGGGCGAGTGGGATCGCCCGTACATGACCATGAACTTCAGCAATGAAGCCGACGAGATCCGCGCGCTGGGCCGCATCCTGGACAAGGGCTATGTGTTCCGCGGCTTGAAGCCCGTGAACTGGTGTTTTGACTGCGGTTCGGCGTTGGCCGAAGCCGAAGTCGAATACGCCGACCGCGTTGACCCGGCCGTTGACGTCGCCTTCCCGTTTGCCGAACCCGCCAAGCTGGCGGCCGCCTTCGGGCTGGATTCGGTAGACGATGGCGCCATCGTCATCTGGACGACCACGCCCTGGACCATCCCGTCCAACCAGGCGCTGAACGTGCATCCGGAAATCGAATATGCGCTGGTGCGTGTATCGCCGGCGCCCAAGTTCGGCCCCTTGCTGCTGGTTGCGAAAGACCGCGTCGAAGCGTGCCTGAAGTCGTGGAACCTGGAAGGAGAAGTCATCGCCACGGCGCCTGGCGCCGCCCTGTCGGAAATTGAATTCCGCCACCCGCTGGCGCAGTTCAACCCCGCCTATGACCGCCGCGCGCCCATCTACCTGGGCGACTACGTCACGGCCGACTCGGGCACGGGCGTTGTGCATTCGGCTCCGGCCTACGGTATTGAAGACTTTGTGTCGTGCAAGGCGCACGGCATGAAAGACACCGACTTCATCAGCCCCGTCATGGGCGATGGCAAGTACGTGGACAGCCTGGCGCTGTTTGGCGGCCTGTCCATCTGGGACGCCAACCCCAAGATCGTCGAAGCGCTGACCGAAGCCGGCGCCCTGATGCACGTTGAAAAGCACAAACACAGCTACATGCACTGCTGGCGCCACAAGACGCCGATCATCTACCGCGCCACCAGCCAATGGTTCGCCGGCATGGACGTAGCCCCCAAGGATGGCGGCCCGACCCTGCGCGAATCGGCACTGGCCGGCATCGACGCCACGGCCTTCTACCCGGCCTGGGGCCGCGCCCGCCTGCACGCCATGATCGCCAACCGTCCGGACTGGACCCTGTCGCGCCAGCGTCAGTGGGGCGTGCCGATGGCTTTCTTCGTGCACAAGGAAACCGGCGAGCTGCATCCGCGTACGGCTGAACTGCTGGAACAAGTGGCGCAGCGCGTGGAGAAAGACGGCATCGAAGCCTGGCAAGCCATTGAACCGCGCGACCTGCTTGGCGATGAGGCCGACCAGTACGAAAAGAACCGCGACACGCTCGACGTGTGGTTCGATTCCGGCAGCACGCACGCCACGGTGTTGGGCGGCAAGGACGGCGAGTTCGCCGGTTCCCACGGCGCTGAACTCGGCTGGCCTGCCGATCTGTACCTGGAAGGGTCCGACCAGCATCGCGGCTGGTTCCATTCGTCGTTGCTGACCGGCTGCATGCTGTACGGCCAGCCGCCCTACAAGGCGCTGCTGACGCACGGCTTCGTTGTTGACGGCCAAGGCCGCAAGATGAGCAAGTCGGTGGGCAACGTGATCGCCCCGCAAAAGGTGTCGGACTCGCTGGGCGCGGAAATCCTGCGCCTGTGGGTCGCCTCCACCGATTACTCGGGCGAGCTGTCGATTTCGGACGAAATCTTGAAGCGCGTGGTCGAAGGCTACCGCCGCATACGCAACACGCTGCGCTTCCTGCTGGCCAACGTGGCTGACTTCGACGCCGTGTCGCAAGCCGTGCCGTACGGCGAGCTCTTCGAAATCGACCGCTACGCGCTCGCTATGACGGCGCAGATGCAGTCCGAAGTGCAGGCCAACTACGAACGCTATGACTTCCACCCGGCCGTCTCGCGTTTGCAGACGTTCTGCTCGGAAGACCTGGGCGCGTTCTACCTGGACATCCTGAAAGACCGCCTGTACACGTCGGCCCCCGGCAGCGTGGCGCGCCGTTCGGCGCAGACGGCGCTGCTGGACATCACGCAGACGCTGCTTAAGCTGATGGCCCCGATCCTGTCCTTCACGGCCGAAGAAGCCTGGAAGGAACTGGTCGGCTCCGCGCTTAAAGCTCAGGCCGACGCCGCCCGCACGACGATCTTCACCGAGGTCTATCACACGCTGCCGCCGTTTGCCGACGCCGATGCGCTGTCGGCCAAGTGGACGCGCCTGCGCGCCATTCGCGCCGACGTCCAGCGCAAGCTGGAAGAAGTGCGCACGGCAGGCGACATCGGTTCGTCGCTGCAAGCCGAGGTTGATCTCTACGCCAATGGCGACGACCAGCAACTGCTGGCCAGCCTGGGCGACGACCTGCGCTTCGTGCTGATCGTGTCGCGCGCCACCGTGCATGCCGGCGAAGGCGAGACCCGCATTGAGGTCACGCCGTCGGCGCACAAGAAGTGCGAACGCTGCTGGCACTGGCGCCTGGACGTTGGCCAAGACGCGGATCACCCCGAGATCTGCGGCCGTTGCGTGTCCAACCTGTTCGGCACGGGCGAAGCCCGCGACAAGGCTTGAACATGGCCCGCCCCTCCGATTCGGGAGTGACGGGCACGGCGCCCGCCCGCGCAACCCCTGCGCGCGTGGGCGGCTGGCTGGCGCTGGCCTTGCTGATCATCGTGCTGGACCAGGTGACGAAGGTGTATTTCAACACCTCGTTCCAGTACGGCGAACGGGTCAACGTGCTGCCGGTGTTTGACTTCACGCTGATGTACAACCGGGGGGCTGCGTTCAGCTTCCTGGCGTCCGAAGAAGGCTGGCAGCGCTGGCTCTTCACCGGGCTGGGCATCGCGGCCGCCATCGTCATCACGATCATCTTGCGCCGCACGCACGGCCAGCCGCGCTTCAGCCTGGCGCTGACGCTGATCCTGGGCGGCGCCATCGGCAACGTTATCGACCGTGTGGTGTATGGCCACGTGGTGGACTTTCTGCTGTTCTACTGGAACGACTCCTACTTCCCCGCCTTCAACCTGGCGGACGTGGGCATCAGCTGCGGCGCCGTGCTGTTGGTGCTGGACGAACTGCTGCGCGCTCGCAAGAAGCCGCAGGCCTGACCGACGCCAGCCAGGATTCAAAACCTGGATCGAGTCCAACGGCGAGCCGGACGGCGAACCGGGGCGCAATGCCCCGGCCGCCCTGCTTCACACAGGGTTTTGTCCTATTTGATACCCCCTGAATGCATGGCGAACGGCGCAATGCCGCAATGCAGAATAAAATCACCCTCCATTCCTCGTTTTCACGGCGCTGAACCCGCCGCCACGCCCTCATGCTCGATCTCGCCCGCAAACGCATCGTCCTCGGTCTGACCGGGGGCATCGCCTGCTACAAAATCGCCGAGCTGGTGCGGCGCATGACCGAACAAGGCGCCACCGTCGACGTGGTGATGACCGAGGCGGCCACGCACTTCATTACGCCGGTGACCATGCAGGCGCTGTCCGGCCGGCCCGTGTTCGTGGATGCCTGGGACGCACGCGTGCCCAACAACATGGCGCACATCGACCTGACGCGTGGCGCGGACGCCGTGCTGATCGCACCCGCCAGCGCCGACTTCATGGCCAAGCTGGCGCATGGCATGGCCGACGACTTGCTGTCCACGCTGTGCCTGGCGCGCGCCTGTCCGCTTCTGGTGGCGCCTGCCATGAACCGCGAAATGTGGGCCAACCCGGCCACGCAGCGCAATGTTGAACAACTGCGCGCGGACGGCATCAGCGTGTTGGGTCCTTCGGCTGGCGAACAGGCTTGCGGCGAAACGGGCGACGGCCGCATGCTGGAAGCGCATGAACTGCTGACCGACCTGATCGCCTTCTTCCAGCCCAAGCTGCTGGCCGGCCGCCATGTGCTGCTGACCGCCGGCCCCACGTCCGAACCCGTGGACCCGGTGCGCGTGCTCAGCAACCGCTCGTCGGGCAAGACGGGCTATGCCCTGGCCCGCGCCGCGCGCGAAGCCGGCGCCCGCGTCACCTTGATTACCGGCGCCACGTTCCTGCCCGTGCCGCGCGGCGTGACCTCCCTATCCGTCACCACAGCGCGTCAGATGCATGACGCCGTGATGGCCAGCGCCACCGACGCCGACATCTTCATCGCCGTAGCCGCCGTGGCGGATTGGCGCGTGAAGAACGTCAGCACGCAAAAGCTGAAGAAAACCAGCGAAGGCGGCGGCGCACCGCTGATGGAATTCGAACCGAATCCGGACATCCTGGCCGAAGTGGCCAAGTTGGAAAACGGCCCGTGGTGCGTGGGCTTTGCTGCGGAAACCGAGAAGCTGGCCGAACACGCCGAAGCCAAGCGCCAGCGCAAGGGCATTCCGCTGCTGGTGGGCAATTTGGCGCACAAGGTCATGGATGCCGACACCACCGAACTGGTGCTGTTCGACGAGCAAGGCGCGCACCCGCTGCCGGCGGGCGACAAGCTCGATGCCGCACGCCGTCTGATCGCGGAAATCGCAGCGCGGTATCCCGCTTGATAGCATTTCCCGCTTGCTAGCATTTCCCGCTTGATAGCACTTCCTGCCTGATGCCACTTCCCGCCTGACGCAGCATCCAGGCCAATACCGCCAGCCGATTACCACTGGCAAAAAAAGGGCCCCTTGTCGGGGCCCTTTTGCTTTTACTGCTCCAGGCTGATGTTCGCAGCCTTCACGATGTCCGCCCATTGCTTGCGGTCATTTTCCAGGAACGCGGCGGTCTTCTCCGGCGTCATGTCCGTGACTGGCTCCGAGCCCAGCTCTGCCATTTTCTCAATGACAGACGGCTCCTTCAGCACGTCTTGCAGCGCCGCGTAGTAAGCCGCCTGCACATCCGCTGGCAAGCCCGCCGGCGCAAACACGCCCTGCCACGTCGGCATGTCAAACCCCTTCAGACCCTGCTCGTCCAGCGTCGGCACGTTGGGCAATTGAGGCGCGCGCTTGATCGAGGCCACGGCGATCGCCTTGACCTTGCCTTGCGAGGCCAGCGGCGCGGCGGTAGAGATGTTGTCCATCGTCATCGCAATATGGCCGCCCAACAGGTCGGTGATGACCGGGGCCGCGCCACGGTAGGCCGCGTGCGGCACCTTCACGCCCATCTTGTACAGCATGGTCTCGGCGATCAGGTGATTGGAAATGCCCACGCCTGCGGTGCCATACGTGGCGGTTGGCGTGTTCTGGAAATACGTTTTGAGTTCGGCCAGGTTATTGGCCGGCACGTCCTTGTTCACGATGACCACATTGGGCTGCACGGCCGCCAGCGTGATCGGCGTGAAGTCCGAGGGCTTGTAGTTCGTGCCCTTCGGGTTCAGGACATGCGTAATGGCCATGGAACCGGCGGCGGCGATGCCGATGGTGTAGCCGTCAGCGGGAGACTGCGACAGGCGGAAGGCCATGATGTTGCCCCCCGCGCCCGCCAGGTTTTCAACGACGACCGATTGGCCCAGGCGCTTGGACAGCGGCTCGGCCAACAGGCGCGCCAGCGTATCGGCCGAACCGCCCGGCGCGAAGCCGACCAGCAGACGAACCGGCTTGGTGGGCTTCCACGCGTCGGCAGCGAGCGCCGAAGAGGCGGCCGTCAGGGCCGTGACGGCAAACAGAGCGCCCACGGCGCGATGCAGGGTAAGGCTGAACATGAAGAACACTCCAAACAATAAATTGACGAAGACGGCTTCGTCTCCCCTTGCCGCTCTACCGGCGTCGTCGCGGCGTGTCACCGCTGCAACGACGCATCGGTTTGCCTAGGCGGCTTTATTCCAGAATTTGCGATAACGCCTGCGCCACCAGGCGGTTGGACAGCAGCACCGGGCGGCCCGAGGCCTGGGCAACGGCGTCGCGCATGCGCTCGGCGTAACCCATGCAATGCATGACGATCACATCGCAGGACGCCAGCGCCTGCCCCGCTTGCGCGAAGTTGCGCGCGGCTTGGTCGGCGTCGGCCTCGTAGGGCGATGCGTGCACAACTTCGGTCGCGCAAGCCAGCGGCACGGCCATGTGAAAGAAATCGAGCTGTTCGGCCAGCGGCACCACCAGCCCCACCTTGCGGCAGTGCGCGGACAATCCGGCCACCAGATGGTCAACCACCTGCTGCGGCTCGATAACCAGCGTGCGCATCGGCGCGATGGCCGTACCGGTGCACAGTGGCACCAGCACGTCGTAGCCCGCGTCATCCGCTTGGCGCATCACGTCGGCCAGCCGCGCTTCCGCGCGGGCGGCGTCCAGTTCGATCTGCGCGCCGTCACGCATGCGGGTGGCGAAGCGGTACTCGCCATCGCGCGGCGCCATTGCGGCAAGCGCCGCGGCGTCCAGGCCATCCAGCGCGCCGAACTCATCAATGCGCACCGAGTCGCCCAACAGCCGCGCCATTTCCGGCACGACATCACTGCGCGGAGATTGGCCAATGGTGAAGAAGGCCACGCGGCGCGATTGCAGCGCGTTCATGCCGCACCGCCATCTTCGCGGCCCACGGTTTGCAGATGCGCCATCGAGCCATAACGGCCTTGCAGCGCACGCCATTCCGCGTCATCGAAAAACGCCATCGTGCGCTGGCCAAACATCTTGGCGATCTCGATGCAGAAGCGCATGGCGACGTCCGCATCCACGGCGTTGGTCACACCCGTGGCGCAGCCCGGCACGGCAGTCTGCGCGGTCAGCGCCACGCCCACCACGGGCGCATCGGTCACGATGGCCGGCTGCATCAGCGAGTTCACGTGCCACAGCCCGTTTTCATACGGCGTGATGTCCTGCGTCGTCAGCGGCAAGGTCACCGGCAGTTCGCCGCTGACCCAGCCCATCACATCCAGCATCGTTTCGGGAATGCGCAGCAGATAGCCCTGCTTGGCCACCGGCGTCAGCGCCACGCCGCGCTTGTTCACCAGACGGTTGCCGCGCGTGGTGTCCACCGACAGAATCGCGTCCATGCGCGGGTCGACTTCGTGCGACATCATTTCGCGCATGGGAAACGGCGAACGCATCATCGGCACGGGGTGGTGCGGACGCGTGCCGGCGCGCGGGCAGATGTGCGTGCGGATACGCACGGCGCCAGGCAACACGTCGCCCTGACGCGCCATGGCCATCAGCTTGAGCGCCGCGGCAATCGCCACCACCGCCCCGTCGCTATCGGACACCAGGCCCGTCACGGCGGGACGCGCGCCGATGCCGCCCAGGCGGCCAACAATGCCCAGCTGCGGCGCCGATGCGTCCAGGCCGGGAATGACGATGGATAGAAAATCCGTGGCTGCGCCATCGCGTTCCAGGCGGGTCACTTCCACCTCGCACTCGCCGGCCTCGCGCAGCACCTGCGCGACCGCGTCACCCGTGATGTGGGCGGACGACAAGAGCTCGATGGTGTCGATCACATGCTTCATGCCGGGATCTCCAGCGGGCCGGGTCGGAACACGCGCGGTTCGGTGTGGCCCAGGAACAGCGGCGCATCATGCGGGCCGACCAGCGCAACCTTGCCGCCGCGCACGCGCAGCGCCGAGCCTTCCGGCAGGCCCAGAACCGGCATCGCGGGATTCAGCGTGCAGAACTCAGCCAGACGCTGGGCGCGCGTTTCGCCGCGATGGCCGGGCGGGTGCGCGTTGGTGTAGTGCGGGTTGATCTGGAACGGGATCAGGCCCAGACCGTCGAAGCCGCCCGGGTCGGTAATGGGCATGTCGTTGGTGGTGCAGATGGTGGGGCACGTCAGATTGGAGCCAGCGCTCCAGCCCAGATAAGCGGCGCCCGCGCGCACGCGGCGCGTCACCACGTCCAGCAAGCCTTGACGGCGCAACTGGCCCAACAGATTGAACGTGTTGCCGCCGCCCACGATGATGACAGCGGCGTTTTCCAGCGCGGCCACCGGGTCTTCGGCACGGTGCAGGCCCTGAATGGCAAGCCCTGTGTCCGCCAAGGCCGATACCACCAGCGCGGTGTAGTCGTCCCAATCCCGCGTGACGCCGGCGAACGGCACGAACACGGCCGGCGCGCCTTGCGGCAAGGATTCGATCAGTTCGCGGATGTCCGGCATTGCGTGGACCAGATAACCGGCGTCGCTGCTGGAATTGCTAAGTAGCAAGAGGTTCATGGGAGAGGTTCCGTCAGGGGATGTTCGGGGGAGCGCCCGCGTGGGCGCGTCAACAAGAGAAAGGATTCAAGCCACCCAGAGGGTTTAGGCCAATGGGTTCAAGCCAAAGGGTTCAAGCCAGCCAATAAGGGTCGTGCAGTTCGCGGCCCAACGCCGCCACCTGTTGCAGCACCGAATCGCGCAAGCGCGCCACGCGCGCCGCATCGGCCTGGAACGACACAAACGACAGACACAGACCGCGCAATTCGCCGGTGGCCGGGTCACGCACCGCGGCCGCCACGGCGCCGATGCCGGGCATGGCCTGGTCAATCGCCACGCCGCAATGGTCTGCGCGCGTCTGCTCGACCAGGCGGGCCAGGTCGCCGACGGTGGCCGGGCAATCACGGCCTTCCATCGGCAGGCGCTGGGCCGGGTCGGCACCGTACAGCGCTTGAAATTCAGCATCGCTCAGGCGCGACAACAGCGCCCGGCCCATCGCCGTGCCGGACGCATTGCGGCGCGAGCCAGGCGGTGACAACACCTGCACCGGATGCGAGCCATTCAGGCGTTGCAGCACCACGGTTTCACGTTGGTTCAAGGTGGACAAATACGCGGTCAAGCCGCTGTCGTCGGATAGGCGAGTCAACACCGCGCGGCAGGCTTCATCCAGCGGCGTTGCGGCCATGCCGGCACGCACGGCCTGCGCCAGCAAGGCCCCTGCGCGATAGCGGCGCGTGGCGGCGTCCTGGTCCAGCATGCCGTAATGCTGCATCTGGTTCAGCAAGCGAGAGGCCGTGCTCTTGGGCATGGCCAGCCGCGCGGCGACGTCGGTAAAGCTCAGCTCCGTCGCGCCTTCCGCGTACAGCGACAGCACGCGTTGGACTCCATCTAGAATGCTCATGAATGTTCCATAAAACGGAACTTAAGTTCCTTAATATCGAACAAGAATAATGCAAGGCGTGGAATGCGGTCAATTAGGCGCGACCCAACAAGGAAAAGCCCCCGTGTTATCGGGGGCTCGTCATGGCACGAGTGCCAAGTCTGGCGGGTGTAGCAGAGGCAGCGGGCCTAGCGGGTCGACAATTCCGACCACTCCGCCAGCGGCAGCGGCGGCTGCGCGTGCAGAATGCGCGCCAGCACCAGCTTCAGTTCGCCCCAGCCGCCGCGTTCGCTAGGCCAGCTCGATGGCGTAACGGGCGTCCAGCTGCCATCCGGCCCGCGCTCGGCCATCTTGAAGCGGAACGTGTAATGCCCCGCCATGCCCATGCGCAGATCCGTCACAACGAGCGCATCGCCAATGGCGTCATACCGCAGCCAGTTGTCCGTGAACCAGCGCAGGCGCGCGTGCAGCGGCACGTTTTCCAATGCTTGGCCCAGATCCAGATTCAGCGGCTGGCGCAGCCATTCCGGCTGCCCGCGGTCGAACAGGCTGCTGACGGATTCGTAGTAATTACCATCCGCGGTCTTGGCGATGACGCGCCACACCAGCGTGTTGAACGGCATCGACACCGCGCGCAGCTCGGTCACGGCGATGCCCTGCTGCTGCATGGCGTCGCGCACGCGGTCTTCGGTGACGATACGGCTGGCCAGCCCGAAGCCCAGATAGGCCGTGCTGAAGATCAACGCCCCCGCCAGGAACCGGCGCGCGCGGCTCGTCATGCCCACGGCTATGGCATAGACCACGCCCAGCAATAAGGGCACGGTATAGATTGGATCGATGATGAAGATGGCCGACCAGCTTTCGGGAATGGCCGCCAGCGGCCAGAACAGCTGCGTGCCATAGACGGTGAACGCGTCCAGCACCGGGTGGGTCACCAGCACCAGCCATAAGGTCAAGAACAACCTTCGCCCGCCGTAGGGCGCTTGCGGCCAATATTTACGTATCAGCCAGGTCAGCAGCAAGGCCAGCCCGGTCAGCACGAAGATGGAATGCGAAAAGCCCCGGTGATAGGTCATCAGCGACACGGGGTCGGGATAGCGCATCAGCACGTCCAGGTCGGGCACCGTTGCCAGGGCCGCCCCGTAGATCAGCGCCCGGCGCCCCTGAAAGCGCCCCAGCATTGCCCCTTGTATCCCCGCACCCAGCACCGCTTGTGTTACCGAATCCATAGTTCCCCAGTCGTACGCATCAATCAGAAAGCCTAGATAACACTTGGCCATTAAAGCAGGCGTTAAGATACCCGATTGCATTCAGCTAATTTTCAGACTCCGCCTTCATGGACCAATATATCGACAAGATCGGCCTCTTCATCGAGGCCAACCAGATCTGGGCCGGCCCGATCACCTTCCTGCTGACCCTGGGCGAATCCATGGTGCTGCTGGGCCTGTTCATTCCCGCCACCGCCTTGATGCTGCTAACGGGCGGCCTGATTGGCGCCGGTACGCTCGACCCCTGGGGCGTCATCATATGGGGCATAGCAGGCGCCATCGTCGGCGACGCGCTGTCTTACTGGCTGGGCCGTTGGGCCGGCCCCGGCGTCTTGCGCCGCTGGCCGCTCAAGCAACAGCGCACCGGCGTGGCGCGCGCCCGGCTGTTCTTCTACCGCTATGGGTTCGCCTCGGTACTGATTGGCCGCTTTCTGGGGCCTATCCGGTCCACCATTCCCACGGTTGCGGGCGTCATGGGCATGGCGCAAAGCCGCTTCCAGCTGGCCAATGTGCTGTCGGCCCTGCTGTGGATGCCGCTGATGCTGGCCCCGGGCTATATCACCGCGCGCAGTCTGGGCACCGCCGAAAACGCGCAGCAGATCGCCATGATGATCGGCGCAGGCCTCTCAGTGCTGCTAGGATGCGGACTTCTGCTCGCCATGATGCGCAAGCGCCGTCAGCCGGCGCGCGTCCGGCGCGGCAATTGAACCAGAGAGAAATTCATGGCGATTGATTTGGAGCCGAAGAACGGCGATTTCGCACGCTACATCGAGAACCTGACGCGCGCGGGCGGCGTCACGCCCGGCCGGGTTCCCGACAAGCGTGAGGCGTCGCGGCAGGCTTCGTCCAAGGTGGCCGTACCCGTCCCGCCCCCCGTCACGTCTGATTCCCTGTCCACCGCGCCCTGGGGCAATACGGCGTCGCGCACGCCGTCCCCCCCGTCCCACGCTCAGGCGCCCGGCTCGACCGCGCAGTCCGACACCGGCGAGGCGTCGATGGCGCAGCGCGCACGCCTGCGCAAGATCGGCATTGTGCTGACGGTGGGCGGCATTCTGGCTGGCTGGTCAGCGGTGAACATCGCGATTCGCGCCTTTCGCAGCCCCCAATTTGAGCTTGGCGAACTGATGCCGGCCGTGTTCCTGGGCTTCTTCGCGTTCATGCTGCTCAAGGCGGCGGGCAATGCGCGCAAACCGCGCAATGGGATGGGCAAACTGCCGCCGCTGAAGACCTCGTCGTATCGCAAGGACGGCAAGTAAGCGGCCCAGGCTGGCGGACATTCATGCTCACCCATGGTGGGCTACCCAATGGTGCTGACCATTGGTGCTAACATTTCCGCCGCAATTGAGCAGACCCCTAAAGACCCCCGGAGTGAAAGTGAATAACGTTGTCGGATTGAACCAGGCCCAGGCGGCCACGATGCTGAAGTTGCAGGACCACTTGAACAGCATGATCAATCCTGACTGGGTCAATGGCGGTTCCCGTTTCCTGCGCGCCGCCTTCGTCGAGTCCGCCGAGGCGCTTGAGCACTACGGCTGGAAGTGGTGGAAGAAGCAGACCATTGACCTGCCCCAAGTGCAGATGGAACTGGTCGACATCCTGCACTTCTACCTGTCGCACACGATTGTCCAGGCCCAAGGCCAGCAAGACGGCGCCGCGAACGCGCTGATGGCCGATCTGGCCACGGAAGCAACGGTCACGCTGGACGGCAAGGCCTATGCGCTTGGCGCCCTGACCGTGCCTGAACTGCTGGAGCTGATTGGCGGCCTGGCCGTTTGCGGCCGCGCCAGCTACAAGGTGCTGGAGCAGACCATGACGGCGTGCGAGATGACCTGGAACGACGCCTACACGCAGTACGTGTCGAAGAACGTGCTGAACATCTTCCGCCAGCAGCATGGCTACAAGGAAGGCACGTATATCAAGATCTGGAACGGCGAAGAAGACAACGTGGTGTTGGCCCGCCTGCTGTCGCAGCTGGACCCCGCCAGCGCGGACTTTGCCGACGCGATGCAACGCGAGCTGGAACAGGCGTATTCGCGCCTGTAATCGCTGCGCGTTCCCGCAAGACAAAAACGCCGCTATCAAAGCGGCGTTTTTGTTTGACCTGCCCTTTTGCGATCAGCGCTGCCCGAAGCGCGTTTCGCCAAACAGATCTTTTTGATCGCGCGGTTGCGAACGCCAGTACTGATGTGGCGCGGTAACCTGGCCGCCCAACTGCGCCGCGGCATGCCACGGCCAGCGCGGGTCATACAACATGCCGCGCGCCAGCGCGACCATGTCCGCTTTGCCTTGCGCCACGATGTCTTCGGCTTGCTGCGCCTCGGTGATGAGACCCACGGTGATGGTGGGCATGCCGACCTGGCGCTTGATCTCGTCGGCGAACGGCACCTGGTAGTTCGGCCCCACCGGAATCTTCTGCTGCGAAGACACGCCGCCGCTCGATACGTCGATGAACTCACAGCCGCGCGCTTTCAGCTCCTGCGCAAACGCGATGGTCTGTTCAAGGTCCCAGCCGCCGTCGACCCAATCAGAGGCCGACACACGCACGCCCAGCGCCACGTGGTCCGGCGTGATCTCGCGCACGGCCTGGAACACTTCCAGCGGAAAGCGCATACGGTTTTCAAGCGAGCCGCCATAGGCGTCCTGACGCTGGTTCGACAAGGGCGACAGGAATTGATGCAGCAGATAGCCGTGCGCCGCATGCAGTTCAATCGCGTCAAAGCCCAAACGAATCGCACGCCGGGCGCTATCGACGAAGGCGTCGCGCACGCGCACCAGGCCGGCCTCGTCCAACGCATGGGGCGGCGGTTCCGATGCATTGTGCGCAATGGCCGAAGGCGCCCAGCCTTGCCAGCCGCCCGCGCTGGGTGGCACCAGCTGGCCGCCATTCCACGGCGCATCGCTTGAGGCCTTGCGGCCGGCGTGGCCCAATTGGATGCCCAGCTTGATCGGCGAATAACGGCGTATGGCGGCCACCACGCGGCCCAGCGCAGCCTCGGTTTCGTCAGACCACAGGCCCAGATCCCCGGGAGAAATACGGCCATCGGCTTCCACCGCCGTGGCTTCTGTGAACAGCAGCGCGGCGCCCGACAGGGCAAGATGGCCCAGATGGATCATGTGCCAATCGGTAGCGCGGCCGTCTTCCGCCGAGTATTCGCACATGGGCGCGATGACGATGCGGTTGGCCAGTGGGACGTTACCGACTGACATGGGACTGAACAGGTGACTCATGGGCGGCTCCAGCAGATTGAACGCGACAGCATAGCAACCGCCCATGACCGGAAAGCCAATCCCAACGCCCCCGGCAGGGTTAAACCGCAGCCCTTTTGCCCTTGCCTGCCGGGCGCGCCACGCATCGCCCGCCTACTGCCCTTCGATCACCGAATCCAGAAACTGGCGCGTGCGCGCCTCCTTGGGCTGGCTGAACAGCACGGACGATTCTGCGTCTTCAACGATATTGCCCTGGTCAAAGAACAGCGTGCGGTCCGAGCTGCGTTCGGCGAACTTCATCTGGTGCGTCACGATGATCATCGTCATGCTGCGCCGGGACGATAAGTCGCGCAGAATTTGCAGAATGCCGCCGACAAGCTCCGGGTCCAGCGCCGACGTCACTTCATCGAACAGCATGATCTCCGGGCACATCGCCAGCGCGCGCGCAATGCCCACGCGCTGCTTCTGCCCACCCGACAGCTGTGCCGGATAGACGTCCAGCTTGTCGCCCAGCCCCACCATGTCCAGGTACTCCACGGCGCGCTCGCGCGCCTGGTCTTTCGTCATGCCCAGCACATGCACCGGCGCTTCCATGGTGTTGCCCAGCGCCGTCATGTGCGGGAACAGATTGAAGTGCTGGAACACCATGCCGATCTTGCCCCGCACGCGGCGCAGGTGTTCGGAATTGACGCCAACCGGCCGGCCCTGCTCGTCCGTCCACATCGGCTGCCCGTCAATTTCGATATCGCCGCTGGTGGGCTGGTCCAGCGTCATCAGTACGCGCAGCAAGGTGGATTTTCCGGAGCCCGACGGCCCGATCACGGCCACCGTCTGGCCCGCCGGAATCTCCAGATTGATGCCGCGCAGCACCTCCAGCTCTCCGTAACGCTTGTGCAGATTCTTGATGTTCAAGCTGGCGCTCATCGCTTTCCTCCATATCGTTGCAGTCGGGCCTCCAGGCCGCGCACACCCCATGCCGCCACCAGGCTCAGCGCCAGGAACAGCACGCCCACGAGCGTCAGGGGCTCGGTGTACCGGAACGTTGCCGACCCGATCATCTTGCTTTGCTGCAGCAGTTCAACCACGGTGATGGCCGACAGCAGCGGCGTGTCCTTGAACATGGCGACCAGGTAATTGCCCAGCGCCGGCACCACGGGCGGAATCGCCTGCGGCAGCACCACGCCGACGGCGGTGCGCCAGCGCGACATGTTCAATGCGGTGGCTGCTTCCCATTGCCCGCGCGGCACCGCTTCAATGCCCGCCCGATAGACCTCGGCGCAATACGTGGCGTAGTGCAGGCCCAGCGCGATGACCCCAGTCACCAGCGGCGACATTTGCGCGCCAGTCAGCGGCAGCACATAAAACAGGAAATACATCTGCACCAGCAGCGGCGTGCTCCGGATGAACTCGATCACGAACGCCGTGGGCAACGAGACAATGCGCAGCCGCGACCGGCGCAGCATCGCCAGGACCAAGCCCAAGGTCACCGCGACCAGCATGCCCAGCACGGTCGCTTCAATGGTGATGACCAGCGCCGAGCCCAGCGTGGGCAGAATTTCCAGTGCGAAAGACCAATCGAATATCGGTGTCATCGGACGCGAACCCTCCGCTCAAGCATGCGCACGCCCGCCGTGATCAGCAGCGCCACCGCGAAGTACAGCAGCAGCATCAGCGTAAAGATCTCGGTAGTGCGCAGGGTTTCGCTGCGCAGCAGTTGGCCGCGGAACGTCAGGTCGGTGATGGTGATCAGCGACACCAGCGCGGTGTTCTTCATCAGTTCAATCAGCAGGTTGCCGGCAGGCGGCAGCATGGCGGGTATGGCCTGCGGCACCACGATGCGGCGCATGATTTGCGCGCGGGTCAGGTTCAGCGCCACGCCCGCTTCGCGCTGGCCGGGCGGCACGGCGCGAATGGCGCCGCGCACCACCTCTGCGCCATAAGCGCCCGCGTTCAGCGCCAGCACCACAATGCCCACCAGCATGGCAGGCAGTTGCACGCCAAACAGCGGCAGCACGAAATAGAACCAGAACAGCTGCACCAGCGCTGACGTGCCGCGAAAGACCTCGACGTAAATCGATGCCAGCCAGCGCACCGGCCGCACCGGCGACAGCCGCCCGATGCCTGATAGCAGCGCCAGCGGCACCGCCAGCACAACGGCTCCCGCCATGATTTCAAGCGTGACGACCAGCCCCTCTAGCAGGGGCGGCACCAGCTCCGCGATATGTTCGGATACGAGCTGCATCGGCGCCCCCCTTTACTGTCCGGCGCAGAGCTTGGCGGCGGTGACACCGTTAGGCAGCTCCTGATCGGTGAAGCCAAACGGCGCCACCAGCTTCTTGTGCTCGTCGGTACCGATGAACTTGGCCAGTTCCGCGTTAAACGCATCCGCAAACGCTTTGTCGTCGGTGCGGAACGCATAGGCGCCATAGCCACGCACGCCCTTGCCGTCGATCACCGGGTCGGTGAAGGGGTCGGCCTTTTCCAAGCCGCTGCCGTCTTGCGTCTTGCCCATCAGATCATTGATGGTGAGGGCGGTAGCGGCATAGGCGTCGGCGCGGCCGGCTTGCACGCCGGACAAGGCGCTGACCGCATCGGGAAACACCACCACCTGGCCTGACGGAATCTTCACTTTCTGGGCGTAATCGCCTTCGATGGCGCCCACCACCACGCCCAGTTTGGCGTCGGGGTTCTTCACCACGTCTTCATAGCTGTGCAGGTTTTTCGGGTTGCCCTGCTTCACCAGGAAGGCTTCACCCACGCCGTAGGTCGGGTCCGAAAACGCCACCTGCTGGCAGCGCTCGGGCGTGACGTACATGCCGGCTGCGATGATGTCGAAGCGCTTGGCGGCCAAGCCCGGAATCAGCGAGCCGAACTCGGTCAGCACGCCTTCCACTTCGTTGATGCCCATGCGCTTGAGCACGATGCGGGCGATCTCGACGGATTCCCCCGTGACCTTGGCTTCCTTGCTGTCCATGTAGGCAAACGGCGCCTCGTTGGCGTAGCCGATGCGGATCTTGCCAGCCGCCTTGGCGGCTTCCAGGGTATTGGCGGCGCCTGCCGCTGCACCGCCAGCCGCAGGCGCGCCCTTGTCGGCGCCCGAGTCGGAACATGCGGCCAATACGCCCAGGCTCAGGGCCAACAGCAAGCGTCTGGATCGTAGCAAGGTCATGAATCATTTCTCCCGTATTTATTTCTAGGTACATGGCTTCGCTAAAAATAATACGCTAAGAAATGATTTCTATACGAATCATTAAGGCGTGAAAAAGCAGGCCTAAGCGTGCTTTTAGGGACTGATCCCCTATGGGGCGTCAGCAAATGTTACGAACCGTAGAAATCCATGCAAGCGCCCTATTGCGCGTACGAGAACCGGCCATTCTTGACGATGCCCATCACGCGGGCGCGCTCGTCGAACCCCTGATGGTTGTCCTTCGAGATATTCAGCACGCCGTTGGGCACGACCAGCTCGCGGGTGTTTTCCAGGGCGTCGCGCAGAGCGCTGCGGAACTCCGGCGTGCCGGGCTTGGCGCCCGTTTTCAGCGCGCGCGCCACGGCGGAATCCAGCAGCATCCAGGCCCCGTACGCGTCGCCCGCAAACTGCGTCAGCGTGTTGGCGCCGTACTGGCCTTCATACTTGTCGGCAAACGCCACGGCCACCTTCTTGACCGGGTTGCTGTCGGGCAGCTCGCGCGCCACCACGCCCGGGCCGGTCGGGAACAAGGTGCCTTCCACGTCCTTGCCGCCCACTTGCAGGAATTCCAGCGTGCCGATGCCATGCGTCTGATAGATGGCGCCGGTGTAGCCGCGTTCCAGCAGCGTCTTCTGCGGCAAGGCCGACGGCGTGCCCGCCCCCGCAATCAGCACGGCGTCCGGCTTGGCGGCGATGACTTTCAGCGCCTGGCCCACCACCGATGCGTCCGTGCGCTGAAAGCGTTCCTGCGCCACGATCTTCAAGTCGTTGCCGGCGGCGGCGGTGAACTCCTTCCACCAGCTGTCGCCGTAGGAATCCGCGAATCCGATGAAGGCAACGTTCTTCAGGCCCTTCTTCTTCATGTCCTCGACCAGCACCGTCGCCATCAGCGAATCGTTCTGCGGCATCTTGAACGCCCAGGCGCGCTTGGGGTCGGACAAGGGTTCAACGATGACGCTGGAGGCGGCCAGCGCAATCATCGGCGTCTTGGTCTCGGCCAGCACGTCCAGCGCGGCCAAGGCGGCCGCCGTGGTGTTGGGGCCGACGATGGCGTCCACCTTGTCTTCGGACGTGAGCTTGCGCATGTTCTTCACCGCGCGGCTGACGTCGGTGCCGTCGTCCAGCACCACGTAGCGCGCCGGTTCGCCGCCCAGGGTGTTGGGCCACAGGCGAATCGCGTTATTGGTCTGGATGCCGATGGCGGCGGCGGGGCCCGTCGTCGACACATCCACGCCGATCACGATTTCGGCATGGGCGGACAAGGCGGGAATGACCAGCGCGGCGGCGCAGGCGATGCGAAGAAAATTGCGAGACATGACAGCAGCTCTTGGGAAGGAGTGTAGAGATGCCGTTATTTTGCCTGATGCGGATGGCGCCCAGGCCGGGCATCCGGCTCTGAGCCAGGCAGTTCTATGTCTGCCCGCCGGCCTGCCGCCCGCCGTTACATCGGCTTGCCGTTGCGCACCGCTGGATTCCGCGCCCGCCCCTCGGGCTCGCCGTATCATCGACGATGCCGCTCAGGCAACGCGCACCGCCCTTTTCCGGGGTGCGCATTCCTGCACCGGACGCGCCCGCCACGGGACGCGTCCCCTCTCACAAGGAGTCACTATGAAGAAAACCGCATCCGCCGCCTGGTCGGGCGATCTGAAGACTGGCAAGGGCACGATCTCTACGCAAAGCGGCGCACTGAAGGCTCAGCCTTACGGGTTCAACACGCGCTTTGGCGACACGCCGGGCACCAACCCCGAAGAACTGCTGGGCGCGGCCCACGCGGGCTGCTTCACCATGGCGCTGTCCAATATCCTGTCCGAAGCCGGCATGGTTGCGACCAGCCTGGACACCAAAGCCGAAGTCACGCTGGACAAGGTGGACGATGGCTTTTCCATCACCGCCGTCCACCTGACCGTGGAAGCCGTCATTCCCGGCGCCACCGCCCAAGCCTTCGAGGAAGCCGCGCGCAAGGCCGAAACGGGTTGCCCGGTGTCCAAGGTGCTGAAGGCCAAGATCACCATGGACGCCAAGCTCAAGTCTTGATCCCGAACGGTTGAAGATGGGTGCGTCCACCAGGGGCGCGCCAGAAGCCGGGGCAGGCCCCCATTGGGCGGACCTATCCCCGGCTTGTTGAAAATCAATTTGACGGTCGGCGATCGCTTCTGGAAAATGAGAACCATTCTCAGGAGTGTCGTATGACCGGTTTCATCTACGCGATATCAGGCGGCAAAGCCGCCCTTGCGCAAGACGCCCAGCTGTCGGCGAACCTGCGCCGCATGGTCGGTTCCGGCATTCTGGTGGCTGTGGGCTACATCGATCCGGGCAACTGGGCCACTGACATCGCAGGCGGCAGCGGCTTCGGCTATGGCCTGCTGATGGTCGTCATCACCTCCGCCTTTCTGGCGCTGGGCTTTCAGATTCTGGTGTCGCGCCTGGCGCTGGCCACGGGCCAGGACCTGGCCTCGCTGACCGCGCAGCATTTGTCTCCCGGCTGGTCCAAGACCGCATGGCTCGCGGGTGAAGCGGCCATTCTGGCGACCGCCTTGGCGGAACTGATCGGCGGCGCCATTGCGCTGCGCTTGCTGTTCAACCTGCCGCTGATTGCGGGCGTGGCCGTCACCGGCGTCGGCACGTTCGCCGTGCTGGCGCTCACCCGTGGCAACGCCGACCGCCATGAGCGTGTGATCGCCCTGCTGCTGGCGGTGGTGGCCGCGTCGTTCGTCTTCCTGCTGTTCAAGGCGAATCCTGCCTGGACAGCCGTGGCGCACGGCGTCACGGAAACCGGCCGCGCGCTGCGCGACCCGCAGGGTTTCCTGATCGCGCTTGGCATCCTGGGCGCGACGCTGATGCCGCACAACCTGTACCTGCATTCCGGCTCGCTGGCTGAACGCGCGAAAGCGTTGCCTGACTCCGCCCGCGACATGGCCATGCGCGTCGCCCGCAACGACACCATCGTGTCGCTGGGCATCGCCATGCTGATCAACTCGGCCATCATGATTGTGGCGGCGGCGTCGTTGTCGGGTTCGGGCCTGATCGTGTCCAGCCTGGACGATGCCCACGCCGTCATTGGRCACACGCTGGGCGTCGGCGCCGCCATCGTGTTCGCCGTGGCGCTCTACGCCGCGGGCCAAAGCTCCACGATCACAGGCGTGTTGGCCGGCCGCATTCTGTCCAAAGGTTTTCAGATCCGCAGCAACTGGTCAGACCGCCGCCGCGCGCTCATGACGCGCTTGATTGCAGGCGCCGCCGCCGTGGGCCTGCTGATCTTCACGGGCGGCAAAGACCCGGACGAACTGCTGGTGCTTAGCCAGGTCATCCTGAGCCTGGCCCTGCCCTTCGCGCTGGGTCCGCTGGTGCTGTTGGCCTGCCGCAGAAAGCTGATGGGCCAGTACGCGCTGCGTGGCGCCTGGGCATTGGCCGCCATCAGCGCCACCGTTGGCATCGTGATACTGGATGGCTACTTGCTGGTGGACATGGTGGTCTAAGCGCCAGGAAAAACGCAAAAAACGCAAAAAAAACGCCAGCAATATCGCTGGCGTTTTTTCTGGCTGACCGCTTGCGCTTAGTGGCGGGCGGAGACAACCGGGTGTTGCTGTCGGCCGGCGTCCATGTCGTGCAGGACTTCGCCGACGGCGCCGCCAAAAGAGGCCAGGCGCACTTTCAAACGCAGCCACATGCCACGGTTGAACGGGCCGGACAGGGTTTCCGCTTTGACGGCCTCGCGGATCAAGGACCGCTCCAGCGCATCCGACATACGGGCATTTTTCAACGCGGTATCGCTCATGATTCTCTCCTTGAGAAAGGCGATGTGGAACAACACGAATTCATGTTAGATCCGCGTTTGTTGCGTTGCAATAAAAACTTCAACCATTATTTTGTTCGTTGCGCAATGGGTACAAACACCACCATAACGGTGCATGCGGCACCACATTAAGCACTAGTCTTGTGCAGCGCCATACGGCTTTCAGCGGGTTAGATGCGCCTGGATCAGCTTATCGGCCATGTCCGCCACCCGTCCGGCCGGGCCGCCCTCTCCGAATAACTGGCTCGACACGAAAGCGCCTTCGATCAGCAGCAGCAGGCCATCGGCCAGCGCCTCGGGGTCAGCCGCCCCCATGCCCGCCGCCATCTCGTTCAAGCGGCGGCGCAACTCCAGCTTGTGCTCCACCGCCACGGCGCGCGCCGGGTGCCCCGCTTCCGGGTACTCGACGGCCGCATTCGTCAGGCCGCAGCCCCGGTAGCCGTTCTGCACAGCGCGCTGGCTCAAGCCCGACAGGTACTCCAGCAATTGCGCGCGCGGGTCACCCGGGTGGGCCGCGCACGCGCCATCAAAGCGCGCCCAGAATTCGGCGTCGTAATCGCGCAAATAGGTGGCCGCCAGCTCGTCCTTGGACGAAAAGCTGCGGTACAGACTGGGCTTGGTCACGCCGGCCTGGTTGACGATGGCGTCGACGCCCACGGCGCGGATGCCATCGCGGTAGAACATTTCACGCGCGGTCTTGCGGATGCGGTCGGCGGCCAGCAGCGGCTTGGCTGCGGGCTGCGGCGCGGCGCCGGACGAGGTGGAAGGTTTACTGGCCATGGACGTTTCCTTCAAAGGTGATGCATCAAACGGACAACATCAATCGGGGCGGAATCAAATACCGCTTGACGATGTTACTGACCGGTACGTACTATTCGCAAATCCCAATACGTACCGGTCAGTAACATGAGTATATCCCACCTCCCCATCCCGTTTCGGCGTGCCGGCCAAAAGTACGCTTTTGTCGTCGTCGCGGTGATTTTCCTGGCGCTGCTGGTCTCGGCGGGGCTGCGCTCCACGCCCAGCGTATTGCTGGTGCCGCTGGAAGAAAGCTTCGGCTGGAGCCGCAGCTCGATCTCGTTTGCCGCTGCCGCCGGCATTTTCCTGTACGGCCTGGTTGGCCCGTTTGCCGCCGCGGCGATGGAACGCTTTGGCTTGCGCCGGGTGCTGATCAGCGCGCTGATCATGATGTCGGCGTCCAGCGCTGTCAGCGCCTACATGACCGAACCCTGGCATTTGCTCATGAGCTGGGGCGTGTTTTCGGGCATCAGTTCGGGCGCCGTCGCCTCGGTGTTGGGCGCGACGATTGTGAACCGCTGGTTCACCAAGCATCGCGGCCTGGTGATGGGGCTACTGACCGCCAGCACCGCCAGCGGCACGCTGGTGTTCCTGCCCATCCTGGCCACGCTGGCCTCATCCGGCGACTGGACGCGCGTCGTTTGGACGGTGGCAGCCGCCGCCGCCGCGCTGGTGCCGCTGGCCTGGTGGCTGGTGCCAGACCGCCCGTCCAGCGTGGGCCTGGTGCCTTACGGCAGCGACCCGCACGCCCCGCCCGCCCCCGCTGCACCGCGCACCGGCATGGTGGCCGCAACCTTCGGCGCGCTGGCCCGCGCGTCGAAGACGACGACCTTCTGGTTCCTGTTCGCCACGTTTTTCATCTGTGGGTTCACCACCAACGGCCTCGTCGGCACGCACCTGATCGCGCTCTGCGGCGACCACGGCATGCTGGAGGTGCAAGCAGCCGGATTGCTGGCGCTGATGGGCGTATTCGATCTGGTCGGCACCACGGCATCCGGCTGGCTGACTGACCGCTACGACCCGCGCAAGCTGCTCTTCGTCTATTACGCGCTGCGCGGCCTGTCGCTGATCTACCTGCCCTATTCCGACTTCTCGTTCTACAGTCTGTCGATCTTCGCCATCTTCTTCGGCCTGGACTGGATTGCCACCGTGCCGCCCACGCTGCGCCTGACGACCGAAGCCTTCGGCGAACGCGATGCGGCCATCGTGTTTGGCTGGATCGTTGCGGGCCACCAGTTGGGCGCGGCCAGCGCCGCGTGGATGGCGGGGGCCATTCGCGAAGCGCAAGGCAGCTACCTGATGGCGTTTGTGATCTCGGGTGCGACCGGTCTGATCGCTGCGGTGATCGCGCTGCGGATCGGCAAGAAGCAAGTCACGCCACAACCTGCCTGAATCCGGCCCGCTGATTACGAAAACCTCCGGCGACGTAAAGCTCCTACAACCACAAGATCCGGCAACGACAAGCTCCGAGAACGACAAGCTCTGACAACGAAAAAGCCCGGCATTGAAAAAATGCCGGGCTTTTTATTGCTGACGAACCGCGATACCAAGGCTATGCCGACGCTTCCTCGACTTCGCCCAGATACGCGGCGCGCACCTTCGGGTCATGCAGCATGTCGCGCGCCGGACCCGACAGAATGATCTCGCCCGACTCCATCACATAACCGCGATGGCTGTTTTCCAGCGCCAGGCGCGCGTTCTGTTCAATCAGCAAGATCGTGACGCCTTCGCTGGCGATGGTGCGCACCACGTCGAAGACCTTCTCCACCATCAGCGGCGCCAGGCCCATGGACGGTTCGTCCAGCAACAGCAGCTTGGGGCGCGCAATCATTGCGCGACCCATCGCCACCATCTGCTGTTCGCCGCCCGACAAGGTGCCTGCCGCCTGCTTGCGGCGCTCGGCCAAGCGGGGGAACAACGTGAACACGCGGTCAGTGTCCTGGCGCACTTGCGCGGCATCGCGCCGGATGTACGCGCCCATCGCCAGGTTTTCTTCGATGGTCAGCTGGCCGAAGATGCCCCGGCCTTCCGGCACCATGACCAGCCCGCGGCGCACAAGCTCGTGCGACTTCTGGCCGCCGATCGACTGGCCGGCATAGACCACTTCGCCGCCCGCCATCGGGACCAGCCCGCAGATGGCGCGCAGGGTCGTGCTCTTGCCCGCGCCATTGGCGCCGATCAGGCAAACGAGTTCGCCTTCGTCCACACGCAGATCAATGCCGCGCACGGCGCGAATTCCGCCATACGCCACTTGCAGACCGCGCAATTCCAACAGGGGTGTGGATGCCGTCATGATGCGGGGCTCTCCTTGTGAATCAGCGGGTCTTGGGCCGCGCCCGCGCCCAGGTACGCTTCAATGACCTTGGGGTCGCGCTGCACTTGCGCGGGCTTGCCCATGGCCAGCACCTTGCCGTATTCCAGCACCAGCACGCGGTCGCACAAGCCCATGACAAGCTTCATGTCGTGTTCGATCAGCAGCACGGTAACGCCGTCATCGCGGATCTTCTCGACCAGCTTGCGCAGCACCACTGTTTCCGACGCGTTCATGCCGGCAGCCGGTTCGTCCAACGCCAGCAGCTTCGGGTCGGTGGCCAAGGCGCGCGCAATCTCCAGGCGGCGCTGATCGCCATACGGCAACGACCGCGCCACGTCATTGGCGCGATGGCCGATGCCCACGTAGTCCAGCAGTTCTTGCGCCCGGGCTTCGATGGCCGCCTCTTCTGCCCGCGTGCCGCGCGTGCGCAGCACGGCGCCGAACACCCCCGCCTTCGTGCGCATGTGACGGCCGATCATCACGTTTTCAATCGCCGACAAATTGGCGAACAAGCGGATGTTCTGAAACGTGCGCGCCAGCCCCGCAAAAGCGACTTCATGCGGCTTCTTGCCCGACATGGATTCGCCGTTGAAGGTGCAGCTGCCATCTTCCGGGATGTACAGCCCCGTCAGCACGTTGAACAGCGTGGTCTTGCCCGCGCCGTTGGGGCCGATCAGGCCGTAGATCTCGCCCTGCTCGATATCGAAGCTGACGTCCGACAAGGCTTGCAGGCCGCCAAAGCGTTTGCCCAACCCTTGCGCTTGCAGCAGTTTGCTCATGCCGCACCCCCTTGGGTCTTGGTCGCCAGCTCGCGCTTGCGCACGGCCGATGGCCACAAGCCCGCCGGGCGGAACAACATCACGCACACCATCGCCAAGCCGAACAGCAGCATGCGTATGCCTTCAGGGTCCAGCACGACGGCGCCAAACAGCATGTGCTGAACGGGCTCCACCACCGCGCGCAGAAACTCCGGCAAGGCGGCCAGTATCAACGCGCCCAAAATCACGCCAGGGATATGGCCCATGCCGCCCAGCACCACCATGCACAGAATCGAAATCGACTCCATCAACGAGAAGCTCTCGGGGCTGACAAAGCCTTGCATCGACGCAAACAATGCGCCCGCCACACCGCCAAACGACGCGCCCATCGCAAACGCCAGCAGCTTGATGTTGCGCGTGTTGATGCCCATGGCCTTGGCCGCGATTTCGTCTTCACGAATCGCTTCCCATGCGCGCCCGATGCGCGAATTCTGCAAGCGCACGCACACGACGATGATGATCAACGTCAGCGCCAGCAGCAGGTAGTAGTACTTCTCTGGCCCCGTGAACCGGATGCCCATCAGGGTTTCCGTTCGCCCGAAGGTGAATTCGCCCACCTTGAACGTGTCGATACGGTTGATGCCCTGCGGCCCGTTGGTGATGTTGATGGGCGCGTTCAGGTTGTTCAGGAAAATACGGATGATTTCCCCAAAGCCCAAGGTCACGATGGCCAGATAGTCGCCTCGCAACTTCAGCGTAGGCGCCCCCAGCAAGACGCCGAACAGGCACGCCACCGCCAGCGCAATCGGCAGAATCGCCCAGAACGGCAGATGCAGCCCGAAATGCGGCGAGGCCAATAGCGCCCACGTATAAGCGCCCACCGCGTAGAACGCGATGTAGCCCAAGTCCAGCAGGCCGGCGAAACCCACCACGATGTTCAGGCCCAGCGACAGCATCACATACAGCAGCGCAAAGTTCAGAATCCGCACCCAGCTTTGCCCGGCCATGCCGATCACAAAGGGCAGCACCGCCAGCACAATGCCGATCAGCGCAATGCCGACCAGGTTGCGGGTCGACAGCCCGCTGTTTTTCAAGGAGGTGCTCATGCGCGGTCTCCCACGCGTTCGCCCAGCAGGCCCGACGGACGGAAGATCAGCACCAGCACCAGCACGAAGAACGCAAACACGTCCTGGTAATGGCTGCCCAAGAAGCCGCCGGTGATGTCGCCGATGTAGCCTGCGCCCAGCGATTCAATAATGCCCAGCAGCAAGCCGCCCGCCATTGCGCCCACCATGTTGCCGATGCCGCCCAGCACGGCGGCCGTGAACGCCTTCAGGCCCAGCATGAAGCCCATGGTGTATTGCGACACGCCGTAGTAGGTGGCGACCATCATGCCCGCCACCGCGGCCAGCGCCGAGCCGATCAGGAACGCCGCCGAAATCACGGTGTTGATGTTCACGCCCATCAGGCCCGCTACCTCGCGGTTCTGCGCGGTGGCGCGCATGGCCGTGCCAAGACGGGTCTTGTGCACAATCGCCAGCAAGCCGCCCATGATCAGCGATGCAATCACCACAATGGCGATCTGCAAGGTGCTCATGCGGGCGCCAGCAAACTCGAACACGCGCGGCGACAGCACCTGCGGAAAGTTCAGATAGTTGCGGCCCCAGGCCATCATCGCCACGTTCTGCAAAATGATGGACACGCCAATTGCCGTGATCAGCGCAGCCAGGCGCGGCGCGCGGCGCAGCGGCCGGTACGCCACGCGCTCGGCCGTCCAGCCCACCGCCATGCACAGCGGCACGGACACCAGCAGGCCTACGCCCAGCACCACGAAGGCGGACACGCCAGGGTCGCCGCCCACCAGCGAAATGGCGATCGTCGTGGCCGCCATTGCGCCAATCATGACGACATCGCCATGCGCGAAGTTGATCAGCCCGATGATGCCGTACACCATGGTGTAGCCAAGGGCGACCAGGGCGTACACGCTGCCTAGCGTGACGCCGTTAATCAGTTGTTGAATGAAGATATCCATAGGGGCCGCGGAAATAAGCCTGGAAAAATCGCGCCGGACACGCGGCCCGAGCCATCATGGGCCGGGTGCGGTGCGCGCGCCGCCACGCCGGTCGGCGTGGGCGGACGGAGCGGGTGGCCCCCGGCAACGCCGGGCCCACCCTGCGTTCAACCGGCCTTAGTTGGCCTGGCTGACCATCGTTTCAACCATCTCCCACTTGCCGTTTTTGACTTCGTAGATGGTGACCGAGATTTCCTTCAGATCGCCCTTGGCGTCGTAGGAAATGTGCTCGCTGGTGGCGCCCTTGCGGTCAAGCTTGGCCAGCACGGGCAGGTACTTCTCGGGCTTGGCGGAACCGGCCTGTTCGATGGCCGTGATCATGTTCCATGCGCCGTCATACGCGTACGGTGCGTAGACGCCGGGGGCCTTCTTGAAGCGCGCCTGATAGCGCTGCTCGAAGTCCTTGCCTGCGGTCATCTTGTCCAGCGGCACGCCGGCCAGCGAGGCAAAGGTGCCGTCGGCAGCGTCGCCCGCCAGCTTGATGAAGGTGTCGCTGCGGGTCATTTCACCGGAGACCAGCGGCGCCTTCAGGCCCAGCGTGGCCAGCTGGCGCTTCATGGGACCAGACTGCGCATCCAGGCCGCCGTAGAAGATGGCGTCGGGCGCCGCGCCCTTGATGTTGGTCAGGATGGCGGTGAAGTCGTTCGCCTTGTCGGTGGTGTATTCGCGGCGGACCACTTCGCCACCGGCGGCCTTCACGGCCTTTTCGACTTCATCGGCCAGGCCTTGGCCGTAAGCGGTGCGGTCATCGATGATCGCAACCTTCTTGGCCTTCAGGTTCTGCACCATGAACTTGCCCACCGCGGCGCCCTGCTGGGTGTCGCTGGTCATCATGCGGAACGTGGTTTCGTAGCCTTGCTTGGTGTATTCCGGCGACGTGGCCATGGCGATCTGGGGCAGACCGGCTTCATGGTAAACACGCGATGCGGGGATGGTCGTGCCCGAATTGAAGTGGCCCAGAATGCCGACGACGTCCTGGTCGACCAGTTGCTGCGCCACCTGCACGCCAACGCGCGGGTCGGCTTGATCATCACGCGACACCAGCACGAACTTGGCGGGCTGGCCGTCAACCTTGATGCCCTTCTTGTTGGCCTCTTCCAGCGCCAGATTCAGGCCGTTCTGCATGTCTTCGCCGTAGTGCGATTGCGGACCGGTCAGGGGCGCGGCGAAACCGAGTTTGATATCGGCAGCCTGTGCGGCGGCCGTCATGCCAACAGCAGCAACGCTGGCGGCGAGAAGCTTCAAAGTGGTGCGGAACTTCATGGGGAATCCTCCGGGATGTCGGACTACTGGCCGTGTACTTGTTCTAGCACTTAAGGCCTTGTTATACCTGAGCTTTTAGCCAGGCTTTTGGTTTTTTCTACTACCGCGGGCCCAGCGGTGGCCGGGTCCCGCGTATGCATTTTCTGCAAAGTCTGGATGCCGGGTTGCGACATCCAGACTTAAGGTGCGACCGGATTTTCGTTCCAGTGCAACCTTGCCCGATATTGGAGATAACCCTCAGTCTCCAGAGGGTTCCCAGATGGTCACATCAACCGATGGTCATGAGGCTGGCGTTGCCCCCTGCGGCGGCCGTGTTGACGCTGATGGAGCGTTCGGTCAGCAGGCGTTCCGGCACATATCCGGCACCCGCCGCCAGGGCGTCAGACGTCAAGCCATGCACCGACAGGATGGCGCCGGGACGCTGCGCGATGCGCTGGTTCAGCGCTTGCAGCGCGTCGCCATCGCCTTCGAACAACACGGCCTGGTAATCGGCCTGATCGACTTCGTCATCAGCCAGAATGCCCGCCTGCCCTTGCTGCTCGGCGTCCAGCTTGGCCAGCAGCGCTTGCGCCGCAGGCGTGTCCGCGAACCAGGCGTGGTTGCCCGTCAGACGCGCCACAGACCACTGCGCACGCGCACCGGCCTCGGTGGCGGCCACGCAGTACACCGCGCCACGCGGCTCAACCATGTACGTGTTGGTTTCACCCGTGGGGCCCGGCAACGCAATGCGTTGCGGCAGCGGCGCAGCAGCGTCCAGCGCCGGCGGCAAGCCGGCCGGGCGCGTACCCAGCAATCGGTACATGTACAGCGGGCCACCGGCCTTGGGGCCGGTGCCGGACAGGCACTCGCCGCCAAACGGCTGCACGCCCACCACGGCGCCCACGATATTGCGGTTGACGTAGACGTTGCCGGCATGGACCTGCCCCGTCACGTGCGCAATGGTTTCGTCGATGCGGGTGTGCACGCCAAAGGTCAGGCCGTAGCCCGTGCCGTTGATGGCGTCCAGCAAGGCGTCGAGCTCGTCGCGCTTGTAGCGCACCACGTGCAGCACCGGGCCGAACACTTCACGCGTCAGTTCGCTGATGTGGTCGATTTCAATGATGGTCGGCGGCACGAAAGTACCGTGGCGGCATTCGCCATTGAGTTCCACTTGATCCACGCGATGGCCCGCCGTGCGCATCGTTTCGATGTGCCGTTGGATGCCATTGCGGGCGTCGGTGTCGATCACGGGGCCAACGTCGACCGACAGGCGGTCGGGGTTGCCCACGCTGAGTTCGCGCATTGCGCCGCGCAGCATGGTCAGCACGTGGTCGGCGTTGTCTTCCTGCACGCACAACACGCGCAGCGCCGAGCAGCGTTGGCCAGCCGAATCAAAGGCCGAGCTCAGCACGTCGAACACAACCTGTTCAGACAAGGCGGACGAGTCCACCACCATCGCGTTCTGACCGCCGGTTTCAGCGATCAGCGGAATGGTGTGGCCGTCGTCATCCAGGCGGTCGGCCAGCGTGCGCGCGATGATGCGGGCTACGTCGGTCGAACCGGTGAACATCACGCCGCGCACGGCGGGGCTGGCCACCAGTTGCGCGCCCACGGTCTCGCCACGGCCCGGCAGCAGTTGCACGGCGCCGTCCGGCACGCCGGCCGCGCGCAGGATGGCCACGGCTTGCGCGGCGATCAGCGGGGTTTGTTCAGCGGGCTTGGCCACGACGGTATTGCCGGCGGCCAGCGCAGCCGCGACCTGACCGGTAAAGATGGCCAGCGGGAAGTTCCACGGGCTGATGCACAGCACGGTGCCCAGCGGGCGGTGCGTGTCGTTGCTGAATTCCTGCTCGGCCTGATCGGCGTAATAGCGCAGGAAGTCCACGGCTTCTCGCACTTCGGCGATGGCGTTGGGCAGCGATTTGCCGGCTTCGCGCACGATCAGGCCCAACAGGGTCTGCATCTGCTCTTCCAGCAATTGCGCGGCGCGGCGCAGGCATTGCGCGCGCTCGGCCACCGGGGTCGATTGCCAGATGGGCGCCGTGTTGGCGGCAGCACGCAATGCAGCGTCCGCTTCTTCGGATTGCGCTTCCACCACGTGGCCCACCACGTCGCGCAGGTTGGCGGGGTTGCGCACTTCAACGGCACGCGCCGGGTCCCAGGCCTGTTCGCCTTCGCCCAGCATGGGGCCGGCGCGCCACGGCGTGCCGGCGCTGGCCAGCAGCGCAGCGGACAACGAGCCCAAGCGGTGTTCGTTGGTCAGGTCCAGCCCGGCCGAGTTGGCGCGAGCGCCCTGCTGCACGTTGCCGTAAAGCTCACGCGGCAGTGCAATTTTTTCGTGCGGCGCACCCAGCGGCACGATGCGCGAGGCCGCTTCCACCGGATCGGCCACCAGCGTTTCGACAGGAATGCTGTCGTCGCCGATCAGGTTCACGAACGAGGTGTTGGCGCCGTTTTCCAGCAGGCGGCGCACCAGGTACGCCAGCAGCGTTTCATGCGTGCCGACCGGTGCGTAGATGCGGCACGGGCGGTTCAGCTTGCCTTGGGCCAGCGGGCCGACCACTTCGTCGTACAGCGGTTCGCCCATGCCGTGCAGACACTGGAATTCGTATTGGCCCGGGTAGTAGTTCTGCCCCGCCAATTGATAGATGGCCGCCAGCGTGTACGCATTGTGCGTGGCGAACTGCGGGTACACGGCTTCGGGCGCACCCAGCAGCTTGCGGGCGCACGCCAGGTAGGCCACATCGGTGTACAGCTTGCGGGTATAGACGGGGTAGCCTTCCAGGCCATCCACTTGGGCGCGCTTGATCTCGCTGTCCCAATAGGCGCCCTTCACCAGACGCACCATCACGCGGTGGCGGCTGCGGCGAGCCAGGTCGATCACGTAATCGATCACGAACGGCGCACGCTTCTGATACGCCTGGATGACAAAACCAATACCGTTCCAGCCGTCGAGCTCGGGCGCGAAGCACAGCGCTTCCAGCAGGTCGAGCGAGATTTCAAGACGGTCGGCTTCTTCGGCGTCGATGTTCAGGCCGATGTCGTAGCTGCGGGCCAATGCCGTCAGCGCCTTCACGCGCGGCAGCAGTTCGGCGATGACGCGTTCGCGCTGGCTGCGCGAATAGCGCGGGTGCAGCGCCGACAGCTTGATCGAAATGCCCGGGCCTTCGTAGATGCCACGGCCGGCCGCGGCCTTGCCGATGGCGTGAATGGCCTGCTCGTACGACGCGTAATAGCGGTCGGCGTCTTCGGCCGTGGTGGCGGCTTCGCCCAGCATGTCGTACGAATAGCGGAAACCGCGCGCTTCCATCTTGCGGTTGTTCGCCAGCGCTTCAGAGATGGTCTGGCCCGAGACGAACTGTTCGCCCATCATGCGCATGGCCATGTTCACGCCCTTGCGCACGAGCGGCTCACCGCCCTTGCCGATCAAGCGCGTCAGCGCCTTGGACAGCGACTGTTCGCTGCTCACGGCCACGAGCTTGCCGGTGATCATCAGGCCCCAGGTGGCGGCGTTGACGAACAGCGATTGCGAACCGCCCATGTGCGACTTCCAGTCGCCACGGGCGACCTTGTCGCGGATCAGCGCATCGCGCGTGGCGCGGTCAGGAATACGCAGCAGCGCTTCGGCCAGGCACATCAGCGCCACGCCTTCCTGGCTCGACAAGGAAAATTCCTGGATCAGCCCTTCCACCCCACCGCCGCTGCGCTTGCCGCGCAGCTTCTTGACGAGGTCCGTCGCCATCGCATGGACCTTTTCCAGGTTGGGCATGCGGGCCTGGCCCAGCAAGAGCGGAACACATTCAGGTTCGGGGCGGCGGTAGGCGGCGGTGATCGCCGCGCGCAGCACCGACTGCGGCTGCACGTCCTGGCCAAACTCGTAGAACGGCGGCGTCGGGGCGGCATGGGCGTCGCCGCCCTCTTCGTCCGCGCCGGTATCCATGCCCAGATGCGACATTTCGGCGGGCAGATGGCCGCGCTCGATCTTGTCCAGATAAGACAAGATGGCCTGCTTGTGCAGCCAATGCGGCGTGCAATTGAGTTTGTTCGCGGCGGCTTTCAGGCGGTCGCGTAGTGCGTCATCGACTTTGACGCCGAGGGTCGTGCTGGCCATAAGAGATTGCTTCCTGTCGCATGGCAAAGGTAATACTGGATTCGAATGAATCCCAGTATGGGTAGGACCGTATGCTAGACAGGTTGCAACCGAGTTTGTATTAAGGTTAACCCTAGGTTAGACCTTGGTTAACCAATTGAGATCGTGCAGGTTTCTTAATCCTTGAGCGCGGAGCAGCCCAACATCTGCACCGAAGCCGATCCCGCCGGGGTTTGACCTCGGATCGCAGATGCCATCACCCCCGCCAAGCTGACGACCGCCCGCTGCTGCGCGGCGATCAACGCTGGCACGCCGGCTTCCGTCACGTTTTCCGTGACGACGCTGCGGCACAACAGACCCATGCCTTTGGCATTGACGGGCCTCACGCGCCAGGTGGCGTCCAGCTGCGCCATTTTCCCGGACACGAGATCAAAGCGTTGCACGTCCGTCTGCACCCGCCACACAGGCGCCCCCGGGCCAGGTTTGACCGCCTGCACATCCAGCGCCCCCAATTCGCGCTTGAGCGCATCGGACAAGGCGCCGCGCAGCTCATCGCCCAGCGGCGAGCTCCAGCGCTCGGAATACAGCGCCGACACGCTGCCATCACCCGTGCGCACCATCAACTGCGGCTGGTCGGCCTGGGTAGACAGGGTGACGCCCTGAACCTCGATCAGATAGCTGGCGGGCGCAGTGGCGGACGACGCCGGCGTTTGGGCCGCCGGCCCCTGCAAGGTGTAGTAATTCACGGGTGGCGATGACCCGCAGCCCGCCAACGCGGCGGACAAGGCAAGCAAAGACAGGACGGGACGCATGTGGGTAAGAGTCATGGTTCTTTAGTTCCTGACAGGGCCTGAACCGGGAATCGGGTCGTTGCCACGGCCGCGCAACAAGGCTTCGGGGTTGGATTGCAGGAAATCAGCCAAGGCGCGCAACGAACGAGCCGCGCGGCCGAGTTCCTGCATCGCTTTTTCGGTGTTGACCGGCAAGGATGCGTCGGACGCCAGCATTGCGTTGATGTTCGCCATCGATTCCTTGGCCTGCTTCAGCATGCTTTGCGCTTCCGGCGCCACCTGCTTGTCCAGGCGGTTCATCAGCTTGGACGTGCTGGCCAGCGTGGTGCGCAAGTCTTCGCCAATCTTGTCGAACGGAATCTTCTCGATCTTGGCGACGATGTTGCTGACCTGCTGCTGCAACTGATCCAGGTTGCCCGGGATGGTCGGGATCACGGCGGGGTCAGACGGCTGGAAATCCACCGGCTTGGCGTTCGGGAAGTTGTCCAGCACCACATACAACTGGCCGGTCAGCAGGTTGGACGTGCGCAACTGCGCGCGCAGGCCATGCTTGATCATCACGCCCAGCAAACGGGTACCCGCAACATCGCCATCCTTGGTCGCCCGTTCGCGCACTTCGTCATAAACGCGGCCCAGGCGCTCCGGATACAAGGTCGCGTCCACGATCGAGTAGAAGCGCTTGGTGGCCGGGTCAAAGTCCAGGGTGATCTGCGTAACGTTGCCCAACGTAATGCCGCTGAAGTCAATCGACGCACCCACCGTCAGGCCACGGATCGACTGGTCAAAGCGCATGCGGATCGGGAAGGCTTCGCCGTCGGGGTTGGCCTTGGCGGCCGCTTCGGTCGAATACAAGTCGAAGTTGGCGTCCGCAGGCGCGGGCGCACTGCCGTCGCGCGCGCTCTGCACGGATTCAAAGGCCACGCCGCCAATCGCCATCGACACGAGGGATTGCGTACGCACCTTCAACCCGTCTGCATTGACGCTGAAGTCCACGCCGCTGGCGTTCCAGAAACGCGTGCCGTTGGTCACGAACTTGTCGTTGGGCGCATCCACGAACACTTCAACGTTGACGGCGGTGCCGGTCTTGTCGAGCTCATAGCCGATGACGCGGCCCACATTGATGCGGCGGAAATAGACAGGCGAGCCGATGTCCAGCGACCCCAGGTCGGATGCCTTCAGCTTGAAGCGCTTGCCTGCGCGGTCATGCGTGACCGCAGGCGGAATCTCCAGGCCTTCAAAACTGAATTTGGTGGCTTTGGCGGAACCATTCTTGCCTTCGCTGGCGTCCACGCCGATGTAGGCGCCCGACAACAAGGTGCCCAGGCCCGACACGCCACTGACGTCCAGACGCGGCCGCACGACCCAGAAATTCGTGCCTTCGCGCGCCAGGTCCGACACGTCCTTGGCCAGCTCGGCCTGCACGACGACCTTGCTGCGGTCGCCATTGAAGCCAATGGACTTCACCGTACCGATGTTCACGTCTTTGTAGCGCAGCTGGGTCTTGCCGACTTCCAGCCCTTCAGCCGTATTGAACGAGATCGAGATATCCGGGCCGGCCTGCATCCAGGTCCGCACCACCAGCGACAAGCCCATCAGCGCGGCCACGATGGGCACCAGCCAGATCCACGAGATCCGGCTCTTCTGCTTGCGCGAGATCGCTGGCGACTTGAACTTCTCTTCACCGGCTTCGGGCTTTTGATCGGACATCTACTTTCCTTTTTATTCTTGAGCGGGAAACCATCGTTGTTGCTAACCCACTTCCTTGCCTGCAAGGGGCGCCGCGCGATCCGCTGGGCGCGAGAGGCTGGCGCCCTCGACCTCGGGCGCATCGATTTCACTTTCGCCTTCCAGGTCCCAACTACGGCGCAAGTCGAAGCTCATGGCCGCCAACATCGTCAAAATCACTACCACGCCAAACGCCGCCGCACCTGCGCCGGCGCTGATCTCCATCAGTCCCTGAAAATCTGCCAGGGCCGCCAGCAATATAACGACAAAAACATCCAGCATCGACCACTGGCCAATGAACTCCACCATTTGATACAAGCGGGTACGCGGACGCAAGTTGGTCGTGCTACGCCACTGTTCGGTCAACAGCAGCAGGATCAGCGCCAGCAGCTTGGTCAATGGCACGGCCACGCTGGCAATGAAGACAATCAGCGCGATGTCCCACGACCCCATCTGCCAGAGCTCAACCACGCCGCCCAGAATGGTATGGGCGCTGTCGCCCAACACGGAACTGACCTTCATCACAGGCAGGACGTTAGCCGGAATGTAGAAAACGACTGCCGCCAGCAGCAACGCCCACGTGCGCGCCAGGTGATCCGGCTTGCGGTAGTGGACGACGGCTTCGCAGCGCACGCAGTGGTGTTCTTCTTCGGGGTCGGCCTCACGCGGCAGCGCCTGCACCTGACCACAGACGTGGCAGCCGGCCAGCACCGTATCCGGCCCGGTCTCGGGGATGTGCACGGGGGCCACGCCGGCAGTTTCGGCATAGCGCCACAACACATGCGGCGACAGGCGCCCCAGCATCGTCAGGAAAATGGTCAGTGCGCCGAACGCGCCCAGGCCAATGCCGGGCGACACCGCCGCCATGCCGGCCAGCTTCACCACCGCCACCAGCACGCCCAGCAAAAACACCGGAATCATGCACCACGGACGCAGAATGCCCAGCAGGCGCATGGCGCCCCGGAACCCGACCGGCTCGCGGCCTTGGGACAAGGGGCCCAGCACCCACAACAACACGGTCAGCTGCAGCAGCGGCAACGCAAAGCCAGCCAGGCCCGTCATCACGGCGACGACCCAATGGCCTTGGCGCCACGTAATGGAAATGGCGTCCAGCAAGGACGCCTGTTGCACCATGCCCTGTACAGACATGGAAGCGACCGGGTAGGCGTTAGCCACCCCGAACACAATCAGGGCAGTGAGGGCGAGGGCCAGCCAATTGGACAAAGTAAGCCCGCTGTAGCGCCAGAGTATGGCTCCGCAGCGGGCGCAATTGGCGGTCTCTCCAGGTTCAAGCTGATGTCGGCGATAAACGCTTGCGCAATGTTCGCACTCGATCAGCGGCTGGTGGTCCGCGGTCATTAATCGATCAGTTCGACTTCCTGCTTATCCGGCGCATCCGATGACGGCGGTTTCCCGTTGTCGTCGAAGTCCAACGTCACCTTGCCCGAATCGTCCAGGTCCACCGTGACCGAACCGCCGTCAACCAGCTTGCCAAACAGCAGCTCGTCGGCCAGCGCGCGGCGGATGGTGTCTTGGATAAGACGTTGCATGGGACGCGCGCCCATGAGCGGGTCGAACCCCTCCTTGGCAAGGTGTTCGCGCAGTTTCGTGGTGAACACGGCTTCCACGCGGCGCTCGTGCAACTGGTCTTCGAGTTGCATGAGGAACTTGTCCACCACGCGCAGGATGACCTCGCGGTCCAACGCGGCGAACGGAATGATTGCATCAAGGCGGTTGCGGAACTCAGGCGTGAACATGCGGCGGATTTCCGCCATTTCGTCGCCCAGCATCCGCGAATTGGCAAACCCGATCGACGGACGGTTCAAGGTTTCGGCGCCCGCGTTCGTCGTCATGATGAGGATGACGTTGCGGAAGTCTGCCTTGCGGCCGTTGTTATCGGTGAGCGTGCCGTGGTCCATGACCTGCAGCAGGATGTTGAACACATCCGGGTGCGCTTTTTCGATTTCGTCCAGCAGCAGCACGCAGTGCGGCTGCTTGGTGATGGCTTCGGTCAGCAAACCGCCCTGGTCGAAACCAACGTATCCCGGCGGCGCGCCGATCAAGCGCGACACGGCATGACGTTCCATGTATTCCGACATGTCGAAGCGCAGCAGCTCGACGCCCAGCGTGAACGCCAGTTGGCGAGCCACTTCGGTCTTGCCCACGCCCGTGGGGCCCGACAGCAGGAACGCGCCAATCGGCTTTTCCGGCTTGCCCAGGCCTGAGCGCGCCATCTTGATGGCGGCAGACAAGGCATCGATGGCGCCGTCCTGGCCGAAGACCACAGTTTTCAGGTCGCGGTCGAGCGTGGCCAGTTTGCTGCGGTCATCGTTGGACACCGACTGCGGCGGAATGCGCGCAATCTTGGACACGATGTTTTCGATGTCGACCTTGCCGATCACCTTCTTCTGGCGCGAACGCGGCAGCAGACGCTGTGCGGCGCCGGCTTCGTCGATCACGTCAATCGCCTTGTCAGGCAGATGACGGTCATTGATGAAGCGGGCCGACAATTCGGCGGCAGCCGACAACGCAGCGGCAGAGTAGCGCACGCTGTGATGCTCTTCGAAACGGCTCTTCAAGCCGCGCAGGATCTGCACGGTTTGCTCGACGCTGGGTTCCGGCACATCAATCTTCTGGAACCGGCGCGACAGCGCGTGGTCTTTTTCGAAGACGCCGCGATATTCCGTATAGGTGGTGGCGCCAATGCACTTGAGCTGGCCGGAAGACAGCGCCGGCTTCAGCAGATTGGACGCATCCAGCGTGCCGCCCGAGGCCGAACCGGCGCCGATCAGCGTATGGATTTCGTCGATGAACAGGATCGCGTCGGGATTACCGCGGATCTGCTTGAGCACGCCCTTCAGGCGCTGTTCGAAATCACCGCGGTACTTGGTCCCGGCCAGCAGCGCGCCCATGTCCAACGAAAAGACTTGAGCCGCTTGCAGAATTTCAGGCACTTCGCCGCGCGTGATGCGCCACGCCAGGCCTTCGGCGATGGCGGTCTTGCCCACGCCCGCTTCACCCACCAGCAGCGGGTTGTTCTTGCGGCGGCGGCACAACACTTGAATGACGCGCTCGACTTCGTGCTCGCGTCCGATCAGGGGATCGATGCGGCCCGCCAGTGCGGCGGCATTCAGGTCGGTGGCATATTGATCCAGCGGCGACTGACGCGATTCGCCCTGTTCTTCACCATTGGTCTGCTGCTCTTTCTGCACGGCGGCGGACTCCACCTGGGGCTGTTTGGTAATGCCATGCGACAGGAAATTGACGACGTCCAAGCGCGTGACGCCCTGCTGTTGCAGGTAGTACACGGCATGCGAGTCCTTTTCACCGAAAATGGCCACCAGCACGTTTGCGCCGGTCACTGGCTTCTTGCCAGTACCCCCTGCGGAAACGTGCATGATTGCGCGTTGAATCACGCGCTGGAAGCCCAACGTCGGCTGCGTGTCGACCTCGGCGCCGCTTGGAATCACCGGGGTGTTTTCCGAAACGAACTGGCGGAGGTTGCGGCGCAAGTCGTCCAGGTTCGCCGCGCATGCGCGCAGAACCTCGACTGCCGAAGCGTTGTCAAGCAATGCCAGCAGCAGATGCTCAACCGTAATAAATTCGTGCCGGGCCGAACGGGCCTCGACGAAAGCCATATGCAGGCTGACTTCAAGCTCTTGAGAAATCACGCTTCCTCCGTATTGCATCGAAGCGGTCAAATACACGATTCATATTCTATGCCGATCATGGCGTAACGCCAGAGATTTCAAAAACCACTCTGTCGTGGCGGCCTTGCGTGTCCATGACGGTAAGCGTATACCGGCCGTCTTGCGCCAGCACTAAATTAAACGGATGGCTCGACGCGCCGTGTTTCACCACACGCCCATCAAGCATCCACCATACTTCGCCTTCGGCGCCTTGCACATCGACATCCAGCGCCACTTGCTTGCTGCCTGGCACGGGCCGCAGCACCGATCCATTTGCAACGCCACCCAAGCGCAAAGGCCCTTGCGTGGCGTCGGCATAACCGGCAAACGACGGCGGCGCCGTGTCATTCAGCAGCCAGGCCGCGCGCTGTTCGGGACATTCCCCCGAGGGCACGCTGCCCAATCTGTAACCCAAGGGCCAGCACGTGACCGCTGCCTGCACCGTTTCGGGCCGGCTGCGCACCTGCTGCGCGCCTTCTGGCAATGCCGCCACAATATCCTGCAGTAGCGGCGCCGCCACATTCGCCCCAAAAAATCCGGGGTTCGGCGTTCCATCGGGCCTGCCGACCCAAACGCCAATCGTCCATCTGTCGGTCACCCCGATGGCCCAGGCGTCGCGGAATCCGAAGCTGGTTCCGGTCTTCCAGGCCAGCCGCCGGGCCGGACTGCCCGACTGATAAAACGGCCGGTCAGGGTGCCCGCCGCCTTCGAGAATATCGCGAACGATCCAGGCGGCTCCAGGGCTCATCATACGGGACTCAATCCGAGGCTGCTCCGCCCGCAGGCGGGGCCGCCCAGAGATGCCGCCCCGGGCCAAGGCCCGATAAGCACCCACCAATTCTTCCAATGTGGTGCCACCCCCGCCCAAAATCAAGCTCAAATTTGGATCTGCACCCGCGGGCAAACGTAACCGTACCCCGCCCGACAGCATCATCGATGCAAAACTGACGGGGCCAACACGGTCCAGCAAGTCCACGGCGGGCACGTTCAGCGACCGCTGCAGCGCCTGCGCCACACTGATCGGCCCCGAAAATGCCGCCTGGAAATTACCGGGCGCGTAACCGCCGAACGACATGGGCGCATCGATCAGCAGGCTTTCCGAGTGAATCAGCCCCTCGTCCAGCGCCTGCGCGTACAGAAACGGCTTCAGAGTAGAACCCGGCGAGCGCACGCCACGCACCATATCCACATGCGCATAACGGGTATCGTCGGAAAAATCAGCCGATCCGGCGTAGGCCTTGACCTCGAGCGTATCGTTATCCATGACCAGCACGGCCATGGACACCTTGGGCGGCAGGCCGTCAACGCGGTCCAGCAACATTTGTTCCACCGACGCCTGCATGTCGGCATCCAGCGTGGACGACACCAGCGGCGGGCGTTCGCCCGGACGGCGCGACGCAGCCTTGCCACCCGCCTCTTGCAACAGCCGTTGCGCGGCCAGCGGCGCGAGCCAACGCGCACGCAGCGGCGGCGCAATCACGTTTTCGATCTTGGCATCAGCCACTTCCGCCGGCGTCCAGCGGCCCAGCTCGGCCATGCGGTCCAGCACCTTGTCGCGCGCGGCTTGAGCGGCGTCGGGATGACGGTCGGGCCGTAGTCTGGATGGGGCCTGCGGCAAGGCGGTCAGCATCGCGGCTTCGGCCGGGCTCAAGTTGCGGGCCGACTTGCCCAGCCACAGCCGCGAGCCCATTTCCACGCCTTCCACAATGCCGCCCATCGGCGCATGCGTCAGGTACAGCGACAGGATTTCGTCCTTGCTGTAGTGCATTTCCAGCTGCACCGCGCGCCACGCTTGCCGCAATTTGGCGGACATCGAGCGCGACGGCTTGCCGGCTAGTTGAGGGTCAATCAGGCGCGCCACCTGCATGGTGAGCGTTGACCCGCCCGACACGATGCGGCGGTTCGTGGCCCATTGCCAGCCAGCGCGCGCAAGCGCCACCGGGTTCACGCCGGGATGCCAGTAGAACCAGCGGTCTTCGTACGTCAGCAGGGTTTCCAGATAGCGGTCGGAAACCTGGTCCGGTTTGACGGGATAACGCCAGATGCCGTCGCGGCTGGGATAGTTGCGCAGCGGCGTGCCGTCGGCAGCGACGACCACGGCCGCGCCGCCCGAGTCGATACGGGGAAGCGGATACAAGCGGTCGAGCACGAATAACAACGCGGCCAGCGCAAACAACACGCTGGCCGCGATGATGCCGCGCCGCCGCCAACGCCGGGCGCGCTGGGCGCCTGGCGTTGAGGTAGCGGCGGCGTTCAAGGACGCTTGGCGCCGCGATCGCGGATGTCGACCGTGCTCCACTGCTCACCCACGCCGCGGATTTCGGGGCGGTACATATCCTCGGCCACCGTCGACGGCACCGCATAGCGGCCCGGCGTCACGACGCGCACCAGATAGAACACATCCACCTTGCCACGGCCCAACGACACGGCGGCCACGTAGCGGTCATCGCGGAACTCGCGATGCTTGATGTTGGAATCCGACATCGCTTCCGCCACGCGGCGGCCGCCAATCGTCCATTCCTGCATCTCGGGGCTTTGCGACAGGTTCAGGTTTTCAACTTCGAAACCTGCCGGCACGCGGTCCTCGATCAAGGCATCAGGAATGATCTGGTTGGCGCTGGCCTGCACCCACACCACCAGCATGTCGCCGGTTTGCAGGCTGCCGCCATCCCACGGACGGCCGTCCGGGCGATACCAGCCACGCTTCAACTGAATCACGTCGTTGCGCGGCTTGGGCGCCACCGTCGGGCTGCCCTGGATGTCGTATTCAACAAACAGCGATTGCGCACCCGTGTTGATGATCTGCGTATTGGCCAGATCAGCAGCCGGCACAGACACCATCTGATCGCTCTTGCCGCCATCGAGCTCCTTGCGATCGCCATTGACCAGCAGCGCCGCGGACCACGGCGTGCTCTTGTCGCCGCCCATGACGCGTGCGGCCAACAACAGCGACATGCGTTCTTGGGTCGACAGGTACGAGCGGTTGCCCAGTCGCGCCGTCAGTTGCGTCAGCAGGTTTTCCAGGCGGTCATGCTTCAGGCCGTACTGGTTCGCCAGCGCGTATGCCAACGAATAGTCACGCACGCTGCTGCCGTAGTCGCCCAGCCATTCGTCGTAATAGGCGTTGTAGTCGCGGCGCGGGAAACCATATTCGCGCGTCATGGCGGCATCCAGCGCAGACTTCATGCGCCCTTCATCGCCCATCAGCTTGAATGCGGCGGCCAGCTGGATCAGCGGCAGCGGCGAACGCGCCCGTTCCTGGTAGTTGTCGAACAGTTGACGCACCGTGGCAAGCGGCGCCTTCTTGTCGCGAGCCAATGCCAGCACCGCGGTCGCAAGACCGGCGAAACGGCGATGGTCTTCGCGCAGGATGTTGGCGTCGCTGCCGTCGATACGGCCGGCTTCAACGTTGCGGCGCAGGTTCACCGACCACGTGCCAAAGCCATTGGACGTCTGCTGCACTTGCTCCAGCAGCCATTGACGCGAACGGTCCAGCGTGGCTTCGGGCACTTCAAAGCCCTTGTCGCGCGCGTCTTGCAGGAAGCCCACGGCATAGGCCGTCAGCCAGACATCGCGGGACGTCGAGCCGCTCCAGAGGTTGTACGAACCCACGGCGTTGCGCATGCCCGACAAGCGCGCGATAGCGGTCGAGACCTGCGCCGCGCGTTCAGCTTGCGAATGCGGCTTCAGGCCGTATTGCTTGGCGACGTCTGCATCGATCAGCACCCACGGCAAGGCACGGCTGATGGTCTGTTCCGTGCATCCGTACGGATACGCGAGCAGGCCTTCAACCAGGCGGTTGACGTTGAACGGCGGGCGGTTCGACACCGTCACGCTGACCAGCGCCGAATCCGGATAGTACGAAGACACCCACGACGCTTGCGCCGCGTTCGTCTCGCCCGGATTCAGGCGCAGACGGCGCACCTGACGTTCACCCGCGTAGGCCGGCTGCACTTGCAGCACCGATTCGCGCACCAGGTGCACGGGCTTGCCCGCGCCCTGGCCATCAACGGTCAGGCGGATCAGGCCCAGGCCGTACGAACCCGTCGTGGTGGCGTTAAAGCGCAAGGTGGTGCGTTGCTTGTCCTTCAGCGTCAACGTGCGCACGCCATCGGGAATGGCCAGCGGGTCCAGCGCTTCCAGCTTGATCGTGATCTTCTGATCGGAGCCGCTCAGGTTGGATACGTCCAGCGCAATCGCGGCCTGGTCGCCCGGGGTGATGAAGCGCGGCGTGTTCAGTTCGGCCACGATCGGCGCCGCCACCACCATTTCGGTGTCGGTGCTGCCGTAGTTGTCAGCGGTGAAGGCCACTGCCATCAGGCGCAGCGTGCCGTTGAAATCAGGCAGGTCCAGCGGGATGTCCGCTTCGCCTTGCGCGTTCAGCGTCACCGGGCCCGAGAACAGGTCAACAAGCTTGACCTTCTTGGGCAGGCTCTTGCTGTCGCCGCGCATGGCGGCGTCACCGCCCCACTTCAGCTTGCCCTTGGTGCCGTCCATTTTTTCGATCAGCTTGCCGTACATGTCCAGCAACTCGGGCGCGTAACGGTGCTTGCCGAAGAAATAATCCAGCGGATTGGGCGTGGCGTACTGGTTGATGTTCAGGATGCCCACGTCCACGGCAGACAGCGTCACCGTGGCCTGCTTGCCCTGGGCGCCATCCACCTTGACGCGCACGGTCGTCTTGGTTTCGGGCACCGCCTTGGGCGACGCGGTCAGCTTGACGTCCAGCTTGCGGTCGGCGCTGGCGATCGGCAGGAAAGCCAAGCCCAACGCGCGGGCCGGCGTGACGCGGTCGCCTTCGCTACCCGGGCGGAACACGGCGGCGGCCACGTACAGGTCGTGACGCTTCCAGTCCTTGTCGATGGGAATTTCAACTTCCGTGCCCGTCGCTTTCACGGACACCCACTTGGACCACAGCATGCGGTCGCCTTCCACGGTGACCAGCGCCTGGCCGTCGTGCGGCGGCGTCAGCGTGACCTTGACGGTATCGCCCGGCTTGGCCGGCACGCCTTCAAGCTTCATCTGCACGCGGTCGGGGCGGTTGCCCATCGAATCAGCGTCCTGCGCATTCCAGCCCGCATAGAAGCGGTAACGCATCGTCTCGCCCGTTTCCGGGTCGGCAATTTCCAGACGGTAGCGGCCCCACTTGACCGGCACGGTCAGCTGGCTGCGATCTTTCAGCGCGATCTCGCGCGAATCGAGCAGTTCTTCGGTTTCGGTATAGCCGCTGTTCCAGCCGCGCTGGTCGTCGAAACGCCAGTAGTACTGACGCTCTTCGCGGAACAGACGCATCTGGGCCTGGGCCAGCGGTTCGACCTTGCCTTGCGCGTTGACGCGGATCACTTCGAAACCGGCCGGCGCGCCTTCGCGGGCCACGTCGCTGTCGAATTGCGGACGCACGGCAATCAGCTTGTCGGCGGGCCAGACGCTGCGCTCGATCGAACGCACGACCGGGCGGCCGCCCGATTCCAGCAGGCTGGCGGACACGCGCACCTTCATGGGCGAATGCGTGCCGGCCGTGTTCGGATTCACTTCCAGTTGCGCGTAACCCTTGTCGTCCAGCGCCGCTTCGGGCAGTTCGCCAAAGGTGCGGCGGGAATCATCGGCCACGTCGCCAAAGATGAAGCCCGGCCATTGCTGCGCCAGCGCGAAACGATCGCGCTTGACCTGGAAGGTCGACAGCAGGCGGTTGCCGGCAGCAGGTGCGCCGTACAGGTAGTCGCCCTGCACATCCACCGTCAATTCTTCGTCGGGCGACAGCACTTCCTGCTCGGACGTCAGCGCCATCTTCATGCGCTCAGGCAGGAATTCCTCGACCTGGAATTTCCACGACGCATCCGGCGCGCGCGACGCGGGGTCGACACGCAACTCGAGCAGCCAGGTACCGGTTTGCGCATCCAGCGGCAGAGCAATGGCGCGCTCAACATAGCCCACCAAATCTTTGTTCGGCTGCCACAACGTGGTCTGCACCACACGGCCATCGGGGCGCTTGATGGTGGCGGTGAGCGGCGCGGGGGTCAGCATGCGGCCGTCGAGATCGCGCGGCAGCACCGACACGTTGAACGTTTCGCCCGGGCGGTACAGATTACGGCCGGCGTAGACAAACAGGTTGTTCGGGCGCGAGGAATGGCCGCCCGTGTCGAATTCCGACAGGTCCAACGCCGGCTCGGCCAGCGCCAGCACCGTCATTTCCTTATCGCGCGAGGCGCGGATGACGCGCGCATTGGTGAAGCTGCCTTCAAAGCGGACATGGCCCTGCCCGTCGGCAGCGGCCTTGGCCAGCGACTTGCCGCTGCCGTCCACCAGTTCGAACACGGCGCCAGAGATCGCCTGGCCGGACTTCAGCGACACGGAATAGGCTTCGATGCGGTCGCTGTAGCGGCGCGCATGCAGACCGATGTCGCTGACGTAGAAGTACGTGACTTGGTATTCGTAGCGGAAACGGCCGGGCTGGCTCATCACCGCGATGTAGATGCCGGGCTCTTGCAGTTCCTTCACGCCTTCAACAGGCAGGAACGTCACATGGCGGCGGTTGGGCTTGTCGTCCGTCAGGAAGCGGCCTTGGTAGACGCTGGTCGTCAACGAATTCAGGCGGTCCAGATCCCAGTTGCTGACCGAACCCTTCAGGCTGCGGTTGTCGGAATAGCGCCAGCCATCATCTTCGTTGTAGCCGCCCTCGTCGTCCTCGGACTCGGTGGCCGTGTTGCGGCCAATGCCCAACACGGTTTCGAACAGTTCGGGCACGCGGTCAGGCGCCACGCGCAGGAACTGCACGTCGACTTCCGACACGTTGACGGTCGCCACGGGCAAACCGCCGTTCTGACCGGCCGGCAGCACCACGCCGCGGCTGGCGAAGTAGAACGAAGGCGGCATGGCCTGCGTGTTCACTTCGCAGTTGGTCGTTTCCGCCAGCACGACCTTGTCGCCCACGCCGGCCAGACCGGAGCGGACCGTGATCGCGTACTTGCGTTGCGGCTGGATGAACGGGAAATACACCATGCGCGGGTTTTCGCCCACGATCCAGTTGCCCTTCAGGATCTTGCCTTTAGGCGCGGAGTCGCCTGCCTTGACCGAGGCGGGCTGGTCGGACGTTGCAGACTCGCTGCTTTCGCCGTCCTTGCCCGAAGACGCACCCAGGTCGGTGACCTGCAGGAAATTGTCCAGGTTGCCTTTGGCGTCAACCGGCTGCGTGAAGGTGACGGATAGCGCCAACGCATCGTTGTATTGGCGCGGCTGGCACGTCAATGCCGCAAAAGGATCTGCTGCGCCCACTGTCGCGCTGGCGGGCAGCACAGGCTTGGCTTCGCCTGCGGCCGGCGTGGCCGGAGTCGCCGTACTGGCCGCAGGGGCCGACACAGGCGCCGGCGCCGGGCTCGCCGCCTGGCGATCCTTGCCCATCCACCAACCCGCGCCAATCGCGCCCGCTAATACCGCAACGCCGGCAACCGCCAGCCAGGTCTTACTGATCTTTCCACTCACGGCAAACCCCTCCGCCTACTCAACCACAACGCTCCTTAGCGGCGGAGCTGCCGACCAACGCGATCCGCGCGCTTCCCGGTGCGCGGATACTGCTGTTCAACTCATGGACAGCACAACGCCGCCATCGCTGGCGGCGTCTTCATTCTTAGTATTAAACGGGTTCCATCACGCATTGAAGCGGGTGCTGACGCGCCCGCGCATACTGGCCCACTTGCGCAATACGGGTAGCCGCGAGATCGCGGGGATACACCCCGCATACTCCACGCCCTTCGTGATGCACTTGCAGCATGATCCGCGTGGCCTCTTCGTGGTTCTTATTGAAAAATTTCTGCAAGACTTTCACGACGAATTCCATCGGCGTGTAGTCGTCGTTCAACAACAGCACTTGATACATCGGAGGCGGCGCGGCGCGTGCCGGTGCCTTCTCGACGGCCAAATCATGCTGGGTATCCAAGGTAGAACTCATAGGGCGGCTATTCTATTTAAACTGGGGACGCCTAACGCGCAACTTACGCAAAATTACACGCAGAAATACGTAGTTTCCATACTTGACGACACGAAGAAAAGCGGCGCATTATCAGCGCATTCTGGGGTTTTCAACTCATCGAAAATCTGCCAGGAAGCCGGAGGGGGGGACAGAGGTCTAGACCGCGATGCCCTTCTGTCAACATACGATTCAATGAGGCAGTCCGCATGTCTGATCCGACCGCAACCGCCGTCCAAGGGGACAATCCCAAATCGACGGGCACCGTCAAATGGTTCAACGATGCAAAGGGGTTTGGCTTCATTACGCCCGACGACGGCGGTGAAGATTTGTTCGCCCACTTTTCGTCCATCCAGATGAATGGTTTTAAAACCCTGAAAGAAGGCCAGAAAGTGGCCTTCGAAATTATCCAGGGGCCCAAAGGTAAACAGGCACTTAATATCACGGCTGCCTGAGTTACCCTTAAAGTGCAACGGTAAGGTTGCACCATTATCAGGCGGGGCTTTCGAGCCCCGCCTTGTTATTTTCTAATTACTGCGCCAGGCCATGCTGAAGAATGCCGAGTTGTTCCCTGTCAGTCGCACGTTGTTTAAGACAGCGTCATCAATCGTTAAACCCGCATGGTTGAAAGCGTTATCAGCGGCGTTGGCCGCCGCCGCATTCGCACTGTCTGCCAGCGCCCACGCACAAACCGGACCGCAACCGCAATTGCCCACCACGCAATTGTCGGCGGGCATCCATATTATCCGCGCAGAAGTCGCCAATACTGACGCCACCCGCCAAAGCGGACTGATGTTCCGTAAAGAGCTGCCCGGTAACGACGGCATGCTGTTCGTGTTCGAGCAGCCCGACGTGCAGTGCTTCTGGATGCGCAACACCCTGCTGCCGCTCTCGATTGCCTTTATCGCCGACGACGGCACGATCGTCAACATCGATGACATGGCGCCCCAGACCGAAGACCCGCATTGCGCGAAGAAGCCCGTGCGCTACGCCCTGGAAATGGCCCAAGGCTGGTTCGACCAGCATGGCATCAAGGCCGGCCGGAAAATCGACGGCCTGCCCTGAACGGCCCGCTCAGAGGCGGCCACACCCCCGCCAGATACAGCAAGGGAGCCCCGCGGGGCTCCCTTTTCATTTCCGCCCCGGACGAAGCGGCGGAAAAAACAACACTTCAGGGATCAGACGCGCTCGATGATCAGCGCAATGCCTTGACCCACGCCGATGCACATCGTGCACAGTGCGTAGCGGCCGCCCGTGCGGTGCAGTTGGTTGATCGCGGTGGTGGCCAGACGCGCGCCGGAGGCGCCCAGGGGGTGACCCAGGGCGATCGCGCCGCCGTTGGGGTTCACACGCGGATCGTTGTCGGCCAGACCCAGTTGGCGCATCACGGCCAGGCCTTGTGCGGCAAACGCTTCGTTCAGTTCGATGACGTCCATCTGGTCCAGCGTGAGGCCGGTTTGCGCCAGCACCTTCAGCGTGGCGGGCGCCGGGCCGATGCCCATGATGCGCGGCGCAACGCCAGCGGTTGCCATGCCAACCACGCGAGCGCGCGGGGTCAGGCCGTGGCGAGCGGCAGCCTTTTCGTCAGCCAGCAGCAGCGCAGCGGCGCCGTCGTTCACGCCCGAGGCGTTGCCGGCCGTGACGGAACCGCCTTCACGAACCACGCCCTTCAGCTTGGCCAGCGATTCCAGGCTGGTTTCGCGCGGGTGCTCGTCCTTCGACACGACGATGGCGTCGCCCTTCTTTTGTGCGATCGAGACCGGCACGATCTCGGCATCGAACACGCCTTCTTTCTGCGCGCGAGCCGTCTTCTGCTGGCTGGCCAGCGCGAACAAGTCCTGGTCTTCGCGGCTGATCCTGAAATCGTCGGCGACGTTTTCGGCCGTTTCCGGCATGGAATCCACGCCGTACTGCGCCTTCATCAGCTTGTTGATGAAGCGCCAGCCGATCGTCGTGTCATAGATGGCGGCGTTGCGCGAAAACGCGCTGTCGGCCTTGCCCATGACGAACGGCGCACGGCTCATGCTTTCGACGCCGCCAGCCAGCATCAGGCCGGCTTCACCGGCGCGAATGGCGCGGGCGGCGGTGCCAATGGCGTCCAGGCCCGAACCGCACAGGCGGTTGACGGTGGCGCCGGGCACTTCGATCGGCAGACCGGCCAGCAGCGTGGCCATGCGGGCGACGTTGCGGTTGTCTTCGCCAGCCTGGTTCGCGCAACCCATGATCGCGTCATCCAGTTCTTCCCAGCGCACGCCGGGGTTGCGCGCTACCAGCGCCTTGATGGCGACAGCGGCCAGATCGTCGGGGCGCACCGATGCCAGCGCGCCGCCGTAGCGGCCGAAGGGAGTGCGGATCGCATCACAAATAAAGGCATTCACGGTCATGAGAAGCTCGGAGTGAAGTGAGAAAAACGGGATCGGACGATCTTAACGCAGCGCTTTTCGCGCCATATTGGTGCACGACCAGGATGTCCGCCACACGGACAGTGTCCAGTAGGTGTTCACCCTGATTGTGCACCGCGCACGCACGGCTTCGGTGCGTAATGAAGGGGCGTGGCTGTCGTTGCGTGGCTGGAACAGCGGGCTGAGCCACGCCCCATCAGCCCGCCGGCGCCTTCGCTTGCGATGCGCCCGCATCGCCCTTCGCGGCCCGGCCGGCCTCGACAATGGCTTGCCGGCGGAAGCGCCCTGCCGCCAGATGGTAGAACGGTTGCGGGCAGAACTGGCGTGACACGCCCGAGGCCAGCAGCGAGCACACCAGCAGCCAGAACAGCATCGGCTGGCTGCCCGTCATTTCCATCACCACCACGCTGGCGGTCAGCGGCGCCTGGGTGGCTGCGGCCAGAAACGCCGCCATCGACACCAGCACCAGCACGCGCTGGTCCACGCCCTCGCCCGCCAATTCCCAGATATGCTGGCCGATGCCCGCGCCCGTGGTCAGCGCGGGCGTGAAGATGCCGCCCGGAATGCCTGCCCAATAAGACGCGACGGTCGCCGCCAGTTTGGCCAGGCCAAAACCCGCCGGCGCGGTGTCTTGGCCCGACAGCAGATTGGCCGCCACGCCGTAGCCCGTGCCGTACACGGTGCCAGCGGTACACAGGCCGATCACGGCCAGAATCAGCCCCATGATGAACGCCGTCCAGATGGGATGCGTGCGTATCCAGGCGCGCCATGCGGCGGGCGCTGCCCCGGCTGCGCCCTTGCCCAGCAAGCGCGCAAAAATGCCGCCCAGCGCGCCATTGATCGCACCGCACACGACAATCCACATGACCATGCCGTGCGCCAACGGCGCGCCGCCGAACACGCCGAAGTACGGGTTGTTGCCTTGCACGGCCACCACCAGAAAGCCGGCCGCCAGCACGCCAATCAGCACCAGCCGCTGCCAGCGCAGCACCGTGCCACGGCCCAGTTCTTCAATCGCGAAAATGACGCCGGCAAGCGGCGCGTTGAAGGCAGCGGCCAGGCCGCCTGCGGCCCCTGCGGCGATCAGTTCGTTGGCGTGAAAGCCGCGCAGTTGCACGCCGCGCCGCTTCCAGAAGTCGCCCCAGGCCAGCATCAGCGCCGCGCCCACCTGCACCGATGGGCCTTCGCGGCCGATTGATGCGCCGGCCAGCATGCCGAAGAACGCCAGGGGAATTTTCCAAAGGGTTTGCAGAAGGGACACCAGACTGCTTTGGCTGGGGCCGGGCGGCAGTGACAGCGCGCCAATGACTTGAGGAATGCCGCTGCCCGCGGCATTGGGCGCGAAGCGCAGCGTCAGCCAGCGCAAAGCGGCCAGACTGAACGGCAACACAATCAAGGCCAGCCAACCGTTGTGGCCCACCCATTCGCGGTTCCAGTCCAAGGCCTTGTCGGCCAGATACGCAAAGCCCAGCGACATCAACGCCACCAAACCGGCACCGCCCAGCAACAGCGCCATTTGCAGGCTCTTGCGTGACAGACGATTGATTTGGCGCACCTTTCGGCGCATCAGGCGGCGGACGCCGGCGGAGGTCCGGCGGAAAGAATCAGTCAGGCTCATGGGCTGCTGGCAGACGGCGGAAAGTGGCTAACCTTACCATTCCAACCTGACCCGCAGCTCAAAAACCGAGACAAAACGAGCACGGCGAATCCGCCGCCGCGCTCGTTCTGCCACCGGCTTAGAAGGTCGACCAGTCGTCGTCCGACGCGTTGGCCAGCGCGGGGCGCGCTTGCGACGGGCGTGCCGCCGATGCCGCCGGTTTCCTCGTCACGACCGGCACGGCCTGCACCAGGCGGGCTTGTGCATGGCCTGCCGAACCGCTGCTGGCGTCGACCTTGAAGCGGCGCACTTCCTGCGCCAGTCGGCGGGCCTGCTCTTGCATGCTGGCCGCAGCCGCCGCCGCTTCTTCCACCAGCGCCGCGTTCTGCTGCGTCACGGTGTCCATCTGCGCCACGGCCTGGTTCACCTGGCCGATGCCGGACGATTGCTCTTCCGACGCGCTGGCAATTTCGCGCACCAGAATTGCCACCTGACGCACGCTGTCGACCACTTCACGCATGGTGCGTCCGGCTTCATCGACCTGACGCGTGCCGCCTTCAACGCGCGTGGCCGACTCATCGATCAAGGCCTTGATTTCCTTGGCGGCCACGGCCGAGCGTTGCGCCAAGGTGCGCACTTCGCCTGCCACCACCGCAAAGCCACGGCCCTGCTCTCCCGCACGCGCGGCTTCTACGGCAGCGTTAAGCGCCAGGATGTTGGTCTGGAACGCAATACCGTCGATCACGCCGGTGATATCGGCGATGCGGCGCGAGCTGTCGGAAATGGCGCTCATGGTCTGCACGACGCCTTCAACCACCTCACCGCCACGCACGGCAACGCTGGAGGCCTGCGTGACCAGACGGTCGGCTTCGCTAGCGTTGTTGGCGTTCTGCTGCACGGTGCTGGTCAGCTCTTCCATCGACGCGGCGGTTTCTTCCAACGACGACGCCTGCTCTTCCGTGCGTTGCGACAAGTCGGAGTTGCCTTGCGCGATCTGCGACGAGGCCGAGGCGATGCTCTCACAGCCGTCACGCACATCAGCAACGATGCGGGCCAGGCTTTCGTTCATGGCCTTGAGCGCGCTCATCAGCTCGCCCGTTTCGTCGCGCGTGGCGACCTGGATATCAGTCGTGAGGTCGCCTGCGGCAACCTGGCGCGCGGCCGATACCGCTTGCTGCAACGGACGCACGATGCCGCGCGTCACCAGCCAGCCCAGCAGCATGCCAATCGCCACGCCCATCACGGCCAGCACGATCATGATCAAGCGCACGGTGTCGTACAGATTCGTGGCTTGGTCAACGGACTGCGCCGTGGACTTTTCCTTGCCCACGGCCAGGTCGGTCATCAAGTCATCAAGCTTTTGCGACGACGCAATGACGCGCTTTTCGATCTCGAGCACCTTCGGGTCCGTTTGCGTCATCGACTGCGATTTCGCTGCCGCGAAGAACGCTTCAGACTCACGCTTCCAGACCTGCTCGGTCTCCACGAACTGGGCCAGCAGGCGCTTGCCGTCTTCTTCATGGAAGTTCTTCGCAGCCTTCTCACGCAGCACGACCATGTTCTTTACCGCATCGTCAAACTGCTTCTTCAACGCCTGACGATCCTGCTCGGTGGTGGCGGCCAGATAGCCGCTGCGGGCGCGGCCCGCGTAGATCAGGTTGATATTGGCTTCTTTCAGATCCGATATGCCACGCAGCTCGGTGTCATACAGCCGATCATTCAATTCATTGATCCGAGACARCCCCCAAACGCCGAACGCCCCGATCGCGCCGCCGATCAGCGCCACAAGCAAAAACGCGCCCGACAGGCGCGCCCCAATGCGCAAGCCCGAAAATAACCGCAACATGCTTCCCTTCCCTGTAGATACCCCGGTTTATGGCGGGCAAGCCGCAGTCCTGGGCCCCGTGGTTCAGTCTCAGACCGATGGCAACAATAGCGGGACGAAATCCTAGGGAGAACCCTAAAGAAAAGGGTGTTTCTTCGTCATTTCTTCGCAATGAATTCGACAATCGACAGGTTTTTGTCAGCTGAATTTTTCCTGAACGAAAAAAAGAAAACCCCTTGCGGTTCGCAAGGGGTTTGGTCGGGGGCCGCGACGCAAGGGCCGCGGCGTCGCCCCGCTTTACCGATCAGGCAAAGTTCTTGGCGGCGAACTCCCAGTTCACCAAGGCCCAGAAGTTTTCCAGATACTTGGGACGCGCGTTGCGGTAGTCGATGTAGTACGCGTGTTCCCAGACATCACAGGTGAGCAGCGGCTTGTCGGCCGTGGTCAGCGGGGTAGCAGCGTTGCTGGTGTTGACGATGTCAACCGAACCATCCGCCTTCTTGACCAGCCAGGTCCAGCCCGAACCGAAGTTGCCGGCTGCCGACTTGTTGAACGCTTCCTTGAAAGCGTCGAAGCTGCCCCACTTGGCGTTGATGGCGTCAGCCAGCTTGCCCGAGGGTGCGCCGCCGGCCTTGGGGGCCAGGCTGTTCCAGTAGAACGTGTGGTTCCAGATTTGAGCGGCGTTGTTGAAAATGCCACCCGAGGACTTCTTCACGATGTCTTCCAGCGACAGCGTTTCGAATTCCGTACCCGGGATCAGGTTGTTCAGGTTCGTGACGTACGTCTGGTGATGCTTACCGTAGTGGAACTCCAGCGTTTCCTTGGAGATGTGCGGAGCCAGCGCGTCCAGTTCGTAAGGCAGGGGGGGAAGAGTATGTGCCATGTGTTGGTTCCTTCTGTTGAGTGCACGATCAAGCCGTTCAATTGTATCGGCAACTAATGAGGATACCTTGTTAAACCCGCGCCCGTGCGGGGTTAACGGATGCATGTGCTTATGCGATGGCGCGCATTGATTTTGTAAACGCTACTCTTTCTCGTATCGCAGTTCCCTGCCCGCGCTGGACTCAACCAGCGCGCCGTCTTTGTGCCGCGTGAACGTCTTGTGCATCGGCGTGCCGGCGGCCGATTCAGGCACCTCGACATCGATGCGGATGGCGCGTGCGCCGGCATCAATCTTGCTGACATCAACCGGATGCCAGCGCGCGCCCGAGGGCAGCGGCAGGAACACGGACAAGGCCTTCAACGTACCCGGCGCGATCGGCGCCGTGACGCCATCCGCGCCTTCCGAGGAGCGCGGCCCGCCGCCATAGTCGGCATCCGTTGACGACATCGCCACATCGATTTTGACGGGACGGTCGCGGTAGTACACGCGCACAGTCAGGGGATCGGCGCTTGCCGCCCCCGACTCGGCATGCACCGCCGCGATGGGGGAATCCGGTTGTATCGGCGGCGTGTCCAGGAACACCTGCTTGCCGTCGCTGCGCCACGTGCCGCGCGCCGAGATATCGACCGCGCCGTAGCTCATGATGTAGTCGAAGCTGCCATCATGCGACAACAGCAATTCGCTGCCCACTTCCCGCACGCCACGCAGTGAGTAGTGGCCAGGCAAACTGGAAGCATCGGTGGATTTGCTGGCGGCTTTGGCGCTGCCACGCGGCGCGGGCGCGGGCGGTGCGCACGTGGCAGTCAATGACACGCCAGCGTCTTGCAAGACCTTTGCGAACGCGGGCGCAGACTGGCACGCCAGCGTGTACGAAAACGTTTGCCCCGGCGGCGCAGACGCATTGTCGAAACGGGCATGGTGACGCGCCAGCAAGGCCAGCATGCGGGGCTGCCCCGTTTCCAGCGCCACCCATGCCGGGCTGCGGCCCGCCGCGTCAGCCAAATCCGGCTGCGCGCCCGCGCTCAACATCGCGTCGGCCAGGTCTTCGCGGCCCAGCTCGATGGCGGCGATCAAGGGCGTTTGGCCATTGTCGAGCACCGCGTCCAATGCCCCGTGCGACGCCTGCACCCATTGCAGCATGGGCACGACTTCACCCTGCCGCGCCACGATCAACTGCCGGCTGTGCAGCAACTGCGACACGATGCGTTGCGGCAACGGCGCGGCGTCGCGCACGCACGCGCCCTGCTCGCCCGTAAAGCCCGCCGCCCGCAATTGCGCAAAGAAACCCGGCTTGTCCAACAGATTGAGCTCGCCGCGTTCCGGCACGCACGCGTCCGCGATGCGTTGCCCCGTGGCCTGACTGACCCGCTGCACCAGCGCCATGTCGCCCGAGGCCACTGCCGCGTTCAACAAGGCATACCGCGCGGGCGCGCGCGGCAGGCGCGGGTCGTCCAGCTTGGCGCCTGCGCGCAGCAGACGATCCAGCATCGCGGTGTCCTGCCGGCCAATCAACCAATACAAGGCGCTTTCGCCATTGGGCGCCAGGCCTGCCGGGTCGACACGCTTGGCCAGCAAGGCGTCGACGACCGGCGCCTGGCCGGAGGTGGCGGCCAATATCAACAAGGGCGTGGGGTCGCCGGCGCTGTCGCGCGGCAGTTCGATGGACGCGCCCGCGTCGATCAGCATCAAGGCCAGCGCCGTGTCGCGGTTCTCGAGCGCACGGCGAATGGCGTTCGCCCCCAACGACTTCAAATCGAATCCGGCATCGGCGAACTGCCGCAGCGTGGCCGCGTCCCCGGCCTCAAGGGCAACATCCACTGCCGACTTCACGTCGTAGCCGTCACGCTTGACGCGCGGGTCCGCCCCCGCCGCCAGCAGCAGCTTGACGGCATCAGGCTTGCGGGCCTGGACGGCTTCGGCCAGCGGCGTGTTGCCATACTCATCGAGCGGATCGCCGTCCACGGCTGCACCCAATTCCAGCAGGCGTTGCAGCGTCTTCACGTCACCCTGCCGCGCGGCAAGATTCATGATCGGCCGCGCCTGCATTTCCAACTTTGTGAACACCATGGCGCTGCCTCGCGTCTGCGGGCCATGCTGCGTAAACGGCATGCCTTTACGCAGCAATTGCGCGGCAATGTCGGGGTGGCCGCCTGCCACCGCGGCTTGTGCGGCATCCAGCCAGACGTCGCGCCCGCCGGTTTCGCCGTAGCTCGTTGCGGAAATATGGCGCGGGCCCAACTCCATCAGCACGGGTACCGCGCCGGCGTTACCCAGGTAGGCCGCCAACGCCAATGCGGTCAGGCCGTCTTCATAGGCGGGCTTGCTGCCGGTTGCGGCCAAGGCTTTCAAGGGCGCGGCGCCTTCGGTCAATTCCACCATCGGCCCCCACGCCAGGTAGTCCGCCACGTCAGGTTCGAAATCCGCAAAGGGCTTGGCCGCGCCGGCCTTGAACAAGGCCAGCACCATCTGCGTCATCGACGCGCGATCCACCATGCGCGGCAGATACGTCATGCGCACGGCAAATTCAAAATCGCGGTTCAGCAGGAAATCCAAAGGCGTGCGGTTTTCATCGCCGCGCTGGTTTGGCTTTGCGCCAGCGGCAAGCAGGCTGTCCATGATCTCGGGCGTGCCATACAGCAAGGCCAGATGAAGAGGCGGCCGACGCGATTCGTAGGTGACGTCATCCAGCGCGGGCTTCGTGGCCAGCAGCGCGGCCAGCATGCGGGTGCGGGCCGGCAAGATCGCCTGATACGCCTTGCGGATATTGGCGGCGTCTTCCGGCGTGATGCTCCAGTACACGTCTTTGGCGCGCAAGGCGCGCGGCGGCATCAGCAAGGCATGCAGCAGCGGAATGCCATCCAGGGCGTAGTCGCCGGGATGATCCACCGCAGGCAGCGCGGCAAGGAACGCGGCGTCGTCGCTTGCACGGACGGCGGCAAACAGCGCCTGCGTTTGCGGCGTATCGGCGGTTTTGTATTCGCGGTAAAGCGATTCGCAGTCGCAGGGTTTGCTTGGAGGCTGGTCCGCCACTTGTTGGGCTTTACTGGATTCCACGGCGGTCGGGTCGACCTTTACGCTTTCAGAGGCAGCCGCTTCGGCCTGTGCGAATACCGGGGGCCCCATCGCGATTGCCGCGCCGGCCAGAACGCCGGTTAACCAAGCCTTGCTTGCCTTGTGCTGCATCGCGTCGCCTTAGAGTGCGTCGTAAAGTCAGTGCGTTGAAAAGACAGCGGGTCGAAAAGTCAGTGCATTGAAAAGTCAGTGGGTCGAACAGCCCGTGGGTCGCGGATTACTGGGCCGGGTTCAACCCGACGAAAGCATCAGCCGGGGTCGCGCGTCTTGCGGGTTTGCTGAACTTCAACCTGGGCGCCGCCTTGCGCAAAGCTCAGGTCCAGTGCTTGGCCCGCCGCCAAGGCAGACGCGTCGCGCACGATATGGCCATCGGCGTCGCGCGCAATGGCGTAACCGCGCGACAAGGTATTGCCGGGGTCCAGCGCACGCAGTTGAGCGGAGGCTGCCGCCAGCCGGTTACGGCCTTGGACAAGCAGACGCGCATGCGCCTGGCCGAGCTGGCGCGTGGCGCTGGCCAGGCGATCGGCCGCGCGGCCGGTATCAGGCACGCGATGCGTCAAACGCTGCGCCAGCAGATTGACGCGCGCCGTGCGCCGGCCTTGCGGACCCGACCACGCAGACGCCAACCGGAAGCGCAGGCCATTCAACCGTTCGCGCTGATGCTCAAGCCGTTGCGCGGGCGACACCAGCTGGCCCGACGCGCGGTCCAGCCGCTGCGCGGCGCGTTCCAGGCGGCGTTGCTGGCCTCGCACCATGGTCTGGGCCGATTGCATGACCCGGCCCATCAACTCTGACCTGGGCACGCAAGCCAGTTCGGCGGCGGCAGTGGGGGTGGGTGCACGCACGTCCGCCACAAAATCCACAATGGTGAAGTCGGTTTCGTGGCCTACGCCACTGATCACGGGAATGTCGCTGGCCGCGACCTGACGCGCCAGATCTTCGTCGTTAAAGCTCCACAAGTCTTCGATGCTGCCCCCGCCGCGCACCAGCAGCAGCGTGTCAACTTCGGCACGCTCGTTGGCCAGGCGGACCTGGGCGGCGAGCCTGCCGGCCGCGTCCGCCCCCTGAACCGGGGCCGGATAGATGATGACGGGCACCTGGGGCGCACGCCGGGCCAGCGCCGACAACACATCGCGCAGCGCCGCGGCGTGCAGCGAGGTAATCACCCCGATAGCGCGCGGCAGCCGGACGGGCTCGCGCTTGCGGGCAGGATCGAACAGGCCTTCAGAGGCCAATTGCTCTTTCAGCCGCAGAAATGCTTCATATAGATTGCCCAGCCCGGCGCGCCGCATGGCGTCGGCCTGCAACTGGTAGTCGCCCCGGGGCTCGTACAGCGACACCCTGGCCCGAATTTCGACCTGGTCGCCTGCGCGCGGCACGAAACCGACTGCACTGGCGCGGCTTCGGAACATGACTGCCCGCACCGAGGCCCGGCTGTCCTTGAGCGTGAAGTACCAATGCCCGGATGCCGCCTGCGTGAAGTTGGAAATCTCTCCGCGCACCCATAACGCCGGGATGCTGCGCTCCAACAACTGCCCCACTGCTTGGTTTAGCTGGGCAACTGTCAGGATATCCCGCGTGAATGCGTTGTTTGTGACTGCAAATTCAATTGTCATGGGGCTTTCCGATGCGTACCTGTCCACAGGGCATACGTAGCGGGCCGCAATGATACCGCGTTCACAGATTTTTGCAGCGGCGGCCCTGACAGCCAATAAATTCCGCACAAGGTACTGATTTTTATAGGATTTTTATAAAAACCCAGTTGCGCTCAATTGAAGCAAACAAGCGCCAGCCCCGTGCCCACAAGCGTTTCGGCAGAGTTTTACACAGAATTATCCACAACTTCTGTGGATAATTCCGGCACTTGTCCGCCTTGCCACAACCCCGCCGCACCGTTACAGTTTCGTCTTGATCAGACGTCTGCACGCGCCGTTCTGCGCGCCCGGATTCCCCCAGGAGTTGAACGCTTTGCTATCCATTCTGCGCGAGGCCGGCTGGCCTATCTGGCCCCTGCTGGCCACCTCCGTGCTGGGTCTGGCGCTGATCTTCGAGCGCTTCCTGTCGCTGCGCCGCAGCCTGATCCTGCCGCGTGGCCTGAATGAACAGGTCGCCGACATGCTGCGCAATCATCAGGACACCCCGGAATCCATCAACCGGCTGGAACGCAATTCCCCGCTGGGCCGCGTGCTGGCAGAGGTGATGCGTCACCGTCATCTGCCCCGCGAAGAACTGCGCAACGTGGTCGAAGACACGGGCCGCGCCGTTGCGCACGACCTTAGCCGCTACATTCCCGCCATCGGCACAATTGCCGTGGTGGCGCCGCTGATGGGCCTGTTCGGCACCGTCGTCGGCATGATCGAAATCTTTGGCTCTTACACCCCTGGCGGAGGCGACCCGGCGCAGTTGGCCCGCGGGATCTCGATGGCGCTGTACAACACCGGCTTTGGCATCCTGATCGCCATTCCCGCCATGATCGCGCACCGTTACCTGCGCAGCCGCGTCGACGGTTATCTAAGCGCCATGGAGCAATCCGCGTCGCGCCTGGTGCGCGCCGTGTCGTCGCATTCTGCGGCACGCGAGGGGCGTTCATGAATTTCCGCGGCTCACGGGGTGATCGCGACGAGCTGGACATCAACCTGATTCCGCTCATCGACGTTTTGCTGGTCATCCTGATCTTCCTGGCGGCCACCACGTCGTTCGCACGCTTCACGCAGCTGAAAGTGACGCTGCCGCAAGCCTCGTCCGAGCAAGACACCCCGCCCGCGTTGGAAGTGGCCGTCAGCCAGGATGGGCGGTATGCGTTGAACGGCACGCTCATCGACGTGTCCACGCCGCCCGAAATCGCCGACGCGCTGCGTCAGGCCGCCGCCGGCAAGCCCGATGCGCTGGTGGTCATCAATGCCGACGCCCAAGCCACCCATCAATCCGTGATCAACATCATGGAAGCCGCCCGCCTGGCGGGCATCGGCCGCGTCAACTTCGCCGCCCAGACCACCCGGTGAGCAATCCGCGTTCGTCCCCTTCGCTGCTGGCCCGCCAGTGGCAGCATGGCGGCTGGCTGTCGACCCTGCTGCTGCCGCTGTCCGCCTTGACCGCGTGGGCAGTGGCGCGCAAGCGCGCCGCTTATCTCAGCGGCGCCAAACCCAGCTACCGCGCCCCCGTGCCGGTGGTGGTGGTGGGCAACGTCTACGTCGGCGGCACGGGCAAAACGCCCATGGTCATCGCCACCGTTGAAGGCCTGCGCGCACGCGGTTACACGCCGGGCGTCGTCAGCCGGGGGTACGGCGTAAAGATCGGCCCCGACGCGCGCGTGGGGGCCGGCGCGCTGGAAGCGGCCCGTTTTGGCGATGAACCCGCATTGATCGCCCGCGCCACGGCCGCCCCCATTTCCGTACACTCCAAGCGCGCACTGGCGGCGCAGGCCTTGTTGAAGGCCCACCCCGAGGTCGATGTCATCGTCTCTGACGACGGCCTGCAGCATCTGGCGCTGGCCCGAGACATCGAAATCGTGGTGCAGGATGCGCGCGGCGTGGGCAACGGGCGTTTGCTGCCCGCCGGCCCCTTGCGCGAACCCGCCAGCCGTTTGCAGGATGTGGATGTGGTGGTGACGAACATCGGCACGGCGGACGGCCGACCGGCCAACACCGGCAATGGCCGGCCCCGGCAAGTGCGGATGTGGCTGGAACCGGGCGATACGCGTCAGATCGAAACGGGCGCCACGCGCCCCTTGGCCGGCTATGCCGGGCAGCCCCGCATCGCAGCGGCCGCCGGCATTGGCAACCCGGAACGCTTCTTCACGACGCTGCGTGCAGCGGGCATCACGTTGGACGCGACCCTGCCCCTGCCCGACCACCACGCTTACGCCGAGTCCCCCTTCAAGACACTGGCGGCGGACACCATCCTGGTMACGTCCAAGGACGCCATCAAGTGCGCCGCCTTGCACGACGCGCGTTTGTGGGAAGTGCCGGTGGCGGCCGCGTTTTCAGACCCGGGTTTGTTTGATTGGCTGGCGCAGGCTCTGCGCCAGCCCGCCCGCGTCCAGCGTTAAAAGAACGCGGATTTCGCGGCGCTGCGGCGCTGTGCGTATTCCAGCAGGGCTTTCTCGCGCATGGACGCGGCGCGCTTGCGCATCACGGCTAACGGCGCATGCACCAGCACCAGCAATGCGGCAAGCAACAGCCACGCCATGCGTGCGGCAGACGGCCACGGGTTGTCCAGGCTGCGCGTGGCGTCGATGGTGATTTCTGGCGCGCCGGAGGCGTCGCTGCCCACGTGCACAACCAGGCCGTTAACCGAGAACGGCATGGCGCCTTCCGGCGAAAACATGCGCTTTTGCTGTTCCCACGCAGCCAGCGGGTCATTCATGCCGCTGTGCTTGAGCTCGGGCAACGCAGCATGCGGGCCGGGCAACACCCGCAGCACCACCCCGCCCCGTTGCGATGCCATCGCCAGTCCGGACGCCCGGTCCAACGCTGCCCTGACTGCGGGTTCCGCACTGGCTCGCGCGCGGCTCTGCACGGCCTTGATCGAAGGGGACAGCATCACGCCTTCGTCGTTACGGCCCTTGGAGGTGAACGTGCCCGCTTCCGCAAGCTTCAGCAGTTCCAGCCAGGATTCCGGCTCTTCCCTGGCCAGCATGATGTTTTCCACAAATTCATGCTTCAGCGCGTCGCACGCGGAGATCGCGTCGCCCGATGCCGATTCACACGCCGCCTCGATGCCCTGCACCGTCTTGGTCAACCCGATCACGTTCGCCGCCGTGACCGATCGCGCGCTGTAGAGCGCCATCGGGTCATTGCGTGATTGCCCCAGCGCCTGGCTGCGGATCAACATATCCATCATCGGGTTGGGCTTGGTTTTCAGGAACGCGCCGGTGTACAGCCGCAGCAGTGGCTCGTCGACGGCCAGCGGGGCGAGTGTGGGCGGGCTGCCCTCCCAGCGCAGTTGGCTGCAATCGAACGCCACCCGGTTCACGGCTTCGTCAGACTGCAATTCGCAACGCGCGCTTCCCCGCAGCGACACGACCGTGCCGACCGCCGGCAGATCCTTGGCCAACGCGGCGGCCGAATCAAACTGCTGCGGTTGCGCGCCGCGTACCCAGGCGCTGGTGAGTGCGGCGTCGCCGTTCAAATTGTCTGCAGTCAGCAACAACGCCCCGCCCGCCAACAGGCCCACGAGCGTCAGCGTGGCGTGCCTGCCCCAGAATACGCGCGGAAACAGGCGCTGCTCTTCGTCCAGCGAGTAGTTGCTGTCCATGCGCACGACGGAGTAATCCTGCACCCGCATGTCGACGTCGATGCGGCCGTCGTCGGGCAAAGTCATCGTGCTGCGCCAATGGTCGGGCAGCTTGATGGGCAACTTGTCGCCCAGGAAAAGCTGCGTTGACACGGCCTGCGAGTTTTCCGGGTTGGTCAGCACGATGACGTTGAGCTCTCCGCGCGCCCGATTCACTTTCTGCGGCGCATCGGGCTGGCGGCGGCGCCAGGTCAGCCACAGGGCCAGCACCGCCAACGCAGCCGCGGCGCCCGCGAACGCCACGCCGCCATCCGCCGCCGTTATCGCCAAGCCGATAAAAGCCAACAGCCACACCATGGCAATCCAGAACGCGATACCCGGCCGTTGGCGCTCGGCGATTTCGGCGGGCGTTTCGTCGCGCTGGTTCAGAATGTCCACGCGCACGGCCTCGGCAAGGTCATGCTCGGAGGCCTGGCCTGCCGGCGTGCCGGTGGGGCGATCTGTGTGCAGCTCGGCCTGCGGCTCAGACGTGTCCAACGGCGCCACATCCTGCAACGCCCCGATTTTTCCGCTGGCCCATTGCTGGTCCTGCTTCTGGCGGCGCTGTTCGCGCTCGCGCCCGCCGGCAAGGTCGAACTCGCCGTTCAAGGCGACGACGATGGCGAATTTCTCGGTCATCACGACTTCGGCCACATTGTCTTCGCGCAGGAAGTCGCGGGCGTCATAGGGCAGCACCACATCCACGCCACCCAGGGTGTCATGCATGGTGGACCCGCCCTGGCCGGTCTCAAGACCGTGCCGCACGAACGCCCCCTTGAGCGGGAAAACGCTGTCATTGACCAGGCTGGCCGTCTTCTTGGGATTCGCGGGCGACACCAGGAACGGCTGCACCATGGCGGCTTCTTGCGCCGACAACGTCCGCAACGCCTGACCTTCATGTTTGAGTTCGCGCAGCGCCCCCTTGTTATCGCTGCGCCGCATCATGTACGTAATCCAGCTGATCAGTGACCACACCAGAATGATCAGCATCAACCCCAGTTTGAGGGTGTTGGAATCCATCTCGCTACTTTCCCTTTGCGTAGAAACGCGGCGGATCATAGCGGGGATGCGTCCCGAATTTTGAAAATGCCGATTCAATTCATGACATTAATTAACCAAACGAGTAAGGACGGCGTTTGCAGACCCGCAAAAATCGGACTTCTCCCAGGACGTGCCGGTCCATCCGCTACCTAAACTGTTTTAGAATCGCGGTCATGGAATCCCGACTTCTCGACATCCTCGTCTGCCCCTTGTGCAAGGGCCGCCTCGAACACGACCGCCAGCAAGCCGAACTGGTTTGCCGCGCCGACCGCCTGGCCTTCCCGCTGCGCGACGGCATCCCCGTCATGCTTGAGTCCGAAGCGCGCGCGCTGGACGACGCCCCCGCTGCCCACTGACACGCCGCTACCGTGAGCTTCATCGCCCTGATCCCGGCGCGTACCGCCTCAACCCGCCTGCCCGACAAACCGCTTGCCGACATCGCCGGCAAGCCGATGGTCGTGCGCACCGCCGAGCGCGCCGCCCTGTCGGGCGCGTCGCAATTGTTCATCGCGACCGACGACGTCCGCGTCCAGGCGGCCGTGCAGGCCCATGGCCTGACCGCCCTGATGACGCGCAGTGATCACCCCACCGGCACCGACCGGCTGGCGGAAGCGGTGGACCAGCTGGGCTTGCCCGATGACGCCATCGTGGTGAACGTGCAGGGCGACGAACCGCTGATCGAACCCGAACTCATCGACGCCGTCGCGGCCAAGCTCCAGGCTTGCCCCGAGGCCGATATCGCCACCTGCGCCTGCCCGCTGGCCGACGCCGAGGCGCTGTTCAACCCGAATGTCGTAAAGCTCGTCTGCGCCACCGACGACCGCGCGCTGTATTTCTCGCGCGCCCCCATCCCCTGGGCCCGCGACGCGCTGGCTTCGGGCGAACGCGTGCTGGCCGACGGCCTGCCCGCCTGGCATCACATCGGGCTGTATGCCTACCGCGTGTCATTCCTGCGCCGCTTCCCGACCCTGCCGCAAGGCGTGCTGGAACGGTTCGAGTCGCTGGAACAACTGCGCGCCATGGAACATGGCCATCAAATCGTCGTACACCGGGCGTCCAGCCCTCCCGCAGCAGGGGTAGATACCCCGGCGGATCTGGAACGCGTCCGGCTGATCTACAGCAAACAGATGTAAGGGTTATTTCGCATGGCGCAGCCCCGCATTGGCTGCTGCGTTGCGGCATAATCCCCCGGATCACAAAAAATAAACCCCATCAGGAGCACTCATGCGTCTTATCTTGCTCGGACCCCCCGGCGCCGGCAAAGGCACCCAGGCCGCGTTTCTCACCCAACACTTCGGCATTCCTCAAATCTCCACCGGCGACATGCTGCGAGCCGCGGTGAAGGCAGGCACGCCGCTGGGTATTGAAGCCAAAAAGGTCATGGATGCCGGCGGTCTGGTTTCCGACGAGATCATCATCGGCCTGGTTCAAGACCGCCTGAAGCAGCCTGACTGCGCCAGCGGCTACCTGTTCGACGGTTTTCCCCGCACCATTCCGCAAGCCGATGCGCTCAAGAGCGCTGGCGTCAAGCTGGACTACGTGGTGGAAATTGAAGTTCCCGAAGAAGACATCATCGAACGCATGAGCGGCCGCCGCGTGCACCAGCCCAGCGGCCGCAGCTACCACGTCCGCTTCAACCCGCCCAAGGTTGAAGGCAAGGACGACGTCACCGGCGAAGACCTGATCCAGCGCGACGATGATCGCGAAGAAACGGTGCGCCATCGCCTGTCCGTGTACCGCGAACAAACCCGTCCGCTGGTCGATTACTACTCGACCTGGGCGCAGCAAAGCGCCGCCGAAGCCCCCAAGTACCGCAAGATTTCGGGCGTGGGCGCTGTCGACGAAATCAAGTCGCGCCTGTTCGAAGCCGTCAAGAGCTGATTGGCGCCTTGATGGCCAAAGGCCTTCGGCGCCGGCTGGACGCATTGCGCTCCGGCACCGGCCCGAAGGCCTTGTCGCATTCGGCGCCTGCCGCGCCGCACAACTTCCCTTGAACTGATCTGGTGGTAGAGACATGGAAATCGCGAACAAGGTATTCATCGTTACGGGCGGCGCGTCCGGCCTGGGTGCAGGCACCGTGCGCATGCTGGTGGAAAATGGCGCCAAGGTCGTCATCGCCGACGTGCAGGACGAGCCCGGCCAGGCCTTGGCCAAGGAACTGGGCCAGCGCTATGTGCATTGCGACGTGACGCAGGAAGCCGACGGCAAGAGCGCCGTTGCCGCTGCCCTGGAACTGGGCTCGCTGTTCGGTCTGGTGAACTGCGCGGGCGTCGCGCCCGCCGCCAAGATCGTGGGCAAGAACGGCGCGCACCCGCTGGACCTGTTCCAGAAGGTCGTGTCGATCAACCTGATCGGCAGCTTCAACATGATGCGTCTGGCCGCTGAAGCCATGAGCGCCAACACGCCCGAGCCCACCGGCGAACGCGGCGTGATGATCAATACGGCATCGGTTGCCGCCTTCGACGGCCAGATCGGCCAGGCGGCTTATGCCGCGTCGAAGGCCGGTGTCGCCGGCATGACCCTGCCGATCGCCCGCGATCTGGCCAAGACGGGCATCCGCTGCATGACCATCGCCCCGGGCATCTTCGGCACGCCGATGATTTTCGGCATGCCGCAGGAAGTGCAGGATTMGCTGGCCGCCAGCATCCCCTTCCCCGCCCGCTTGGGCCGCCCGGAAGACTACGCCAAGCTGGTTTACAGCATCGTCACGAACGATATGCTGAATGGCGAAACGATTCGTTTGGACGGCGCCATCCGCATGCCGCCGAAGTGATGTAGTACAAAGGCAGGCCCACGACGTGGGCCTGCCTTTTTTTGTTTGACCGCCTTTTTCTCGTAGTCCGTCTCGGGCCGGCCCGCACTTTTTACGTAGTCCCATCCATGAGCCTGTTTCGTTCGGCGGCCACTGTCAGCAGCTTCACGTTGCTGTCCCGCATTTCCGGCCTGATCCGCGACATCCTGGTTGCCCGCGCCTTTGGCGCCGGCCCCATCACCGACGCCTTCTGGGTCGCGTTCCGTATCCCCAACTTGCTGCGCCGCCTGTTCGCCGAGGGCGCGTTCGCCCAGGCGTTCGTGCCGATTCTTGGCGCCGCGCGCAACAAGCGGTCGGAAGAAGAAGTCCGCATCTTGCTGGACCGTGTGGCCCTGCTGCTGACGGCCACCCTGATGCTGATCACGCTGATCGGCATCGTCGCCGCACCCTGGGTCGTATCCGCCATGGCCAGCGGCCTGCGCGGGGCGGCCCGCGATACGGAATTCGGGGCCGCCGTCTGGATGACGCGGATGATGTTCCCGTACATCTTCTGCATGTCGCTGATTGCCTTCGCCTCGGGCGTGCTGAACACCTGGCGGCGCTTTGCCGTGCCGGCGTTCACGCCGGTGCTGCTGAACCTGTCGATGATTGCCGCCTGCATCTGGCTGGCCCCGCGCATGGACGTCCCCGTCTACGCACTGGCCATCGGCGTGATGATCGGCGGCGTGGCGCAGTTGGCCGTGCAATGGGTGGCGCTGGCCCGCCTGGGGCTGACGCCACGCTTTTCGCTGCGTTTTCGCCAAGCCTGGGCCGACCCCACCGTGCAGCGCATCCTCAAGCAGATGGCGCCCGCCACGCTGGGGGTGTCCGTGGCGCAGATTTCGCTGCTGATCAACACCAATATCGCCACCTGGCTCACCCCGGGCAGCGTGACCTGGCTGTCTTTCGCCGACCGGCTGATGGAATTTCCGACGGCCTTGCTGGGCGTGGCGCTGGGCACCGTGCTGCTGCCCAGCCTGTCGGCGGCCCACGCCCGCGACGACCACGGCGGCTATAGCGCGCTGCTGGACTGGGGCCTGCGCCTGGTGCTGTTGCTGGGGCTGCCCGCCGCAGTGGGCATGGCGCTGCTGTCGGATGGCTTGGTCGCCACGCTGTTCCACTACGGCGCCTTTGCCGCCCAGGATGTGCTGCAGACCCGCCTTGCCGTGATTTCCTATTCCGCAGGGCTGATCGGCCTGTTGGCGGTGAAGATCCTGGCGCCGGGCTTCTACGCCAAGCAAGACATCCGCACGCCCGTGAAAATCGCCATCGGCGTGCTGATTTTGACGCAGGTGATGAACCTGATTCTGGTGCCCTTCATGGCGCACGCCGGCCTGGCCCTGGCCATCGGGCTGGGCGCCTGCCTGAACGCGCTGGCGCTCTTGATTGGCCTGCGYCGCCGTGGCGTGTATCAGCCCGGGCCGGGCTGGACGGTGTTTGCGCTGCGTTTGCTGCCTGCGCTGGCCGCATTGGCCGCCCTGCTTTGGTACGCGGATGGCCGTATCGACTGGCTCGGGTTGCAGGCCCATGCAGGCCTGCGCGCAGCCTGGCTAGCAGGCGTGTTGGCCGCCAGCGGCGTGGTCTACTTCGGAATGTTGTTACTCTTTGGCTTCCGTCTTAAGGACTTTGGACGACGTCCAAGCCGCTGATTTCCACCCTCAGGGCAACATTTCCCCCAAAAAGCCGGCTACCTGCCGGCTTTTTGCATTAGATTCGTCAAGAATTGACAACCACCCGGTAATCTTTGGTAAAAAACCTTTATTATTTACAAATTGCCATCGAAAGGATTCCTGTCGGCGYCGCCGCCAGGGAGAAGAAGTGAAGTACGCCCAAGGACAACCCATGGCGGACCAGGTGATCAATTGGTTGCTACTGCTGCGCTCAGGTAAAGCGACAGCGCAGGACTACAACGACTTCCTGGCGTGGCGTGCGGCTGACCCCGTTCATGAGAATGCCTGGCAACAACTGACAGGCACCCTCGCAGGGTCGACATTTGGCCGGCTTGGTGACGCATATCCCGCAGCGGGATACACCAGTACTGCCTCGCAAACCGCATCGTCGCTGATCCCGCCGCCCCCGGCCATCGTGCCGCCCCGCCGCCGCTTTCTGACCGGCGCGCTTGCGCTCGCCAGTACCGGCGCCTGCGCCGCCTATGTCGGCAACGCCTTCTACCCGCTGAACAACGTGGCGGCTGATGCCGCCACCGCTACCGGCGAACGCCGCCGCTATATGCTGTCAGACGGCAGCCAGTTGCTGCTGGATGCGCGCAGCCGCGTCAACCTGGATTTCACCCCCGCCTACCGCCAGGTCCGCCTGCTGGATGGCGCGGTGACGGTTTCGGTGGCGCCCGATGCGCGCCGCCCGTTCCTGGTGCAAACCGCTGAAGGCACCGTGCGTGCGCTCGGCACCCGTTATATGGTCCGCCAACAGGCCCAGCGCACGGTTGTCGTGGTGCATGAGCATGAAGTCGAAGTCGAGACCATGGCGGGCGCTCACGGTACCGTGCGCGCGGGCACCGGCGCCCGGTTCGACATTTCCCGCATGGACACCCCGCGCGCGGAACTGATGGCTGAAGCTGCCTGGGAATCGGGCTGGGTGGACGCCCGGGGCCGGCCGCTGGCGGAAGTGATTGCCGCGCTGCGCCCGTATCGCACCGGGACGCTGCGCGTATCGATGGCAGCGGGCGGTTTGCCCGTTTCCGGCCATTTCCCGTTGGACGACACCAACGCCGCACTCGACACGCTGCAAGACATGATGCCCATCCAAGTACGCCGTTTCACGCCGTGGTTCGTGTCGATCAGCGTCGCGACCTGACAACGCTCAGTCCCCGGCCTGTGTTTCTGCGGCCCGCTTCGTTGTATACTCAGTACCGTGTTTTTATCCAGTAGGCGCCGCGGGTTTTCCTCAAGGCTGTGGTTCTAGGCTTTACAGAGGATCATCCGAAAGGGTTCTCTAGCTAGGACTCTCCAGCCCAGGAACGCTTTCCCCCCTGCGCCCCCCGCCCGGTTGACGGGCGCTCCATCGACAGATCAAACATTAAAAGCTTGCAATCCCATAGGGACTTGCTACAATGTTCGACTTTGCCGAATTCAACTTATATAGCAACATGGCCAATACCGCCCAAGCCCGCAAGCGCGCTCGCCAATCCGTTGAGCGCAACAAGCACAATTCCAGCCTGCGCTCGATGCTGCGCACCGCCATCAAGCGCGTTCGCCAATCCATCGCCGCTGGCGACAAGGCTGCGGCTGGCGACGTGTTCCAGAAGGCCTCGAGCGTGATCGATCGCGTGGCTGACAAGAACATCATCCACAAGAACAAGGCTGCTCGCCACAAGAGCCGCCTGGCTGCCGCTATCAAGGCGCTGGCCTAAGATTCTGCCGCCCCAGCTTTTTTGGGGCGTCATGAATACGGCAAATGAAGAAGGATGCCCTAGGGCATCCTTTTTTGTTGCCTGCTCCAACCTGCTACGCCCTTCTACGCCCCCAGCCGCGCTTTGATGGCGTCAGCGGCCTCGATCAGCGACGCCATGAACGTCTCCACCAGCGGGTTGGCCGGACGATGCTCCGGGAACACCACGTTGACGCGAAACGGGAACGCGCGCCGCAGCGGCCGGATATGCAAGCCGCGGCCCACGAAATCCAAGGCGGTCAGCGGGTTGACGATGGCAACCCCCAGCCCCTGACGCACGAACGTACACACGGATACCGCAGTCGGGGTTTCCACGATCGAGCGCCGCAGCACCCCGGCTTCCGCAAAGGCTTCGTCAATCTGAATGCGGTAGGGGTCGCTGGATGACAGGCTGACAAAGGCGTGGCCTTCGAAATCCGCCAGATCGATCTCGGCCTTTTCCAGTAGCGGATGGCCATCGGGCAACACGCACACCTCATCCACCTGCAAAAGCAGCTGCACCCGCGTGCCAGCAGGCGCCGCATCGTGTTCGGTCAGACCCAGGTCATAGCGCTGCGCCGTCAGCCACTCTTCAAGAAACGGCGACTCCTGCGTCTCAACCGACAGGCTCACGCCCGGATGCTGGCCATGAAAGCGCCGGAACGCGTCAGGCAGGATGGAATGCGAAAACGCGGGCAAGGCAATCACCGAGAGCTGCCCGCCACGGAATTCGCGCAGCCGCGCCGCCGCCGACGCCACGCGCTCAAGCCCCGCATAGGACTGGCGAATCTCGTCATACAGCGCCAGCGCCGGCATGGTGGGCCGCAGCCGCCCGTGCACGCGCTCGAACAGCGCAAAGCCGATGCCCTGCTCCATGCGCGCCAGTTCGCGGCTGACGGTGGGCTGCGACGTGCTGAGCAGCTCGGCCGCCCGCGTCACGCTGCCCGCAATCATCACCGCGCGGAACACTTCGATATGCCGATGCGTCAGCATGGACCACTCCATATCAGGAATGAATGGATCTTCAACATATAAGCATTTTACTGGATGCCCTGAAACCGGCATCATGCCGCCTGGTTTCCCTTCCCCTTCAAGGTCCGCACGACATGGCATTCGATCCGCGCCAACTCACCCAACTCGCCACCGAACACGGCACGCCGCTGTGGGTATACGACGCCGCCGTCATCCGCGAACGCATCGCGCAACTGCGCCGCTTCGACACCATCCGCTTTGCGCAGAAAGCCTGCTCCAACCTGCACATCCTGCGCTTGATGCGCGAGGAAGGCGCCGTAGTGGACGCGGTGTCGCTGGGCGAGATCGAACGCAGCCTGGCGGCCGGCTTCGACCCCAAGGGCGAGCCTGAAGGCATGGTCTTCACGGCCGACCTGATCGACCACGCCACGCTGGCCACCGTGCTCAAGCACGGCATCACGGTCAACGCCGGCTCACTGGACATGCTGGACCGCGTGGGCCAGGCGTCGCGCGGCCATCGCGTGTGGCTGCGCATCAACCCCGGCTTTGGCCACGGCCACAGCAACAAGACCAACACCGGCGGCCCGCAAAGCAAGCACGGCATCTGGATCGATGACGTGGCCGAAGCCGTGTCCATCGTGCGCCGCCACGGCCTGAAGCTGGTGGGCGTGCACATGCACATCGGCTCGGGCGTGGACTACGGCCACCTGTCCAGCGTCTGCGACGCCATGGTCGACGTGGTGCGTTCGCTGGATCACGACATCGAAGCCATCTCGGCGGGCGGCGGGCTGTCCATCCCCTACCGCGACGGCGAGCCGCGCATCGACTGCGACCACTACTTTGAACAGTGGGATGCCGCCCGCAAGCGCATCGAACAATTCCTGGGCCACGACATCCGCCTTGAGATCGAACCGGGCCGCTTCCTGGTTGCCGAAGCGGGCGTACTGGTGTCGGAAGTGCATGCCATCAACCGCCGCCCCGAGCGCGACTTCGCGCTGGTGGACGCGGGCTTCAATGACCTGATGCGCCCCGCCATGTACGGCAGCTTCCACCGCATCTCGGTGCACGCGCCCGACGGCTCCGCGCCGCAAGGCGTGGCCGAAACGCGCATCGCCGTCGCCGGCCCGCTATGCGAATCGGGCGACGTGTTCACGCAAGAAGAAGGCGGCGTCATGTCCGACCAGCTTCTGCCGCAGCCGCGCATTGGCGACTACATGGTCTTTCACAACGCGGGCGCCTACGGTTCGTCGATGTCTTCGAACTACAACAGCCGGCCGCTGGCGCCGGAAGTGTTGCTGAACGAGGGCAGCGCCCGGCTGATCCGCCGCCGCCAGACCATTCGTGATTTGCTGGCGCTGGAAGACTAAGCGGCCGGACGCTGCAATAGCATGAAGCAATAGAACCGGACCATAGATAACGACGCAGCAGAAAGACGCCGCAAGCCTGAACAACAAAGCCCCGCCGATCAACACACGGCGGGGCTTTTTTATGCGTATCGCTGGGACGTTGATGCGATCAGGTCGGAAACGCGTCGCGCAGCGCGAAGGTGGCTTGTTTGAAGACGCCCAGGTCAGTGCCCACCGCCACGAAGTGCATGCCCATGTCCAGGTAGCGGCGCGCGTCCGCATGCACCGGCGCCAGGATGCCAACCGCCTTGCCTTGCGCCGACACGCGCGCATGCAGATGGCGGATGGCCTCTTGCACTTCGGGGTGGCCCGGATTGCCGATGTGGCCCAAGGCCGCGGCCAAGTCCGACGGCCCGATGAACACGCCATCCACGCCTTCCACCGACGCGATCTCATCCACCGCATCAATGCCCGGCCGGCTTTCAATCTGCAGCAGCACACAGATGTTGTCGTTGATGGTCTGCAAATAATCCGGCACGGTGCCGTAACGGTTGCTGCGCTGCGCGCCCGCCACGCCGCGTATACCTTGCGGCGGATAGCGCGTGGCAGCCACCGCCAGGCGCGCATCGGCCTCGGATTCAATGAACGGAATCAGCAGGTTATAGAAGCCGATATCCAAAAGGCGCTTGATCTGCACCGGGTCGTTCCACGACGGCCGGCCCACCGCCGCGCTGGCGCTGCCCTGCAAGGCTTGCAACTGTTGCAGGAACATCGGCACTTCATTGGGGGAATGCTCGCCATCCAGCAGCAACCAGTCGAAGTCCGCCAGCCCGACGAGCTCGGCCGTAATGTGGCTGGACATGCACATCCAGAATCCGATCAGGCGCTCGCGGGCCAGGATGCGTTGCCGGAAGCGATTGGGTAAGGGTGAGTTCATTGCCGCCTTCGTGTTTGCAGAAAAGGGAATACGGGAATACGGGAATACAGGAATCATGCCGGGCCGAAGCCCGGCGGTACAGCGGGCAAGCACTAGGGCATGCCCTTAATCCATGCGGGCGCCGGACGCTTTCGCGGCCTTGCCCCACTTTGTGATTTCGTTATCGACAAACGCCGAGAACGATTTCGGGTCGTCCGCCACCACCACGAAGCCCACGCTTTCAAGCTTCTTGCGGATGTCGGGTGACGCCAGCGCCTTCACCGTGGCCTGATTCAGACGCTGGATGACCGCAGGCGGCGTCTTCGCAGGGGCCGACAATCCAAACCACGATTCTGCCGAGAAGCCTGGGTAGCCGGACTCCGCGACTGTCGGCGTGTCGGGATAGGCCGGGTTGCGCTTGGCGCTTGCCACGGCCAAGGCACGCAGCTTGCCGGACGTGACCTGCGGCAGCAGCGTGTCTTGGTTCAGGAACATCACCGACACGCGGCCGCCGATCATGTCGGTAATTGCCGCAGCGCCGCCTTTGTATGGCACATGCACCAGATCAATCTTGGCGTCCTGCTTCAACATCTCCATGGCCAGATGGCCCGACGAGCCGCTGCCCGAACTGGCGAACGTGTACTTGCCCGGGTTCTCGCGCGAGAGCTTGATGAAGTCTTCGATGGTCTTGCCCGGGAACTCCATGTTGGCCACCAGCACGTTGGGGCCGGTTGCCAAGAGCGAGATGTGCGCGAAGTCGCTGTTGCGGTACGGCATGTTCTGGTAGACCGCGTAGCTGATGGCGTTAGACCCAACGCCCGACAGCAGCAAGGTGTAGCCGTCGGGTTCCGCCTTGGCCACCACGTCCGAGCCGATGTTGCCGTTGGCCCCGCCCTTGTTCTCGACGATGACGCTCTGGCCCAGCTCTTTGGACAATTCGGCAGCCAGCAAGCGGCCCACGGAATCCGTGCTGCCGCCCGCCGGGAACGGCACGATCAGCTTCACGGGTTTGGCGGGCCATGTGGCCGCTTGCGCGCGGGCGGCGTTCGGCGCCATCGCCAGCACGCCGATCGTCGTGGCGGCCAGCGCGGCGGTCAGGATGGCAAGGCGTCTGCGCGCCAAAGGTTTGTGTTGTTGCATGGTTGTCTCCTCGTGGTTTTTCTAGGTATGGCGCCCGGTGTCCGGGTCTGCTGTTGTCTTGCAAAAACACGGCTATGCAAAGGCCTGCGCCCGCCTACTTGTCGTCCAGCAGGTAAGGCGTGCCCGCGCGTTCGCAGATGCCGCGCAAACGCTCGGCCAAGGCCGCGGAAATGGGGATGCCCGCGCGCAGCCGGCGCGCACGCTCAGCCGCTTCGGGTTCGCCCGCCACCAACACGGGTTCGTCGGGATTCGCGGGCGGGGTGTCGTGCATCGAATCGATCAAGTCATCCATGTCGGACTCAAACGACCCGGCCGCACGGAACGCATCGGGATTCAAGGCCAGGAAGAAATGCCCGACGTCATCGGGCTCCCCCGGCTGACGCGTGGGCGCGCGGCGTGCGGCGAACGCGCTGCCGCTTAACGTGCCGCCTAGAATCTGCGCCATCATCGCCAGGCCGTAGCCTTTGTGGCTGCTCATTGCGGGCGTGCCGCCCAACGGCGTCAAGCCGCCTTCGGGCCGTTTGAAGATGAACTGCATGGCGGCGTCGGCGTCTGTGACCGCCCCGCCCTGCCCGTCCACCGCCCAGCCCGGGGGCAGCGGCTTACCCAGAAAGTCGTAGACCTTGACCTTGTTGGCGGCGACGGTGGTGGTTGCCATGTCCAGCACAAAGGGTTCGTTGTGAGCCGCGGGCGCGCCGAAGGCGATGGGGTTGGTGCCCAGCATGGGCATGGCGCCGCGCGTGGGCACCATGATGACGCCGTTGGCGCTGCTGGTCACCAGCCCGACCACGCCGCGCTCAACCGCGATGCGTGCGTAAACGCCGGCGGCGCCGAAGTGATGCGAGTTGCAGACCGACACCGCACCCACGCCGTGTTCCAGGGCCTTGTCCACGGCCAAGTGCATGGCTTGCGCAGCCACCGGATAACCCAGCCCGCCCATGCCGTCGATCAACGCACTGGCGCCGCTGTCGCGCACGATCTTCGCGCGCGCATCCAGCCGCAGCGACCCCGCGCGCCATTTTTCTTCATACGAAGGCAGCATCGAAATGCCGTGCGAATCGATGCCCAGCAAATCCGTTTGCGCCATCAGACCCGCCGTGGTGTGCGCCAGATCTTCATCCATGCCCCACGCTTGCAGCACCTGCAAAATCTGCTCGCGAACCTGCTCCACCTGCACGTCCGTTCCTGTTGCTACGTTGCCTTGCACTGAGTCGTCTCCGTTCGTTATGGGTAGTGCGATGCCGGGCGCGGCGGCGGGAAGGGGCTGCGCGCGCCTAGTCCCGTTCGCGGTCCACCAGCCGATGGCGCGCCTGCCCCAGATGAAATTGCATGGCCACGCGGGCGCGCTCGCTGTCCTGTTCGCGGATGGCGTCCAGGATGGTGGCGTGTTCATCCACGACGCGCTGGGCGCGTTGGCGCGAGCCGGTGCGCGTCAGGCTCAACGTCAGCCGCATGAAACCGTTGATGGATTCGTGGATGCTCTCCAGCACCCCCAGATAGAAGTCGTTGCCGCTGGCCTCTGCGATGCTGGCGTGAAAAGCCAGGTCCGCTTCGGGCGACACCTGGCCGTGCGTCAGGCTGTCGGCAAAAGCCGCATGCGCATCGGCGATCTTCTTCAGTTGTTCGTCTGTGCGGCGCAACGCCGCCAGACGCGCGGCGTCGCCCTCCAACGCCACGCGAACCTCTTGCGCGCGCAGATACGCGCTGACGTTCTGCACATCGTTGAAGGTTTTCAGACGCGGCGCGGGCTGATGGCTGACAAACGTGCCCAAGCCTTGATGCGCGGTGATCAAGCCATCTGCACGCAAACGCAGCAATGCTTCGCGCACGACCGGACGCGACACGCCGAAGCGTTCCGATATTTCGTTTTCGGATGGCAGCTTGTCGCCCACGTTCAGGCCGCCCGAGACGATCTGTTCAAAGATCTGTCCGTAGACCTGATCCGCCAGCCGCACCCGATGCCCGCGTTCAAGCGGTTGGGAAGCTGACGCGTCGGACTCGACGGGCGTCTGCGGCTCGGACGAAGAAGATGCTTTGGATCGGGCCACGAAACCTCCTGAATGCTTAGGGCCTGCTCGCCTTGACGCGAACAGCGCTCATCGTACCGCCAACAGGCGATGCAATGAGCGGCATGCAGCGAACCCGTTCACGCTCAGGCCGCCACGGCTTCCTTGTCCCATGCCGCCAACGCACGCGCGACCGGCGCCACGCGTTCTCGTTCAGCCGCCGAGATGCCCGTCAACAACGGCAGCATCGGGCCCATGTCCGCCACGCCCGACAGCGTGACGGCGTCATGCAGCACGCGGATGGGGCTGATGCCGTCGCGGCAATCTTCCAGGCCCAGATAGTGTTCGCGCACGGCTTCGGCCTCGTCGTAACGGCCTTCGCCAAGCAGGTGCAGCAGGCGCATCGAACCGCGCGGCGCAACGCACACGGAGCCCGACGTGAAGCTCTTCAAACCGAAGTCGCGGTAGTGGACGATGGCCGGACGCTCGCCGATGCCGCTGACGATCCAGCGCGAATCCACGGATTCCAGCAACGACGACAAGTACGCATCTTTTGCCGGGTTGTCGCGCACCACGGCGTACTTGAACGCGGCGATGCGGCCTTCTTCGATCAGGCGCGCGGCGGTTTCCGGCGCCAGGTAGTCGGCCGACTTGATGTAGACCACGGCCGGCTTGCCCAACGCATCGGTGAAGCGGCGCACGCCTTCGGCGAGACCGTCATCGGTGTACGGGAACGCCATCGGCAGCAGCATGGCGGTGGGAAATGCGCGCGACCGCAGGATGGCGGCCTGGTCCATCATCTTGCCGTAGTCGGGGCCAACCGACGGCAGAATCCACGTGTCCGATCCCGCCAGGCCTGCCAGCATGTCCACGATGCGCGCGTATTCGCTCACGCCCACGTTGTAGAAATTGGCGTTGCCGCCGTACATCACGTTGCGCACGCCGCCGGCCTCCAGATGCCCCAGCAGCGCCTTGTTGGCGGCTTCGTTCAAGGACAGATCGTCGTGGCGGGCGAGCGGCGGCACGGCGATGACCGAACGTTGCAGGTCCTGGGCGGTGACCGGGGTAGTTTTCATGAACGGGGCTCCTGGCGGTTGCACTTGTCAGATGAGTGATGGGAAAAAAGTATACTTGGTTGACAAGCAAATTCTCAATACCTATATTTGTTTGACAAGTAGAAAGGCATCAACAATGCGGGGCGCGATGAGCGCCCCGCTGCAACACGCCTCGGGCGATGCCAGGGGCGCGCAACATCCCCACAAACGATGCGCGGCCACGCGCACACCGAGGAGACAACCCATCATGCAAGCCCCCATCGTGCGATGCCGGCTGATCACTGCCGTCTGTTTGATGGCGACGGCGCTGCTGCTGCCCGCAGCCCACGCCCACGCCGACTATCCCGAACGCGACGTCAAGATCATCGTGCCCTTCCCCGCAGGCGGCACTGCGGACATCGCCGCGCGCGTCGTGGCGGCTGAGCTGGGCAAGAGCTGGAACAAGCCGGTGGTGGTGGACAACAAGGCTGGCGCGGGCGGCAACGTCGGCACGGCCGAGGCGGCGCGCGCCACCGCTGACGGCTACACGCTGCTGATGGGCACCGTCAGCACGCATGCCATCAACCAATCGGTCTACAGCAAACTGCCTTACGACCCGGTCAAGGACTTCGTGCCGGTCACGCTCGTCATTCCCGTGCCGAACATTCTGGAACTGAACCCCAAGTTCGCCGACAAGCACGGCATCCGCACGGTGGCGGACCTGATCAAGTATCTGAAGGCCAACCCGGGCAGCGTCAACATGGCGTCCACCGGCAACGGCACGTCCACGCACCTGTCGGGCGAACTATTCCAGAGCATGACGGGCACGCGCATGACGCATGTGCCGTACAAGGGCAGCAGCCCCGCGCTGACCGATGTGATGGGCGGGTCCGCCGACCTGATCTTCGACAACCTGCCCTCGTCCATGGGCTACATCAAGGGCGGCAAGCTGCGGCCGCTGGCGGTTACCACCGCCGCGCGCTCGCCCGCACTGCCCGATGTGCCGACGATGGCCGAAGCGGGCGTGAAGGGGTATGAGGCATCCAGCTGGTTCGGTTTGCTGGCGCCTGCCGGCACGCCGCCCGCCATTGTTGAAAAAATTCAGCGCGATGTGGCGGCCGCCTTGCAACAGGAACCCGTGCGGGCGCAGTTGCAGGCGCAAGGCGCCACGCCATCCGGCAATACGCCCACGCAGTTCAAGCAATTCATGGCGCAGGAAACCGTCAAGTGGGCGGAAGTGGTGAAGACCTCCGGCGCAAAAGTCGACTGACCCCACGCGAATCACGCTCCACATTCAGACTCAGATTCAGGTCCACATTCAGCCCCCCGATTCAGGCCCGGCCGCAACGCGTGAGCGCCGGGTTTTTCATCACCACGCGAACCAGGAGACACCATGAATAAACTGATCTGCGCCGCCGCGGCGAGCGCCGTTCTACTTGGCGGGCCGGCTGCACAAGCGGCCGGCTACCCCGACAAGCCCGTCACGATGATCGTGCCGTTCGTGCCCGGCGGCTCGTCCGACATCACGGCGCGTTCGGTCACGCCCGCGCTGTCGAAGATCCTGGGCCAGACCTTCGTGGTTGAAAACAAGCCGGGCGCCAACAGCGCCATTGGCGCGCAGGCGCTGGCTCGCAGCACGCCTGACGGCTACACGATGATGGTCGGGTCGATTGGCACCTTCGCCATCAACGAAGCGCTGTACAAGAACCTGTCTTACAACCCCAGCAAGGATTTTGCATATCTGACGCAAKCGGTGCGCAACCCGAACGTGCTGGTCGCCGCCCCCACCTTCCCTGCAGCCACCGTGGCCGAGCTGGTTGCGTACGCGAAGAAGAATCCGGGCAGCGTGTCGTACGCGTCGTCTGGCACGGGTTCGTCCGACCACCTGTCCGCCGTGCTGTTTCGCCAGCGCACGGACAGCACGGGTGTCGACGTACCCTACAAGGGCGGCGGCGCGGCCATTGCCGACCTGATCGGCGGACAAGTCAACGTGTCGTTCCAGAACCTGGGTGCGGTACAGAACCACATCAAGGCCGGCAAGCTGAAAGCGTTGGCCATTACGGGCGATGCGCGCGCACCGGATCTGCCCGACGTGCCGACCCTGGCGGAAGCGGGCATCAAGGACATGGTGGTGTATTCCTGGCAAGGCTTCGCCGTGCCCAAGGGCACGCCGCCGGCCGTCGTGGAGCAATTATCCAAGGCGCTGCAAACCGCGCTGCGCGACCCGAAGACCCAGCAAACGCTGCAAGGCTTAGGCTTTGAAGTGGTGGCCAACACGCCGCAGCAGTTCACGCAATTCCAGCAAGGCGAGGTCAAGCGCTGGAAGGACGTCATTCAGAAAGCCAACATCCAGCTGGAATGAGCCGTGGCTAAAGCCGCGGCATAAGCTCATGGGGATGCCTGCGGGCATCCCCGGTGCCTGATCCCAGGCCGAATCAAGTAGCATGACCGTTTTCGCCACCCACCCGTACGACAACATGACCACCAAGCAACGCATCATCCAGGTCGGCTCGCTGGCCGGCTCCCCCACCGCCAACAAGAGCCTGGCAGACCGCTATGACGTCGTGGAACTGTGGAAGTTTCCCGATCGCAAGGCGGCGCTGGCCGAACACGGCAAGGGCATCACCGCGGTTGTCACGTCGGCCAACTTCGGCGCCGACGCGGAACTCATCAACGCCCTGCCCGACCTCAAAGCCATTTGCAGCTGGGGCGTGGGCTACGAAACCATCGACGTGGAAGCCGCCAAGAAACGGGGCGTACAGGTCAGCAACACGCCTGACGTGCTGACGGATTGCGTGGCGGACCTGGCCTGGGGCCTGCTGATTGCCGGCGCCCGCCGCATGGGCCAGGGCGAACGCTTTGTGCGCGCTGACCAATGGGGCCAGGTGCATGGCAGCATCCCGCTGGGCCAGCGCGTCAGCGGCAAGAAGCTGGGCATTGTGGGCCTGGGCCGCATCGGTGAAGCCATTGCCAAACGTGGCACGGGTTTCGACATGGACGTGCGTTATCACAACCGCAGAAAGCGCGACGACATCGCGTACGGCTACGAAGCGTCGCTGGTGGATCTGGCCAAGTGGGCCGACTTCCTGGTGGTCGCCACCGTGGGCGGCCCGAGCACGCGCCATCTGGTGAATCAGCCCGTGCTGGAAGCGTTGGGCCCAACCGGCATCATCGTCAACATCGCGCGCGGCCCGGTCATTGATGAAGCGGCGCTGGTGGCGGCGCTGGAATCCGGCAAGCTCGGTTGCGCAGCCCTGGACGTGTTCGAACACGAACCCAAGGTGCCCGACGCGCTGAAGAAAAGCGACAACGCTGTCGTGCTGCCGCACATCGGCAGCGCCACGCTGGAAACTCGCCTGGGCATGGAAAACCTGATGCTGGATAACTTGCAGGCCTACTTCGATACGGGCCGTGTGATTACGCCGGTCGAATAAAAAACACCTGCTGCAAAAACGAAAAAGCCTCTCGGTGCCCATACCGAGAGGCTTTCGACTTTCCGGCCCCGCGGGATCGGCAGTCTTCCTGCAAAGGAACTACTTAAGGCTTTTCAGCCGCTTGCTACTTGGCCGGCGTCGTGGCGCCGGAATGGTCCATCTTTGATGCAGTGCCTGATTTCGCGGCCGCCGGTTTGGCGGACGTTTTGTCAGACTTGTGATGCTTGTGCTGCGCGTGGGTCTTGGTATCACCCGCCTTGGTCGTGGCATCGGCGCCGGCCGCGAACGCAGAAGGCGCAGCAGCAAGACCGAGGCACAAGGCCGAGGTGGATAAGAACGCAGCGATACGGGAGTGAGTCGTCATTTCATGAACTCCTGAATGTGCAAGGCTAAAAGCCTATCCGACACGGGGCGGCAACATCGCCGCTTACCCCGTACTCCGTTTGAAGAGCCGGCACGCGGAAGGTTCAACGCGGAACCACAAACTTTCGGACGCTAACGTTTGCTAATACAGGGGGTGTTAATACAGCGCCGCACTCAGCTTTCAAACGCCAGCAACGCCACGGTGGCGAACAGCATCAGCGCGAAGCTGGCTCTCAGCTTGCGTTCAGGCAGCTTGTACGCCAAGCGCACGCCAACCGGCACGAACAGCAAGCTGCCAATCGCCATGGGCAGGCCCACCATCCAGTTCGCCTGACCCGCCCATCCGTAGGTGATGAGCGCAATCGTGGAACCCGGAATCACCATGCTCAACGCGAGCGCCTGCGCCGTGGTCTGCGGCAGCCGGAAGACCGACGTGATGATGGGCACCGCCAGCACTGCGCCGCCCACACCGAAGAAGCCGCCCAAGGTGCCGCACAACATGCCCAAGACGCTCGCACGACGGGGCGTGAAAGCAGGCGCTGCCCGCGTTGGCTTTTGCGTTTGCGTTGCCGCTTTTTCTTTGTGTTTCTGATTGCCGGCGGCAACGCGGCCCGCGCGCCACGTCTGCCACACATAGAACAAGGCGATGAAGAACAGGAACACGGCGAAGCTTCGGCGCAAGACACTGGAGTCGATACCCAGCGCCAAACGCGCGCCCACCCACGTGAACAGCACGGCGCCCGCCGCACCTGCGGCGGCCACGCGCTTGTCGATGCGGGTCTGCTGGTTGTACTTGCGCACCGCCATCGTGATGGCGGGCAACACCATGATCAGCGCGGTGCCTTGCGCCAGTTGTTGCGACATGCCCATCAACAGCACCAGCGCGGGAATGGCGATAAGACCGCCCCCGATGCCCAGCACGCCGCCCATGAAACCAATCAGGCCACCCGCGGCCAGGCACGCGGCGATCACTAACAGACTCACAACATGCTCCCGATCAGCGCAGCTTGTCCAGCGCGGCGTCCAGGCGGTCCACCGCCCAGATCTCCAGACCCTCGATAGGCTGGCGCGGCGCGTTGGCCTTGGGGATGAGTGCAATCGAAAAGCCCAGCTTGGCCGCCTCGCGCAAACGTTCCTGGCCGCGCGGCGCGGGCCGGATCTCGCCTGCCAGCCCCACTTCACCGAATGCAATCAGGCCACGCGGCAAGGGCTTGTCGCGCAACGACGACATGATGGCCAGCAGCACCGGCAAGTCGGCCGCGGGCTCCGTGATGCGCACGCCGCCCACGGCGTTGACGAACACGTCCTGGTCGAACGTGGTGACGCCCGCGTGCCGGTGCAGCACGGCCAGCAGCATCGCCAGCCGGTTGCCTTCCAGCCCGACCGTCAGCCGGCGCGGGTTGGGCGCGTGCGAACTATCGACCAATGCCTGGATTTCAACCAGCAGCGGGCGCGTGCCTTCCTGCGTTGCCATCACGCAGGAACCGGCCACCTGCTGTTCGTGTTGCGACAAGAACAGCGCGGACGGGTTGGCCACGCCACGCAGACCGCGGTCGGTCATGGCGAAGACGCCAAGTTCATTCACTGCACCAAAACGGTTCTTGAAGGCGCGCACCAGGCGGAACGACGAATGCGTATCGCCTTCGAAATACAGCACCGTGTCCACGATGTGTTCGAGCACGCGCGGACCCGCCAGCGCGCCGTCTTTGGTGACGTGGCCGATCATGACGATGGCGATGCCCGTCTGCTTGGCCAGCCGCGTCAGCTGCGCGGCGCACTCGCGCACCTGCGACACGGAGCCCGGCGCGGCGCTGAGTTCACCGCTGTACAGGGTTTGAATGGAATCGATAACGGCAACGGTCGGCTTCTGCTCGGACACGGCAGCCTGAATGGCTTCCAGCCGGATCTCGGCCAGCAGATTGACGTTGCCGGTCTGCAAGTCAAGGCGGCGGGCGCGCAAGGCGACCTGCTCGGCGGACTCTTCGCCCGTCACGTACAGCACGGGCGTGGTCTCGGACAGCGAAGCCAGCGCTTGCAGCAGCAGCGTGGATTTGCCGATGCCGGGGTCACCCCCAATCAGCACCACGGCGCCGGCCACCAGACCGCCGCCCAGCACGCGGTCAAATTCGTCCAGGCCGGTAGGCTGGCGCGGCGTTTCGCGGGCTTCGATTTCGGACAGGCTGCGCACCGGGCTGGCCGAGGCCAGCGGGGCATAGCGGTGGGCGGACGCGGCGGGCGACGACGACTCCACCGTTTCTTCCAGCGTGTTCCAGGCGTTGCAATGCGGGCATTTGCCCTGCCACTTCGGGGTCGTGCCGCCACAGTCGGCGCACACATATACGGTTCGGGATTTGGCCATGCGCGAAAGTGTACTGGCAACCCTCGCGTCCCGGGGCGCAGAACCGGGACCAAAACGCGCATTGAACGGCCACATTGACGTGCTGCGGGGCGTGAGTCTGTCATTCTGCTTTCAGTATTAGGGACGGGCCAAAGTTACATCATGCAAATAGAAGAAATTCCCTGCCGGAATCCCGCAAATCGCGCATAATCGACGGATGCAGCGCGGCCTGCTTCTCACAAGCCGCATAAACCGGAACAAGACCCCAGCCCCGACGAGATCGCCGGACCACCGGCGCGGCGCCCAGCAAAGGTCAAACGCGAATACGTCCTCCCACCGGGCGTATGCGCGAGGAGTACGCGCATGAGCATTACCTATCGCCCCCCTTTCGATGAAGACGATGAACGGGATCTGCGCGCCCTGTACCGTAAGCCCAGACCCGGGAGCAGTCCCGAACTTGACGCCGCGGTGCGCCGAGCCTGGCACCCTGGCCACAGCTGGCACCCCGGCTGGGCTGCAGCGGCATGCGCCGCGATGGTGGCGGGCCTGTTCGCCTGGACGGACATGCGCGAAAGCGCCGACGCCCCCGAGCTGAACGCGCAGCTTGTCGCCCCGCATGAAGTTGGCACCAGCGCCGAACGTTCGCCGCCCCCCGTCGCCCTGACCGATGCGCTGGCCGGAAAATCCGCGGCGCCCGCCGTCACCCAGCGCGTTTCTGTTTCCGCATCGGCGTCGGAGTCAACGGCCGAGCCCATCCAGAGCCAGGCGGCTCAAGTGGCTCCGGCCCCGGAAGCCGCTGCCGCCGGTACGGCACAGCCCGCCGAGGCGACGGCCACCGACGTCGTCGCGTTCAGCGAAGAAGATATCGAGGCTCGCGTGGCTCACATCCGGTCGCTGATGCAGAACGACCAGCAGGACGACGCCGTGCAAGCGCTGCGCGAATTGCAGCAAGGCGCGCCCGACCTGACCTTGCCTGACGACCTTCAGGAACTGGCCCAGCAAAACCCGGCCTGAGCTCACGGCCCGAACTCACGGGGCGAACTCACAGCTCGAACTCACGGCCTGACCTTACGTCCTTGATCCGGCCCCCGGCCCCGCCCATTACGGCGGCGCCGGGGGCCGTGTTGCATCMCCGCCGCAAGCCGTTCAGGATCAAGAAACAGTGATCAAAAAACGGGTGGCTTCTTGCTAACATAGCCGCCATGAGTCCGAGCTTCCACCACCGCAATCTTCCCCACCTGCTGCTCTACGCACGCGAAACCCTGATGGCGCATTTCCGACCCGTATTGCACGCGGCCGGCGTCACCGAACAACAATGGCGGGTGTTGCGCACCTTGAGCGAAGTCGGCTCGATGGAACCGAACCAGATCGCGCGCAGCTGTCAGATCCTTAGCCCCAGCCTGACCCGCATGCTGGCCGGCATGGAAGAACAAGGCCTGATCAAGCGCGTGCGCTCCAGCGCCGACCAGCGCCGCCAGGAAATCTCGCTGACCCCCAAGAGCAACAAGCTGATCGACCGGATGCGTCCGCACGTGGATGCGAAGTACCAAGAGATCGAAGCCAAGATCGGCAAGGAATTGCTTGACCGCCTGTACCGCGACGTCGACACCATGGTCGACCTGATCAAGCAGAATACGCCGGCATCGCGCGATGCCGACGAAGGCTGAAACTCAGTCGGGCACCGGGAAGATCGCGTTGATCTGCCCCGTGCCGGAGCTGGTGAAGTAATCGGTGACGATCTCCACCGGCTTGTCGTAAACGTCCCACCCCAGCAAGCCCAGCAGCATCGCCGTGTCGTGCATGCCGCCCTCGCCCACGCACAGCTCGGCGTACTCCGGCAGCATGGCGCAGAACGTCTTCCAATCCCCCTGGCGCCACAGATCGACCACCCGCAGATCCACCTGACGATGGAACTCGCGGCTGATCTGGTGCATGGCGGCTTCGGGGCTGTTGTTGTCGTTGAACCGATGTGACAACGAACCGCTGGCCAGCACGGCCACGCGGTTATCGCTGGCCTCGATCGCCTGACGCAAGGCGGCGCCGAAGCGCCGGCTTTCATCCAGACCATGCCAGGCGCACCATGCCGCCACCGACACCACATTGAAACGGCCGTCGCCGTTCATGTAGCGCATGGGAACCAGCGTGCCGTATTCCAGTTCCAGGCTGTCGATCTCGTGCGTGCGCGTGCCCACGCCCGCCGCGTTGGCGCATTCGGCGATGCGGCGGCCCAGTTCAGGGTTGCCGCCGTAGGCGTAGTCCATGTCCTTGATGAAGTGCGGCAGTTCGTTGCTGGTGTAGCGGCCCGCAAAGCGCGCATTGGCGTTCACGTGATAGCCCGCGTTCACCAGCCAGTGCACGTCCAGCACCACAATCGTATCCACATCCAGATCGCGGCAACGCTGGCCGATTTCGCGGTGGCCCTGGATGGCGGCCTCGCGGCAGCCGTGGTGCTTGCCGGGAAGTTCCGACAGATACATCGACGGCACGTGCGTCACTTTCGCCGCCAGCGCAAGCTTGCCCATGATGGTTGTCTCCTTGGGTGCAGGGGCTCAAACGCCCCATTTCGGTATGTGGTGGCTGCCCATCGACACGCAGACGTTTTTGATTTCGGCGAAGACCTCGTAGCTGTATTCGCCGCCTTCGCGCCCCGTGCCGGATTCCTTGGTGCCGCCGAACGGCTGGCGCAAGTCGCGCACGTTCTGGCTGTTGATGAACACCATGCCGGCCTCGATGCCGCGCGCCAGACGGTGGGCGCGGCCAATGTCGCTTGTCCAGATGTAGGACGCCAGGCCGTATTTGACATCATTGGCCAGCGCCAAGCCTTCGGCCTCGTCCTTGAACGGGATCAGGCAGGCAACGGGGCCGAAGATTTCTTCCTGCGCGCAACGCATGCGGTTGTCGACGTCGGCCAGCACGGTCGGGCGCACGAAGTTGCCGCCGGATAAATGCGCCGGCAGCCCGGCCGGCTTGCCTGCGCCACCGGCCAGGATGCGCGCGCCCTCTTGCTCGGCCAGCTGGATGTAGCCCGTTACCTTTTCCCAATGCTGGCGCGTGATCATCGCGCCCACATGCGTGGCGTCATTCATCGGGTCACCCACCGCCAGCCGTTCGGCGCGCGCGGCGAATTTGCGCACGAAGTCGGCGTAGATGGTTTCTTGCACGAAGATGCGCGAGCCCGCCGTGCAGCGTTCACCATTCAACGAAAAGATGGTGAACAACGCGGCGTCCAGCGCGCGCTCGACATCGGCATCATCAAAGATCAGCACGGGCGACTTGCCGCCCAGTTCCATCGAGAACTTCTTGATGCCGCCGGCGCTGGCCATGATTTTTTTACCGGTGACGGTGCCTCCGGTAAACGAGATGGCGCGCACGCCGGGGTGGCGCACCAACGCGTCGCCCGCCGTTGCGCCCATGCCCTGCACCACGTTCAGCACGCCGGCGGGGATGCCGGCTTCTAGGGCCAGGCGGCCCAGCTGATCTGCTGTCAGTGGCGAGAGTTCAGACATCTTCAGCACTGCCGTGTTGCCCAGCGCAAGGCACGGCGCGGTTTTCCACGTGGCCGTCATGAAAGGCACGTTCCACGGCGACACCAGCGCGCACACGCCCACCGGCTGGTACAGCGTGTAGTTCAGCATCTGGTCATCGACGGGATAGGTATGCCCGTTCATGCGCGTGCAGACCTCGGCGAAGAAATTGAAATTCTCGGAGGCGCGCGGAATCAGCTGCTTGCGGGTTTGCGAGATCGGCAGGCCGGTGTCCTGCGTTTCAAGTTCGGCCAGCATGGGCACGTTCTGGTCGATCAGTTCGCCCAGGCGGCGCATCAGCCGGGCGCGTTCCTTGGCGGGCGTGTTGGCCCATTTTGGAAAGGCGGCCGCCGCGGCGGACACGGCGGCGTCGATTTCGGCCTGGCCGCCCGACGCCACTTCGTCGATGGCGTCGCCCGTGGCCGGGTTGTAGGTAATGAAGCGGTCTTGGCTGTCGACCTGCTCCCCATTGATCCAGTGCTTGATGCTCATCGCGGCTCCTCGTCCCGTGCTCGGCGGTGATGGCCGCCACTTTTTAATTAACACGTTAACATTATGCCGGCGAAAGGCAGGCTGTCAACGTCTGATAACCACTAGCGGAGGGCAGCGGGGTTGCTTGCATTTGGCGTTGCGGCACGGCTGCTCCTCGGTTGCCGCGCCCGTTGCAGCCCCGTTGCAGCCCCGTTGCAGCCCCGTTGCAGCCCCGTTGCAGCCCCGTTGCCGCTCACTCCGGATTTCATTATGATAATTAACATGCTAACAATATTGTGCGGGAGACCCCATGCCCCATATCTGGATTGAGTACTCGGGCAATCTGGCCCTGGATACCGGTGCGCTGATGCGCACCGTACAGGCTGCCGCCGTGGGTGACGGCAGCCTGTTTCCGTTGGCCGGCGCCCGCACCCGCGCCTTGCGGGTGGATGATTGCCTGATCGTCGATGGCCACCCAGACAATGCGTTCGTCCACGTGGTGCTGCGCATCGGACATGGCCGCAACGACCCGCAGAAGGCCGCGCTGGGTGAACGCGTTTTCCAGGCGCTGACCACCGCGCTGGCGCCGCAGATGGCCGCGCGCCCCTTGGGGATTTCGATGCAGATCGAAGAAGCAGACCCCGTGCTGAACTACAAGCTGAACAACTACCGCGACTATCTGGCGGCCAGAGCCGCCCAGACAAGTGCCGCGCTGGCCGCGCCGCCGCGCACCGTGGTGGGTGCGGCGCTGAACACGCGGCAAGCGTTGGCCGCTTTGGGCAGCGCCGTGGACGCCCCGCCCTACAAGGCCGCGCCCAAGGCGCCCGTGCTCTACATCAAACCTGCCAACACCTATGCGCAAGACGGCGACGTCATCACGCTGCCGGCTGACATCACTGAAGTGCAAGTGGGCGCCACCTTGGGCGTGGTGTTCGCACGCCGCGCAACACGGCTGAGCGAGTCGGAAGCGTTGGACGTGGTGGCGGGGTATCGCGTAGTGGCCGATTTGTCTGTGCCGCACGCGAGCTACTTCCGCCCCGCCCTCAAACAGCAATGCCGCGACGGCTTCTGCCCTATCGGCCGTGATTTGGCGCCCGCCTCTGCCATTGCCAACCCCGACGCGCTCGACATCGAGGTGTGGGTGGATGGCGTGGTCGCGCAGCGCGCCAGCACCGCCGACCTGGTCCGCCCCGTCGCGCGCCTGATCGCCGACGTGACGCAGTTCATGAGCTTTGAGGCGGGCGACATGCTGCTGGTTGGCACGCCGCACGACGCGCCGCGCCTGCGCGCCGGACAGCGCTACGACATCCGCATCGCGCAGGTTGGCACGTTGGGCAACGCGTTGGCCGCCGCCACGGTTTAAGGACGAATCCATGAAACACGCACGCATCGCCTATGAAGGCGCTATCCACCCCGCCACCGAAGCGCAGCCCGGCCACGTCCGCCTGGCCGACGGCCGCGTCCTGGCCGAAGACGCCGTGACGTGGCTGCCGCCCATCGAACCGCGCACGACGTTCACGCTGGCCATCAACTACGCGGACCACGCCCGCGAACTGGCCTTCAAGGCGCCCGACGAACCCTTGGGCTTTCTGAAGGCGGCCAACACCTTCGTCGGGCACCGCGCGCAAACGCTGCGCCCGGCCGACGTCGCCTTCATGCACTATGAATGCGAGCTGGCTGTCGTGATCGGCAAAACGGCGCGAGGCGTCTCGCGCGAGCAAGCCTACGACTACGTGGCGGGCTACACGGTGGCCAACGATTACGCGCTGCGCGACTACCTGGAAAACTGGTATCGCCCCAACCTGCGCGTGAAAAGCCGCGACACCTGCACGCCACTGGGCCCCTGGCTGGTCGACCGCGACGACGTGCCAGACCCCATGAACCTGAATCTGCGCACCACCGTCAACGGCGTCGAAACCCAACGCGGCAATACGCGCGACATGGTGTTCGACGTGCCCGCCCTGATCGAATACTTCAGCAGCTTCATGACGCTTTCCGCGGGCGACCTGATCCTGACCGGCACGCCCGACGGCATCGTCAATGTGGCGCCGGGTGACGAAGTTGTCACTGAAATCGAAGGCATCGGCCGGCTGGTCAACACGCTTGTTCCCTACCCCTCGTGAGCCCTCTACAGGACACCCCATGCTAGACACCCAAACGGTGCGCAACCTTGCCGCGCGCCTGCACGACGCCGAACGCAGCCGGCAGCAGATCGGCCAGATTTCACTGGAACACCCGGACATCACCATCGCCGACGCGTACGCCATTCAGCGCGCGTGGATGGACATCAAGCTGGCGGAAGGCCGCGAGAAGCGCGGGCACAAGATCGGGCTGACGTCGCGCGCCATGCAGCAGGCATCGCAAATCAACGAACCCGATTTCGGCATGCTGCTGGACGATATGTTCTTTGCCGATGGCAGCGACATTCCCGCAAGCCGGTTCATCCTGCCGCGCCTGGAAGTCGAGCTGGCGTTTGTGCTGGGCAAGCGGCTGCAAGGCCCGAACGTGACGTTGTTCCAGGTGTATGACGCGGTGGATTACGTGATCCCGGCGCTTGAGATCATCGACGCGCGCTCGCACGGCATCGACCCCGCCACGCAGCGCCCGCGCAAGGTGTTCGACACCATCGCCGACAACGCCGCGAACGCGGGCGTGGTGATGGGCGGTCGGCCCGTGAAGATCGGCGAGCTGGACTTGCGTTGGGTGGGCGCCATCTTGTCGCGCAACGCCGTCATCGAGGAAACCGGCGTGGCCGCAGGCGTCTTGAATCACCCGGCCAATGGCGTAGTATGGCTGGCTAACAAGCTGGCCGCCCACGACGTGGCGCTGGAAGCCGGGGAGATCATTTTGTCGGGTTCGTTCACGCGCCCGATCGCAGCCCGGCCCGGCGACACCTTCAATGTCGACTACGGCGTGCTGGGTTCCGTCAACTGTCATTTCATCTAACACGGCATGCCGTCCATGGACATCCTGACCAACACCTTCAAGCAAGCCTTGCGCGACCGCCAACCCCAGATCGGCCTGTGGGCCGGGCTGGCCAGCGCCTACACCTCCGAGATCGTCGCCGGCGCCGGCTTTGACTGGCTGCTGATAGACGGCGAACACGCCCCCAACACCTTGCAGACGACGCTGTCGCAACTGCAATCGGTGGCCGCTTACCCGGTAGCCGCCGTGGTGCGCCCCGCCTGGAACGACCCGGTACAGATCAAGCAGATTCTGGACACCGGCGCGCAGACCTTGCTGGTGCCGATGATTCAGTCCGCCGACGAAGCGCGCGCGGCGGTGGCCGCCGTGCGCTATCCGCCCGCTGGCATTCGTGGTGTGGGCAGCGCGCTGGCACGTTCATCGCGTTGGAACCGCATCCCGAATTACCTGGAGCGCGCGAACGACCAGATGTGCGTGCTGGTGCAAATCGAAACGCCGGCCGGCCTCGCCGCGCTGGATGAGATCCTGGCGGTGGACGGTGTGGACGGCGCCTTCATCGGCCCGGCCGACCTGTCGGCGGGCATGGGCTACCTGGGGCAGCCTGACCACCCCGAGGTCTTGAAGACCATCGACGACGCCATCACCCGCATCGTGCGCTCGGGCAAGGCCGCGGGCATCCTGCACGGCGGCGTGGCGCAAGCCAAGCACTATCTGGAATTGGGCGCCACCTTTGTGGCCGTGGGCGTGGACGCCATTCTGCTGGCGCGCGCCGCCGAAAACCTGGCGGCGCAATTCAAGGATGTGAAGCCGGTGGCAGCGGGCAAAGGTCCGTACTGACCGCGGTATTCACGAATAAAAAAAAGCGCACCCTGTGGTGCGCTTTTCTCTTGGGGCCGACGGAACGCAATCAGGAACGACCGCCCAGGCTGCCCCCGCCATCCACGCCCAGCACCTGGCCGGTAATGAAGCCCGCGTCATCGGACAGCAGGAAGGCGATGGCGGCGGCCACTTCGGCCGGCGTGCCCAGGCGCTTCATGGGCACGGAAGCCAGCGCGCGCTTTTCGCCTTCGCTGCCAGCCGGGCGCGTGGCGCGGAACATTTCGGTCTCGATCGGGCCGGGAGCCACCGCATTGGCGGTGACGCCGTACTCGGCCAGCTCCAGCGCCCAGGTGCGGGTGCAACCGACCAGCGCGTTCTTGGCGGCGGAATACGCGGTGCGGTCCAAGCCGCCATAAATGGCGCGGCTGACGACGTTGACGATGCGGCCGGCGCGGCGCACTTTCATGGATTCAATGAAGGCCTGCGTGACTTGCACCGCCACGCGCACGTTCAAGTCCAGCACGTTGTACAGCGTGGCCAGATCAATTTCACCCAGCGGTTGCGGCGACGCGATGCCGACGTTATTGACGACGGCGTCGACGGGGAATTTCTCGCGGATTTCGCGCAGCACTTCTTCGGTGCGGCCAGCGTCGGCCAGGTCACAGGCGTACAGATAACCGGGGAAATCGACATCCGTCGTGTTGCGCGCGATGCCCACCACATGACAACCCATGTCGGACAGCCGCTGCGTCAGCGCCCAGCCTATGCCCTTGGTGGCACCCGTAATGAGCACGCATTTGTCCTTCATGGATCGAAACCTCGTAGTCTGTTTGCTTGGTCAAAAACGGGCGCTTGGGCGCCCGGTGTTCCCAGTAGACACCATCCTGAGATGGCTGTCTTGTAAATTGCGTAGCAAATCTTGCCCGGCGGACACCCTGCCGCCCGGGACGGCAGGCGGCGAAATCAGCGCGTTCAGGCGTCGCGGGTGACGGGTACGCGGGGCGCCAGTGCGCACAGCAGCTCGTAGCCGATGGTGCCGGCGGCCATGGCCACTTCGTCGACCGACGGGCCGTCTTCGCCGAACAGCACGACGGGCGCGCCGACGCCCGCGGCGGGAATCGGGTCCAGGTCAACGATCAGCATGTCCATGGATACGCGGCCCAAGAGCTGGGTGCGGATGCCGGCCACAACAACCGGCGTGCCGGTGGTGGCGTGCCGCGGGTAGCCGTCGGCGTAGCCGCAGGCGACGATGCCCACGCGCATGGGGCGTTCGGCGCGGAAGATGGCGCCGTAGCCCACCGAATCGCCCGCCTTCAGTTCTTGCACCGCGATGATCTCGGAGCTGAGCGTCATGGCAGGCTTCAGGCCAAACGACGTGGCTTCAGCATCCGCGAACGGCGACGCGCCGTACAGGCAGATGCCCGGGCGCACCCAATGGGTTTGCGCTGGAGTGCTGACCGCGATGTCGGCAAAGCGCAAGGTGGCGGCCGAGTTGCAGACGCTGATTGCGCCCGGCATCTTATGCGTCACCGAATTAAACACGGCCAGTTGCTCGGTCACGCCTTGGGGGCCGTCCGCGCAGGCAAAGTGCGTCATCTTGCCCACCGAACCCAGCGTGCCCTGCTGTTGCAGCAGCATCGCGCGTTCATGGGCGGCGGGATAGGCGGCGGGGCTGAAGCCCAGGCGGTTCATGCCGCTGTTCAGCTTCAGCATGACGTCCACGCGGCGGGTGAAACGCGCGCGCGCCAGCATGTCCAGCTGTTCGCGGTTGTGTACGGTGGTGCTGAGATGGTAGCGGTCGACCAGATCCAGGTCGGACGGCTTGAAGAACCCTTCCAGCAGCAGAATGGGGCCGCCCCAACCGGCTTCGCGGCAGCGCACGGCTTCGTCCAGATCCAGCATCGCCAGGCCTTGCGCCTTGGAGAACCCCGTGACCGCTTGCTCAATGCCGTGTCCATACGCGTTGGCCTTGATGACCGCCCAGATGGAGGGCGGCAGGCCGGACGCGGCGGCGGCGGTTTGTTCAAGATGGTGGCGCACGGTGGCAAGATTGTGCGCAAGCGCGGAGACGGAAACAGTGGCTGATATGGGGCGCGGCATGGTGTGAGATCCTGTGGCGCTTAAGTCTAACTGATCGACGCCCTCGCGGGGACGCCCTCGCCGGGATGCCCTCGCCGAGATGCCCTCGCAGGGATGCGCTCGCCGGTACGCCCTCGCGGGGATGCCCTGACGGGTATAGCGCCCCGCCCAAAAAAGCGACTACTCTAAAATGCGTCGAACACGGTCCACCGGACCCGATCTGCACCGCTATCCATGTCCATCGATCACTACGAAAACTTTCCCGTCGCCTCGCTGCTGCTGCCGCGCAGGCTTCGCGGCGCTGTGACCGATATCTACCGGTTCGCCCGCTCGGCGGACGATATCGCCGATGAAGGCAGCGCGTCTGACGCCGAACGCCTGGCGCAGCTGGCCGCCTACCGCACCGAGCTGCACCGCATTGGCGCGGAGCCCGGCACGGTGCCCCCGCCCGGCCTGCCGCCGTTGTCGGACGTCTTCACGCCGCTGGCCAAGACCATCGCCCAGCACCAGTTGCCCATCACGCCGTTCTACGACCTGTTGTCCGCCTTTGAGCAGGACATCACCGTCAAACGCTACGAAGACTACGCGTCGCTTGCCGACTATTGCACGCGCTCGGCCAACCCGGTCGGCCGCCTGATGCTGCATCTGTTCAATGCCACCAGCCCGCAGGACATCGCCGAAAGCGACGCCATCTGCACGGGGCTGCAACAGGTGAACTTCTGGCAGGACGTGCGGGTGGACTGGCACAAGCATCGCGTCTACCTGCCGCAGGAAGACCTGCGCCGCCACGGCGTCACCGATGACGACCTGGCCGCCTGCCGCCTGACGCCCGCGTGGCGCGAGTTGATGGCCTTCCAGGTCGAACGCACGCGAGCGCTGCTACACTTCGGCGCTCCGCTGGCGCGCCGCCTGCCGGGCCGCATCGGCCTGGAGCTGCGCCTGGTGGTGCAAGGCGGGCTGCGCGTGCTGGAGCGTATCGAGGCAAGCAGCTACGATGTATTCATGAATCGCCCCGAATTGGGCGCCAAAGACTGGGCCATCATGCTGTGGCGCTCTATCAAGTAACAGGCCCTGCCTATCTATGACCCCTGACGAATACTGCCAGGAAAAGGCCGCGAAAAGCGGTTCCAGCTTCTACTACTCATTCCTGTTCCTGCCCCCCGAACGCCGCCGCGCGATCACGGCGCTGTACGCCTACTGCCGCGAAGTGGACGACGTGGTGGACGAATGCACCGACCCGTCGCTAGCGCGCATCAAGCTGGCGTGGTGGCGCACGCAGGTCGACCAGATGTTCGACGGCAAGCCCGATCACCCCGTGACGCGCGCGTTGCAGCCGCATCTGGAAAGCTGTTCGATCACCCGCGAGCGCCTGCTGGCTGTGGTCGATGGCATGGAAATGGATCTGGACCAGACCCGCTATCTGGACTGGCCTGGCCTGCGCAAATACTGCTGGCACGCCGCTGGCGTGGTGGGCGAGCTCTCGGCCGGTGTGTTCGGCTACAGCGATCCCAAGACGCTGGTCTACGCCGAAAAGCTGGGCTTGGCGTTCCAGATGACCAACATCATCCGTGACGTTGGCGACGATGCGCGCCGCGGCCGCATCTACATTCCGGTGAACGACATGCAGCAGTTCGAGGTCAAGGCCTCGGACATTTTGAACGGCGAATACTCGGACCGTTTCAGCGCGCTGATGAAGTTCCAGGCCGACCGCGCCCGTGAGCTGTACCGCGAGGCCATGAGCAATCTGCCCGAAGTTGACCGCCGGTCGCAACGCCCTGGGCTGATGATGGCCGCGATCTATTACGCGCTGCTTGACGAGATCGAGCGCGACAACTGGCAGGTGCTGCATCAGCGCATCTCGCTCACGCCGCTGCGCAAACTGTGGCTGGCCTGGAAAACCTGGGTGGGCGGCGGACGCGGACTGGTCCGCCGGTTGGCGCGGTGAAGGCGGCGGTAATCGGCGCGGGCTGGGCTGGCTTGGCGGCCAGCGTGGCCCTGCGTGAAGCCGGCGCCAAAGTCACCGTATTCGAAGCCGGCCACACGCCTGGCGGCCGCGCCCGCCGCGTGTTCCACGAAGCCTTTGAAGCCCCGCTGGACAACGGCCAGCATCTGTTGTCGGGCGCCTATCGGCAAACGCTGGCGCTGATGCGCCGCGTGGGCCGCAACCCCGACGCGCTGCTGATGCGCCGCCCGTTGCGGCTGGCCAGCCTGGACGGCCGCTTCCATCTGTCTGCCCCCCGCCTGCCCGCCCCGCTGCACATGGCGATTGCCATCCTGCGCGCGCGCGGCTTGTCGTGGTCCGACCGCTTTGCCTCGCTGCGGCTGATGCGCGGCTTGAAAGCCATGTCGTGGTCGCCGCCGCGCGACTGGACGGTGCTGCAATTGCTGCACTATCACGCGCAATCCGACGTGCTGATCCGGCAAATCTGGGAACCGCTGTGCCTGGCCGCGCTGAACACGCCCACGGCCACAGCCAGCGCCACGTTGTTTGCCCGCGTGCTGCGCGACAGCCTGGCCGGCGTGCGTGAAGACAGCGACCTGCTGCTGCCCTGCACCGACCTGTCCGCGCTCTGGCCCGACGCCGCCGCGCGCCAGGTCACGATGCGCTACGGCAGCACCGTGCGCCAGTTGCATCCGTCGGATGACGGCATCGTCGTCAACCAGGAACGCTTTGACGCCGCCGTGCTGGCCGTGCCGCCCACCTACGCCGCGCGCCTGCTGGACGCCCCCTTGCGCGAAGCCGGTGCGACCGGCCTGCTAGAAGCCCTGAAAGCGTTCGACTACCTGCCCATCGCCACCCTGAACCTGCGGCTGGCCGAACCGTGGCGGCTGCCCGAACCCATGATGATGCTGCGTGAAGAAGCCGCCCGCGGCCACGTCGGCCAATGGCTATTCGACCGCGCGCAATTGGCGGGTGACGCCAATTCGGGCGAACTGGCGGTGGTGGCCAGCGCCGCCACCAGCATCGCCGAACGCAATCGCCAGCAGGTGATCGAAGCGCTGATCGACCAGGTGGCGGAACAAGCGGCGCGCCATCCCGCGCGCCTGCCGGCCATGCCAGAGGTGTCGGCAGCGGAATTGCTGATTGAAAAACGCGCCACCTTCGCCGCGGTGCCGGGCCTGACCCGTCCACTGAACACCACGCCGTGGCCGACGTTGGCCCTGGCCGGCGACTGGACCGACACCGGCTACCCCGGCGTGTTGGAAGGCGCGGTGCGCAGCGGCCTGCAAGCCGCCCGCGTGCTGAACCCGCACGCCAGCTGACCGTATCAATGCCTGGGCCCGTGCGGCGGACGCCCGTCCGCCGCCGGCTCAGCGCAGCAAGTGCGCGGTAGCCAGACCCGCCGCCGTCAGCGCCAACGACCCGATCAGGCTCAACCCCGCATAGCTCAGCGCGGTGCCATATGCGCCGCGTTCCAGCATGGCGACCGTTTCGGCCGAGAAGGTTGAGAACGTGGTCAACCCGCCCATGAACCCGGTGATGACGCCCAGCCGCACCCATGCGGGCCATTCCGGATGCCCGGCCACCAGCGCCAGCACCAGCCCCACCAGATACCCGCCCGCCAGATTGACCGCGAACGTGCCCCATGGCCACGACTCCACGTTCAACCACAGGCTGACCAGCCAGCGCGCCCACGCGCCCAAGACGGCGCCCAGGCCCACGGCCAGAAAATTCAGGGGAATCAGGGTTTGGTAGACGGACATGGGCGTGTGGATATACCAGGGACTTGGCAAGAACGAAGCAGGAACGACGCAAGGACGAAAAGCAAGGACGAAGCAAAAAATAAGTGGCCTATCTTATCGCCGGGCGGCGTCTTGCACCTGACGGCGTGCTTAGAAATGGATTGAAATCTTCTTCTTCGCTTTGCCGGCGCGTTAATGCGGTCTTTTATAAGAGTAATTCTCATTAAATGTTAGAATCCGCCGCTTCAAACCGAATCCCGCATGGACAGTCAACCTACTCCCCGGCGCCGCGCCTACTGGCTCAAAACGCTGCATCAATGGCACTGGATCAGCTCGGCCCTGTGCCTGCTGGGAATGCTGTTGTTCGCCATCACCGGCCTCACGCTGAACAACGCGTCGCACATTGAATCGAAGGCGGTGGTCGCCACCCGCCAGGCGCAGTTGCCCGAACCCGTGTTGAAGCAGTTGACCGCCCCCGCCGGGCAAAAAAAGGCGCCGCTGCCCGCCCCCGTTGCCCAATGGCTGGACGACACGCTGGATGCCGGCACCGCCAACAAAACCGCTGAATGGTCCGCCGACGAGGTGTATTTGTCGTTGCCGCGGGCCGGTGGCGACGCCTGGCTGTCCATTGACCGGGCCAGTGGCGAAGTCGAATACGAACGCACCGACCGCGGTTGGGTGTCGTACCTGAACGATCTGCACAAGGGCCGCAACACCGGCCTGGCGTGGAGCTGGTTCCTTGATATTTTCGCCGTCGCCTGTCTGGTCTTTTCGCTGACCGGACTGGTGCTGCTCAAGATGCACGCCGGTAACCGCAGCGCGACCTGGCCCATGGTGGGGCTGGGCGTCGTGATCCCCGTGGTTCTGGCCCTGCTCTTCATCCACTGATTCCATCGATCCGCCCCTGGAGAATTCCATGCGCAAACTGTTGTTGTCGGCCGTCTTGGCCGGCGCCATCGCCCGAACGGCCAACGCGGCTGACATCAGCGTATCCATCGAGGTGCCGCGCCTGGATGTGGCCGAGTACCACCGCCCGTATGTGGCGATCTGGATCGAGAACCCCGACCAAAGCGTCGCCACCGATCTGGCCGTTTGGTACGACGTGGCCAAGAAGAACAACGAAGGCACCGAGTGGCTGAAAGACATGCGCCAATGGTGGCGCCGCAGTGGCCGCAACCAGCAGTTTCCGGTGGACGGCGTCAGCGGCGCGACCAAGCCCGTGGGCAAGCATGCGCTGAGCTTTGATGCGGCGTCCAAGCCCTTGGCCGCGCTCAAGCCCGGCCAGTACGCCGTGGTGGTTGAAGCTGCGCGCGAAGTCGGCGGCCGCGAGCTGCTGCGCATCCCCTTCCAGTGGCCGCCGCAAAAGGCCGAGCAACTGACGGTGCGCGGCGAACACGAATTGGGCGCGATCGCGCTCGACCTCAAACCCTGATGCCCCCCTACACGCCTTCAAGGAGCGCAACCATGAAATCCGCCGCCAAACTGGCCGCCGCCCTGGCGCTGTGCCTGCCCTTCGCCGCCCACGCGCATGACGTGTGGATGGTGCCGTCGTCCACCGTGCTGTCGGGCACCGACAGCTGGATCACCGTCGATGCCGCTGTTGGCAACGACAAGTTCTACTTCAACCACGCGCCGCTGCGCCTGGACGGCTTGGCCGTCGTCGCGCCCGATGGCAGCGCCGCCGAAGCCGAAAACCTGAACCGCGGCAAGCTGCGCAGCACGTTTGATTTGCAGTTAAAGCAAAGCGGCACCTACCGCGTGGCGGTCGTCAACGACGGCGTGTTCGCACGCTGGAAAGAAGACGGCAAGAACAAGCGCTACTTCGGCAAGGTGGAAGGCATGGCCCAAGCCGTGCCCGCCAACGCGCAAGAGCTGGAAGTGTCGCAAAGCCTGGGCCGCGTCGAAACGTTCGTGACGGCGGGCAAGCCCACGCCCGTCAAGCCGGTGGGCCGTGGCCTGGAGCTTGCGCCAGTCACGCATCCCAACGACCTGTTCACGGGCGAAGAAGCCACGTTCCAGATGTTGATTGACGGCAAGCCCGCCGCCGAACTGGAAGTGAATGTCGTGCCGGGCGGCAGCCGCTATCGCGACAAGGTCGGCGAAATCAAGCTGAAGACCGACAAGGACGGCAAGTTCGCAGTGAAGTGGGCGCAGCCGGGCCTGTACTGGATTGAAGCCGGTCTGGAAGACGCGAAGGTCACCGTGCCGCAAGCGAAGAAGCGCCGCCTGTCGTACGCCGGCACCGTCGAAGTGCTGCAACCCTAAGCGAACACGCGTGTCCACGCCCCCTTCCTACGCGCCACGCGGCGCGGCGGCTCCCGTCGTCCGCGTGGCTTACGGCGCCATGCCCGCCCCGCTGCCCGAGCTTGCCGCACTGGCGGGCGCGACCATGGGCACCACCTGGTCCGCGCGCATGGCGTTGCCCGCCGGCTGCGGCAGCGACGCCGCGCGGCGCGCCATCCAGGCCGCGCTGGACGAGGTGGTGGCGCAGATGAGCACGTGGGAAGCGGACTCGGACATCACGCGTTTCAATCAAGCGGCGCCCGGCTGGCGGGCCTTGCCCGACGGCTTCTTCCATGTGCTGCGCCACGCGCTGGCGCTGGCGGAAGACAGCGGCGGCGCTTACGACCCCACCGTGGGGCCGCTTGTGAACGCCTGGGGCTTTGGTCCGCACCAACGCGCATTCGAACCGCCCTCTTCTGCTGCGATCGACGCCGCCCGCGCCCGTTGCGGCTGGCAGCGCGTGACGCTGGACGCCGCCGCCCAAGCCGCGTGGCAACCGGGTGGCGCGTATATCGACCTGTCTTCCATCGCCAAGGGCTACGGCGTGGACCGCGCCGCGATGGCGCTGGATGCGTTGGGTATCTCGCAATACCTGGTGGAAGTGGGCGGCGAACTGCGTGCGCGCGGCATGCGGCCCGATGGGCAGCCCTGGCGCGTAGCCATAGAAGTGCCCGACGCCAGCGATGACCACGCGCTGGCCTTGCCGCTGGAAAACTGCAGCATCGCCACATCGGGCGACTACCGCCGCCACGCTGGCAGCGGCGACGCGCGCTATGCCCACACCATTGACCCGCGCACCGGCCAGCCCGTGCGCAATAACGTCGCATCCGTCTCCGTGCTGCACCCGGTGTGCATGCAGGCCGACGCCTTGGCCACGGTGCTGACAGTGCTGGGCGAAACGGACGGCCTGGCCTACGCCCGCCGTCACGATCTGGCGGCGTTGTTCATCTTGCGCGATGCCGATGCCGACGCTTACCGCGTCATCGCCACCCCAGCCTTTCAGGCGCTGGCGCTGCCCCGCTGAACTTATGAGCCTGACCCGATTGATTGCAGCGGCGTGCGTGGTGGGCGTGTGGTTGCTGCTCTGCCTGTGGGCGTGGCGGCGCGCCCGTCAACACGACGCCCAACAGGCGCAGGCGCTAGCCGCCTTGAATGCCCCGGCACCCGACGACACCATGCTTGTCGCTTACGCCACGCAAACGGGCTATGCCGAATCGCTCGCCGCGCAGACCGCAGAGTCGCTGCGCGCGGGCGGATTAAGTGTGCGCGTGGCGGCCCTGGATCAGCTGGATGTGGCGCGGCTGTCTGGCTACCGGCGCATGCTGTTCGTGGCCAGCACGTACGGCGAAGGCGACCCGCCCGATGCCGCCGCTGCGTTCGCGGGCCAGATGCAGCCCCGACCTTCTTCCCCGCCTGCAGCCGCAGTCACAGCCGCAGCGAGGAATGCAGCCACTGCCGCAACCACCGCGACAGACGCAACCGCCCCCGCCCTCTCAGGCGCACAATACGCCGTGCTGGCATTGGGTGACAGCGAATACGCGCAGTTCTGCGGCTTCGGCCATCGGCTCAACGACTGGCTGCATGAGCAAGGCGCCACCCCCTTGTTCGACTTGGTCGAAGTGGACAATGGCGACCCCGCCGCGCTGCGCCACTGGCAGCATCACCTGGGCTTGCTGGCCGGCCGCAGCGACCTGCCCGACTGGCAAGCGCCCGTCTATGAAACCTGGCGGCTCACCGGGCGCAAGCTGCTCAACCCCGACAGCCAAGGCGGCCCGTGCTATCTGCTGACGTTGACGCCGCCCGCCGGGCAAACGCCGCACTGGCTCGCGGGCGATATCGCTGAAATCGGCCCCCGGCAGGAACGTGGCGGCGCGCTGCTGGCGCACCGCGAATACTCCATTGCGTCGGTGCCTGAAGATGGCGCGATTCAACTGCTGGTGCGCCAGATGCGCAGCGCCGATGGCGGGCTGGGCGTAGGCAGCGGCTGGCTGACTCATATTGCGCGAGTGGGCGACGAGATCGACCTGCGCGTGCGCACCAACCGTAATTTCCATGCGCCGATTGATGACCGGCCGTTGATCCTGATCGGCAACGGCACAGGGCTGGCGGGCCTGCGCGCGCTGATCAAGGCGCGGCGCGCGCGGGGCCATCACCGCAACTGGCTGGTGTTTGGCGAACGCAACGCGGTGCATGATGCGTTCTGCGGAGACGAGATCACGGCATGGCGTATCGACGGCACGCTGGCGCGCGTGGACACCGTCTATTCCCGTGACCAGCCCCAGCGCCGCTACGTGCAGCACCTGCTGCGCGAACAAGCCGGCACGCTGCGGGACTGGGTAGAAGACGGCGCCGCCATCTATGTGTGCGGCAGCCTGCAAGGCATGGCGGGCGGCGTGGACGCCGCGCTGCAAGACATCCTGGGCGACGACCGCCTGCAAGCCTTGCTGCACGACGGCCGGTACCGGCGCGACGTTTACTAGCAACGCCGTCTGAAGCCGTCAGTGCCAGCGCGGCGTGTACTAGCAACGCCGTCTGAAGCCGCCAGTACCGACGCGGCGTGTACTAGCAACGCCGTCTGACGCCGTCAGTACCGACGCGGCGTGTACTAGCAAATGCCGTCTGAAGCCGTCAGTACCGACGCGGCGTTTACAGCCGCTTCGTCCGGCGCGGATGCCGCCCCCGCTTCCTTATTGCAGCTTGATCTGCGCGCGGTCGATCACCGTCTTCCAGCGGTCGCGTTCCGTGCGGATCTGATCGCCAAATTCCGCCGGAGTATTGCCCAGCGGAAACGCGCCCGTCTCTTCCATCTTCGCCGCCGTGGCGGGGTCGCGCACGGCTTGCGCGAATGCCTTCGCCAGCTTGTCGCGCACGTCTTCCGGTATGCCGGCCGGGCCGACGACGCCGTACCACGCGGTGACGTCGTAATCCTTGTAGCCCTGCTCCGCAAACGTCGGCACGTCCGGCAGGCGCGGGTTGCGCTCGGTGCCGGTGATGGCCAAGGCGCGCAGATGCTGGCTCTTCAGGTACGGCAACGACGACGGGAAGTTGTCGAAGATCACCGGCACCACGCCGCCCACCGTATCGGTCAGCGCGGGCGCCGAGCCCCGGTACGAAATGCTGTTCATCTTGCCGCCGATGAGTTGCAGAAACCAGATCATGCCCAGATCGTTCACGCCGCCTGCGCCCGCGTTGGCGTAGCCGTCCTTGTTGGGATTGGCGCGCACATGCGTGACGAAATCGGCCAGCGTCTGCGCGGGGTATTTCGGATTCACGCTCAGGATGTTGGGGCTGGTGACCAGGTTGCTGATCGGGGTGAAGTCCTTGACCGGGTCATACGCCAGGTTGGGAAACAGGTGCGGCGCGGTGCCGTGCGTGCTGACCGTGGCCAGGCCCACGGTGTAGCCATCAGGCTTGGCGCGCGCGGTGGCGGTCATGCCGATGGTGCCAGACGCGCCGGTGCGGTTCTCCACCACGATCTGCTGGCCCAGGATCTCGCCCGCCTTCGCCGCCGCCAAACGGCCGACGATATCAGTGGGGCCGCCCGCCGGGAACGGCACGATCAGCGTGATGGGGTGGTCGGGAAAAGCGGCGTGGGCGGCGGGCAGCACGGCCGCGAGCAACACAGCGGCACAGGTTTTGCGCATCATGATGGGGTTGTCTCCTACGGGATAGGGGGGGTTGTTATTGGGGTTGTTATTGAGTTGTTATTGATTGTTTATTGGCGTGATGACGGTGCGCACGTTGGCGCGCGATCACCCTGCCGCGGCCTCGCGCCGCAAAATCTTGCCCGGCCGCGCCATGCCTTCCACGGCGGGAAACACCGGCTGCCCATTCACCAGCACGTGCTCAACGCCCACCGAGGGCAGCGTGGGCGATTCCCATGTGGCGCAATCCAGCACGGTGTCCGCGTCGAACACCACAACGTCCGCCCACGCCCCCGGGCTCAGTTGGCCCCGGCCCGACAGCCCGAACACACGCGCGGGCAAGGCCGTCATCTTGGCGACGGCGGCCTCAAGCGTCAGCAGTTCGGCCTCGCGCACGTAGCGGCCCAGCACGCGCGTGAAGCTGCCCCACAAACGGGGATGCGGATGCGCGTCGTTGGGCAGGCCGTCTGAACCCACCATGCAGCAGTCATGCTGGAAGATGCGCTGAACTTCGGCGTCGTCCATCGCGAAGTAGATGGCACCCGCGGGGCAAAGCCGTTCTGCCGCTTCCTGTTTGCCGCACCCCCAGCGCGCCGCGATGTCGGCAAGCGATTCCCCGCTGCATTCGGGATGCGGCACCGACCACGTAATGCGGATGTCATCGATGCTGTCGGCGCGTTCCGGGATCAGGATGGTGGAGCTGCCCGGGTACGGGTAGATGTCCAGCGCCACGTCCACGCCTTCGGCGCGCGCGCGGTCGATGTTGGCCAGCGTGGCGCGGCTCTTGCCCCAGTTGCGCGGCATCATGCATTTGTGGTGCGACAGCACGGTCGCGCAGCCGGTGTTGCGGCCCACGGACAGCACTTCGTCTACCGCCGCTTCGACGTCATCGCCCTCGTTGCGGATGTGGCTCGTGTGCAGCGCGCCTTCTGCGGCGGCCACGCGTGCCAAGCCGTCCAGTTCCGCTTGCTCGGCCGCACCGCCGGGCTGATACGCGAGACCCGTGCTGAAGCCCACCGCGCCTGCCGCCAACGCATCGGCCAGCATGCGCTCCATGGCGCGTTGCTCGTCAGGCGTGGGTGCGGCCGCCGGGTCGCGCATGGCGGCCAGACGCAGATTGGCGTGGCCGACCAGCGCCGCAACGTTGATCATCGGTTGCTGCGTGCGCAGCGTGTCGAAATAGGCGTGCATGTCGGCGAACAAGGGCGTCTCACCCAGCAGCGCAAGCGCCGCTGCGGTGTTACCCGGCAAGGGCGCGGGCGCGCCGCTGACGCCACAGTTGCCCACCACCACCGACGTAATCCCCTGGCTGGTCTTCCATTCCAGACCGGGTTTTTCCACGAACATCAGGTCATCGTGGCCATGCGAATCAATGAAGCCCGGCGCCACGATCTTGCCGCGCGCGTCCAGCCGGCGCGTGGCGGCGGCATGGGACAAGTCACCGATGGCCGCAATGCGCTCGCCCGCCACCGCCACATCGGCGCGCCGGCGTGCTCCGCCCAAGCCGTCAATAACCCAGCCGCCTTCAATGATCAGATCGAATTTTTCCTGTTGCATGATCGCCCTCCCTGGATGAAGCCCCTAGTATCGTCGGCGTGATCAATCTGGAAAAATTGTTTTTATTGATCCATCTATCGTGGTTTGAAATGAATCGTCTGCCCAAGCACGTCACCCTGAAGCACTTGACTGCGTTTGTCGCGGTGGCCCAGGAATCCAGTTTCACGCATGCGGCCAAGCGCCTGTTCCAAACGCAGTCGTCGGTGACGAGCCTGGTGCGCCAACTGGAAGACGCGCTCGCCACCCAGCTCTTTGCGCGCACCAGCCGGCGCGTGTTGCTGACGGCGGCGGGCGAAGAATTCCTGCCGCGCGTGATGCGGTTGCTGGCGGATTTTGATGGCGTGATCGAAGACGTGGTGCGCTTTGGGGCGTTGGAGCGCGGGCGCGTGGGCCTGGCGGCGGCGCCATCGGCCATTACGGAAATCATCGCTCCGGCGGCGGCGGCGTTTGCGGCGCAGTACCCGGCCGTGCGCCTGTACTTAAGCGACGACAACTCCGGCCGCATCCAGCGCAAAGTGGCCGCGCGCGAGGTGGACTTCGGGCTGACCAGCCGCTGGGCAGACGCCCCCGGCCTGCGCTTTGATCCCTTGCTGGAAGACCGCTTCGGTGTGCTGTACCGCGCCGATGACGCGAGCCTGCGCCCGGGCCGCGACGGCACCATGCGCTGGTCGGATCTGGCGCAACGCAAGCTGGTGGGCGTGGTGGACGAAACCGGCATCATGGCGCTGCTGCGCGCCCGCGCGGATTTACCGATCGAGGCTGGCGCACCCTTCTACGAAGCGTCCAGCACAACGTCGCAAGCGGCGCTGGTGAAGGCGGGTCTGGGCGTGGCGCTGCTACCCGCGCTGGCCGCGGAACGCGTGCTGGAACCCGGCCTGGCGTACGCCTTGCTGGCGCGGCCCACCGTCGTGCGCACGGTGTGCATCATCCGGCACAAGGAATATCCGCTAAGCCCCGCCGCGCAAGCGCTGATCCGCGCCATTCATGACTATCTGCGGGGCGCCGTGCTGCCCGCCGGCTGCAAGCGCGTGCCGGCGAACAGAAAAACGTTGGCGGTGTAGCTGCGAACAGAAAGACGTTAGCGGCGTAGCTGCGAACAGAAAGACGTTAGCGGCGTAGCGGCGAACAGGAAGACGTTAGCGGCGTAGCGGCGAAGAGAAAGACCTTGGCGGTGTAGCGGCGATCAGGAAGGCTCGAACAGCGCAGCGGCGATCGCCAAGCGGAACGGGCCGCAGCTCAATTCGCGATCAACCCTGCACTGACCCCGCGCGCACCTTCTCATCCAGCGCCGCCAGCCCCGCCGCGAAAACGCCCTGGCCCACGGCCTTGGCCACGTCGGCCAGCTCGGCGCCTTCCACGCGGAAGTCGGCCCACCATTCCACCAGCGTGTGGCCGCTTTCGGTGATGGGGCGCAGCGACACGCCGGCGATGTAGTCGCGCATCGGCAAGCTGGTCTCGATGATGGAATAGCGCAGCGCCGTGCCGGGGTCGTCCAGCATCAGCAACTGCTCGCGCACAAAGCCCGAGGGCTTGAGCGCCAGATATCGCACACTGCCCACCGCGTCGTGGCGGCCGTCGGCTTCCAGCCGGCTTTGCGCGATGCCAGGATGCCACCCGGCCAGGCCGTTGAAGTCACGGAACAAGGGCCAAACCTTGTCCAGCGGCGCGTGGATGATGGCACTGACGTGTACGGTGTGCGGCATGGGAACGCCTCTTAGAAGGTCAGGTTTTTGAACTCGCGCGTGGCAGCGGTCAGCGCTTGTTCGGTGGGCAGGCGCTCCATGGAGCTGGCGCCATAGAAACCGTGGCAATGCTTGCAGGCGCGCAGCACGTGCGCGGCGTCGTCAGGCGTGGCGATGGGGCCGCCATGGCACAGCACGATGATGTCCGGGCGCACGGCCAACGCGGCTTCGGCGATGCGGTCGATGGCGGCGACGCAGCCGTCCAGCGTCTGCGACGTTTCGGCGCCGATGGAACCGCCGGTGGTCAGGCCCATGTGCGCGACGATGATGTCGGCGCCCGCTTTCGCCATGGCCACCGCATCGTCTTCGTTGAACACGTAGGGCGTGGTCAGCATGCCCTTCTTGTGCGCCAGACGGATCATGTCGACTTCCAGCGCATAGCCCATGCCGGTCTCTTCCAGGTTGGCGCGGAAGGTGCCGTCAATCAAGCCCACGGTAGGAAAGTTCTGCACGCCGGAAAATCCCTGGCGCTTCAGGTCGTCCAGGAACACATCGAAATCGCAGAACGGGTCGGTGCCGTTCACGCCGGCCAGCACTGGCGTCTGCTTCACCACCGGCAGCACTTCGCGGCCCATGTCGACCACGATCTCGTTGGCGTTGCCGTAGGCCAGCAAGCCGGCCAGCGAGCCCCGGCCGGCCATGCGGTAGCGGCCCGAGTTATAGATCACGATCAGGTCGATGCCGCCCGCTTCTTCGCACTTGGCTGACAGCCCCGTGCCTGCGCCGCCGCCCACGATGGGCGTGCGCGCGCGCACCATGGCGCGAAACTTGTCCAGCAGCTCGTTACGGTCAAAACGCGGCATGACGGCAATCCTTAGTGTGTAGCAATGTCAAGAAAGTGATCGACCGCCGTCTTGGCGAACAGCGGGTCGTTGATGTGGCACGGCACGCGCACCAGGCGGCGGTTGGGCGTCTGCACCAGATGCGCTTCCAGCGCGGCGAACAAGGCGGCATCGGCCTCGGGGTTCCAGAACGCCTGGCCCGGCGCGTCCAGCGCCGAAACGCCGCCTTCGGGAATCAAAAAGCGCACCGGCCCGTTGCATTGATTCAGCTTCGCGGCGATCCATTCGCCCTGCCGCGTGTTTTCCTCGACCGTGGTGCGCATCAGCGTCACCTGCGGATTGTGCGGATAGAACTGGCGGCCTTGATAGCGTTCGGGAATGGTCTCCATACCGCCAAAATTCACCATGTCCAGCGCGCCGCAAGATCCAACATAAGGCGCGCCCGTGCGCGCCACCGCGCCGAAGCGGTCTTCGGTGCAGGCCAAGACGCCGCCGAACAGGAAGTCGCACACTTCCGTTGTGGTCAGGTCCAGCACGCCGCCCAGCAGATGGCTGTCCAGCAGCTTTTCCATCGACTGCCCGCCCGTGCCCGTGGCGTGAAACACCAGGCAGTCGTAGCGCGATTCCAGCAAAGGCGTTACCTGCTGCACGCAGGCGGTCGTCACACCGAACATGGTGATGCCAACGGCAGGCCGGCTGTCGTCTTCGGCCGCAATGCTATCCGCCATCCGGAACGCGCCTGCGACGGCGCCTGCGGCATTGGCCAGCACGCGGCGTGAAATGCGGTTAAGACCGGCCACGTCGGTCACGGAATACATCATGGCGATATCAGAGGGCCCGACATACGGCGCGACATTGCCCGAGGCCATCGTCGACACCATCAGCTTGGGCGTGCCGATGGGCAAGGCGCGCATCGCGGGGGTGATCAGCGCGGTGCCGCCCGAGCCGCCCAGGCCCAGCATGGCGCCAATGCCGTCATGGCCGGCCGCATAGCGCTCAAAGGCCAGCGCCATGGCGGCGATTGCGGTGCCGCGGTCGCCGGTGAAGACGGCGTCAACGCCATCGGGATGGCTGCGCGCCACCTCTTGCGCCTGCACCTGCGCCGCGCTGGCGGCGCCCGAGGTGGACACGTCCACCGACACCACGTCCAGCCCGTCGCGCTTGAGCAGATTCACGACGTACTCGGCTTCGTGGCCCTTGGTGTCGTAGGTGGCGGCAACAAAGACCCGCCGATTCGAATGCGTCATGGCTCCTCCGCGGGCGGCTACACTCGGTGCGCGCCTCGATATGTGAGGCCGCTAGGCCTGTAGAATCAAGAAATGAGACGAAAGAATCATACTGAGACACCTGTCTCACGTCAAACCTTAGCCCCTGCCAAACCCGCCGCCGGATCGGGCGCGGCTGCCCGCCTGATCGCACCCGCCAGCCCGCAGGCCGCGGCCAGCGGCGAACCGCCTCACGGCCCGCGCGCCCGCATGCGCAAGACGCTGCTGGATGCCGCGCAGCAGTTGATGGCTCAAGGCATTACGCCATCAGTCGCGGAACTGGCCGAACACGCCCAGGTATCGCGCGCCACCGCCTACCGCTACTTTCCCAGCCAAAGCGCGCTGATCGCGGCCGTGGTGGACGAGAGCCTGGGCCCCATCCTGGCGTGGGACTCCACCGCGCCGGATGCCGCGACGCGGGTCGATGAGCTGCTGCGCTTTGCTTACCCCCGGCTGGCATCGCACGAAGCGCCGCTGCGCGCCGCCATCATGGTGTCTTTGCAGCAGCACGCCGAAGCCGCTGCGGGCAAGTCCACCGCCGAACCGCGATTGGTGCGCGGCCACCGTGTCGACATCCTGAAGCGCGCCATCGCGCCGTTGGCGGCAGAGCTGTCGGCGGCCGAGCAGGCGCGCGTGGCGCAAGCGTTGTCGCTGGTGTACGGCACGGAGGTGTTTCTGGTGTTGAAAGACATCTGGAATCTGGACCTGCCCGCGGTGACGGACGTGGTGCGCTGGACGGCCAACGCCATCATCAACCAGGCGCTGGCAGACGCGAACGCAGCGAAGCCGTAGGCGCGCAATCCCCCGTACTGCCCGTACCCGGCCGGGGCGCTCGCGCTCGCGCCTCGCGCCTCGCGCCTCACGCTCCACGCGCGGCTGTCATGGCCGCGTCACCCGCCGCCTGCATAGTTCCGCGTTTTGCGGCCATGCCTTTCGCATGCCGCCAAACGTTGGAGTGTGTCCATGCAGTTCGAAGTATCCCGCTTGCGGCGGGCCATCATGCCCTTGTCGCTGGCTTGCGTCACCCTGTTGAGCGCGTGCGGCGGCAGTGATGACGATGACGAAACCGTGACAGCGCCCACCCCGCCGGCCGTCACCGAACCCGCGCCGCCCGTTGAGCCGAAGCCGCCGGTTGAAACCGGCGCCTGGAGCGCGGGCGACCTGCATGTGCACACGTACCAATCGGACGACGCGCAAGTCAGCCTGGAAAGCGCGCTGGACCAGGCCTTTGACCGCTACAAGCTGGACTGGGCCGCCATTTCGAACCACTTGCGCCTGTCTGGCCGTGACCACACCGGCACCGCGCTGGCAGGCGGCTCCATTCCGTTTTCCAGCGGCATGGCGCAGTACGAAGTGCCTTTCATCAAAAGCGCGCAGGCCGCAGGCCGCTATGTCGGCAAGATCATCTTCTCGTCGTTCGAATGGGACATGCCCACGCATGACCACGTGAACATCGGCATTGGCACAAACGACCCGAGGTCGGCCAAGTCGCTGCAAGCGGTGGCCGAATTCGAATACCTGTTCACCAACCGCGACCCCGCGCTGTTCGACCCGCTGCTGGTGTCGCGCTTGTCGGGCGAAACCCGCGCGTTCACCACGCATGCCGATTCGCTGGCCGCGCTGAAGTGGCTGCGCGACAAGCACCCCGACAGCTACATGCTGCTGAATCACCCGTCGCGCTATGCCGGCAAGTACACGGTCGCGCAACTGCGCGAGATGAACGACCTGGCGCCGTCCGTCTTCTTCGCCATTGAAGGCATGGTGGGCAACCAGATGGAGCCGGACCGCGGCGGCTACGCCACGGCCTACACCAACGCCTTCCTGCCCAACCGCACGTATGGCGGCGTGGACTATCTGGTCGCGCACTTGGGCGGCACGTGGGACGCACTGTTGGGCGAAGGCCGGCGCATTTGGACGGTGGCTGATTCCGACTTCCACTTCCGCACCGCATCGGGCCTGTACAGCTCTGGCTACGCGCCCGGCGAATACGCCAAGACGCACGTCTGGAAAGACGGCAACGACATGGCGGCCGTGGTCGCGGGTTTGAAGAGCGGCCGCGTGTTCGGTGTGTTCGGCGACTTGATCGACGCGCTGGACTTCCAGGCCAAGGGCGCGGCGGGCGCTGTGCACATGGGCGGCGAACTGCAAGCCGCCAAGGGCGAGAAAGTGGAAGTCACCATCCGCTTTCGCAGCCCAGACAGCAACCACTACGAATACCCGATCGAAAGCGGCAACCCGACCTACGTGAAACCCACCGTCAACCACGTGGACCTGATTGTGGGCGACGTGGGCACGCGCGCCGCCGCCGGCACCGCGGGTTACGACGCCGACACCAACCCCACGACCCGCGTACTGGCTCGCTTCACCCGCGCCGACTGGGCGGTGGACGCCGAAGGCTACAACGTAATCAAGACGACGGTGACGGCGGACAAGAGCCAGTACCTGCGCTTGCGCGGCACGAACCTGGGCGTGGACGTGGCGGGCGAAACGGCAGCGGGCGAACCGTTGCCCGACGCCAAGGTGGACCTGGCGGATAACGCCGCCCGCTTCAACGCCATCAACGCGCGCAACTACAACGACCTGTGGTTCTACTCGAACCCGGTGTTCGTGACGGTCGCTCAGTAACGCTGGCGGAAGCAGACTGGATGTGAATCCCGTCGCAGGCAAAAAAAAGCCCAGCGCACACATTGCGCTGGGCTTTTTCGTTTGCAGCACTTACTGCAAGGTGCGGGTGAAGATGAATTCCCCGTCTTGCCAATCGACCGGCACCACATCGCGCGGCCCGAACTTGCCTTCCAGGATCAGGCGCGCCACCGGGTTCTCGATCTGTTGCTGGATCGCGCGCTTCAAGGGGCGCGCGCCAAACACCGGATCGAAACCGGAGCGGGCCAGTTCCGCCAAGGCGGCCTCGGTCACTTCCAGGCGCATCTCCTGCTTTTCCAACCGCGCGCCAAGGCGGCGCAACTGGATGCGGGCGATGGACTCGATGTGCTGCGCTTCCAGTCCGTGGAACACGACCACTTCGTCGATACGGTTCAGGAATTCGGGCCGCAGCGTCTGCTTCAACTCGCCCCACACCACTTCCTTCACCACGTCATACGGTTGGCCGGCCAGGCTCTGGATGTGATGCGAACCCAGGTTCGACGTCATCACGATCACCGTATTGCGGAAGTCCACCGTGCGGCCCTGGCCATCGGTCAGACGGCCGTCGTCCAGCACTTGCAGCAGCACGTTGAACACGTCCGGATGGGCCTTTTCGACCTCGTCCAGCAGCACCACGCTATACGGCTTGCGGCGCACGGCTTCGGTCAGGTAGCCGCCCTCTTCGTAGCCCACGTATCCCGGCGGCGCGCCAATCAGCCGCGCCACCGAATGCTTCTCCATGAACTCGCTCATGTCGATGCGGATCAGGTGCTCTTCGGAGTCGAACATGAACTCGGCCAGCGCCCGCGTGAGTTCGGTCTTGCCCACGCCGGTGGGGCCCAGGAACAGGAACGAACCGTAAGGCCGCGCGGGGTCGGCAAGACCCGCACGCGAACGCCGGATGGCGTCGGACACCAGCCGCACGGCCTCGTCCTGACCCACCACGCGCTTGTGCAGGAACTCTTCCATGTGCAGCAGTTTTTCGCGTTCGCCCTGCATCATCTTCGACACGGGAATGCCGGTGGCGCGCGACACGACTTCGGCAATTTCTTCGGCGCCGACTTTGGTGCGCAGCAGACGCGGACGGCTTTCGTCGCCCTCGGCGTTTTCAGCGGCCTGCGCAGCGCCCACTTCGGCGGCCTTCAGGCGCGATTCCAAGTCCGGCAGCTTGCCGTATTGCAGTTCAGCCAGCTTGTCGAATTGACCCTTGCGCTGCAACTCCGCCATTTCGGCGCGCACGCTGTCGATCTCTTCCTTGATGGCCTGCGTGCCTTGCACGGCGGCCTTTTCGGCCTTCCAGATTTCTTCGAAGTCGTTGTATTCGCGTTGCAGCTTTTCCAGTTCGTCTTCAATGACGCCCAGGCGGCGCTTGGACGCGTCGTCGGTTTCCTTCTTGACGGCTTCGCGTTCGATCTTCAACTGGATGATGCGGCGGTCAAGCTTGTCCATCACTTCGGGCTTGGAATCGATTTCCATGCGGATGCGCGCACCGGCTTCGTCGATCAGGTCGATGGCCTTATCGGGCAGGAAGCGGTCGGTGATGTAGCGGTGCGAGAGCTCGGCCGCGGCCACGATTGCCGGGTCGGTGATTTCAACCCCGTGGTGGATTTCATAGCGTTCCTGCAAACCGCGCAGGATCGCGATGGTGGATTCCACATCGGGTTCGTCGACCAGCACCTTCTGGAAGCGCCGCTCCAGCGCCGCATCCTTTTCGATGTACTTGCGGTATTCGTCCAGCGTGGTGGCGCCAATGCAATGCAGCTCGCCGCGCGCCAGCGCCGGCTTGAGCATGTTGCCGGCGTCCATCGCGCCTTCGGCCTTGCCCGCGCCCACCATGGTGTGCAGCTCGTCGATGAAGACGATGTTGCTGCCGTCGTCCTGGCCCAGCTCTTTCAGCACGGCCTTCAGGCGCTCTTCGAATTCACCGCGGAACTTGGCGCCGGCCAACAGCGCAGCCAGGTCCAGCGACAGCACGCGCTTGCCGCGCAGGCTCTCGGGCACTTCGTCGTTGACGATGCGCTGCGCCAGGCCTTCGACGATGGCGGTCTTGCCCACGCCGGGTTCACCGATCAGGACCGGGTTGTTCTTCGTGCGGCGTTGCAGGATCTGGATGGTGCGGCGAATTTCGTCGTCGCGGCCGATCACCGGGTCGAGCTTGCCTTGGCGGGCGCGCTCGGTCAGGTCCATCGTGTACTTGGACAGGGCTTCGCGGTTGGATTCGCCTTCGGCGCCCGAGACGTTTTCGCCGCCGCGCACGGCGTCGATCGCGGACTCCAGGGCCTTCTTTTGCAGGCCGGCATCACGCAGGATGCGGCCAGCTTCGCCCTTGTCGTCGGCCAGCGCCAGCAGGAACAATTCGCTGGCGATATAGGTGTCGCCCCGGCGCGCGGCTTCCTTGTCGGTGCGCGTGAGCACCGCGTTCAGGTCACGGCCGACCTGGACGTTGTCGTCGCCTTGCACCTGGGGCAGCGACTTCAGGGCGCTTTCCAAGGCGGGTTGCAGGCGGTTCACCGCCACACCGGCGCGCGCCAGCAGGCTGCTTGCTCCGCTGTCCGGATCGGACAACAGCGCCGACAGCACGTGTACGGGCTCGATGTAGGGGTGGTCGTTGCGGGCGGCCAGACTTTGGGCGTCGGCCAGGGCTTGCTGGAACTTGGTAGTCAGTTTGTCGAATCGCATAATGGTCGTTTGGCTTGTTGGGGAGCCTGACCGATACGTGCCGGCTGGCTCGATATCCTGAATATGCGGTCGGATGAGAGAATTTCAACACCTGCCGCACACGGGTTTGCTTCGACATGCATTCAGACGTGCATTCAGACGCAGATCCAGACATCCATCCGGACATGGATCAATAAACCGACCTATGAGCATATACGTTTTTGTCTACGGCACCCTACGTGCCGGCGAAATCAATGACCTGGCCAAAGCCGCCGCCCAGCGCGGGCTGCCTGATGCCGAATGGGTCGGCGCGGCCTCCGTGCCGGGCGTGCTGGTCGACTTCGGCGATTGGCCCGGGCTGATCCCGGTGGCCGATGGGCGGCGGGTGCGCGGCGACGTCTACCGGGTCGATCCCGGCCTGCTCGCCTTGATGGACGAGATCGAAGAATATGTGCCCGGCAAGCCCTGCTGTTTTGTGCGGCGCGACGTCACCGCGCGCCTGGATACGCCCGCCGACGGCGCCCATGACATCGCCTGCCAGTACTACCCGATCGACCCGGCGCTGCGGGCCGCAGCCATCGATATCGCGGGCGACGACTGGATCGCGCACCGCCGCAGCCGAACCGGTGGAGACGCCCCGTAAGACGGGCGTAGTAACAACCGACTACAATGGAATTTGTCTTCACGCTTTTACACCCGTCCCTGCCCTTTGCGGTGCGACGGGCACTCTAGAGGTCATCGTATGCAAAAACGGGTTCCCGTTGCCCCTGATGCCGCCCACTGTTCCACCTGCATGTTGGGCCACGTGTGTGTTCCCGTGGGCATGGCTGCCGCCGAAGTGGAAAAGCTGGACGAGCTGGTGAAAGAGCGTGTGCGCCTGGAAAAGGGCAAAACGCTGTATTCGCTGGATCAACCGCTGGACGCCGTTTATGGCGTGCGTTTCGGCAGCATCAAGACTCAGCTCGAAGACGCCACGGGCCAGATTCAAATCACCGGCTTTCACTTGCCCGGCGAAATCGTCGGCATGGACGGCATGCTGGACAGCAAGCACGTGTCCGCCGCCGTGGCGCTGGAAGACTCCGAAGTCTGCGTCATCCGCCTGACCGAAGTTGATCGCGTCGCGACGCACCTGCCGTCGCTGCAACAGCAATTCCGCCGTCTGATGAGCCGCGAAATCACGCGTTCGCATCAGATGCTGGCGTCGCTGGGCTCGATGCGCTCTGAACAGCGCCTGGCCGCTTTCCTCTTGAACCTGTCGCAACGTTATGCCTCGCTGGGCTACTCGTCGACCGAGTTCGTGCTGCGCATGAGCCGCGAAGAAATCGGCAACTTCCTGGGCCTGACCTTGGAAACCGTCAGCCGATTGTTCTCGCGTTTCGCACGTGAGGGCCTGATCAAGATCAACCAGCGCGAAGTCCGCATCCTGGACTTGCCCGCGCTCAAGCAGCTGCTGGGTCACGAGGGCTGCTGATTACCCGCCGCGCCATGCGCCGCGCACCTGCCTCTTCCGTCTCCCACCGCTCCCACGCTACACACGCCGCAGCGCGCCGAGCGTCCGGGCGCCGGCTGGGTGCGGCGCTGGCCTTGATTGCCGTGCTCGCCCCCTGGGCCGTGCATGCGCAGACGCCGCTGCCTGACCCCTACGATTACGACGAGGCCGTGCCCGCGCCCAAACGCGCCGCGCCCTTGCGCTGGCAAACCGTAGAGCTGGGCAAACCCGGCCACAAGTACAAAATTCCGGTCTACGCCAATCGCAATCTGACGAAAGACGACCTGCGCGACATCAAGCAGGTCATCGTCATCATCCACGGCGTCAAACGCGATGCCGACCGCTATTACGAAACCGCCGCCGAGCTGCTGACGCACAACCCCGACCGGGCGCGCGACACGCTGATTCTGGCGCCGCGTTTCTCCGGCTCCATTGATTCAGGGTTTGGCGGCATGGCCGCGTGGCGCAAGTCCAGCTGGGAAGACGGCGATGAAAGCGTGCAGGCCAGCGGCCGGCCCGCGCCCGTCTCGTCGTTCCAGGTGCTGGACGACCTGCTGCGCAGCCTGGACGACCGCAAGCGCCTGCCCACGCTGGCCAGCATCGTGCTGGCCGGGCACTCGGCCGGCGGCCAATTGGTGCAGCGCTACGCCGTGCTGAACAACGTCGACGGCCCGCTGCGGCGCGATGGCCTGGCCCTGCGCTACGTCATCGCCAACCCGTCGTCCTACCTGTACCTGACCAACGAACGGCCGCGCGCCGATGGCAAGGGCTACGCGCCCTACGAACGCGGTATCTGCCCCACCTACAACCAGTACAAATACGGCACGGACAAGCTGCCCGCGTACGTATCCGCCTATATGTCGGGGTCTGCGTCTCCCAATGCGCGCGACACCGACGACACCCGGCTCTTTGTCCGGTACGCCGCGCGCGACGTCATCTATCTGCTGGGTGGCGCCGACAACAACCCCGAACACCGGCTGCTGGACAAGACCTGCGGCGCCGAAGCGCAAGGCGCCACGCGGCTGGCCCGTGGCACGGGCTATCTGCAATACGAATACGTGCTGGCCGCCCGTGGCCCCAAACCCGTCACGCTGCATCGCAGCAGCTTCGAAGTGGGCGGCGTGGGGCACGACAACGCGCGCATGTTCGGCTCGGTCTGCGGCGCACAAGCGCTGTTGGGCAGCGGCGCGCAAACAGGCGACCGCGCCGCCGCGTGCGACATCATCAAGCCGCGCGGCCGCTAAGCCTGACATTTTCCTGAATAACAACTATTTACCGGTGCTGCATTTCGCGCCGGGCAGGCGCAAGATACGTCAACGAGTTCTTCCCGAGAGCCGCTATGACGCAAACGTATCTCGACATGCCCGACGCAAAGCGCCGCATCAAGGCCATCTTCGTCGGCTCCATGGGCAACCTGGTTGAGTGGTACGACTTCTACGCCTACACCGCCTTCGCCCTGTACTTCGCCCCCGCCTTTTTCCCGTCGCACGATCCCGTCGTCCAGCAACTGAATGCCGCCACGCTGTTTGCGGCCGGCTTCATCGTGCGTCCGCTGGGCGGGTGGCTGTTCGGCCATATTGCCGACCGGCACGGGCGCCGAATATCGCTGATGGTGTCGGTGGTGATGATGTGCGTGGGCTCGCTGATCATCGCCGTCACGCCTACCTACGCCAGCATCGGTTTCGCCGCGCCCGCGCTGCTGGCGCTGGCCCGCGTGATCGAAGGCTTGAGCCTGGGCGGCGAGTACGGCGCCAGCGCCACCTACCTGACCGAGATCGCCGACCCCGAGCATCGCGGCTTTTATTCCAGCTTCCAGTACGTGACGCTGATCGGCGGACAGCTCTGCGCAATCCTGGTGCTGCTGCTCTTGCAGAACGTGTTCCTGACCCACGAACAACTGGTCGAATGGGGCTGGCGCATTCCCTTCGTGATCGGCGCCATGCTGGCCATTGTGACCGCGCTGATGCGGCGCGACATGCCCGAGACCGACTCATACAAGGAAGCCCAGAAGACCAAGCCGAAAACGAGTTCGCTGCGCGGCCTGATGAAGTATCCGCGTGAAGTGGCCATCGTGGTCGGGCTGACCGCGGGCGGCACCGCGGCCTTCTACACGTTCACGACGTACATGCAGACCTTCGTGCGCCAGACGTCGGGCTTTTCCGACATCACCACCACCTACATCATCGCGGCCTCGCTCATCTTCGCGCTGATCCTGCAGCCGCTGTATGGCGCGCTGTCGGACAAGGTCGGCCGCAAGCCGCTCCTGATCTTCTTCGGCGTGGCGGGCGCGCTGCTAACCGTGCCCATCCTGATGACCTTGTCGCATACGCGTTCGCCGTTCATCGCCTTCCTGCTGATCTGCGGCGCGTGGGTGTTCACGGCGGGCTACACGTCCATCAACGCGGTGGTGAAGGCCGAACTGTTCCCCACGAACATCCGCGCAACAGGCGTGGCCGTGCCTTACGCCGTGACCGTGTCCATCTTCGGCGGCACGGCCCCGGCCATCGCGCTGTTCTTCAAGCAGCAAGGGCATGAAGAATGGTTCTACTACTACCTGGCCGGCGTGATCTTTGTGTCTCTGCTGGTCTACGCAACAATGCGCGACACCAAACATCAGTCGGCCATGCACCGGCACGATTGAGCCTTCGGGAAATTCCCAATGCTGCCGGCTTGACGCCGGCAGTTTTTCGGATCAATACTTAACCTTATGGTTAACTTAAACGACGACACGCTGGACAGCATCTTTTCCGCCCTGGCCGACGCCACCCGGCGGCGGGTGCTGGCCGATCTGGAACAAGGCACGGCATCGGTCAGCGACCTGGCCCGGCCTCACGCCATGTCCCTGCCCGCCTTCCTGAAGCACTTGCGGGTGCTGGAAGACGCCGGGCTGATTGCCCGCGCCAAGGACGGCCGGGTCGTCAGTTGCACGCTGTCGCCCGAACCCATGCAGGCCGCATCCACCTGGCTGGCGCGCTACGAGAAGTTCTGGAATGGCCAACTGGATTCACTGGCCCGATACCTGTATCACGACGAGGAGATCCATCCATGGCCACCCAACGCCCCGAAGACATCCCCAGCCACCCCCCCAGCCCCAACGGCACCTCTGGCAACGCCCCCCTTGAGCTCCGGCTCACCCGCCGCTTCACCGCGTCCGCCGAGCGCGTCTGGCGCGCCTGGACGGACCCGCAAGCGCTGATGCGCTGGTTCGGCCCCGCCGGCACCCAGCGCGTGCTGCTGGCGGAAACCGATGTGCGGGTGGGCGGCGCCTACCAGGTGGGCTTTGTCACCGACGACGGCCAGGCCCATTACGCCAGCGGCGTGTACCGCGAAGTCGAGCCCCAGCGCCGCTTGGTGTTCACCTGGGCCTGGCGCGATACCCCCGACGAAACCTCGTTGATCACCCTTGAATTGACCCCTGCGCAGGGCGGCACCGACCTCGCCTTCCTGCAAACCCCGTTTGTCGATCAAGCCACCCGTGACGGCCATGAAACCGGCTGGGCGGGCGCCATGGACCGGCTGGCGGACCATCTGGCAAGCGCAGTCTGACTGCACTTTCTACGCACCGCTTGCCGCTTACCGTTCACGGGCCGCATTGGCCCGATCCAAGAAGGAGCCGCACCATGCAGACCCAACACGCCGTCGTATCCCGCCCCCAATGGGAGGCCGCCCGCGAGACCCTGCTCAGCCGTGAGAAAGCGCTGACCCGCAGCCAGGACGCGCTGGCCCGTGAACGCCAGGACCTGCCTTGGGTTCTGGTGAACAAGGCGTATCAATTTCAAAGCGCGCACGGGCCGCTCGGCCTGGCCGACCTGTTTGGCGGCAACAGCCAACTGATCATCTACCATTTCATGTATGGCCCGGACTGGGAAGAAGGCTGCGTGGGCTGCTCGTTTCTGGCCGACCACCTGGACAGCGCCATCACGCATCTGCGCCATCACGATGTGTCCGTCGTAGCCGTATCGCGCGCGCCATTCGCCAAGCTGGACGCCTTCAAGCGGCGCATGGGCTGGCGGTTTGACTGGCTGTCTTCCGAGGGCTGCGACTTCAATTTCGACATGCACGCGTCGGTGCCGCTTGCCGACGGCAGTGTCGAAGAACGCTCAGGCGCCAGCGCGTTTTTCCGTGACCCCGATGGCGAAATCTTCCACACCTATTCCGCCTTCGAGCGCGGCGTGGAACGGCTGGTTGGCGCGTACAACTATCTGGACTTCGCGCCGCTGGGACGCAACGAAAACGGCCCGCACTTCAACCTGGGCGACTGGGTGCGCCACCATGACCGGTACGACGACGCCAAGCCCGCCTCCTGCCACGCCTGCGCATAGCCCGGCGCGCGCGATGACGGCGCTGTGGCTGGCCTGTCTGGCGGCCATGGCGCTAGGCCTGTGGCTTGACACCCGCCAGACGCCTGCGGCGCTGCTCGCCAGTGAGTGCGGCGCGCCCGGAAGCCTGTGGGACATGGCATGGCGGCACACCACCCTCATGCCCGCCAGCAGCGCGGCGATGGTGCTGGCCGCGCTGGCGCCCTGGCCGCGCCGGCATGCGCCAGCAGCTGGCCGGCGGTTGCTCTGCGCTGTGTTCATGGCGATCGGGATGGTGCTGGGCGCCCGCCTGGGTGCCATGGCGGCGCTTGCTTGGACCGCGCCGCCCTTCGCGGGCATGGTGATAGGCATGGCGGCCGGCATGGCGGCGGGCCTGTTACCGGCGGGGCTAGGCGCTGGGAACGGCGACCCGGCCGGTTGCCGTAGGAGCGCTAGATAGCGCCGTGGCGCGGGATGCCTGCTTGGAGCGAGATGCCCGCTGGGCGCTGGATGCCTGCCGGGCGCTGAATGCCGTCTTAGCGCCGAGCGCCCGTCAGCGGCCGATCAGCCGGCGTCACCGCCGGTTCGATCGGCGCGGCCAGCGGCGCCTGGATCTCAAGCGCCGAGACCGCACGCGCCACGCAGGGCAAGATCCAGCCCTCTTCTTTTTCGTCGCGCGACAGGCCTGGCCATTCGATCAGATAGTCCACGGCCCCTTCCAGCAGCAAACACATGCAGGCCCGGCAGGTGCCGTTGCGGCATGAGCTCGGCAGCTTCACGCCCGCCGCTTGCGCGGCCATCAGCAAGGAAGTGTCTTCACCCGCGTCAAAGCGCAGGCCGGCGGGCTGGACCAGAACGGGAAAAGCGGCCATGGCAATCAGATAAGCGGAACGTTGACGCGGACGGCCGTCAGCCCGCGTTGTCCTGCCAGTCCAGCTTCCAGGCGCCCGACAGCACGTTCTGCATCCACAGCACGCACGTCAAGGTCTTCGCGTCGGTGACCTCGCCCTTGCTGCAAGCCGCCAGCAATTCGGCAGGGTCGGCGCTGATCACATCCAGGAATTCGTCCTGGTCCAGCTGGCGCGGCCCCGCGCGCAAACCGCGGGCGAAGAAGATATGGATGATTTCTGTCGAGTAGGCGATAGCCAGGTGCAATGCCCCAGCATGCGCCCATTGATCAGCCATATAGCCGGTTTCCTCAAGCAGTTCGCGCTTGCCGCACACCAGCGGGTCTTCGCCCGAGTCGAGCTTGCCAGCCGGAAATTCCGTCATGACGCGCCCGATGGGGTAGCGGAACTGGCGCTCCAGCAACACCCGGCCGTCGTCCAGCAAGGGAATCACCACGACCGCGCCGGGATGCACGACGTACTCGCGCGTAGCCGTGTTGCCATTGGGCAGGCTGACCGTGTCGCGGCGGATCTTCAGGAAACTGCCCTCGTAAGGGGCTTCGCTGGTGACCAGCGTTTCAACAAGATGGGGTTCGGATGGGCGGGTCATGAGGGCGTGTCGGATTCGTAAACAACGCGCGGCGCAGCGCGGCGGGCACCAAGCCAAGGAGCTTACCATCTGCCTGGCGGGGTAACTGCTGCCCCCTGCTTGCCACTTGCTGCGTGCTAGTTGCTACCTGCTGCCTGCTGCCTGCTACTTGCTACTTGCTACTTGTTGCCTGCCGCATGCTGCTTGCTCCGTCACCCGCCACCCTCGGCGTTGGGCCGATCAGTCGAACTTGCGGCGGGCGTCCAGCGCCAGACCGGCGCCGATGCTGCCAAACAGGTCCCCTTCCACGCTGCGCGCGCCCGGCACCAGTGCCGACACCGTTTCGCGCAAGCGCGGCACGCGGCTGGAGCCGCCGGTGAAGAACACCGTGTCCACGTCGGCCGTGGCCACGCCCGCATCGCGCAGCAGCGCGCCCACGGTGGTTTCGACCTTTTCGATCAGCCGGCCCACGCAGGCGTCAAACGACGGACGGGTCACGTCCACCCCAAGTTCCGGCGCGATGCGCGACAAATCAATGCGTGCCAACGGCGTTTCCGACAGCGCGATCTTGGCCTCTTCCACCTGCACCGCCACCCAGTGGCCGGCGCGCTGCTTGACCAGATTCAACAGCAGATCGATCTTCTCGCGGTCGCCCGCTTCAGCCCGGATGTACGCAAAGTGCTCTGCGGCCTTGCGCGTGTAAGCCTGGTTGATCGTGTGCCAGCAGGCCAGGTTGCCGTACTGCGTGGACGGCACATCCTTGCCGCTGCGCAGCTGGCTGCCCAGACCCAGCAAGGGCATGACGTGCGCCAGGCTAAGTTGCTTGTCGAAGTCCACCCCGCCGATGTGGACACCCCCATAGGCCAGGATGTCTTCACGGCGATCCGCCTTGCCGGCGCGGTCCGGTCCCAGACGAATCAAAGAAAAGTCCGACGTACCGCCACCGATGTCGATGACCAGTACAAGCTCTTCACGGTCAATCTGCGACTCGTAATCAAATGCGGCGGCCAGCGGCTCGAACTGGAATTCAATATCGGTGAAGCCGACGCTACGCGCAATTTCGCCCAGCGTGTCTTGCGCGGTCTGGTCGGCGGCGCTGTTGTCATCCACAAAGAACACCGGCCGGCCCAGCACGGCCCGCGTGAAATCCCGGCCAGCGGCGGTTTCGGCGCGCCGCTTCAATTCGGCGATAAAGCGCGTCAACAGCACACGAAACGGAATCGAACGCCCTTGCACTTCCGTGGACCCATCGATCAGCGAACTGCCCAACAGGCTTTTCATTGACCGCATCAAGCGCCCGTCGTAGCCCGCCAGATAGTCGGAAATGGCGGCGCGGCCATAGCTGACCTCGGCGTCTTCGTCATGGAAAAAAATGGCCGACGGCAAGGTGGTCTTGCCGTCTTCCAGGGCGAGGAGCGCGCGCTGGTCGGGGCGGCTCCAGCCTACGGTGGAGTTGGAGGTGCCGAAGTCGACGCCGCATGCGGAGGAAATCATGGAGAATTCTGGGGCTGAAAGCAAAACGGCGGACAAGTGTACCCGCTTCGAGGGGCCAAGGCTGTCATGACCCGTCCCCCAAACTACCTTTCGGCTCCGTCATCCCAGCACTGCCCCCTTCGGCCCCGTCGCGACCAGACTGGCGCCACATGCCGTTTTCATGCCATTCAAGGCGACCGCAATACCGTCCACCTTGTACGAACCACTGCCTTCGACAATGGGAAACAGTCCCTTGCACAATGGACAACTGACCAAATGGCCCACCCCCGCGATGGGTTTGCCATTCAGATTCGTATTGCTGAATGCCTGCAACACCTTGCCGCCGTGAGACGTCGCGTCGCCCAATCTGATAATTTCCAACATGAATTGCTCCGGGTTTATGGGTCAGAGGCATCTGCGCCCGTCAGATCCACCCCTGGCCCACTGGCCAGGAAATCGTCCAACGTCCGCTGATCACGCGCGACCTGTTCAGGGTCGATGAACCGCATCGGCATCGTCGATGCACGCGATTGCTGCGCCTCTTGCTGTCTCGCCAGGAAGATCGGGTCGGGGCCGTCGCTTAGGGAATGTTGCGGCATCAACCGCACACCGAAGGGGTCGAACGGGGGCTTTTGCCCCGGTGTCGGGGAACTGATCGGGATCAGCGTGGCCCGGTTGGTTCGACGCAGCGGCATCACAACGCCACTGTCACCATTGAGGTAACTGGCCATCGTCGCCAACGCGAGACTGACAAACGGAGAGACGGCACCCGTATCACCCAGGCGCTGCGTGAGGTTGTAGCTTTGATCGGACGCCAGTAAATCCAGTGGGCTGTTCGCTACGTTCAACGCGGGAATCCATTCGGTCAAGGCCGTGTTGTCCGATTCACCCGTGTCGAAGAACACGCGCGCGGGAGGGGTCGGCAAGGCTTGGGACGCTTGCCCCCAGCCMGCCGCCAACGCCGCGTGCAGCGCGTTGTTCATCAGGCGCTTGCCGCCGTCGAGCTGCAATGAAACTGTGACAGGACGGTACAGCTTGGCCAACACCGGCAACGCGTCCCATTGCTGAAAGGCGCGCACGGTCCACGGCTTGGGGATAAAGGGGGATGGTTGAAAAGGGACTGTCGGCTGACGGGAACCCCACCCGGTAAATTCCGGGTTGATGGGGTTCTCGTTGACCTGGGTGAACGGCGCGTAGTAGCGCAGCCAATCGACTCGCTCCGGACGGCCGACGACCAAGGCGACCATGGCGTCGGTGAGTTCGCCGGGCTGGCGTGGGCCGGTGCCAGCGCCAACAAACGTCTGGCTGTGATCAGACAATGTCATCGCCATGTTGAACCCGTCCACGCCATAGACGAGCACGGCAGGCAGGTCGGGCGTCCGTTCAAATAATTGAAACAGGCTTTCCACCAACCCTTCTGGCGTATCCGAGCAGACGATTCCATTTTCCAATTCACGTATGCCATGCCAATGCAGGCCCGCATCGCCTCGCATTCGATTGACCATGCTGGTCAGCATGTTCGTGACCGCCTCTGCGGGCACTCTTGGCTTAGGATGATCCGCGGTCCAGCCCCGCACCACGGTCACCGTCGGAATGGGCCACTTCTCCAAGAAGTTCTTGAGACCCAACTCCAACGCATCTGATTTGCGCTTGTCATACGCCGTGTCCTTGTCCGCTCCTGTAATGGGGTAGCCGCACGGACCGGTCGGCAGTATGGATGTCGCATGCAAGGCATTCGGATTGGCGCGATTGCCTAGCTCCAATGCTTGCCACACCTGGCCTTGCCGAAAAATATCCAGGCTCAGGCCCAGGCTAAGCACATCCAACGTGTCTAGCCGCGCGGACGAAGTCGGCGCGCGGTATTTGACGTCTCTTGACATGGTGCTGCCTCCCGCTTCAAAAGCCGGCAACTTGCCGGATCGGTCCTAGGAAACTATCGCCCAAGGTCTCGCTGACGATCCGGGTAGGCAGCGTCACGGCCTGCACTGAAAAAGGGATAACCCCGCCGCCCTCGGTCGTCGCCGCCCCTTTCCGGTCGTACTCCGGGATCGTGGAGTTCCGATAGCGCGACGTCGCGTCAATCAGACTGCGATGCGCCGAATCTTCCTGAAAGTAGAACGCCAGCAACTTTGCATTTGGCATATCGGCATAGGGATCGGTATCCTCATGCCAACGGCAGTCGACTTTCTCCCAGTCCAGCCTCCAATCCGCCACCCTGCACAGGTACTCATAAAACTCCAAATCATCCACGCTCTGCCCTGCGCCCACTGCCACGTCAAACGCCAGCGATCGCTGACTGTGTTCGGGGTTCGCCGGTATCCCCGAGTGAAACGAGAGCGGCCCCTGATCGCCCAGTTCTTGATTCTGCAAGCGGATGCGCGCCTCGTAAGGCGTTTCTCCTCGAACGATCAGCACCTGCCCATTCCCAAGATCCCCTGCCGAGAACACCTCTGCATGATCCGAGGCATCCAGCCCATCATTGCGCCCCTGCTTGATTTGATTCAGGCGCTTACCGTATCGATACGCCCGATGCGTATCTAGAAACTCCTCTTGTGAGTAGGCCCGGTTCTTTGGGTCCCAACCCCCGGTGGCTACAGCGATGGAGGCGTCAATCGGCTCATAGGGCGCCCTGACCTCATATACGCCGCTGCCTGTCGCGTCTTTGTCAGAAGGGGAATTTCCTGCGCTGACCGTGCCCGCATCCGCGAAATTCACCTCTAGAGGGGCCGGTAGCGGATGCCCGCGCAATTGCACCGACTGGTTCTCGGCCAAAGAAGCCCTTGTCAGCCCCCAGCGACCAAACCAGCTCAGGGCTGTGTCTTCCCATGTTTCTTCGCCAGGCAGCAACAGCACGTAGCGATCAATGTGCGCTCGGCTGCCCACCCGTTCGCACTCGCCATTGCGTTTGCGTATCGTGAAAACCCGCTGCTGAAAGCGCGAGCTCAGCACGCTGCAAACCGGCGTGCTGCCAATCATCCCTGGCACGCCTTGCCAGCCAATGCCTTGAACGTTCGCAAGCCCCACGGTCTGATCCTGCGGAGTGAAATAAAGATACGTGCAGCCGCGGTTATCGCGTTCATCGAAAGCGACCTCGCGTCCGTCCAACGTCGCCTTACTGCCTTTGCCACCGGTCCAGCGCGGCCCCCCAATCGCCCCGTATCCGCGGCTACCCGCAATGGTCAACGCAGATAAAGCAGGCTGGTGTACCGCTTGCGTGTCAATAACGTCGATGATCCGCTTGAACGTTTCGATGCGTGCGGCCTTGGTTTGCTGCTGAACCCACATCTGTGCCATCTCCGTCGTCGGTTCCAGCAGGCTATACGGGGGATTCATCATCACGACGCAGTCCGCCGGGCGCGTATTGGCTTCGTCAGCCAGCAGCGCTTGCGCCAACAGATTCACCATGTTTCCCTGGCTATGTCCGACCACGTTGATGACGTCCCCCGGATACCGCTTGCGAATGATGCGGATCAGCATCGCCAGCCGCACTGCGGCTAGCACCATGTACTTGCGCGCCGGAGAACGTAACAAGGGATGGGCTGCATCAGGCGAGAACAGATTCGTCGAAATAAAGCCAAGCAGCCTGCCATTGAATCCGTCACCCCACATGTCGGGCAGGGTGGTGGTCGCGTTGGCGAACGCACCTCCTTCCTGAGTGCCCGCCTTGTCCAAGCGGTTGCCGTTGCGATCCAACCATTGGCCGTGCGGCATAGACTTGTTAATGAATTTTTCCTCTTCACGAAAGCCCCAGTAAAACGGAATCACCACGCTACGCGCGGGGACTCCGTTTGCAGCCTCCGAGAAGCGGCGCCGGTAATAGACCGCATCGGGATTGCTTGCGGCCCCCCCATCGTCGCCGGGAGAGGTGTAGGTGGCCGCGTACAGCCGGCCTGCCCCGGGGGACCCGTCTGGTTGCTCCGCAAGGTCCAGCCGTTCGTTCAAACCATCGCAAAGGCCTTGCTCAATGCTGGCGTAGACCCCCGCAAGATCATTGACGCCATGGATCAAAATGGTCACGCAGGGCTTGGGCGGCGGCGGCTGCACACGGGTATCGCCGCCCGCCGGCATTACCACGCTGCGGGCGTTGCCGATGACCCGGGCCTGGGTATTGACATTCATCATGCGCTCCTTGTTTCAATGACAACGAAGGGGCCACTAAGGCCATTTCACGCGCCGTTCGGCGGTTTACGAGGGTCCATGATCCGAATATTGGCGATGTGCATCGCCGTTTTCTCCAGCAATTGCGTCGCGCCTTGCGCGTCGGTGATGCCTTCCACCGTCTCACCATTACTGAGCGCGATCCGGTAAGGCACGTTGGCCATGGGTGTCTTGCCGTCGATGTTCGTAACGACGAATCGGCGTTGCGTATCGCCTACGTCAAAAGCAGGCAAGTCCGCCGCTTGGCTGGCGGCCCCTTGCATGTCGTAGCTGGCTGCTTTGAACGTCATGGCGCCCGGGCAACCGATCTCTACCGCGCCGCCCTGCAACTTGATATAGGCGCCGCCGCAAAGCAGCGTGACATGTTTGTCCGCCATGACCATGACGTGATCCTGGGTAGCACTGATCTCAACGCTCTTGTCGGCCTGCACCCGGATGGTGTCGCGCTGCGCCTGCAACAGCATCTCGCCCTGATGCGCGATGTGCCGCATATCACCGCCATGCGCGAACTGGCTGATGCCCTGCCCCGCATTGATGACGAGCGCCTGCCCCGCGGTCAGTTGCAGCTTTTGCTGTGCAACGGCGTCCACATGCTGACCGGCCGCCAAGGTGATGGATTGCGGCGTGCCCGCCGCGATACCCGCCGGACTGCTCAGCGCAATCAGCGGCGAACCGCCGTTCGATTTGTTCGCTTCATCGTTGGCGCCATGCCCCAGATCACGCACGGCCTCGGACAAGGTCTGTTGAGGTCCCGCGTCCAACGGCATGCCCTGATGCTGCACCGCGTAGCTGCCCAATCCCTTCGCAAGTTCCAGCGCACTCTCCAGGCACTGCACCAGTTCTGCCCGCGACAATTGCCCGCCCTTGGCCTGCGCCTGCCCATCGGTGCTGATGAACAACCCTTTGCCCGCGCGCAACGCACCCTGCTCATCCGTCCGCAGTTCAAACCCTTCCCCACGCGGCGCACCGCCTTGCGGGCGCGGGTGCGTCAGGTATCCCAGATGCAATTGCGTAGCGCCATGGTCGCTCATCAGCGCGGCGCTGATCTGCGCCGACGTGTCATCCAGGCGCAGCTCGTTTGCGCGATTGCCCTTGTGTTCCTTGCTTTTGACGGTATTCAGGATGTTGTGCTTGGGCAGCGCGTAAGGCGGTAGATTCGTCGCCCGGTATGTTCTGCCCGTAATAATTGGCTGATCACAATCGCCGTCCAAAAAGCTGATTATTATTTCCTGTCCGATGCGCGGTATCGCCATATGGCCCCAGGCCGCGCCAGCCCAGTTCTGGGACACCCGGACCCAGCAAGAGCTGTGCTCGTCATGCTTGCCCAACCTGTCCCACGGAAACTGCACCTTTACGCGGCCGAACTCGTCGCAATAGATCTCTTCGTTGGGCGGACCCACTACGGTGGCGATCTGCGGTCCATCAATGCGGGGCTTTGAGCTGGGTTCCGGTTTCCAATCCACCTTGTCCGGCACGATCTCAGCGGTGTAGTGATAGCGCGTGCCCAGGCTTGCATCGGCGCTTTCCTCTTCCTGGCTGGTGTACTGCACACCGCGATGATGCATGCGGACGGGACGCCATCCGTGATTCCAGTCATCGCGGGGATGGCCAGTCAGATCGAAGGCGACACCCGGAACCAGACGCGCATCGTCTCCTTCAACGCGGGCCAGGCGCGCGTCGCGGCGCAGTCCCAGCAAGCGGGACTGCGTGAACGGAATGCCTGCTTCGTCCCGCTTGTAGCGGCCCGGGTAGTCGTAGCGTTCATAGCGGCCGTCCTGATGGTCCCGGTCGGCAGCCACGGCGCAATGTTCCTGCTCGTAACGGGGGTGCGAATACGTGTAGTCGCGCTGCGTCTGGCGTGCGGTGCGCACTTGTTCCGCATACGTGAAACGATGCAGACCGGGTTCGGGGCGGCCACCGCCCGGCATCGGCTGATAGACCACCGGCCCGCCTTCAATTTCTCCGTGAATGTAGATGCGGTCGCCATGGATCAAGCGGTGACCCTGCGCATCGTGTACATAGCGATAAAAGATCCCCTCTTCCGCCGCCAGCCGAGCCAGAAACGCCAAGTCCGTGTCGCCGGCCTGTACGCAGTATTCCCGTGACAGGTGCTCCTTCGTCATGACTTGCTCATAGTTGGTGATCCCATGCGACTTGATCACTGCCGACAGAATTTCAGGCACCGACAACTGCTGATAAATACGCCAATCGGAGCACAAGCCAGCCCGCGCCAAAGCGGGCTCGACCACGGCGCGATAGCGCGTACGCCGAAACCCCGACGGCCCCTGCTCAAACGCCGAGACCAAGCCATGGACATGCCGCGCCGCCGTATCGCCSCGCCAKATCGTGAACAGCGCGGGCTSATCCAGCACCGCGCCAAAATCCACTGCAGGATCGAAGCAAGACAAGTCCACCTCTAGCCGGAACGACTCGGACAGCGCCTCGTCCAGCGAGAACTCCACAACGTCGAACTCGGCTCCAGCCGCCTGAACCGAAAAGGAAAATCGCAAATCAGATAACGGATTCATGACGCCTCCTGGTCATTTAAAGCTAGTCAAATCCACGCCCGGCCCACTTGCCAGAAAGTCATCCAAGGTCTGCTTGTCTTTGGCCACCTGCTCCGGGTCGATGAACCGCGTCGGCATCGTCGGCTGCTGCGCCATTTGTGCTTCGTGCATGCGGGCGACAAAGATAGGGTCAGGGCCGTTGCTGCTTGAATGCTGCGGCATCAGTCGGATGCCGAAGGGATTGAAATCAGGCTTTTGACCGGGCGTGGGCGAGGTGATCGGAATCAACGTCGCGCGATCGGCACGGCGCAGCGGCATCACCACGCTGCTGTCCGCATTCATATAACTGGCCATCGTCGCAAGCGCGATGCCGACGAAGGGCGACGAAGACCCGGTATCGCCCAAGCGCTGTGTGAGGTTGTAGCTCTGCTCGGAGGCGAGCAGGTCCAGAGAACTGTGTGCCTGCTTCAACGCCGGCACCCATTCTGCCAGGGCGGTGTTCTCAGACTTCCCGGTATCGAAGAAGGCGCGGGCAGGCGGCGTCGGCAAGCCCTGCGTCGCGTCGCTCCAGCCCTTTTCCAGCGCCGCGTACAGCGCGTCGTTTTTCAAGCGCTTGCCCGCGTCATTGTTCAATGCAACCGTGACTGGCCGGTGCAGCTTGGCAAGCACAGGCACGGCGTCCCACTGCTGGAAGGCGCGCTCGGTCCACGGCTCTGGGATGAACTTCGTCGGTTGAAACGGCACCTTGGGTTTGCGCCATCCCCAACCGGTGAATTGCGGGTTGATCGGGTTCTTGTGGACCTTGGTGAATGGAGCGTAGTAGCGCAGCCAGTCGACACGTTCGGGGCGGCCGATGACCAGGGCGACTATGGCGTCGGTGAGTTCGCCGGGTTGGCGCGGCCCCCGGGACGAACCAATAGGCCGGGCGTCACGTGCTGAAAGCACCCCCTTGATATTGACCCCTGCCACCGAATAGACCAGCACAGCAGGCAAATCCGGATTTGCTTCGAAGACTTGAAATAAGCTTTCCAGAACCCCTTCGGGAGTGTCATTGCAGATGATGCCGTCTTCCAGTTGCCGAACTGCATGCCAGTGCAATCCAGCCTCGCCACGGGCAGAATTTATCATCGCGTCCAACATCACTTTGACATCATCCGGCTCGAGATAGGGGTTGGGAGTGCTAGGGCTCCAACCCGGCACTACTGTGACCGCCGGGATGGGCCATTTCTCAAGGAAGTTCTTCAGCCCGTGCTCCAAAGCATCGAACTTACGCTTCGTATAGGCACGATTCTTATCGCCTCCGCTCAAGGGATAGCTGCCCGGTTCCATAGGAAGAATTCCGCCGACAAGCAATGCGCTGTCCTGCAGAGCGCTTTTTTGTTGAAGTTCTGTCCAAACCTGCCCTTGGCGAAAGACATCCAGACTTATTCCAATGCTCAAGACGTCCAGGCTTTCCAAGCGGAAAGAGGTTGCCGAGGGACGGGTACGACTATCAACGGGCATCGTGGAGGCATCCTCAGGGAAGTGCTGAAATTTGCGCGGCTGCGGTAGGTCTCCAGCACACACGAACGGGGTCACAGAAGTCCCACCGCCGATTACGCTAGTGGGAAACAACGCAGCGGCAACGATCATGCATACGGTCGCAATGGATCTGGTCATGGTTGAGTCCAGCCTCCCGCAGGACGGGTGTGCGCTTGGCTTTGTCCGCGCGTTTCACTTTTCACCTTGGTAGGCAGACCTGCACTTTCTACAGTCGAGGGCAGAACTCCCCCTCCAGGCGTTAACGCCTTAAACGCCTGGTCATACTCCACAAGCTTGGAACTTCTATACAAAGAAGTTCCATCGATAAGGTTGCGGTTCATCTTGTCTTCCTGTTTGTAGTGGGCCAGAACTTCCACGGTCAGATCTTCGTAGCCCATCTCACTCTCGTCCTTGTAGTCATGATCTTTCATCTTCCAATCCAACCGCCAATCCGCCACCCGGCACAGATACGCATAAAACTCCAGGTCATCCACACTCCTCCCCGCGCCCACCGCCACATCAAACGCCAGCACGCGCCGGCTGTGCTCCGGGTTCGCCGGTATCCCCGAGTGGAACGACAACGGGATTTGTTTGCCTAGGTCCTGATTCTGCAAACGGATACGTGCTTCAAAGGGCGTTTCCCCGCGCACGATCAGCACCTGGCCATTGCCCAGCTTGTGCGCCGAGAACACCTCTGCCTTGTCCGCCGCCTCCCGGCCGTGATTGCGTGATTCCGTGATCTGCGCCAAACCACTTCCGTTGCGGTACACCTGCTGCTCGTCCAGCAGTTCCTCTTGGGAATAGTCACGGTTCTTCGGTTCCCAGCCGCCATTGGCGAGGACGATGGCCGCGTCGATCGGGTCGTAGGGCGTTTTCACCTGGTACACGCCGCTGCCCGTTGCGTCCTTGTCCGATGGCGCATTGCCCACCGTCACCGTGCCTTCATGGGCGTAGTCCACTTCCAGCGGCACCGGCAAGCGATGGCCCCGTAGTTGCACTGACTGGTTTTCGTCAAAGGATGCGCGGCTAAGACGCATGCTGTCGAACCAGCCCAGCCCCGTGTCTTCCCACGTCGTTTCACCCGGACGCCGCAGCACATAGCGGTCGATGGCTTCGCGGCTACCGACCTTCTCGCGCTCGCCGTCGCGTCTGCGCAGCGTGAAAACGCGTTGATGAAAGCGCGAACTCAGAACGCTTCGTGCGGGCTTGCCGTTTACCATTTCCGGCACACCTTGCCAGCCAATGCCTTGAACGTTCGCCAGCCCGACCGTCTGATCTTGGGGCGTGAAGTACAGGTAGGTGCAGCCCCGGTTGTCGGTGTCGTCGAACGACAGCTCTTGGCCGTCGATCATTGCCTTGCTGCCCTTGCCGCCCGTCCAACGCGGGCCGCCGATGGCGCCGTAGCCGGGGCTTCGGGCAATGGTAACTGCGCTTAGCGCAGGCTCGGCCGTCGCCTGTGCGTCGATGAAGGCAACGATCAGCTTCAGCGTTTCAACACGTGCATGGGTTGTCTGTTGCCGGTGCCCTAACTGCACGCCCTCCGTCCAGGGTTCATGCAGGCTGTACGGCGGATTCATCATGATGCAGCAGTCCGCAGGACGCGTATCACCTTCGTCAGCCAGCATCGCCTGCGCCAGCAGGTTCAGCAGATTTCCCTGGCTATGACCCACGACGTTGATGACGTCGTCGGGGTAACGCTTGCGGATGATGCGGATCAGCATGGCCAGCCGCATCGCGGCCAGCACCATGTATTTGCGCGCCGCGGATCGGAATAAGGGATGGCTGGGGTCCGGCGAGAACCAGTGCATGGGAATGAAGCCGAACAGCTTGCCGCTGAAGCCGTCACCCCACATATCCGGCAGCGTGGTCGTCGCGTTGGCGAACTGGCCGCCCTCCTTCGTACCCGCTGTATCCAGACGGTTGCCGTTGCGGTCCAGCCATTCGCCGTGCGGCGTGGTCTTGTCGATGAAGGCTTCTTCTTCGCGAAATCCCCAGTAAAACGGAATCACCACGCTGCGGGCTGCGCGTCCGTCTGATGCGTCTGAGAAACGACGGCGGTAGTACACCGCGTCGGGATTAGATGCAACGCCGTAGTCATCAGCGGGCGAGGTATAGCTGGCAGCTTCAAGTCGGCCCACGCCCGGCGAGCCGTCTGGCTGAAAGGCCAGATCCAAGCGTTCGTTCAAGCCTTCGCACAGACCTTGCTCGATGCTGGCGTAGACCCCGGCCAGGTCGTTCACGCCATGCACCACGATCGTCACGCAGGGTTTGGGCGGCGGGGGCTGCACACGGGTGTCGCCGCCTGAAGGCATGACGACGCTGCTGGCTTTGCCGATGACCCGGGCCGTGGGACTAACGTTCATCTTGCGCATCCTTGCTGCACAGGCAGCGCATTCAATTCTTCAAAATGCCGTCCAACGCATGCAGGACGACATCCGTCGTGCTTCCCAGATTCAGCGCAAAGGCGGCGTACACCCCCGAGAGCACGACCAGCGCGCTGGCCCATGGCGTCCACCACGGCCATTGGCGCCCCACCCGATAGCGGCGCGATGCGATGTTGGCGTCGGCGTCGGTCAGCGACTCTGGCGTTTCTCCGCGCAGCTCGCGCAAGATGCGGTGAAGCTTGACGAGGATGGTCTGCAACGCATCGTTCTGGTTGTGCTGCAACCCGTACTTGCCCTTGAACCCCAGGCACAGGCACAGGTATTTGAATTCCAGGACGTCGCGGTATCGGGCGGGGTCCATCATCATGCGCGACAGCACCGTGAAGAACTTCTCGCCTCCCCAGGTCTCGCTATGGTTGACGCTCAGCAAAGAGCGCTCGGCCCAGATCGAGTTGGACCCCCATGCGGTTCCCATCACGGCTTCATCGATGAACGTACACAGCGCATATCGATACGCCAATTGCGTCGCGCTGTCATAGCCGTGCTGGCGGATTTCTTCGTCCAGCGCGGATATCTGGTCCCGCACCGTGGAATACAGCTTGCCGATGGATTCGTAGTTGGTCATCTTGCGTACGCGGATCACCATGCCGAAGAGTGGCAAAGCTGCATCCACCAACGGGTTGTAGCCATGGCCCCGAAGCTGGAACGCCAGGTCTGCGTCCGTATCCAGGTTTTGAATGGTGTTGAAGCCGATCTGTTCTTTGTCGTGGACGGCTGCCGTTACGCTCGTGCGCAGGAATTCGGCTTCGCCGCGCTCGGCGGTAGAGGTCGTGTTCATGTCATTGGCTCCTGATGGCCCACAGCTGCAGCTCCAGCTCGGGGTAGTCGCCGGCAATATGCAGGCCGAAGCCCGCCGTATCCCGAAGCATCTGCCACGAAGGATGGCTGCGGTCGAACTGGAAATAGGTAAAGCCGGCATGGAACGGCAGGTGGCGCGGCGCGACCGGCAGCGGCTGCAGCGGGATGCCGGGCAGTTGCAGGCTGACGAGCTCGCCCAGCTTTTCCATCGAGGCCACCTTGGCCTGCTGCATGAACTGCTGACGCAGCCGGTCAAGCGGCATGCGGGCGCGCACGGCCAGAACGAAATCCGCGTCTGCGTAAAGGCTGCGGTCGTGCACCGCCGCGGTCAGCACGCCGTACTGCTGGCGTTCGATCGGCAGCGACACGGCGCGCGGCTGCAACACGGTGCTGAGCGTGCGCCGCAACGTGTCCTCAAGCATGCGGAACGATTGGCGGGGATCGTCGTGCCGGTAGGCCGGATATTCTTGCGGCAGCCGCCCTTCGTCGGTGAATGTGACGAGTTCGCCGCAGGCCTGGCTAAACGCGATGTATAGCTGCTCGGGGTGCAGATGGCGCAGGCGCGACAAGTGCAGAAACCACGGATGCAGCCGGTTCAACGCCAGCAGCAGATTGAAGTCCGTTACGTCCGCCACGCCGGCCTGCCCGGGCGAGCCAATGCGTTCGGCGATGTTCTTCGCGCGTTCCCGCATCAGGCCGGCGATTTCCCCCAAGTAGCGTTTCAGCGGCGGGATCGCATTGATGGACATGCCCGTGGGATAGAACGCGTCGTCCAGCAGCAGGCTGCCGTCAGGGCGCCGGTCCAGCAGCCGGCACAACGCCACGCCGGTAAATGCGCTGCGGTCTTCACGCTCGAGCGTCAGCTGCAAGTTCGGGGCGGCCAGATCCATCGACACGTAATCGCCTTCGTGGCTATGCGTGTCGCGCACCTCTTCGCTACGCGTCACGTAGCGCGCATTGGCGTAGGTGTCTGGCCATTGCACTTCCAGCACGCCGTCCGAGCGCAGCGGCAAGGTCAGGTAGACGGTCTGGTTGACGGATGAGGTATCGGTCACCGCCAGTGGTGTCGGTGGTGGCTGATCGTTCGGGATGTCGAACACCGTGCCATCAGGCATGACGCCGCGCGCGCGCACGATGGCGATCTTGCCAAAGCTCAGGTATTCCTGGTTCAGCTCCAGCTCGCTCAAGCCATAGAGATGCTCACTGACGCCCGCGATGCGTTGGTTGGCATGGTGTTCAAGCGCGCGGGTCTGCTGCTGGAAATGCTGGGGCTTGACGAACAGCCCTTCACTCCAGATAACGGGATTGCGGGAGGTCATGGTTGGGATCTCGGTTGCGGCGGACGGGTGCTTTCATCGGTGATGGCCACGCGGTTGCCATGCAGCGTCATCAGCAAGGCGTAGCGCCGGCCCGTGGGCTCCAGCCGGAATGCGTGCTTCCAGACCGCGCCATTCGGATCATGGAAGTCGGCGATGATCGCCACATAGCGGGTGGCGGGTTCGATCCGGGCGAAGTCAATGAACTTGAACTGGCCGGGTTGCAGCACGTAATCGTCTTCAACCACATAGGTGCTGCCCAGCGCCTTCTTCAAATCCTTGGCCAGCTGGTCCGGGTCGGCGTTCAGCAGCAGGGAATCGTCTTTCAGCTGAAGCACCTTGAACGCAATCGGCGTGGGCGCGCCACGCGGCGCGGGCGTGGGTTCCATGGTTGGGAGGCTGTGCGCGCGGCTGTACTGCCCCAAGCCCAGCCCGGGGGCCTCGCCGGACTCGCCGGCCCCGCTGAACTCGATGGACATGCCGAATCCGCCCTGCCCGCCAAGACTTTCCGACCCGCCCATGCCTTTCGGACCTGGCGCGGCCAATCCGCCCAGCGGCAGCGGCACCCCCGAGAACCCCTGCTCGATTACCTGCTTGCCCGCGCCAAACTGCCGGCCCGGCACGAAGTGCTCTGACACGCCTATCGCCAGCAACAGGTCCAGCTTCGCCACGGCATCCGCCGCGCCAGGTTCTGCGGCGGTTTCACCCGGCATGCGCTGGATCGTCGATGGGCCCATGTCCACCCGCCGCAACGGATGCAACGAGGGCCGGCCCTCTTCCAGTTCGTCCAGCAATCCGCGCAGATGCTCGATCAGCTCTTCGCGATTCCCGCTATTGAGCTTGACCTCGTAAGGCCCCGCTTCCCGGTTGGACGGCGCCGCAGCGGATTCGGGTTCTTCGTCGGGCATGCTGGCCGGGTTGGGATTGACGTCTGCCGCCGCGTACAGGCTGAGCCCGATGAGCGACAGCTGTTCGTCGGGTGGCCCGATCTGGATGGACGGGTCCATCAGCACCATCCCTGTCTTCGTCACCACATCGGCAACCGTGCCACACGCCGCCAGCAGCGTTGTCGCCAGCAAGGCAGGAACCATCCGCTTCATTCGGCCTCCACCCGCAAAGCGCGGTCGTAGGCTTGTTCAAACACTTCCCAGAACAGCTTCTCGAACCCTCGTTGACGTGCTGACGCCAACTCGTCGTAGTAGTGCGTATACATGCCCCATGCCCAATCGTCGGCGGCCGGCGCATCTTGATCAGGGCGGTAGCGGCGAAAGCGCTGCATCAGCACCGACGGCGCAAAGGCGCGTAACAACGCTTGCAGACCTGCTTCGATCGCCTGTGTGACCGCGTCGTGATGCGTGCGCAACTGCGCCAGGCTTTCGTCGACCGCGTCTTTGGGAGACAGGTGCACCACACTGCGATTGGCGGCGAACATTGCCCGCACGGTGTCGGCGTAGCTTTGGCCCAGGCGCAGCGGATTGTCTTCAATGGGCTGCAAGCTGCGTCCCAGCAATTTGCGCGGCGCAGCCGAACCCGCCTGGTCCGCATACAACCCGGCGATGCCCTTGATGGCCGCATTCAGCGCCTGGCCGGCTTCCAGCAGCAGCGCCTGCCCCGCTTGCGGGTCAAGCGGCCCCAATGGAACGTCCAGGCCTTGCATCAATGCATCCGCAGCGTCGGTGGGGTCTCCCGCCATGGCCTGCCGGTTGCGCAATCGATAGGGGGACCCAGTGCGGGTTCCGCTGTGGGTTCCGCTGTGGGCATCGGGTCGGTCATGTGACTTCGGCATACGGGAATCTCCAGGAAATGGCAGGGGCGTTCCGGTCACGGCTTCAAACCGGGTCGAGGCAAGATCAGCCTGGGTCGGGGCCAAGGCGGCGCCGCGGCGCACATCCCAAGGGCCCATCACGACAGGCGGGAGTTCGCTTGTGCGCTCGGCCGCGTCCAAGGCACGCAAGGGGTCGGTGTCCGCGCGAGCGTCGTGCGGCGCGCTCAGGGCCTGGTAGGTGGCATCCAGGGGGGCCGACACGTGCTCGGTTTCAAAGACATAGGCGCCAGTCGGCAAGCCGTCATGGCCGTCCGCCGCGTTGCTTAACAATTCGCCAACCCCGTATTGCGCCAGATGCCGCCCCGGCTCCAGCAGCTCTTGATGGGGATCGTGCAAATGCACGGCGACACGGTAAGGGCCGATGTGCAAGACGTCGCCATCCCGCAACTTCGCCATCACCAGAGCGCCCAGTGGCTCGTTGGCATCGTTGACGCGCGTTTTCCCGCTGCGGTCAACGATGCAGAACGCGGCGTCTTCATAGCGGATTTCGCAGTGGATGCGCTCGATGCGGCCCGCCTGGTCGGTCAGCGCCCAATCGGCGCCCTCGCCGCCGATGGTTCCGCCCGCGGCGTCAAAGCCGTGCCGGGGCGTGCTGCCATGTTGCAGGTGTTCGGGGTTGGCGACCACAAGCGCCAGCCGGCTCGGAAGCGATTCGGGTTTCATAGACGGGCCTTTATGCGAACGATGAACGGCCGGCGCGCCGCCGTGTGCTGGACGAAGCTTGTCCAGCCCAGATGCGCGCCGGTGTCGCGCCCCAGATTGAACGGCGGCACCTGGTCATGCCGTAACCCCAGTTCAAGGTCATAGGCCGCGGGGTCGCGCAGCAGAAAATCGATCAGCTTGCGCAAGCGTTCGAAGTTCTCGCCGCTAGGCAGGAACTCCCGGAAACGCGATTGATCCAGGTTGGAAATAACAATCGAAAACTTGCTGTAGCGGGTGCGGACGCGGCTGCCGATGACAAAGCTGTCGCCCAGGACACCATTGCGCCGCCCCAGCCCCAAGCGCTGCGGCTCGGCCACATGCATGTAGCGCAGCTCGAACTCGCGCACTTGCACCTGCTTCAAGTCGAAGCAATGCGACACGATACCCGCCACCACCTGCGGTGAACGGCTGCGGCTGGCGATCACGCCCGCGTAGCTCAGCAGGCGGCTCCAGGGAATCGGCGTCACGCCGCGCAGCTCAACGTCACCCAAGCCCACCATGGCGAACACATAACGCGAGAAGCGATCGTGCGCCTCGCGGCGAAAGCGCACGTAGTAGCGGTATTTGCGCCAGGCTTGATGCAGCAGCGTCAGCAGGCGATGGTTGAAGAAATCCAGGAACGCGGGTCGAATGCCGACGCCTTGGCCGTATTCGTATGCCAGCCGGTCCAGGTAGTAGCCCGGCAGGGGCGAGTCCGGGCCATGCATGCCGAAGAACGTGGCCTGCACGTGATAGTGGCTGCGGGCGCCTTCAGGCATGCGTTCGGCCAACGCCACATCCGACGCCGGAAACCCCAGCCCCGCATAGCTGCTCAGGCGGACACGCTGACGCTCGGGCTCGTGGGTATCCCGGGATTCCAGGTCATCTTCGTGCAGGCCGTGCAGTTGCTCAAGCAACCTGAAGAAGTCATAGTTCTTCGCACTGGCCAGCAGAAGGTCCGCTAGATCAGCGGTTGTTTTCCGGTCTGCAATGGCCATTCGTAGTGCTCGTTATTGCCGGTGTTGGTGGCTTCCAGCAGGTGAAAGGAATTGATGCTTGCGTACAGCGCAAAGAAATGGCTTAGCACCGTGCCGAACAGGTAGAGGTCTCCTTCACACAGGAACGCGGCAGGGTCGAGCTTCAAACGCGTTTTCAGCCCGCGTATGGGCAGGCCCTTCATCAAGAGATCGGCCGGCTGCGTCACGGCATCGCCGATGCCGTCCAGGCGCTTGCTGCCGGCGCGCGCGTGCTGAATGTCATGCAGCGCCGCAAAGTCGTAGGCGCGCAGCACGGCCTTCAAGGGTTCGGTCGACAGCAACGACAGGTAGTTCAGCGACAGATTCGAGATCAGCGTCCACTGCAGCGCGCCGTCCAGCACGGGCCGGTAAGGCGGGGTGGGCCGGGTGATGTTGGTGTAGGTGGCGAAGGTGGGCGTCGTCTGGGTCTGCACACAGATGTCGCCCACGCCGAGCGCCAGCGGCAAATCGCGGTTGGTGCAGGTCAGTGCTAACGACACGGTTTCATCCTCGTCGATGTAATCGGTTTCGTCGCCCCGGATGAAGGCAATGCGGTGCACAACGCCTTCTTCGCTCATCGCGTTCTCGATCCGGCTGCGGTAGTACAGCGCGCTGCGTCCCTGCGCATGTTCGATTTCGTGTTGCAGGGATTCAAAGGGATAAAACGTGCGCAGAAAGCGCCCGCGCTGTCCGTCCGCCACCCGCTGCCAGCCGGTGACATCGTCAATACTGAAGATCTCGTAGGCGCCGGGGTCTTGCCCGCCCGGCATCAGCCGCTGATCTACCGCCCGTCCGTTCAAGTTGATGGGTTCGGCGTCTTGCTCGAACAGGTTGACGGCGGGCGCGCAATACAAGGACAAGTCGTTTGGGCGCAGCCGGATGTCAACCGGCATGGGCCGGTTGAAATGGAATTCGAAGCGCACGCGCTGCGTGGTGCCTTCGGGCCATAGCGCGCGCAGGCCAGCCAAGCTGAAGAACAGAAACCGCCTCGGGAAAATGAAATATTCCTGAAGAATCCGATAGCCATCGAACACGTTCTTGGGATACGGCAATAAAGACTCTTCGGGCGAGAACCCGGGAAACGTCACCTGCCTGGCGGACAGCGTTCGCGTTTGGCCGCCGATCTCCAGCCGGATTTCGCCCAGATAGCGAGACAGCCACAGGTACATCGTCAACGCGGTGGTGTCGTCGCCGCTCAGGTGGAAATCAAGCTTGTCGCAATCAAACGTATCGATGGCGTTGCCAGCGATGGGTTCAAGATCCACGCGCAGGATGGATTTCTCGCGCGTGTGGGCATCGCTGACGTCAACGATATGCAGCGGATAAATCACCACATCCGTGCTGATCCGGAACTGGCACCGCGTGCCGTCCACGGGGCGCGACAACACGCGCGTGCCCTTCGGGATGACTTGACGCGTTGTGATGGCGCGTTCCACCGGGTCGAACCGCATGATCGTCGCGCTGGGCAAGGGCCGTAAGTAGTTGGGCCACAGCAGCTGCAATAACGAATGGGTGAGTTCGGGCAGGTCGTCTTCGATCTTCAAGCGCAGCTTGGCCGTCAGAAACGCAAACCCTTCCAGCAGCCGCTCGACATCCGGGTCGGCCGCCTCGTCCCCCAGGAATTGCGACAGCTGCGGGTTGTCGCGCGCGAACTCGCGTCCGAGCCTGCGCAGATAGTCGATCTCCTCGCGGAATTTTCCTCGCAACGGCATGTTTTCCTGCCTCCGTGGCCCACAGGGATCAAACGATCCGCGTATAGCCGTCCTGATGGTGAATCACCAGATCGATCTCCACCTGCTCTTCCTTATTGAAGATAGGCACCAGACAATCCAGCCTGAAGTTCAGGCTGAGCGGCTGGGCAGGATCGGGCCGCGATCGCACGCTCATCACCTTGACCCGGGGTTCGTAAGCCGCGACCGAGGCCCGGATGTCCTGGCTGACCTGCACCAGCAAGTCGGCGCTGCCCATCGACGCGTCGTTGAAGTCCTGCAAGCCCAGCCCGGGGCTGCTCATTGAGCAGCCCCGGCGGCTGTTGAGGATGCGTTCCAGATGCCGCTTGATGGCAAGGACGCGCTCGGCGGCCAGCTCTTGCCGGGAGCGGCTGCGCCGAGGCAAGGCGTCGGGCACCAGCCGTTCGAACAAACTGCCCTGTCCCCGCGACCTCGGCATGCGGAGCGCCTCCTTATTCCTTGTCCAAACGGCCGACCAGCGACAGTTCGAAGTTGGCGCCCATGTACTTGAAGTGCGGACGCACGGCGAGCGACACCTGATACCAGCCGGGGTTACCGCTGACGTCTTGCACCTGCACCTGAGCGGCGCGCAACGGGCGGCGGCTGCGCACATCCGCCGACGGGCTTTCCTGATCCGCGATGTACTGCTTGAGCCACGTGTTCAATTCGCGTTCGAGATCCTGGCGTTCCTTCCAGCTGCCGATCTGCTCGCGCTGCAGCACCTTGATGTAGTGCGCCAGACGGTTGACGATGAACATGTAGGGCAATTGTGTACCCAGCTTGAAGTTCGTCTGTGCGGCCTGACCTTCGGGCGTCTTCTGGAACAGCTTCGGCTTTTGCACCGAGTTCGCCGAGAAAAACGCGGCGTTGTCGCTGTCTTTGCGCATCGTCAGCGCAATGAACCCTTCTTCGGCCAGCTCGAATTCCTTGCGGTCGGACACCAGCACTTCGGTGGGGATCTTCGCTTGCAGCTGACCCAGCGACTCGTACAGGTGGACCGGCAGATCGTCCACCGCGCCGCCGGACAGCGGGCCGATGATGTTGGGGCACCAGCGGTACTTGGCGAAGCTGTCGGTGATGCGGCTGGCAAGCAGGTACGACGTATTGCCCCACAGGTAGTTGTCGTGCTGACCGTCGATGGTTTCGCGGTAGACGAAACTGCTGGTGGGGTTTTCCAGCGGATCGTAGGGCTGGCGCAGCAGGAAACGCGGCATCGTCAGGCCCAGATAGCGCGCGTCTTCGGACTCGCGCAAGCCGCGCCATTTCGTGAAGCGGGGGCCTTCGAAGATGTCGCGCACTTCCTTCAGATTGGGCAGTTCCTGAAAGCCGTCGATGTTCAGGAACTCGGCGCCCGCCGCGCCCAGGAACGGCGCATGCGCCATGGCGCCCACAGACGCCACATAGCTCAGCAGTTTGATGTCGGGCGACGACGGGCCGAACGTGTAGTTGCTGACGATGCTGGCCACCGGCTCGCCGCCGAATTGGCCATAGCCCGCCGTGTATACGTGCTTGTACAGACCGCTGCGCGTGATGTCGCCCGCGCTTTCGAAGTCTTCCAGCATCTCTTCCTTCGTGACGTGAAGGATTTCGATCTTGATGTTCTCGCGGAAGTCGGTGCGGTCTACCAGCAGCTTCAGCCCGCGCCATGCGGACTCCAGCGCTTGCAGCGGCGGCTGGTGCAAGATGGCGTCCATTTGCAAGCCAAGCTTGCGGTCGATCTGCGCGATCATCTGGTCCACCAGCTGCTTGTTGACGGGCTGCTCGCGTTCCTGTGTTTTCAGTATTTCCGAAATGAACGCCGCGACGCCGCGTTCGGCAACGGCATAACCTTCGTGGCTGGGTTCGATGCGGGTTTGGGCCATGATCTGGTCCAACAGGCCGATCGACGGGTTGTCTTCTGACTTGGCGGCAGCTTGAGCCTTCATGCTCATATCCTTTTTTTGCGGGTTGGCGTTGCAGCGAAACGGCAGGCTCAGGCGGCCGGCTTTTCCAGGACCAGATTCAGTTCCTTGGCCAGCGCGGTGCGCGCCTTGTCGTCGGCAAGCAAGGTCTGAAGCTGCTTGCGAAACGCCGGCACGTTGCCCAGGGGGCCTTTCAGCGCGACAAGCGCTTCACGCAATTCCAGCAGCTTATTCAATTCCGGCACCTGCCGCGCAATGGCATCCGGCGAAAAATCACGCATGCGTTTGAAGTCCAGCGACACATTCAAGGTGTCGTCTTCCTGGCCTGCTTCACCCAGCCGAGACGGCACTTGCATCGTCAAGGCGATGCCGGCTTCCGCGATGACATCGTCGAAGTTGTCTTTGTCGATGCGCACCACCGGCCGCTCCTCCAGCGCCGTCTCTTCGCCGTGCCCCTTGAAGTCGCCCGTGATGAGCAATTTCAGGGGAAGCTCGATCTCAGCCTGCTGGTCGCCCGTGGCGGGCACGTACTTGATGTTGATCCGTTCCGGCGGGGCGACGGACACCGATTTCTTCGCCATGACAAGCTCCTTTGGAGAGTTTGGGAAGCCGTTTTTGGCGGCCTCGAACCAGTGGGCTGATGCTAAGAGGGCTGAAGGATGAGTCGCAATAGGACGACTACTAAATGTGCTTGAGCACGTGCGACAAGTGAGACATCTTTGACACGGTGAGCGCGTTCCGGGCGCGGTTTCATAGTCCTCCTATGGAATTAATTTGAGTGGCATGGTCTCGTTGTGGATTCCTCGAACGCGTGTGACGCCATGATCAGAATTGACCTCTCCGCCCTGATCGAACGCTTGAATCCGATCAGCCGCCAGGCCCTGGAAGAAGCCGCCAGTCTGTGCATCAGCCAGCATTGCGCCGAGATCACCGTGGCGCACGTACTGTTCAAGCTGGTCGACCAGCCCTTGTCGGATATGCGCATGCTGATCAGGCACGCCGAACTCGACCCGGATTCGGTCCGCCAGGCGCTGGCTAACGCCAGCCCTTATCGCAGTGAAACGCCGGGCCAATACCCCACGTTCTCGCCGCTGCTGATCGAGTGGCTACAGGAAGCGTGGCTGCTGGCGTCGCTGGAGCTCGGCCATACACAGTTGCGCGGGGGCAGCCTGACGCTGGCCGCGCTGCTGAATCCGGGGCGCTATCTTCCCCTTTCCGCCATCACGCTGTTCGAACACATCAACCGCGAGGCCTTGCGCAAAGAATTCAGCAGCGTGTTTCAACACTCCTGCGAATCACCGGCCGGTGAACCCGCGGGAGGCAATGTCGAAGCGATCCACGCATCATCGGTGTCGTCCGACAGCGCGCTGGCGAAGTATGGGCACGACTTCACCGCACAGGCGCGTGCCGGCAAGATTGATCCCGTGCTGTGCCGCGATGCCGAGATCGACCAGATGATCGACATCCTGTCACGCCGCCGCAAAAACAACCCCATCGTGGTGGGCGACGCGGGCGTCGGCAAGAGCGCCGTGGTCGAGGGCCTGGCGTTGCGCATCGTGCAAGAACGTGTGCCGGCGCCCCTGCGTCATGTGTCGCTATGGGGGCTGGACCTGGGCGCGTTGCAGGCGGGCGCGTCGGTCAAGGGCGAATTTGAAAAGCGCCTGAAGGCCGTGCTTGACGAGGTCAAGGCATCGGCCCAGCGCATCATCCTGTTCATCGACGAGGCGCATACGCTGATTGGAGCGGGCAATGCCGCCGGCGGCAGCGACGCCGCCAACTTGCTCAAACCCGCGCTTGCGCGCGGCGAATTGCGCACCATCGCGGCCACGACCTGGACCGAATACAAAAAGTACTTCGAGAAAGACCCGGCCCTGACGCGGCGATTCCAGCTGGTGAAGCTGGACGAGCCCAGCCAGGAACAGGCGGTTCACATCTTGCGTGGCTTGCGCCGCATTTACGAGCAGGCGCATCGTGTCTACATCGGCGACGACGCCTTGCAGGCGGCCGTGACGTTGTCAGCACGCTACCTGTCGGGCCGGCAATTGCCAGACAAGGCCATTGATGTGCTGGACACCGCCAGCGCCCGCGTGGCAACGGCGTTGGCAGAGCCTCCGCGCCGGCTCACGGCGATGGAACATGAACAATTGCAAATCGCAGCCGAACTCCAGCAGTTGCATCGCGATGCTCGCGCCGGCCGCGACGCCGCGCCGCGCCGTCTAGCCGAACTCGAGGCCAACGCCGCCGCGGTTGACGGCCGCATCACACAGCTGCAACAGGCGTGGGAACAGCAGAAGGCGCTGGTCGATGACATCTTGCGCTTGCGCGGCGCGCTAGATGACGATGACCCGGATTCGCCGGGCCACCCTGCCTCCGACGAATTGCGCCAACAGGTGGCGGCGCTGACCGCGCTCCAACGCGATGGCGCGTTGTTGCATGCCGATGTCGGCCACGCGCAGATCGCCCAGGTCATTTCCGACTGGACCGGCATTCCCGCCACTACGCTCAATCGTGGCCAGATAGAACGCCTGGCCCGGTTGCCTGCCGTACTGGGTGAACGTATCAAGGGCCAGGACGGCGCCATTGATCGCTTGCACAAGCATTTGCTGACGGCCATGGCCGACTTGCGCCGCCCCGGCACGCCCCTGGGCGCGTTCCTGCTCGTCGGCCCCAGCGGCGTTGGCAAGACCGAAACCGCGTTGGCGGTGGCCGACGAACTATTTGGCGGCAGGCAGTTCCTGACCACGATCAACATGTCCGAATTCCAGGAGCGGCATACGGTGTCGCGCCTGCTGGGTGCGCCGCCCGGCTATGTCGGATATGGCGAAGGCGGCGTGCTGACCGAGGCAATCCGGCGGCAGCCCTATTCGGTGGTGTTGCTGGACGAAGTCGAGAAGGCCCACCCGGAAGTCATGAGCCTGTTCTACCAGGCCTTCGACAAGGGCGAACTGGCTGACGGCGAAGGGCGCCAGATTGATTGCAAGAACGTCCTGTTCTTCTTGACCTCCAACCTCGGATTCGACCAACAAGACGGCGATCTGGCCGATTTGCCCGAAGACGCGCTGCGCATCCGGCTGGCCGCATTCTTCAAACCGGCGCTGCTTGCGCGCATGCAGGTGGTGCCATACCGGTATCTGGACGAAAGTGTGCTGGACCAGATCATCCAAAGCCGGCTGGAACGTTTGCGCGTCCAATTCGCGACGCGTTACAACGCCACGCTGCACCTCAGCGCCAGCGCGCGCGATGAACTGCGTGGCCGCTGCGCGCGCCACGAGAACGGCGCGCGTCTGCTGGACGCCACCATCGATGGCGAACTCTTGCCCCCCCTTTCCCTGGCGGTGCTGCAACAGTTGGCCGCCGGGCTCGCCTTTGGCAGCGCCCGGCTGGAATGGTCGCAAGGCGGCTTCGCCGCCACGCTGGATTAAAGGTCCGCGATGGATGCGCAAAGCGTGGCGGACATCGCCCGGGACATGGCCATGGCTTCACGCGTGGACGCGCTGTCACGCGTGTTCCTCGACGCGTGCCTGAACGAGCCGGGCATGGCTGGCGCATGCCTGTACGCGCGAGACGCCACAGGAGACCGGCTGTTTCCGCTTGTGCAGGCGGGGTCGGCGGCCAATCCCCTTCCCGACATCAGCATGGACGCCCTTGACGACCCCCTCGTCTACACCATGACCAGTGCAAAGTCTTGTCTGATCGATCAGATGTCCGGGCTGGTCGATGTGGGCACGGGGTATGAACGGCTGCGCGATGAACTGGGTGCGCAATTCGGGTTGCTGGCGATTCCGCTGCGCGACGAGCGCCGCCAGCCCTTGACCGTACTGGCGCTGGCCGGGCCGCCCGCGGTGCTGTCGGCGTGGCGCGATGATTCCCTCTGGCGCGCGCTGCTTGCGGCCCACGAATCCCTTTACGCGCGTCTGCATCGGCAGGCCAACGTGGCCGATGATGCGCGCTACCAACGCAGCCAGCACGCAGAGCCGGCCGTCGAACAAAGCCGGATGCGCGCTGCGCGCCTGCTGGCGGCCGAGTTCATCGGCGTCAGCCCCGCGGCCCGGCGTATGCGCGAAGACATGCTGCGCTTTGCGGATTCCGCGCTGGCCGTCCTGCTGACCGGCGAAACCGGCACGGGCAAAGACCATGCCGCGTGGCTGATTCATCAAGCCTCGCCGCGCCGAGGCAAGTTCGTGCCCGTCAATTGCGCCGCCATCCCAAAGGAGCTGATTGAAGCGGAGCTGTTCGGCAATGTGCGCGGCGCCTTTACGGGCGCCTTGCAGGCCAGATCCGGGCTGGTGGCCGAAGCCGATGGCGGCACGCTGTTCCTGGACGAAATCGGCGACATGCCCTTGGCGCTGCAAGGCACCCTGCTGCGTCTGTTGAACGAAAAGAAATATCGGCCATTGGGCGCCACGCGTGAACTCAGTTCCGACTTCCGCCTGATCTGCGCGACCCATCAGCCGCTGCCCCAACGGGTGCGCGATGGGCATTTCCGGGAAGACCTGTACTTCCGCATCCGGCAACTGACGCTGGCGTTGCCCGCGCTGCGCGACCGCCCCGAGGACATTCCCGCGCTGGCCTTTCATACGGTGTTGCAGCACAACCGTGAACGCCAGTCGCGCGTTGCGGGCATCACGCCAGACGCGCTGGCGATGTTGGCGGCGCAGCCCTTGCCCGGCAACGTGCGCCAGTTGCGCAGCGTGGTGCTGGTGGCGGCTGAACGCACGCCCCCCGGGCAACGCATCAGTGCCGGCATGCTGGACTTGTCGCAACCGGACCTGGACGCCCCGCCGCTTGCCGACCCGGGCAGCGCGATGCTGCAAGGGCTGCTGCATACCGACAACCTGCCCCAGGCGCTGGACACGTTCCAAAGCCTGGTGATCAAAGCCCGGCTGCGCCAAGTCAATGGGTCTCGCAGCCGCGCCGCGCAGAGCCTGGGTATCCCCAAACGCACGCTGGCACGCCGCTGCCAGGCCTGGAATCTGGACCGGGAGGACCACCCCTTATGAAGCGTTTCACCCTTCTGCCCCTGTTGTTGCTGGCGCCGTTGGCCAGCCACGCGGTGTCCGTGTCCGGCCCCGACGCCGCCGCCTGCACGCAGATCATCTCGGCCATTGAACGGCTGGCCTGCTTTGACGCGCTGGCGGGCACGCCACCCCGCCCGGTTGAGCGCTCCGCGCGCACCGTGTCAATCGACCCCGCGCCGATGGGTCCGGCGAGCCTGCTGCCAGATGAGCCGGCGCCCGCCCTCGACATCGCACCGCCCGTCGCCGCTGAGCAGCCGCCGCCCTTTTTGCCGGCGCCCACCCTGGCGTCCGATCTTGTCCGCATGAACGAAGCCGCCCGGCAAGCCGGCGACACCGCCTTTCTGCTGTCTCACACGCAAGACGAGCACGCGGGACAACACCGGGTGATGATCTCCGCGCCCGCGCAAGCCGCCGGCCCACCCACGTATCTGGCGATCAGTTGCCTGTCCAACATCTCGCGCCTGCAACTGGTGGCCGAGCAGCCGTTCGAACGCAATCAAATCAGCATCCGTCTTCACATCGATGAACGCCCGCTGTCCGCCGCCCGGCGATGGCGCGTACTGGATGAAGGCAACGTCGTGGATGCGGGCCGGGGCCTGGTGGCCATTGAACAGTTGCGCCCCTTCGTGGCGGGCGCGCAGTTGCGGGTGGAAAGCGACTACGCCCCGCTGAATGGCCTGACGTTCAACGCCACCGGCTTGCAGGCCCTGCTGTCCCGCCAGCGCGAGGCATGTCACTGGTGACGGACTACGCCCCTCTTGCACTCGACGCGTTGCTGGCCCCGTTGGACGCGCGCCATCCGGCGGGCCACTTTGATCCCGAAGACGAAACTTTTCAGGCGATCGACCACGAAATGATCAAGCTGGGCGGCTTGCAGGAAGCGCGGCTGGACTGGCTGTACGTGGATGAAGCGTCGCGCCAATACCTGAGCACGCAATGCAAGCACTTCCGCATCGCTGGCCATTTGATATCCGCGCGCCTGAAGGCCCCCTCCTGGCCACGCTGGGCCGAGGCCGCGGAGGTATTGGCGGGCATGGTCGAACACTATTGGGAGACCGGGCACCCCAAGCCCGGCCCCACCGGCTATCTGGGCAAGCGCCGGCTGGTGGCCGTGCAGGCGGAGCGTCTGCGCAGCGCGTTGGACGCCTTGTCCGCCACCGGTTTCAGCAAGGCGGATCACGCCCGGGCGCAACAAGCGCTTGACCGCCTGCAAGCCTGCGCCGTTGCCGCCCAACTGGATCAAGCGCAACTGACCGGGCTCGAGGCGCACTTCTCGCGCCGCGTCGAACAAACCCGGTTTCCGGAAAGCCCCGCGCCCGCCCGAAGCGCTGGCCAACAAGGCGGGCAGGCCATCACCGAAGCGTTCTTCAACACGGACAACACCCGCTTGAAGCCGGGTGACGAACGCGAGAACCGGCGGTCGCTGCTGGGGGTGGCCGACTTCGTCAACCAGCAGGATGCGTACGACCCCACCGGCTACCAGCTGCGCCGCTTCGCGCTTTGGGCGCATCTGCATGCCGCACCGCCCACGCGCCATGGCATGCGCACGGAACTCATGGCGGTGCCGGCCGACATCGCGGACGGCTACAGCGAGGCGTTGGCGGGCAATGCCGTCAACCCCGCGTTGTTGCAGCGCGTAGAGAAAAGCGTCGTCGCCTCGCCCTATTGGATACGCGGCAGCTTTCTGGCGGCAGGTATGGCCGCGCGGCTGGAAATGAAAGACGTGGCAACGGCGATCCGTCTGGCCACGGAACGCTTCGTACGCCGCATTCCGTCGCTGGTCGATCTGAGCTTCAACGACGGCCGCCCCTTTGTGGACAGCGAGACGCTGGCGTGGCTGAGCGGTGCGGACGCCGAAGGCGCGGCAAGCGGCCCCTTGCAGGAATTCGGTGCGTTGCGCGAAGAGCTTGTCGCGCAGTTGGACACCGAAGGCGTGGAAACCGTGCTGCGCCGCTTGCAAGACATGCAGGGCCATTCGGAATCGCCGCGCCAGCGCTCGTATGCGGCCGTCATCGCGGCCGACCTGCTGGCCGCGCGCGGCCTGTCGTGGCTGGCCGACACCCTATATACGAACGTCGGCATCACGCTGCACACACTGCCCGCCCACGAATGGGAGCCTGAGTTGTCCGAACAGTTGAATAAATACCTGCCCGCGCGTCCGCCCGCCGAGGCGGACCGCAAGAGCTAAGGAAGGAGTCTCCCGATGAAGAATGTGTGGTCGTACCTCAAGCGCTACGGTCTGCCGGTAGCGAGCCATTTCAAGAGCGCGATGCCCGTGCTGGCCGCATTGGCGATCACCTTCGTGCTGATCGGCATTTGGTGGCTGGGTCCGCACTGGACATGGCGCAATCACCAGCCCTTGGCGGATCTGTCCATGCGCGTCCTGTGCACGCTCGTCGTTCTGATGCTGCCGGTGCTGGCCTGGGTCTGGACGCTTCGCCGCCGCAACCGCCGCCTGGAAGCCGAACGCGGCGCGGCCGAGCAGCGCGAAGAAGATCCGGTGCTGCGCTTTGTGCAGGCGCAGGACCGCGCGCTGGACCAAAGCCTGCATGTGTTGCGCAGCAACTTGAAGGGCCGCAACGCGTTGTACCAACTTCCGTGGTACTTGGTGCTGGGCCAGGAAAACACCGGCAAGACGAGCTTCATCAACCGCTCCAGCCAAAGCTTCTCGCTCAGTAACGAGGTCAAGGCTGGCGCCAGGCGCGCGTTCACCGACCCGGACCTGGCGTACGACATCGACTGGTGGATGGGCGACGAGGCCGTGCTGATCGACCCGCCGGGCGAACTGATCAGCCAGATCGAAGCCGCGTCTGCACCGGAGCCCCTGGCCCAAACCGCAGCCGGGCCTGACCCCGGCCCAAGCTCGGCGGCCACGCCCGATCCGGTCCGCAGCTCGCCGCCAGACTCCACCGCCGACGCGGCACCCGCCCGTGCCACCTCGCGGGTGGCTCTGCCTATCGGCGCGCACGCGCGCCTGTGGGTTGGGCTGGTCGATTGGCTGAGCCGCAACCGCAGCCGCCGCCCGCTCAACGGCGTGGTGTTGATGGTGGATCTGGTGACGCTGCTGAACCAGAAAGCCAGCGACCGCAAGGCGTTGGCGATTCTGCTGCGCACGCGCTTGTCCGAACTGAGCCGCCATTTGGGGACGCGCCCGCCGCTGTACGTGGTGCTGAGCAAATTCGATCTGCTCAATGGCTTCGAGCCCTTCTTCGCGCGGCTGCCGCGCACCGTGCGCGAAGACATTTTCGGCTTTACCTTCACGCTGGATTCCGTGCATGACTACGATGCCTGGCTTGATGAGCTGGCCGGACGCTATGACGGCTTCATCCAGCATCTGAACGAACAGATCTTCGACGCCATGGCCGAGGCAGCCAACATGGAAGCCCGCGAAGCGCTGTTCTCGCTGGTCCGGCAGCTCGCGGGCATGCGGCCGGTGCTGCTGGGCTTCCTGGAAGACGTGCTGGGCAGCGACCGCTACATCACGCCCGCCTTGCCGCGTGGCGTGTATTTTTCGTCGGTGTATCAGCAAGGCCTGTTGTGCGACGCGTTCATCAGCGCGGCGGCGGCGTCCTACAGCCTGACGCCCCCCGCCACCAACGTGAAGCCTAGCGGCCGCTCGGCGGTGTACTTCGCACAGCAAGTGTTCCAGCGCATCATCTACCCCGAGGCCGGCTTGGCCGGCGACAACCTGAAGGTGATGGCCGACAAGCGCCGCACGCTGATGGTTGGCTTTGGCGTCGCGGCCTTGGGCAGCCTGTTGCTGGCGGGCGGCTGGTATCACTACCACGGTGTCAACCGGCAAATGGCGATGTCGGTGCTGGACAAGAGCCGCGAATTCAGCACGCACAAAATCGACGGCAGCAGCGACCCGACGGGACGCAATCTGCTCGAACCGCTGGATCAGATCCGCGGCGCGGTCGCCGTGGTGGGAGACTACCGTCAGGCGTGGCCGCTGGTATCCGAGCTGGGTTTGTACCAAGGCCGCAAGATCGGCCCCAAGGTTGACGAGGCCTATCTGCAGCTGCTGTCCAAGCGCTTTCTGCCCGAGCTGGCCAGCGGTGTCATGAACGCCATCAACAGTGCGCCCTCGGGCAGCAATCAGCAGTTGGCGGCGCTGCGCGTCTACCGCATGATCGAAGATCGCCACAACCGCCGTTCACCCATCGTGGAAGACTGGATGACGCAGCAGTGGCAAGCCGCGTTCCCCGGCGAAGGCGCGGTGCAAAACGGCTTGCGCCGCCATCTGGACTACGCCTTGACGTACGCGGATGCGGTCTTGCCACAGCATCGCGCACGGGTCGAGGAAGTGCAGCAGCGCCTGCGTCAAATCCCGATGCCGCAGCGCGTCTACATGACGATGCGCGAACAGGCGGGGAAAATTCTGCACACGCCGCTGGATTTGCGCAATGAAGTGGGCCCCGCCTTCGACATCGTGTACAAGGCCGCCGCGCCCCTGGACGCCCAAACCGATCCCGCCACACGCATAGACCCGCTGCTGACGGCCACGGGCTATCACAGCTACTTCGCGGCGCACGGCAAAGACTTCACCGACCTGGCCCTGATCGACCGCTGGACGCTGGGCGAACGCCAGCGCATTGATTATTCGGAAGCCGACAAGCAGGTGCTGGCCGAACGCGTGCGCGCGCTTTACAGCAGCGATTACATCAACACATGGCAGCGCAGCTTGAACCATCTGGAAGTGGTGGACTTTGACGATCTGGGCCAGGCGGTGGATGTGCTGGGCAGCGTGACGAGCCCCGCGGCGCCCTTGCGCCGGCTGGTGGAAACCGTGCGCGACAACACCGTGCTGAATCCGCCACTGCCTGCTGTCGCCACGGCAGGCGATACCGCCGACAAGAGCCCGGGGGTGGCGGCGGGTGCGGCGGCGTCGATGTCAGCATCTGCGTCCGCATCCGCGACCGCGTCAGCAGGCGCCAATGTGCCGCAGGTGGCGGCTATCGCGCGCCCCTTTGCGCCGCTATCCGAACTATTGGTGGCCAAAGGCGACAAGCCTTCCTACCTGGACGAGAGCATGGCCGCCGTGGCGCGCGTGCACGAAACCATGAAGCGTGTGCACGACAGCCCCGAACCGGGAAAGGCGGCGCTGGCAGTGGTGCTGGACCGCTTCGCGCTGAAGGGCGCCGACCCCATCGCCAACCTGCAACGCGTGGCGGCGGGGCTTCCCGAGCCCCTGAACCGGCAGGTCAAGAAACTGGCCGACGAGTCGTCGCAGGTGCTGTTGATCGAAGCCTTGAAGGAGCTGGAGCGGCGCTGGGAAACCGACGTATACCGCTACTACCACGAGCGCCTGGCCAGCCGCTATCCGTTCAACCCGGGCAGCCGCGTTGATGCGTCATTGGAAGATTTCACCGCGCTGTTCGGACCGCAGGGCCGGCTGGCGCAGTTCAAAGAGCAATATCTGAAGCTGTTCTTTGACGAGAACCTTGAGGCGCTGTATTCGGAACGGCGCGGTGGCTACCTGGTGCGTATGGATGTGCTGACGCAGCTGGAAGCCGCCGACCGTATCCGCGACGCCTTCTTCAACAGCCGCGGCGCGCTGGGTGTGCAGTTCAGCATCACGCCGCTGGGGCTGACCGCCAGCCGGCGCAGCAGCGTGCTAAGCGTCGAAGGCCAACTGATCGCCTATAGCCACGGCGCAAGCAACAGCGTCGGCCTGATCTGGCCCAACAACTTGGGCGATTCCACCGAAAGCCGCATCACGCTGGTTGGCGCGACGGGAACCAGCAGCGGTCTGGCGTACCGGGGGTCGTGGTCGATGTTCCGCCTGTTGAGTCAGGCGCGGCTGGAAAGCGCGACGGCCAACAGCGTTGATTTGAGTTTCTCGGCCAATGACGGCGCCATGCGCTACCGGATCACCGCTGAAAAATCCAACAACCCGTTCACGCAGGCGAGCTTCGACGGCTTCGCGCTGCCGCGCACGTTGCTGGCCGAGGCTTCCGTGGCCACGCCGGCTGCGCCGCCCGTGCCGGCCGTGCCAAAGATCACGCCGCGCGGCACCCAGAAGCCGGCACCCGTCACCGGCACCAACGCGGGCCCGCGCGCGGCGCCGCCCAAGGGGCCGATGAAGTCTCCCCCCAAGGCCGATGCGGGGCATGCCGAAAGAGAAATCAAAATGGCGGCGCGGTAATCGCAATCAAACCGCGGGCGATGGCTCGCCACGCCGCGGGATTTCTGCTGTCGCACCGCCGGATATCCCAGGTGGCGCTGCTGGTTATCGCCGGCGGCGCGACGGTTATTGCTGGCGGCGCTGCTGCGGTTATTGCTCGCGGCGCGGCTACCGTTATTGCTAGCGGCGCTGCTACCGTTATCGCTAGCGGCGCTGCTACTGTTGTTGCTGGCGGCGCTGTTCCAGTTCTTTCAGGCATTGCGCCACGCCCGCCTGCATCTGCGCGTTCGACACCGCTGCGCGGTCTGACACCTCGCGGCAGCGCACATACTGCGCCTGGCTCTCCGCCGAGTCCCGGATCACCGCGGGCGGGGCCTGTTCAGGCGTGACGGTCATGCGCAAGGTCGACGGCGGCGATTGGCTGCCATCCTTGGACGGCATACTGGGAAACTGCATTTCCTGCGCCCCCGGGGCGGCCGGGGCGTACTGGGCCTGCGCGGCGCCAGCGGCGCACAACGCGGCAAACAGGAAGGCAGTGATGTGGCGTTTCTTCATGGCAACCTCTCTTCAATGAACAAGCGCGCGGAGACGGAGATGCAAGGGTCCGCCCTGGCGCGCCGGCCTATCGTAGCGCCGGGCACTGGCCAAAATGCGGCGGCGCCCCCTAGAGTTGTTTCCCTACGTTTCGGAGCAGCATGGGCCGGCCACGTATTGCCGGCGATGCCCAAGCCGTCCTACCCGCGCGGCGAAGCGGGCCGGGATTTTCGCAACGGCGCCAGCAGCGATGACAAGCCGTTGTGGTCCAGCTCATGCATCAAGGCCAGCAAGCGGCCCAGTTCTCCGGGCGGAAACCCCTTGCGCGCAAACCAGGCCAGATACGGGCCGGGCAGGTCGGCGATCAGGCGCCCCTTGTACTTGCCAAAAGGCATGTCGCGGGTCACCAGCAAATTCAACAGTTCAGGGTCCATAGGGTCGGGGCATTCCGAAAGGCCGGGTGACGATGTTGCGGCGTTCGCTTTTTGCTTTCGTCATGATGGCTCGCGGGCAAGCGCCAGTCTGGCAGAAAAGACGCCAAGCGTAGCGCAATTCCGCTTTACATCCCGTTTCAGCATCGCCCCGTTGCTGTCCGTATCGTGAACGCGTCTACCCACAGGAGCTCGCCATGATGAAAACCACCCTGACCTGCACCCTGAGTCTTGCCTTGCTTGCCGGCTGCGCCCCGCCAAAAAGTCCGAATGCCCGCGATACGCCGGTGGACAATCACACGGCGCGCAACGCGCTGGACTGGCCGGGCAGCTATGACGGCACGCTGCCTTGCGCGGACTGCCCGGGCATCAAGACCCGGTTGACCTTGTTCAAGGATGACCGCTACGAACGCCAGACCCAATATCTGGACCGCGAGCCGCAGCCGGAAATCGTGACCGGCACGTTCAGCTGGGAGTCGGATGGCAGCACGATACGCCTGGACGCCGCGGGCGACAGCCAGCGCTACTTCGTGGGTGAGAACCAGGTCACGATGTTGTATCGCGATGGCACCCGGCCCACTGGCCCGCTCGCCCCGCACTACGTGCTGCGCCGCGCACAATAGCAAAACGGCCATCGCGCAACGCCCACGCTTCCGGCTATTCTTCTGCAATCGCCCGCGCCCTGGCGTGCGGCCCACCCCCAAGGAAGCCATGAAGACCGACCACGAGCTGCTCTCCGCCTTCGCCCCCACCGGCGCGCTGCGCGCGTCCATCAACCTGGGCAACCCCATCCTGGCTAACACCGACCCTGCCACCGGCAAGCCCTGCGGCGTGTCGGTGGACCTGGCTACGGAGCTTGCGCGGCGCCTGGGCGTGACATTGGAACTTGTGGTGTTCAAGTCTGCGGGCGAATCCGTCAACGCGGTGGCCGCCGAACAGGCGGACGTGGGCTTCTTCGCCATCGACCCGTTGCGCGGCGAGCAGATCGCCTTCACCGCGCCCTATGTGGTGATCGAAGGCGCGTATCTGGTGCGTCAAGGTTCGCCGATCACCGCCATGGATCAGGTCGACACCCAGGGCCAGCGCGTCGTGGTCGGCAAAGGCAGCGCCTATGACCTTTACCTGACGCGCGAACTCAAGCATGCCGACATTTTTCGCGCCCCGACCTCGCCCGCTGTCGTAGACACGTTCATGCAGGAAAACATGGAAGTGGCCGCCGGCGTGAAGCAGCAGCTGGAAGCCGACGCGCAGCGCCTGGGCGGGCTGCGTTTGCTGGACGGCCATTTCATGCTGATCCGTCAGGCCATGGGTGTGCCCAAGAGCCGTGGCGACAAGGCCAGCGCGTATCTGGCCGCGTATGTGGAGGCCATGAAGAAATCAGGCTTCGTGGCGGACGCGCTGGCGCGCCACAAGATCCAGGGCGCGGCGGTGGCGCCGCTGGAAAGTGCAGCATCGGCCTGAACGCTCCAAGAATCAGCCGAAGCACAAACTTGCGCCGCTGGTAAGCGCGGCGTCGGCCTGAACGCTCTAACAGTCAGCCGAAGCACAAAGACGCCCCGCAGGCCGCCGCGCGCGAGTCCATCACCAGAACGAAAAACGGCGCGCCCGGCAACAAGCCGGTACGCGCCGCTGCGGGCTGGCCAGCGATTGCCTGGCCGCAAGGCTAGTGGCTGATCATCCAGGGCCTGGCGCCCGCGAATGACTTTGCGCCGTCAGCGGTGGTGCGCGTTTTGCCCGATGCGCGTCCGCCCGAACAACATCCGCAATTCATGCCGTGGCCGGCGCGCGAGCTGCGTGGCTCGTTCGCGCTGCGCTCGTTGACGGCGCGCGCCCGGTTCACGGCGGAAGATAGCGCCGAGATGGCAGGCGCCCCGCCGATGATGCGGCCAGACATTTCCCCGCATTGCGGGCAGGCGGCCGGGTCGCGCCATTGTGCCAGCGGACGCAACGTGGCAAATTCGCCGCAGCCGCCGCACGCGTAGTCGTACATGGGCATCGTGAGTCTCCTAGCGGTCGCGCGACAGCGGCATGTCCACCCCGCCCTTGATGTGCTTGATGGGCCCCGACGCCGAGGGCTGGATATCGAAGTCGAAGATTTCTGTGGGCAGCCAGAGCGTGGCGCAAGAGTTCGGAATATCGACCACCCCGCTGATATGCCCCTGCACCGGCGCGCACCCCAGCAGCGAATACGCCTGTGCACCCGAATAGCCGAACTTCTTCAGGTATTCGATGGCGTTCAGGCAGGCTTGCCGGTAGGCCACGTTCACGTCCAGGTAGTGCTGCTTGCCCTCTTCGTCAACCGAAATGCCTTCGAAGATCAGGTAATCCTTATAGGCGGGCGTGATCGGGCTGGGCTTGAAGATGGGGTTTTTGATGGCGTACTTTTCCATGCCGCCCTTGATGAGCGACACGCGCATGTGCACCCATCCCGCCATTTCGATGGCGCCGCAAAAGGTGATCTCGCCATCGCCTTGCGAGAAGTGCAGGTCGCCCACCGACAGGCCGCCGCCCTTGACGTACACCGGAAAGAACACGCGGGCGCCGCGCGACAAGTCTTTGATGTCGCAGTTGCCGCCGTGTTCGCGCGGCGGCACCGTGCGTGCGCCTTCACCCGCCGCCTTGTCACGCTCGGCGCCTTGCAGCGCCCCCATGTGCGCCGTCTTGGGCGCAGGCGGATTCGCCAGCGGCGGAACACGATTAGGGTTGGTGTCGATCAGCGCCTGTTCGCGCCGGTTCCAGGTGTCCAGCAACTTCTTGTCGGGCAGGCAGCCAATCAGGCCGGGATGAATCAGGCCCGCGAAGTTCACGCCGGGAATATGACGCGAAGACGTGAACATGCCGTGGAAATCCCAGATGGACTTCTGCGCATGCGGAAAATGTTCAGTAAGGAAGCCGCCACCATTGTTGCGGCTGAAAAAGCCGTTGAAGCCCCACAGGCTGTCGGGCTTGGCGCCGATATCCAACAGGTCTACCACCAGCAAGTCACCGGGCTCAGCGCCTTCGACGCCGACGGGGCCAGACAAAAAGTGCACGGTCGATAAATCCACGTCGCGCACGTCGTCGGCGCTGTCGTCGTTCTTGATTGCGCCGCCGGTCCAGTCATAGGTTTCCAGCACGAAATCGTCGCCCGGCTTCACCCAGACGGCCATGGGGATGTCGGGATGCCAACGGTTGTGGATCTTCGGGTTCTCGTAAGGGGATTGTTCCAGATCGACTTCGATGAGCGTGTTCGCCATTCTCTTTCATCTCCAACGTAACGTGTTGATAAAACAGAACTTCAGCCGGATGCGCGTCCAATCCCTTGCGAGTTGGATCTCTTAGTGGGTTCCCTTGGCGGGATCTCTTCGTGGGATCTCTCGGTCAACCGATATGAATCATTGACCTGTCAGCGATGGTAGACGCGTTGCCGCGTTTTGCCATACTGGTTTTCCATGCAGTGTCAGCCGCGCAGCGCAACATGACGCGACGCTATTTCGCAGCAGTTATGATGCAGAGCATTCTTACCGCGACACCAAGGTTTTACGCATGGCAGCAACGCCCCGCCGGCCCCTGGCCGGCCTTCTGATCATCGCCGCCCTCGCCGCGTTTTCCGCAGCGCCCACGCACGCCGCCGACGACTGCGCTGCCCGCATTGATGACGGCCTGGCCAGCATCAAGCGTGCGCAAGACGTGCAGCGCACGCGCGAAGCCGCCAACGATTTGCAACTGAACCGCGAACTCTGCCAAGGCCGGCTGGACTTGCTGGATGCCCGCTTCGCGCTTAGCGATGACTTCGAAGCGTGCCGCCGCAAGGGCGTGACGTTTTCAGATAGCGTTGTGCGCACGCTGACCCAGGCGTCAGACGAACTTACCGATCTGAAAGCCGCCTGGATACGCACGTGCGGCAAGCAAATGCAGGACTGATCCGACTCAGGCCGCGACTTCCAGGCGGGCGCTCAGCGGCTTGAAGATGGCGCGGCTGGGGTCGAATCCATAAAGGCTTTCGAATTCCGTCGCATCCGAGGCCAGCGCCCGCACCGACTCCAGAATGAATGCCGCTTTGGCGTCCGACAGCAGCACGCTGAAATTCAAGCGGACAAAGCCGGGCTTTTCAATTTCGCGGCCATCCAGAATGGCCTGACGCATCTGCTGCGACTGCTCAGCGTCAATGTCCAACAGACGATGCACGTACGGCCCCGCGCACGCGCAGCCGCCACGAGCCTGAATGCCGAAACGGTCGCTCAGCATGCGCGTCACCAGCTGCTGGTGCACATAGCCGCCCTTGCCGTTGCGCACGCGGAACGAGAAGATCGGCAGGCGAGCGGCGGTCAAGGACCCCAGCAATTCCAGGTGTTCATTGTCTTGCCAGGCGGCAAGCGCCTGCTGCACGAAGTGCGCGTTGCGCTGCTGCATGACGTCCGCGCCCAGCGCGTGCTTCACCAACAACACCAGCGCCGCGCGGATATCGCCCACCACATTCGGCGTGCCCGCCTCTTCGCGGGATTCCAAGCTGCCGCTGTAATCGTGGCCAGTGGGTGACACGAACTTCACGGTGCCGCCGCCCGGCCAGGTGGGCGTTGCCGTCACCACGGCATCGCGCCGCACGATCAGCACGCCAGACGCGCCGGGGCCGCCGATGAACTTGTGCGGCGAGAACACGATAGCGTCGATCTGCGCATCGCTGGCGGGCGACATGCGGATGGGCAGGTAGGGCGCGCCGCCCGCGTAGTCCCACAGCATCTTCGCGCCCGATTGCTTCACCATCCGCGTGATGGCGGGCACGTCGGCGACGATGCCCGTCACGTTGGAAGCGGCCGACAGCGCGCAGACCACCAGCGTGTCGTCCGAGACGGTCAACGCCGTGGCCAGTTCGGCCAGGTCTGGCCCGCCTTCGGGGCTTTCCGCCAATTCGATGATCTCGGCGCCGCATTCGCGCCAGGGCAGGATGTTCGAGTGGTGTTCGTACGGGCCGATGATGACGCGGACCTTTCTGCCCGCCCGCACTGCGGCGTCTACGCCAAACAGATGCACCAGGCGGTTGATGCCGGCCGTGGCGCCCGAGCCCGCGAAAATCACCGCGTGTTCTTCACTGGCGCCGCAGCATTGGGCAACGGCCGAGCGCGCCTCGCGGCGCAAGCGCGTGATGAAGCCGCCGCAATAGGAGGCTTCGGTGTGCGAGTTCGCGTAGTACGGCAGCACATGTTCCAGCACGAAGCGCTCAACCTGCATCAGCGCGCGGCCTGACGCCACATAGTCGGCGTAGACCAGCGGCTTGGCGCCAAAGGGGCCGTCCATCATCGCGTCCTTGCCGATCAGGCCATCGGCCAGGGCGGCGGCGATATCGCCGGTGGTGAGGCTGTCTTGAAACTGCTGCAACGGCCCGGTCAATACGGGAGCCGTTGCGTGGTGCGTAGTCATGAGATGGGGTATCCGGAGCGGTGCGCGGTGAGGTTCGCGATGTCAGGCGCGGGGGAACGCGCAATGTGCGATGTGATGCGAAATATCATACGATGGATGCCAAGTTGAAACATCACCGTTTTTTTGCTTAAAACCGGCAAAAACAGATCATATGAACGATAAACTTGAAAAAATAGACAAACTTGATCTAAGCATCATTAGTTGCCTGCAAAAAGACGGCGCGCTGTCGCAACGCGAGCTGGCGGATCGGGTGGGCTTGTCGCAGAACGCCTGCTGGCGCCGGCTTCAGCGCTTGAACGCGGTCGGCATCATTCGTGGCACGCGCGCCGAGGTCAGTCTGGTGGCGCTGGGCCTGGACTTGACGGTGTTCGTGATGATCCGAACCAGCCACCACGCCAAGGCCTGGGCCGACGGGTTCCGCCAGCACGTTGAACGCCTGCCTGAAGTGACGGAGTTCTATCGCATCGGCGGCGACTGGGATTACCTGATCAAGGTTGTCTGCCGGGGCATGGCGGGCTATGACCGCTTCTATCAAAGGCTGATCACGGATTTTGAGTTGTCGACCGTGACCGGGTTCTTTAGCATGGAGGCCATTATTGAAAACCGGCCGCCGGATCTTCGGATGCTGGAAGACTGAACGAGCCGGTAGCTGGGGAACTTTCCCGGGCAGGCGGGTTCGAACTGCCCACGCGTTCAAACTGCGCAAGCGTGAGACTGCCCACCTTTACGAGTGCCCACACTCACGACTGCGCACACTCACGACCGCCCCCCTAACGACTGCCTTCCTGGAGACCCGCACGGCCATGATTCTTTAAGCCCTCCCCCCCCTGTCGCCCTTTGCCGCATTGCGCGCAAAGCGTCTTGCCGACCCGGAGAGCTATCCATGGCCCAGTCTTCTTACGCACCCACCCCGCCGAACGCGGCGCATTCCACGCCGTCTTCCGCACGTTCCACGCCGTCTTCCGCGCCTTCCTTCATCAGCTTGCGGCACGTCAGCTTCGCGCTGCCCGATGGCCGCGTCTTGCTGGATGACGTCAGCCATGACTTCGCGCCCACGCGGCATGGCTTGATCGGCCACAACGGCGCGGGCAAGTCCGTGCTGTTGCGCGTGCTGCAAGGGGGCTTGCCCGCGCAATCGGGCAGCGTCGTGCGCCACGGGCAAATCGCCTATCTTCCCCAAATTCAAATGCCGGCCCCAGACGCCACGATGGCCGACGTAGCGGGCATCGGCACGATTCTGCGTGCGCTGTCGCGCATTGAAGCCGGCAGCACCCATAGCGCGGATTTCGATCTGGCCGAAGGCCATTGGCTGATCCGCCAAGACTGGGCGCGGATGCTGACCGACGCGGGCCTGCCCGGCTGGGCGCCGGAACACCCTGCCCACGCAGCCAGCGGCGGCGAGCTGACCCGGGTGGCGCTGGCGGGCGCACTCTTGCAACACGCGGACGGGCTGCTGTTGGACGAACCCACCAATCATCTGGACGCCCGCGCGCGCGATTGGCTGATGGAGAAAATCCACGCATGGCGCGGCGGCTTGATCGTCGTCAGCCATGACCGCCGCCTGCTGGACGCCATGTCCGCCATTGTCGAACTGGACCGCGGCGCGCTGTCCGGGCATGCCGGTAACTACCGTGCCTGGCGCGCGCAGCGCGACATGCAGCAGTCTGCCGCAGAGGCCGCGCTGGCGCATGCCCGCAACGAACGCGCGGCGGGGCGGCGCGCACTACGGGCCCAGCACGACGCGCAACAGCAGCGCAGCGCCCGCAATGCGCGAAACGCCCGCGATACCAATCAGGCGGCCATCCTGCTTGGCATGAAGAAAGCCAGCGCCGAAGGCCATGCGGGCCGTGACCGGCTGCGGCGCCAGGAAACCGCCGCCGCGCTGGACGACGCAGTCACGCAAGCCGCCAAGCGCGTCGCCGCCACCCCGGGCGTTGCGCTGGCGCTGCCCGACACGGCCGTGCCTCGCGGACGGCGGGTCTTGCACCTGGAAGACGCCACGCCGCCCTATCCGCTGCACGCACAGCCCTTGACGCTAAGCCTGAGCGGCCCGTTCCGGCTCGCCATCTTTGGTCCGAACGGTTGCGGCAAGAGCACGCTGCTGTCGATGCTGGCGGGGGACCTGAAGCCCCTGCGCGGCACGTGCGACGTGCGCGTGTCGACCGCCCTGCTGGACCAGCGAGCCTCCGGCTTGCCCGCCACACAGTCGTTATTGCAAACGCTGAACGTATTGCACGCGCCGCTGCCAGAAGGCGAACTGCGCAGCCGGCTGGCCTTGCTGGGGCTGGGCCCGGCGCTCGTTGATGCGCCTGCCGCCACGCTAAGCGGTGGCGAACGCATCAAGGCCGCCTTGGCCTGCGCGCTATGGAGACAACACCCCGCCCAGTTGCTGCTGCTGGACGAACCCACGAACCATTTGGACCTGGCCGCCACGCAGGCCTTGGAGGAAGCGCTGGCGGACTACCCCGGCGCGCTGATCGTGGTGTCGCATGACACTCAGTTCCTGGCGGCGCTGGCGCCCACACACCAATTGCGATGGGAGCAGGACGGCAAATGGACGCTGTTCGAAGACGATCCTATATTTCCTGGGGTTATCCCGAATGCCGCCATACCAACAAATCGTCAATAATTCGCCAACATTTTGTCATCGATCCGTCCCTGGTCCGTCTTGCCCATGTCTGTTTCCCTTCGGGACGCCATAGTTTCCTCAGCCCATCTGGCCACCTCCGCCCCGCAGTTGTCCGAGGTGGAGTTCGGCTTGATCATCGCGTCCCACGCCTTCAATCGCTGGATGGTGCGTTGCATGGCGTGCGCCGGTTTGCCCGATCTGACCTCGCTGGACATCCTGGTGCTGAACCACGTGTTCCATCGCGGACGCGGCAAGAAGCTGGCCGACATCTGCTTCACGCTGAATGTTGAAGACACCCACCTGGTGAACTATTCGCTGAAGAAACTGGAGCGGCTGGGCGTGGTGCAAAGCGCCAAGACGGGCAAAGAAGTCATCTACACCACTACCGATGCCGGCGCCGCCGCCATTCAGCGTTACGCCGAAGTGCGCGAGCAATGCCTCGTCAAATCGTTCATCGACTCGCCCGCGGCGGACGACGCCAGCCACCAGTTGGCCAACACCCTGCGCGCGCTCTCGGGCCTGTACGACCAGGCAGCCCGCGCCGCCACCTCGCTGTGAGAATCCACGTTGTCTAGCACCACCCCCGCCTCCTCCGCCCCGCTGCTGTCCGTGCGCGGCGTCTCGGTTGATTTCAATACCGACAACGGTGTGTTCCGCGCCGTCGACAACCTGGATTTCGATGTCCGGCCGGGCAGAACGCTGGCCATCGTTGGCGAGTCCGGTTCGGGCAAATCCGTGACGTCCATGGCGATCATGCGGCTGACGGATTACTCCAGCGGCCGCATCTCCACGGGCCAGATCCTGTTTCGCGGCGACGACGGCCGTGAAACCGATCTGACCAAAGCCAGCGACGAGCAGATGCGCGCCATCCGCGGCAACGACATCGCGATGATCTTCCAGGAGCCGATGACGTCGCTGAACCCGGTGTTCACGATCGGTGACCAGATCATCGAAGCCATCATGCTGCACCAGCAGCTGTCGCGTTCCGCCGCGCGCGAATCGGCGCGCAAGCTGCTCGACAAGGTGCGGCTGCCCGACGCCGAACAACTGCTGGACCGCTACCCGCACCAACTGTCCGGCGGCATGCGCCAGCGCGTGATGATTGCGATGGCGCTTTCGTGCCAGCCGCGCCTGCTGATTGCCGACGAACCCACCACCGCGCTGGACGTCACCATCCAGGCGCAGATTCTGAACACCATCCGCGAATTGCAGCGCGACCTGGGCACCGCCGTCATCTTCATCACGCACGACATGGGCGTGGTGGCCGAGATGGCCGACGATGTGGTCGTGATGCTGCGCGGCAAGAAGGTCGAGCAAGGCACCGTTGATGAGATCTTCAACGCGCCCAAGCATCCGTACACGCGCGCGCTGCTGGCCGCCGTGCCGCGTCTGGGCAGCCTGACCGGCCGCGACCTGCCGCTGCGCACGCCGCAAACCGTGCTGGACGGCGACACGCTGCGCGAAGTGGGCGAAACCCGCGAGCAAGACACCGCACGTTACGACGAACCGGTGCTGCGCGTAGACAAGCTGACCACCCGCTTTGACGTGGGCCACAACCTGTTTGGCCGCGTCACGCACCGCGTGCACGCCGTGGAAGAAGTCAGCTTTGACGTCTACCCCGGCGAAACGCTGGCGCTGGTGGGCGAATCGGGCAGCGGCAAGTCCACCATCGGCAAGACCTTGCAGCAGCTCGTCGCGCCGACCTCAGGCGCCGTGCGCTACAACGGCCAGGATATTTTCTCGATGGACGCCGCAGGCCGCCAGCGCCTGCGCCAGGAAATCCAGTACATCTTCCAGGACCCGTACGCGTCGCTCGACCCGCGCAAGACGGTGGCCTTCAGCATTGCCGAACCCATCCGCACGCACGGGCTGTTAAGTGGCGAAGACGCCATCGCCCGCCGCGTGGGCGAACTGCTGGAGCAAGTGGGCTTGAAGCCCGAGCACGCCAAGCGTTACCCGCATGAATTCTCGGGTGGCCAACGCCAGCGCGTGTGCATCGCGCGCGCGCTTGCCAGCAACCCCAAGCTGATCATTGCCGACGAATCCGTGTCGGCGCTGGACGTGTCCATTCAGGCGCAAATTCTGAACCTGCTGATGGATCTGCAAAAAGACCGCGGCCTGTCGTACCTGTTCATCACGCACGACATGGCGGTGGTGGAGAAAGTCAGCCATCGCGTGGCGGTGCTGTACCTGGGCCAGATCGTGGAGCTGGGCACGCGCCGGCAGATCTTCGAATCGCCGCAGCATGCCTATACCCGCAAGCTGCTGGCCGCCGTGCCGGTGGCCGAACCCGGCCGCCATATTGATACGTCGCTGATCGAAGGCGAAATCCCCAGCCCGGTGCGCCGCGTGGGCGACGAGCCGGCCATCATTCCCTTGATCGAATTCGCGCCCGGCCATCAAGTGGCCCGCGCGGCTTGAAGACAACCCTCTTTTCCTCGGTGTGATCCGAGTTCCCGTCCCTGGAGCGAACATGCAATTCCTACGCACCACCTTCACCGCCACCGCCCTGACCCTGGCGCTGGGCGGCGCGCTGCCCGCCGTCTTCTCGACCGCGCATGCCGCTGGCACGCTCAGCGTGGCCATCAACCAGGACCCGGGCAGCTGGGACCCCATCGACACCTTCGTGACTTTCTGGGGTTCCGTCGGCGGCAACCTGTATGACGGCCTGACGATGCGCGGCGCCGACCTGAAGCTGCAACCGGGCCTGGCCACCAGCTGGGAATACCTGGACGAGAACAAGCGCCTGCGCTTCAAGCTGCGCGAAGGCGTCAAGTTCCACAATGGCGAACCCTTCAACGCCGAAGCGGTGAAGTTCACGTTCGAACGCCTGCTGGGCGCCGAAGGCGCCAAGGGCCCGCAAAAGTCCAACTACGACTCCATCGGCGAGATCAAGGTCGTGGACGAATACACCGTGGACTTCATTCTGAAGCAGCCCGACCCGGTTCTGTTGACCAAGCTGGCCGGCTACGGCGCCATGATCGTGCCGCCGAAGTACATCAAGGAAAAGGGCGAAGACTTCTTCAACACGAACCCGGTCGGCACCGGCCCGTTCAAGTTTGAAAGCTACCAGCCCAAGGTCAACGTAACGCTGGCCCGCAACGACGAGTACTGGGGCGGCAAGCCCAAGCTGGACAAGGTGGTCTACCGCTTCATCAGCGAACCCGGCACGCAAGTCGCCGAGCTGCAGGCCGGCCGCATCGACGTGGCCACGCTGATCCCGCTGGGCCTGATCGACACCGTGAAGAAGTCCGGCAACGCCGACGTCATCTCGACCGGCGGCCCCGTCGCTTTCGCGCTGCGCTACAAGACCACGGGCGGCATCACGCAGAACCGTGACGTGCGCCGCGCGCTGATCATGGCCGTTGACCGCGAAGCCATCGTCAAGCAGCTGCTGCTGGGCCAGGCCAAAGTCATCGCCAGCTTCCAGGGCCCGCAATCGTTCGGCTACAACCCCGAGCAAAAGCCCCTGCCCTTCAACCCCGCCGAAGCCAAGAAGCTGCTGGCCTCGGCCGGCGTGAAGCCGGGCGCCACCGTGCAGATCGACGTGCGCGGCAGCGATTCCAACTTCCGTGAAGTCGCCCAAGCCGTGTCGGGCTACCTGCAAGCCGTGGGCGTGCGCGCCACCATCAAGCCGTATGAAACCGGCGTGCTGCTGAACGACATCATCCCGGGTGGCAAGACGGGCGAGATGTGGCAGAACCAATGGGGCGGCTGGACGTATGACTACGACAACACCGCGTACCTGATGTATCACACGGGCCAGAAGTGGAACCCGTATGACAACGACGCCAAGCTCAACGGCATGCTGGAAGCGCAACGCACCGTCTATGACGTGAAGAAGCGCGAAGCCATGCTGCAGGAAATCGCCGCGTACGTCGCCGACCAGGCGCTGGAACTGCCGCTGTACAGCCTGAACACGATCGTGGGCGTGAACAAGCGCGTGAAGAATCTGGAAGTTCCGGGCGACATCCGCTTCCGTTTCCTTGAAACCAGCGTGGAGTAAATCCCCCCGAAGCGCTACCGCGCTTCCCCCTCAAGGGGGCATGCCTGCGGACCGGCAAAGCCGGCCCCGCGGCATCCCGCTAGCGGGGCACTTGCAGCATTAACATTACTGATCCGCCCGGGTGCAAACCGGGGCGGCGCCTCATGACCGGATTTCTCATTAAACGCGTGTTGCAGGCCGTCTTCGTGATTGTCGCCGTGACACTGCTTGTCTCTTATGCCGTACGCCTGACCGGCGACCCCGCGCTGATGCTCAGCCAGGGTTCGGGCAGCGTCACCGAACAAGACCTGGCCAACATCCGCCAGGCGCTGGGCCTGAACCGCCCGTTCCACGAGCAATACCTGTCGTACATGCAGGGCCTGCTGCACGGCGATTTCGGCCGCAGCTTCATGGGCGGCACGTCTGTCGCCAAGCTGATCGGCGACGCCCTGCCCGCCACGCTGATGCTCGCCTTCACGTCGCTGATCGTGTCCATCCTGATCTCGCTGCCGCTGGGCATCCAGGCGGCCATCAAGCGCGGCAAGTCCACCGACCAGGCCATCCGCATCCTGTCGCTGGTGGGGCTGTCGTTCCCCAACTTCTGGCTGGCGCTGATGCTGGTGCTGCTGTTGTCGATCACGTTCCCGCTGCTGCCGCCTTCAGGCTGGAGCGGCCCGGCCAGCCTGGTGCTGCCGTCCCTGACGATGGCCATCATTCTTAGCGCCACCAACATCCGTCTGGTGCGCACGACCATGCTGGAAACGCTGTCGGCGCAATACATCATGGTGGCGCGCAGCAAGGGTCTGAAGGAACGCGTGGTGCTGTACAAGCATGCGCTGCGCAATTGCGCGATTCCGCTCATCACGTATCTGGGCCTGCAATTTGGCGGCCTGATCGGCGGCATCGTCGTGATTGAAATGGTCTTCAACTGGCCCGGCCTGGGCACGCTGGCGTTTGACGCCATTTCCGGCCGCGACTACCCGGTTCTGCAAGGCACGGTCACCGTGCTGGCAACCGTCATCGTCCTGGTCAACCTGATCGTCGACATCGCCTACGGCATCGTCGACCCCCGTATCCGCACGCGGTAAGCCTTATGCAGACAACCACTCCTACCGCCGCCGCCCCCAAGCCCGTCAAGCCGCGCAGCCGCTACCGTTCACTGGAATTCGTGCTGGGCGCGGTGCTGACCGGCATCATGATCCTGCTGGTGCTGACCTCGGGGTGGATTTTCCCCGATGGCGGCGAATCCATGGACCTGGCGGCCCGCCTGATGGCGCCGTTTACGTCGTCCGCCCATCCCTTTGGCACCGACCCGCTGGGCCGCGACGTGCTGGCCCGCGTGATCGTGGGCGGCAAGATCTCGCTGATGGTGGGCTTTGCGTCCGTGATTGGCGGCGCGCTGCTGGGCATCGTCATGGGTCTTATTGCCGGCTACTACCGCGGCTTCTGGGACATGATCGTCATGCGCTTTGCCGACGTGCAACTGGCGCTGCCGTTCATCCTGGTGGCCATCACGTTCATCGCCATCCTGGGCGGCGGACTGTTCAACGTGATCTTCTTCATGATCGTGTCGCAGTGGGTGCAGTATGCGCGTCTGGTCCGCGCCCAAGTGCTGGCGCTGCGTGAACGCGAGTTCGTGCTGGCTGCCCGCGCCTTTGGCGTGCGCGATCTCGCCATGATCCGCCACCACATCGTGCCCAACCTGCTGGGCCCGCTGGTGATTCTGATGACGCTGAACGTGGCCAACAACATCCTGCTGGAAAGCAGCCTGACCTTCCTGGGCCTGGGCGTGGACCCGATGATTCCCAGCTGGGGCGGCATGCTGGCCGATGGCCGCACGTATATGCAGACGGCATGGTGGGTCAGCGTCTTCCCGGGTCTGGCGATCATGCTGACCGTGCTGGGCCTGAATCTGCTGGGTGACTGGTTGCGAGACCGTCTGGACCCGACCGGAAAGGTGTAAAAGATCAGATGCCCCGCAAGGGGCATTTGTCTGTGCATCGGATACATCGGATACGCAAGAACTCGAAGGAACATGAAGCATGTCTTTGCTTGAAAAAACATTCGACCGCACGCTGGACGCCTGGACGCACGCCTACATGGCGCCGGCGTGGCGCGGCGCGGTCGTGGAAGGCTGGCTGTTTGAAGGGGTGGAAGCCCGCCGCGCGGCAGAAGCCCGGCTGGCTCAGGCGGGTGTCACCGCGCGTTTTCGCAGCGCGTACAAACCGCTGGTGCACTTCTTCCTGGAAGAAGCCGACCGCGACGGGCTCGTGTCCGCCCTGGTGCGCTACCCGCTGCACGAACACGCGCAGGCCAAGCGCTTCACGCTGGAAGCCTACCCGCTGGTGGCGCTGATGGAAGGCGTGCGCGTCACGATGCAAGCCGGCGCGTCCGACCTGCACTACGACGTCACGCTGACCTACGCCGACGGCCGCCGCGTCGACACGCGCGTCTTCGCCCCCAACGTCGTGGGCCACGCGCAGGACGGCAAGCCCGAACTGTCGCCCACCGGCTGGCTGCGCGTGCGCGACGCCGACGGCGCCATCCAGACCGACGCCGCCCAGACCACTGAGTACCAGCAGGTGTTCCGCAGCATCGTCGACACGGTGCGCAACCACCCCTGGGGCGCACACGAGCCCTATTTCGACCGCCTGGAAATTCGCGTCGACCTGCCCGGCATGGACTTCGCCTTGCCGGTGGACGAAGAAATCGTCAGCACGTTTGAAGCGCTGCACGAAGATATCTATTTTTCGTTGCTGGAACACTTCCAGCAGCATTCCGGCCGCCCGTCCGGTGACCGCGGCTTGCAGCCCGGCCAGATCATTCCCGACATCCGCCGCCACGATGGTGCGGCACGCGTGCAGATGTCGCTGGAGCCGTTCGATGCCGTTGCGTCCGTGACGCCGGTGCTGCCGGATGCGCCGCTCTCGGCGCGCCGCGAACCCCTGTCGGCCGCGCAGATCGCCGGCTGTATGGCGGCGTTTGGCGGAGACGACTTCCAGGCCGTGTCGCGCCAGGGCCGCCCCGTGCTGGGCACCTATGTGCGCGGCCCGGGCCCGGCCGTCTTCATTTCGGGTGCGCAACACGCCAACGAGACGTCCGGTGTGGTCGGCGCGTTGCGCGCGGCGCAAGCGCTGGCGGCAAGCGGCAATGCGCACTTCGCGCTGATCGCCGCCGAAAACCCCGACGGCTACGCGCTGTTCAACCGGCTGCGCGAACACCATCCGCGCCACATGCTGCACGCCTCGCGCTACAGCGCGCTGGGCGACGATATCGCATACCGCGAACACGCCCCGTACTTTGAACGCGATGGCCGCCATCAGGCGCAGGCGATCAGCGGCGCGCAGCTGCACATCAACCTGCACGGCTACCCCGCGCATGAATGGACGCGTCCGCTGTCGGGCTACCTGCCCCGCAATTTCGAATTGTGGACGGTGCCCAAGGGCTTCTTCCTGGTGCTGCGCCATCACCCGGGCTGGGGCGAACGCGCGCGCCGCCTGATCGAAGGCGTCACCGCGCGGCTGGCCCGTAACGTGCCGGGGCTGGTGGAGTTCAACGCACGCCAGCTGGAACTGTTTCATGCGCACGCGCTGGAAAGCGGTTTCGACGTGATGAACGGCATCCCGGTGCAGATCACAGAGAGCGACCGCGAAGAGCTGCCGCTGGCGCTGATTTCGGAATTTCCAGATGAAACGGTCTACGGCGACCGCTTCGTTTTCGCGCATACTGTGCAAATGGAAACCGTCCTGGCGGCTACCGAGCTGTACCGTTCAGGGCTGTAAGCATCAACAAGAAAATGAATATCCGAGAACGCAATCACGGCGACGATCTGGCCCTGGCGGACATCTGGCTCCGCTCGGTGCGCGCCACGCATTCTTTCCTGACGGAAAAAGAAATCCAGGCCATGTACCCGCAGGTGCTCAACACTTACCTGCCGTCAGTGCGCGTGTGGGTCTGTGAGGACGATACCGGCGAAGTCGCCGGCTTCATGGGCCTGACGGGCAACAAGGTCGAAATGCTGTTCGTGGACGCAAACAAGCGCGGCAAAGGCGCAGGCCGCCGACTGCTGAACTTCGCGCGTTCGCTGCACGGCACCTTACAGGTGGACGTGAATGAACAAAACCCGCAGGCGCATGGGTTTTACAAGCACTACGGGTTCGTGGACGTGGGCCGGTCCGCCCACGACGACGCGGGGCGGCCGTTCCCGATCATTCATATGACGCTGGCGGGGTAGTCGCTGCGTTTGGCGGTTAAGCGGTTAGGCGGTTAGGCGACTAAGCGATTAAGCGATTAAGCGATTAAGCGATTAAGCGGTTTGGCGATTAAGCGGTTTGGCGGTCTGGCGGTTATGCGCTTACCCGCCTGACGAGCCGGTCACTTCGTGCCGGCTCCGCCAGGCTTTCAGCGCCTGGCGATAATTTTCCATTGCCTCGTCATACATGTCGTAAACACAAGGAATGCAGCCGCTGTTGCAGCATTCTTCGGGTGCGGGACGTTCAGGGGGAACGGGCTGCGGGTCGTCATCGGGAAGGGTCGTCGTACTCATGCCCGAATGTTAACGCTGCTGCGCAAGCAATTCATCGCCCGCCTGCCCCTGAAGTTGCCGCCATTCGGCGCGGCGGATTTCGTAGCGGACTTTGACGCTGTCCTCGTCGCCGGCACTTCCCCCTGCCGCGCTTTCACCTACATAGCGCAGCCCGGTCTTCTCCATCACGCGGCGTGAAGCCGTGTTGGACCGAATTGCCACTGCCGACAACACATCCACCGGCAGCAGTTTGAACCCCAGCGCAATCAGCGCCGCCGAGATCTCGCCGGCATACCCCTGGCCCCAGCAATCGGGCTGAAACGCGTACGCCAGCTCAATTGCCCCCTGCTCGTCCGACACGGTGTACTTCAGGCCAGCACGGCCGGCCATCGCACCCGTGCGCCGGTCGTCCAGCACATACATGCCGTAGCCGTACTCCACCCAATGCGAGACGTTTTGCGCCACATACAGCCGGCTGGCTGCGGCATCACGCGTGCCACCCATCGTCGCCATCAGATCGGCGTCGGCGTGCATTTTCGTGATGAAAGGCAGATGCCCCTGCCGCATGCGCTGGGCACGAAGCCGGGGAGTCAGGAAAATGTCAGGAAAGACAGCGTGCGGCATGACGAATGAGACATAGAGGGAAACGCTCCATCATAGCGGCGCCAGGCCGCGCGCGGCATCCGCCTTTCTGGCAGATACCGCGCGTGTGCTCTTACTTGGACGGACGCGCGCGCAACGCGTCAGGTTTGTCGGCCTTCAAGGCATCCAGGATGCGTTTGCCGACGCGGCCATCTTGCGGCAGGTTGCGGCGTTCCTGTTCGGCGCGCACGGCGTCGCGGGTCTTGGCGCCGGGAATGCCGTCCGCCTCGCCCACGTCGTAGCCACGGCCGTACAGCTCTTCCTGCAACTGCTTGATCTCGGCGCGGGACAGGCCGGGGTCGTCAGTTGGCCACGCCGCGATGATGCCCGGGCGGCCCTGCAAGCGGTTCAGCAGCAGCGACACGGCCAGGCCGTAGCGGCGCGACTGGTTGTAATGCAGGATGGCGTCGAAGTTCACCGTCGCCAGAAACACCGGGCCCTTGGAACCGGTGGGTGCGAACAGATAGGCCTGTTCATCGTTGCCTGACGGCAACTTCAACACCGAACCATCGCCCTGCTTCAGGCCCGCCTGCGCCCATTGCGCGATGGTGCGGCGGTCTTGCGAGCCCACGTATTCCGCGTCGGGTTCGGGCGGAATCGCAGCGGCCAGTTCGGCCGGCACGCGCACTTCCACCACTGCCGGCAAGCCATGCGTCCACTTGGCGCGGCGCTTGCGCAGGTGGTTGGCCGTGGACGCCAGGGCGTCGGGCAAGGAGTTGTAGAGATCGATACGGCCATCGCCATCACCATCGGCGGCCAATTCATAGAAGGACGTCGGGATGAACTGCGTCATGCCGAACGCGCCGCTCCACGAACCCACGAAGCTATCGGCGGGCACGGTGCCGTCGCGCAGCAGGCGGACGGACGCGTAAGCGTTCTTTTCCCACAGCGTCTTGTTCTCGGTGCAGGCGCGCGTCAGCCAGGCGTTCAAGACATCGGTCTTGCCGATCTGGCGGCCGTAGTTGGTTTCGATGCCGAAGATGGCGACGAGCGTGGCGGGGTCGACTTGATACTGCTGGCCGATCGCATCCAGTTGCGGCCCCACCTTCTTCATCACCGCGCGGCCATCGTTGACCCGTTCGTCATCGACGGTCTTGGCGATGTAGTCCCACCAGCTTTCACGCCCTTCGGGCTGACCCTTGGCGGACGCGACTGTCGTAGGCAGCAGCTTGGCGCGGGCGGTGTACTTGTCCCAATCCGCCACGGTCAACCCGTTGGCGGTTGCGCCCTTGCGCAGCTTGTCGATGCAAGCCTTGGTATCGAGCTCGGTCGGGATGATGACGGTAGGCGCGGCGGGCGAAGCAGTGGCGGCGGGGGCTGCGGTTGCGGGGGCTGCGGTTGCGGGTGCAGCGGCAGCCGGTGCTGCGGCAGCCGGTGCTGCGGCAGCCGGCGTCGCCGTTGCGGCGGGAGCGTCAGCCGGAGCGCCTGCGGGGGCCGACGCCGGCGTGGCTGCCGATTCTTGCGCTTTGACGACATCGTCAAAGCTGCGCTTGGGCGTCAATGCGGGCTGCGCCGGTGCGGGTGTCTGCACCCGCGAACCCGTCGCGGACGACGGCGATTGCGCGTGTGCGGCGCTGGCACCTGCCGCCATCAGGGCGGCGGCCAACAGCACGCGGGACAGGGGTTCGATTCGAAAGCCTGAAGAACGCTGACGCATGGTATTCCTGAAAAATCGAAGTCAGCCCGGATCGTACCGCGACCAGCCGCCGAAATCGAACCGTGGGGCGGCCATCCGTGGGGGAGCCATCCGCGGGGCGGCCATCTGAGAGGCCGTCCACCGTGAAACCGTCCAACGCTTAATAGCCCGCTGTGGGATTGCCCACCACGGGACCACCGCGCCGCCCTATCAGACGGTTTCCCGCCCGCCCAGCACAACCGGTGGCGCGCGCAGCACGCGCAGGCAGTAGACCATCGCGATCACGCTGAACAGCGCGAAGCCCAGTGTCTGGCCCAGCATCACGCCTTCGGGACCGCCGTAATGCGCGCCCAGCCAGACAAACGGCAAGGTTCCCACCGTGGAGCGCAGCCAGCCGATCACAGTGGAATACGTGGCGTATCCCAGGTTGTTGAAGACAGCAATCGACACGAAGAACAGGCTATTCACCGCCCACGCAAAACTGCCGTAACGGCAGAAGAAGAGGATCAGGTCGCGCCCCGGCCCGGTGACCTGGAACCAGTCGGGCACCCAAGGCGCCAGCACTGCCAGCACGGCGGCTGCGGCAAAACCGTAGAGCAATGCCCAACGCGTCGTGATGCTGACAGTCTGTTTCACGCGGTCCCATTGGCCCGCACCCAGGTTCTGCCCAAGAATGGGGCCAATCGCGCCGGGCAGCACGAAGAACAACGAATACGCCAGTTGCAGCACGCGGTCGACCACCGTGGCGCCCGCCATCACGCTTGGCCCGAAGCTGGCATAGGTCGACACCGTGAAGATGACCGCCGCCGGTGTCGCCAAGGTGGTCAGCGCAGCAGGCAGTGCAATCTTGCCGATGGCCGCCAAGTTGGCCCGCAACGCGCGCCGAGCCGGCCAGACCACCAGACGATGCTTGCCAAACACCAGCCAGGCGCCCAGCGCCACGGTTGCCAACCGCCCTACGCCGCTGGCCCAGGCAATCCCCACCATGCCGCCATCCAGCACAAAGATGACGATCGGGTCCAGCACCGCCACCGTCGCCGTACCCGCCAGCAGCACCCACATGGATTGACGCCCGCGCCCTGACGCACGCAACAGGTTCGACAGCATCATGCCCACGCCCATCACCATCGCGAATGGCGTGGTGATCAGGACGTAGGACAGCAGGTGTTCGCGCACATCTGGCGCCAGCCCGATAGCGGCGGTGAACGGCCCGATCGCCGCCAGAAAGATCGCTCCGGCCGCGAGCGCCGCCCCCGTCATCAACACCAGCGACGCGCCGGCCAGCGTGCGCGCCCGCGTCAAGTCCCCCGCGCCCAAGGCCCGCGAGACCAGCGCAGCGCCGCCCACCGYCACGCCAATACATATCGACGTAATCGTGAACTGCGTCATCGACCCGAACCCCACCGCGCCCAGCACCGCTTCGTCCTTCAAGGTGCCCAAATACAGCAGCGACAGAAACTCCACCGCAAACACGGCGAGCATGCTGGCCCAGCCGGTCATGATCATTTCAAAGACGTGCGGCCCCAGCGGCCCCGACACAAAGCGCGCGCGCGGGTCGGCGGTGGCGGCCTGGGCGGACGGGGCAGGTAAGGTCAACGCCGTGACCTATCGGGCCGAGGGCTGCGCACGCAGCGCCTGCAAGCGGGCGATCGCGCCTTCGTCGCCCTGCGCGGCAGCGGCCTCATACCAGCGCATCGCTTCCTTGATGTCGACCGGCTCCAGCATCATGCCCTGCATGAACTGCGCGGCCGGGTTGCCTCGCTGTGCGTCGGCCAGCAACGCCCGCTGGGCCAGCGCGTCCTGTCGCGGCGACTCCCCATAGATCTGCATATCGCCTTCTATCTGGTCACCGACCAGGGAACGCAGGGACGGCGGCGTATGCGCAAATTGATCACGCCAGAAGAGTGCGACCAGCACGATGAAAACCAGCAGAGACAACAACGAAAGGATCAGATTTTTACGAGTCATTGAAGCAATGGGGTAATGAGGGAATTACGTAATGGGGCAATCGCGTGATGGGGAAATTGCGTAATGGGGTAATGGCCAAATGGCCCAATAGCCCAATATCGTCAGAGCGTGACGCGCTGCAGACGCCGCATAAAAATGCCGCAACCGCCGCGTCAGGGCGCGACCCGTGCAAACCAATACTGGAACACACTGCCATCGTTGGAATACCAGGGCAGCATACCGATGCTGTCGGATTCCCGCTGCACGGTCACCAGCAGGCCGCCTGCGTCCGGACGGAATATTGCCACGTGCCGCATCACGCCCATGGACTCGTACTGGCGCCAGTCGTTGCGCACGCTGACCCACAAGCGGCCTTGCGTGCAACCGGTATGGCGCCGGACGCCGTCAGGACGATTGGCGTTGGCATCGCCAGACAAGGCGGCGGGGTCCTGCGCGCCGTTCAGCATCGGCAATAGTGCGGTCGAACGCGCGCCCTGCTCGTCCTGAGCCAACACGCGCCATCCGCCATCCACGCGGGACAAGGCCACGGTGGCCTCGGGCGTCGAGCGCCATTCAGGCAGAAGCGTATCGCGCATGCCCGGCAGATCCAGCGTATATAAAAAGAAGTTGCGCAGGTCGTTCAGGGCCGTGGTCTCGCGGTCGCCCGAACGGAATTCGCCTTGCGCCCGGTACGTGCCCGCAAGGTCCGGGCATTGCGCCGGGTCCGACGGCAACACCACCGGTGTTCCGCTCTTGAACGACGGCCATTTGACAGACACTTCGTCCACGCGCGACACGCCGCAAGCACTTAAGGCCGTCACTAACACGCCCGCCCCGGCCAACCGCAGCGCACGCTGCGGCCACTTGCCGGATATCGTTGAATTCATGGCTGACTGTCTCCCTTTCCGGCCCCCGCGTTATCCCTTGGTTCGCATGGCGACACCCACGGTTTGCCCGGCGACGAACTATATCTGAATCCCGCCCCGCCGTTGCCAAGCGTCCGGCGGGAGAGAATAATCGGCACATCCCCACCGATCCGCGCCATGACACCGTTCCGAGGCAAACTCCGCATCCGGCACCTGGAAATCGTGCTGACCGTTTCCGAGCTGGGCAATTTGTCCAAGGCGGCGGCGCAGCTGCACAGCACGCAATCAGGGCTGTCGCGCGCCATCGCGGAAATTGAAGAACTGGTCGGCGCGCGCCTGTTCGAACGCACCGCCAAAGGCACCACCTGTACGCCGCTAGGCGAGGCCATGTGCCGGCACGCCCGCCTGCTGCTGACCGACTTCCGCAAGGCCGAGATCGATCTGGCCGCGGTATCGCGCGGCGACGAAGGCAGCCTGACCGTGGGATGCTTTTCGATGTTCGCCGGCTGGCCCGTGGCCGAAGCCGCCCGCGCGTTCCGCCAAGCCTACCCCCGCATCACCCTCACCATCGAGATCGGCACGCACGAAAGGCTCATCGAAGACCTGGACGCGGGCGGCGTGGACGTACTGATCAGCCGGTTCTCATCCACCGTCAACCCGCAGATCTATCGATCAACCACCTTGCTGGAAGATTTGGTGGTGCTGGGCTGCGCCACCCACCATCCGCTGGCGGGCGTGCCCGACACCTCCCTGGCCGACTACATCGCCTACCCCTGGATCACCGCACTGCCGGGAAGCCGCATCCGCGGCGAGCTGGAAATGTCACTGCGCCAGGCCGGCCTGCGAATTCCGGATATGATCGGCGCCCTGTCTCTGGAATTTGGCCGCGAAATGCTGCTGGACGGGCAAACCTTGTGGATGCTGCCGGGCAGCGTCGCCGCCGTTCTGCAAGCGCGCGGAGAACTGTTCATGCTGCCGGCCCGCCCCGCCCTCCGGAAATCGCCGCTAGCCGCCATTTGGCGCCGCGACCGTCCCAGCACCCGCCAGGCACGCGCCTTTGCGGCGCAAATGCAGCTTGCCATCCAGGCAGATCACATCGCCCTGGCCGCCTGAGCGGCCAAAGCACTTGCTTTACTTTTTTTGATCGGAGCACCCATGTACGACTGGCTCAACGCACTGCCCAAGGCGGAACTGCACCTGCACCTGGAAGGCTCGCTGGAACCCGAGCTTCTGTTCCAGCTGGCGCAACGTAACGGCGTGGCGCTGCCGTGGCCAGACATCGACGCCCTGCGCGGCGCGTACAACTACGGCAACCTTCAGGAATTCCTGGACCTCTATTACCGGGGTGCGGACGTGCTGCGCACCGAACAGGATTTCTACGACCTGACCTGGGCATATCTGCTGAAGTGCCACGAGCAGAACATCGTGCACACGGAACCCTTCTTCGATCCCCAGACGCACACCGACCGCGGCGTACCGTTCGCCGTCGTGTTGAGCGGCATCAGCCAGGCGCTGAAAGACGGCCGCGAGAAACTCGGCGTGACAAGCGGCCTCATCCTGAGCTTCCTGCGCCACCTGCCAGAAGAACAGGCCATGCGCACGCTGGAAGAAGCCCTGCCCTTTCGCGACGCCTTCATCGCCGTCGGCCTGGACAGCAGCGAAAAAGGCTTCCCCCCGCGCCTGTTCCAACGCGTGTTCGACCGCGCCCGCGCCGAAGGCCTGCCCGCCGTGGCCCACGCGGGCGAGGAAGGCCCGCCCGAATACATCTGGGAAGCGCTGGACTTGCTGAAGGTGCTGCGCATCGACCACGGCGTACGCGCCGCCGAAGACCCGAACCTGATCGCGCGCCTGATCGACGAACAAATCCCCCTGACCGTCTGCCCGCTGTCCAACACCCGCTTGCGCGTCTTCGAACACATGCGCGACCACAACATTCTGTCGTTGCTGGACGCCGGCGTGAAAGTCACCGTCAACTCCGACGACCCCGCGTACTTCGGCGGCTACGTCAACGAGAACTTCCACGCGCTGTATGAACACCTGGGCATGTCGAAAGCACAGGCGCAGGCGTTGGCGGACAACAGCCTGAATGCGCGGATTGTGAAGTAAGGGGCGGGGCGACAGGCGGATGGCGAAGGGCGCGGGGCCAGCGGCGCGCGGCTAACGGCACACGACGCACCGCACATCGCACATCGCACATGGCACATGGCACATGGCACATGGCACATGGCACATGGCACATGGCACATGGCACATGGCACGGCCACTCAGCTTGCCGCGTCCCTGGAGGATTCAGGAATTCACGGCGCGCTGCGAGATTCCTGATCCATCGCTTCCGGCCACTCCACCCGAGGCGCCCAGCGCAACGCCAAGTTGTACGCCGGCACATCGTTCGCATCGCGCGGTTCGATGTCGCAAGGCGGCAAGGCTTGCGGGCCTTGCTGCATGTAGGTGCAGACGTAGGCCCAGACGTTGTCCAGGTCTTGGTTGTAGGTGCTGAGGTGGAAGCGTTCGATGACGTCATTCGTGCCAGGTTTGACGATGGCGATCGACACGCCCCACTTGATCATCAAGCCACCGCCAGAGGTCGCGCCCCATTGCTCCCAAACTTCGGCGCGGACATCGTCCCAGGGGTAGCTGGCGGTGGTGACGTACCAGCGGGTGAAGGGGTTCCACCAGACCATGTGGAAGCCGTAGACGTAGATGCGGCGGCGGGCGCGGTTGAA